>CAYXZW010000031.1:0-36531 GCA_964469905.1 uncultured Smithella sp.
GCGTCAAAACGCTGGTGGAAATGGCCACGATGGCCGACTTTTATTTTGCCGGGCAAGTGCAGTATGAAGAGCAGGCGGCGCAGAAGTTTCTCGTGCCCGAAGTGACCGCCCATTTGCAGGAGCTGGTCACCGCGATTCCCACAGTGGAGAATTTCAGCAAGAACGGCATTGAAGAATTCCTCAAGGCCTTCACCCAGGAGCACGACATCAAGTTTAAAGTGATTGCCCAGCCGCTCCGCGTTGCACTGACCGGAAAAACAGTCAGTCCCGGCATTGATGAAGTTATGGTTACGCTGGGCAAGGATCGCGTCTTGCAAAGAATCAAGGCGGCAATTGCCCATATTGAAGAAAATATTTCGTCTTGACTTTTGTAATAGGATTGAATAGATACTCTGCCCTTAATGATCGACGGGGGATCGACTTATGGTGGTCCTAGATGTACTGCCACATAATTTCTCATCCTGATCCCCCGGCATTTCTTTGGTCCCATCGTCTAGTGGTTAGGACGCTGGCCTCTCACGCCGGAAACCGGGGTTCAACTCCCCGTGGGACTACCAAGAATTAATTATATGATTTCATAAAGTTACTAATTTCACCCCCTTTCTTTTGGGTAACGATTTAGAAGTTAACGGCTTCTGAAACGGCTTTCTCGGGAGAATTTTCTCCTTCATTGTCCTCTCTTGGCTCAAAAATCAGAACACTACCTTTTTGTTGCGATAAGGCTTCCAGTGCCGAACGCAAGCCCTCAAGCCCCAATGACTTGATGTATTTTGCCGTGGTCGTTGCACTCTCATGTCTCAAAACGGACTGAATATCAGCAATGGTAAAACCCAGCTTATACAGTGTTGATGCTGTCAGGTGACGGATTGAATGAAAGCCAAAGGGTTTTACTTTTGCAGATTCACACAGCTTCCCCATAAAATGTTGTCTGTATTTAAAAGGTTTACCATAACTTTCCTGACAAAAGTTCTTTTTTTCTAAACACAGAAAGACACGATCGGCATCTTTAATCGGTCTATTTCTTTGCCACCACAGAAGCGCTACTTTTAACATTGTCGTCATTGGTAACCAATCAAATTCAAGATCACCGCCGTGGCGCTTGCGGGTCCACAATCTGATCTGGTCGTTCCTGAAGTCGATATCGTCCCATGTCAGTTTGAAAATCTCCCCCCTTCTTGCTGCTAGATTTAGAAAGGCCAGAAGCATAACCCTGTCTTGACCACTAGCCATATCATATACCTTCCAAAAATCTTCTTCTGGGGGCATATACCGAGGACTTCGAACTTCCGGCATTTTTTTTACTTGGCACGGATTCTGTTTTGGAAAAGCCGGGTTCATATATTCCGTTGCCCAGTTCCATGCTGCGACCAAATTTTTCCTGTCTTTGTTTGCCGCATAACCCGACCGTTCCATCTTCTGCTTAGTGATGTAAGCCTGTATATGGCTGGGTGTCAATTCTAAAACCGGAAGCGCAGGGTTTATCTCTTTCAGGAACCGTTTAAACATTGCTCTCTTCTCATTATATGTAACGCTGGCAAACTGTGCTTTGGCATTGTCTAGGTAGGCCTGCGACCAATCAAACAAGGATACCATGTTTGTCTTCTCCTGCCAGATTCCTTCTGGATTTGATCGAGTCTCGCTTTCCCATGATATTGCTTCTTTCTTGCCGAGGAAGACTTTTTCCTTCCTCCTCCCATCCATTCTCACTTGGCCCACCCATTTTTTCCCTCTTTTGTATGGCATTGATAACCTCCTTTTCTGAGAAACGGTAAAGGCGTCCCAAGCGTATTCCACCTAAATCTTTATAATGTTCTCTCACCGTTTTTTCATTAACGCCGAGATATGCAGCAACTTGTGTTGAAGTCATCATTTGGCCAAGTTTTTCTTCTAATATACCCATGTCTGTACCCGCTTGGTCACATTTTCCCCGTTTTCAATTATCAAGCACTCTATTTAAAAACCGAGCCGATATAATGTAGATTATCTATTGCTGACATATACAAAATTAATTCTTGTCATTTCTTTCAAGATACTGGGCAATCGCCGCATCCAACAATTCTCCTGAGAGTTTTCCCTGTTTAAGCGCCAGGACTCGTAATCGCAACCATAATTCTTCGTTCACTTTTACACCGATGTTCCGTTTCGCCGGTTCAATAATTACTTTCCCTCTATTAATTTTTGCCATTTTTTACCTCCTTTAATTTCATTGCCATAAACCTTTTATTTGTTCAGATATGGCTTCGTCAGTCACATCTGCATAAACTAGCGTTGATTGAAGCGATACATGTCTCAGTTGCTTCTGCACAACCCGCAAATCCTTTTGCCGGGAATAAAGCTCCACCGCATAGGAATGGCGCAAGGCATGTACAGATTTTCCTTGTTCATACATACCCAATTGCTTGAGGTATTTTTTAACAATTTGCTGTATGGCCTGAGTTGTCCAAGAGCCTCTTTGACCAATAAAAAGAAAATCATCCTCTCCTCCTGGTTCATCCTTTGACCGTTTCCATGCAAGGAATGCCTTTAAATGACGTTTAAGCGCTTCATTTATGACAACGTGTCCGGATATATGGCCTTTACCATTGCGGATGAAAATTTTGTTCTCTGAATAACCAATTTTAAGGTCTCCGCACCTTAGGTTTGCAGCTTCAGATACTCGCAGGCCGGTTGATGTCAAAAGATCGACGACCATCCATTCCCTGATGCCTGTAACTTTATTTTTCTTGGAGTCAAGTTCTGCCTGATCTCTGGCTATTCGCCGAAGCATCTTTATTTGATTTATGTTGAAATATTTAATGCCATCAATATTTTTAATCCGGTTGATTTTCTTTTTTTTAATGGTGTGGAACTGGATCACATTAGGTTTGGGTTCCATAAACACCTCCTATTAATATCATATTGATGATGTACATCATGTTTATAATATATATTATATTATTAAAAAAGTAAAAGAGTAATAAGTGTTCAAACAATATCATTACTACTTACATCCCTTCATCTGCTCCGCCTTTTTTCATTTTTCCTTTCTCCTTTGGTTATGTTTCATGGCGCTTCACTTCTTAAGGTGTTTTTGATTGCCATATTAATCCAGTGGATAATAGAATGGAATCAAAAGGTTAGTAATGAATTGACGTAAATTGAAATGTACACTTATTTAATATTATTGATTATTTTAGATTTAACGGGTTTAGTAGTTATTCGTGACGAAGTTTTTTATTTCTTCGCGTGTATATTTTTCCTTCATGAATACCTCAAAAAGCTCGGCAATTAGATTGTAAATATCATTTTGCCGATAGACCTCCTTATTTGTATTGAATTTATCTACATATTTATAAATTTCAACCGCCCGCTGCCCGATCATCTGTTTGCAGCCCTTAGCGTTGCCTTTCCCCATTTTGAACTCTACGTACGGTATCCCTGATTTGCGTTTTTCATCTGGTATATAAAACATCTGCTCCATTCTCTTCTTCATTCCGAGCAGATAATCTCTTTCCTCATCCGTAATAACCTCACTGCTAATAAGTGCTGATATTGGACGTATGGCATAATCAACTTTCCTAAGTTCCTTCTTATCGTTTTCTGTTAATGGAATGTATATTGCGGTTTTCAAACCATGCCAATCATTAAGCATCTTTTTAATTTCACGACCGTCAATTCCATTCCCTCGCAGGTGCTGCACAAAATCTTTGTTCCGCACAATCAGCCCTAATGCGTCATCGAGACAATCAAGATCTCCAAGATATCTTGTTAAGATTTCAATAACCTCTCGCATACGCTTTGTATATGCTTTAGTTTCGCTATCAAGTTCTGAATATACGGTCATGATCCGCTCGATGGCTGTTAGTAATTGATTGATTAGATTATACCCGATTTGCATCTAGATCACTATAAAAGAATTGCCCTCGATAACGAAAGCCTGATATCATACAATTCTGACTGTTAGATAACCATGCTTAAAGGAGGGATAGATAGGAGGATATAGATCGCCATTATACATCCCCTAGTAATAGTAAACCTATTTTCAGAGGAAAATGTTTAAAATCATATTTTTTAATTCAAGGTTTCAATTACAAAGAAAGAAAATTTTTGTATTCAGATAAATTAAATATTTTTGGGTCGTATTCCCCGAAGCTTGCTACGGGATAGTTCATTTGAAAGATGCTCTTTCTATTGTCTATCACATTAGTCTCTAAGTAACAAAACAGGATAATAATCTTTGCAACTTAAAGTCTCTAATATGTTTGACAGGTATTCAACAATATGCGAATATTTCGCATATTGCATGCAAAGCACATTTACCAATTTTCAGTTAAGATAACCTTATATTCTGTAGCTCTATAGTTTGGGAGGTAAGAACATGGCCTTGATACATGCTGTGGCACTTGATACCTGGGCAAACACCAATATGGCCCGTGATACCCTTGGAGAATTGCTTCGAAAATTGATTCTCTCAAATATTGAATTGGCCGACATAAAAAAAATAAGAATCCTAGCGCACGAGTCAAATCAATTATCTGGCTGGGATGGAATCTTAGATTGTAAAAGCAAAGTGCCAGCTTGGATACCATCTGGTCCTTCGGTATGGGAACTTGGAACCGGGAACAATGCTCGCCAGAAAATTAGGGATGACTTTGAATTGCGGCGTGACAAGGAACTGCCCTCTGGTTGGGAACGAGATAGGACTACTTATGTGGCTGTCACACTCCGAAAACTCGACGATATGTCAACTCTTGAGAATGAATTAAAAGCAGATAGCCCATGGTTGGATGTTAAAATAATAGATGCACAAAGCTTTGAAGAGTGGATTGGAATAAGTCCAAGCGTGGAGATATGGCTACAGGAACAAGAGATAGGGCCGCCAGCTACAGTTATTACGTTGAACAGATATTGGCAAGGCTGGAGCGAAAAAACTCAGCCGCCTGTTTTGACTAAACTTATTCTTGCCGGTCGTGATAAAGATGCAAGTGATTTACTAAACAATTTATCTAGCCGAGGCGCTCCAATAAATATTAAAGCTGATTCTCCGGAAGAGGCAATTGTCTTTATTTATTCAGTCATCAGCTCTTCGAAAGATTCTCTATTTTGTGAACATTTTTTGTCACGGGCATTAGTAATCAAAAACATTGCCGATGTGGAGCGTTTTCGTAATGATACAATACCAAGAAACATTATTCTATGCCCACCAGCTACCAGCGAATCCATTGCATTGAGTCGAGCTGGTCATACCGTAATAAATGCGTATGGAAATAAATCTCTAGCGCAGCAAATCCATATTCATCTGACGCGATCTCTTCGTTCTAATTTTGAAGAAGCCCTGATTGCCATGGGCATAAACAAAGAGCAGGCCAAAATAGAAGCCCGTGCGTGCGGAAGCAGTCCTTCAATTTGGCGCATTTGGAACCTTTTAAAAATTTGTGATCCAGGTGATGATACGCCTGATTGGGCTAGACAGGAATATGCAGATTTAGTTGTGCCTGCTGTATTACTTGGAGGATGGAGCGAGCAACTACAAGGTGATAAAGAAGTAATTAAGAAGTTAACCGGGAAAGATTATGAAGATTACAGAGATAACCTTAAGCCTTTCATAAACACTGATAATCCACTTCTGGTAAAAGTTAGTGATGCTTGGGTTATATCAGCTCCTGCGACGGCGTTTGCTTTGACTATACCCTTTATTACTCAGGGGCACCTTGCGCGATTATCAAGTATCGTTAAGGATGTTTTCGAAGAAATAGACCCGACTATTAATCTCCCACTTAATGAGCGTCAATACGCTGGAATTAGAGATGTTCATCTAAAACACACGCTATGGTTACGTGATGGCCTTGCTGAATCACTGCTCCGAATTGCTGTTTTAGGTAAGCCTCTTGAGACAAATGGTGTCATACCCGGCAATCAAAGTAGTCAAACTTATGTAAATACATTAGTTGGACAGATCGAGGGACTGAATAAAGATTGGCGGCTATGGGCAAGCCTTAGAGATCAGCTGCCCGTTTTAGCAGAAGCAGCGCCTGCCCCTTTTGTTGAAGCCCTGGAATGCCTTCTCCAGGGCAAGCAAGAAGCTTTGATACCTCTATTTGAGGAAGGTGATGCTGTGCTGTTTAGTCATTCCTACCATACGGGTTTGCTTTGGACATTAGAAAGGCTGGCGTGGTCACCAAATTATCTAGGAAGAGTTGTTACTATTCTTGCGCAACTTGCAAGAATTGATCCCGGTGGAAAGACTTCAAACAGACCACTAAATAGCCTTAGAGAAATATTTTTAGCTTGGCAGCCCGGTACAAGCGCCATCCTTGATATACGGCTTCAAGCTTTGGATTTAATACTTGAGCGCGTACCTGAAATTGGATGGCAGCTCTTGATTAAACTTATGCCAAAATCACATGATACAAGCTTCCCGACAAATGAACCGATATGGCGAGATTTTGGAAGATCTGAAAGGCAGATTCTTACAAATAAAATCATTAGAGATACATACATAAGTATTATTGATCGAGCAATTAGACATGCCACTCTGAATCCGGATCGTTGGGTAGAACTCATTGAATTTTATGATGACGTATCAGAAAAGCACAGGGAGGGCATAGAAGAAGGTTTAAACAAAGTTGCGAAAACTGATCTTACAGATGAAAATAGGAAAAAAATATGGAACACCTTAAGAGGAATTATAAGTAAACATCGAAAATTTCCAGACGCCCCTTGGCGGCTACATGAAGATTGGATTAAAAGACTTGAGCACATAATGGAATTCTTTGCTCCAATTAATGATATAGATCGGTTTTCGTGGCTTTTTAATGAATATTGGCCTGATATTTCCTTCCCTCAAGAAGACCATGAGAAATACGACAGGGAGGTTAATAAGCTTAGAAGAAATGTAGTAGTAGGGTTATGGCAAAAAGACGGCATTAATTCTATTAAGAAATTACTTGCCGAGGTATCATTCCCCGGTACAATATCTTCTTATGTTTTCGAATTCTTAAAAAATGAAATGGAGGTTGTTAAGGTTATTGACGATACAAACCAAGGAACAAGGGGGGAGCAAGTATTTGCCAGTTGTTTATCAGTTCTAGCATACAATAAGTACGGTGAAAATTTTACCAATCTACTATTGGAAAAAGCAAAGGAACTACAGTGGCCCCCCAAAGCCTTAGTGAATGCACTATTGGTTTATCCAGATTCTCAATTTACTTTTGAGTTGATAAGTTCTCTTGGAGAAGAGATTGATCAGGAATATTGGAAGACCAGAGAAGCTTGGATAAGAACGAAAGATAGTAACAAAGAAGAACTTAGCTTCGCGATCAAAAAATTTATTAATGTTGGGCGTTCAGTTGATATTCTCCCCTGCGCGTCACACGTTGCAAAAAAATTGGACCCCGTCCTGTTATTTCGACTTTTGGATGAAACTTTCAATGAACTTAACAAAGGTAAAGTACCGGTTACTGATCTTGGATATAATATTGCAGAAATATTTGATGCACTACGATTAAATGAAGATATAGATGAATTCATGTTAGCAAGAAAAGAATATCTATATTTACCGCTGCTCACAGCTAGACACAAGGTTAAGGAACTTTCGTTACATAAAATAATGGCAAAAGACGCTAACTTTTTTATTGAAATTCTGTGTGATCTGTATAGACAAAAATCTGCACCAGAAGAAGAAACTGAACCTTCTCAACAACAAAAAAATAGAGCCAAATTTGCTTGGCATCTTCTTCGCTCTTGGAAGCACCCTCCGGGAATAGATGATAGTGGACAGATAATAGAAGGCGGTTTGAGACGTTGGGTTACAGAAGCTCGTAAACTTGCTGATGAGAAGGATAGAACTGAAATAGCTGATGTGCATATAGGACATGTGCTTTTCTATTATCCTGAAGATCCTAAGGATTCAGTGTGGCCACATAGAGAACTTCGGCAATTCATTGAGGATATACAGAATAACCAAATTGAACATGGCATTGAAATCGAGCAATTTAATTCTAGAGGTGTAGTATCCAAAGAAATGTTTGAAGGAGGTAAACAAGAAAGGATTCTTGCAGGAGAATGGCGAGGTTATTCAGAAAAGCTGGACATCAAATGGGGGCGAACAAGAGCTATGCTTGAACGAATTGCAGCTGGTTGGGATGTCCATGCAAAAGCAGAAGATGAAAGGAAAGAAAAGGATCAGTTACGATTTAGATGATTGGTTAATAATTCTTGATACGCAGTCAATGCGGAAAATCGTAGTTACCTGCTTTCGGTCCATAACTATTAATTTCAACATTACTTGCAAAATCAGATTATGAGTGGTGTCGACAACCAGAGCGCGTATATTTTTTGATGTCACCCATTTGCATTACCAGTCGAAAGCTACTATCCATACTAATGAATCGTAAATGTTGATTCCAATAAACAATTGGTAACTTCTCCGTGGAATCATTGGCATGTATAACTAAGTGAAGTCGACGAATAATCCAAATTTAATCTTTTTTGAATTGAGAATAGTTGATTGTATGACTCTGATAAAGTTTTATATTGAGTTTTTATATCTTTTCCAAGCCGAAAATATTGGCTCTTAGCATGACCCAGTAATGAAACTGAATAGAAAACTACTATTTTATTTTGAGAATTAAATGAGATTAGGTAATCCTGAATAGACCTCTATCAAAAGCATGGTGCCATTCAGTGGATAGGGTACAAGGAATGAATGATCAAAAAAATCCGTTTAAGTTCGTCATCAGGTATATTCGGGAGAGTTAGGCCAATCTTCTTTTCAATTTCTTTTCTGTCAGATATTTCCTGTTCAAACCGAAATAAGTCCGGTAAACCGACACCAAGCGCACCAGCAATTTTTACTAATACATTCAGAGACGGGTTTTGCTGGCCTCTTTCAATTTCGCCAATGAATTTATAATTGACGTCGGAGTGATCGCCAAGTTCTTGCTGTGTCCATTTTTTTATTGTTCTCAGGCTCCTGATTCGCCTGCCCAATAGAACTGCTGCATTTTCGTGATTTCTTTTCATGAAGACACATATAAATGGTATTATTACTTATTTAAACCCACTATAAACGGCACTTTCGCTTGACATGGTGGCTATATGAGGTATTATCTGGAATATTGCCATTAATGGATGGTCAAGTGTCTCAGCGTCAATGATATTCCATACACAGAGAAAACTTATGATAAATCTTATTCAACTTTTAGATATGAAAGGAATAAAGCTGGAAGGCACAAAATATAAAATCCATTTTGCTTCTTCCCCCGATCCTCAAAATAATCCTCTTGACGCTTATTATGACGGAAAATTCATGGCGTGGCAGTCGGAACAAAATCATAAAAATTTCCAGTGTGAATACGTGGTAAGCATAATTGCTCTTAAACAGGATACGTGGATGTTTGCAGGTGTCTTCAGAATTATCGGTGTCGAAGAGGTGGGAGGTGATTGCCCATATTTATATCAGATGGAGCTTATAGATAATCAAACAGAATTAATAGGACGTGTCATTATTAATTTCAAAAAAGTCTTCAGAGCATCATATGTTTGGGGAAACAGATTTGCGCATGCCCTCGATATTCAGGAAATCAGACCTCAGAAAATTACCATCAAGAATTTTCCTGGCTATAATGCGGTGTTGATTTCTCATAAAATGCTGAAAGTTATTGTGGGGCAAGAAATTGATTCATGGAAAGCCGCTTTGTCCGCTGTTGGTGGGATATACCTGATTATTGATGTGTCAAACGGTAAAAAATATGTGGGTAGCGCCTCCGGCGGTGATGGCATTTGGCAGAGATGGCAAGGATATGCTGATAATTGTCACGGTGGCAATAAGGAACTTCAGGAAATCATCAAAAATAGCGGTAATGAGCATATTATATCTAATTTTCAGTACTCAATCCTTGAGATAGCAGACAAATCCTCAAGCCCTGAATATGTTATCGGAAGGGAAAATTATTGGAAAAATGTCCTTATGAGTAGGGAATATGGGTATAATAAAAATTAAGGCAGATTCCAATAATTTGTTCCGATCTATACTTGGATTGACAGACATTGTCAAATTTAGTCAAAGATGGTATCTATCTATTCCCTTTTGCTGCATTACAAGATTGATGCATTATGGCTGCATTAGCTAATTTTGTTGCACCACCTTTACTAAATGGCTTGATATGGTCTACTGTAAAATCAGACCAAGTAACTTTTTTACCACATTTTTCGCAAATTCTGTCTTTTTGATTATTCCATAATATTCTTCTTTGTTCTGGACTGAATAATCTGTCTTTATCTTTTTTTCTAAATATACTTTCCAATAGTCCTCTTAATATATTTTCTCTCTGTCTTCTTTGTGATATATCATCCGTTGATTGAATAACTGTTAAAAGATAATCTCTACATTTTTCTAATTTTGCAGGAATCCCTTCGACCTTTTTTTGTAAAAGCCTCGCTTGGTCGACACCATCAGAAAATGCAACAAGTAATTCCCAACCGAATTTATTTCTTTTTTTGTCTGTTAAAATTAAATTCTCAACATCAAACTTATAAATCAATACTGCTAAAGAATAAAAATCAGATAATTGTTTGAAGCGGGTTTGATATAAATCCGGAAACATTTTTTTTATCGTATTAAGCGTTCTAATAACTTTAGCTTCTGCATTCTTAACCTTGGTTAAAGACAGACTATTATCTTTCATCATCACATCTAATGCTGCTTTTTTATTGATTAGATCACCTTGATTAATTGAAATCATTAATTCACAAATTAGCTCAACGTGTTTCATTCTTGAAATTTGTGAATCTGTTAAAATTTCATTATCTAAGAAATATTTTCTATATCTATTAGCAAGATTACCGGCTACCTTTAGCAATGAACTGTGATAATATTTCGCGTGTCTTTTTTCGGCTGACGATAATGCTTTGCCAGTAGAATTTATTCTTACGAACAATTCAATGACATCTGATGGATCGCCATTTACTTCAATTGCCGTAATTTTATAGCCAGTAAGCAAGTATTGTTTATTCCGTTTTTGAAGTAATTTATAATTAATTAATTCAAATTCATCTTTGTCAGGCATTTGAGTCTTAGCATCAAATTGCTTACCCCTCATCAGTCCCATAAACATCAGGCAAGTTTCTATTCTTTGTTTACCATCAATAACATCGTAAATAATTTCTCCATTTTCTTTACGGCGGTATAAAAAAATTGCTGGAATTGGATAATTTCTTAAAATGCTATCAATTAATTTTTGTCTATCTTTTTTTGTCCAGACAGATTCACGTTGGAAGCCGGGCGATAAATTAAGGTGCCGCTGTTTATTTTTGGTGATTGTGTTATAAAGATTAGCTATGTCTTGAATAGTTTTTTCGGAAGTATCAAATAAAATTTCATTCATTAGATTTCCTTCATCATTTTAATATTCTAAAATAATTATTTACATGTTGGCATGTTCACCTTAAAATTGTCGGTATTGTATGTCAATAAAATATTTATCACAAAATATATGACGTCAATTATATTTATTACGGATTGATCCTTCATTTTAGTTGAACGTGATGATTTACTGGCTTTAGGAAGTTATTCTCAAATGCCATTTCACCTGATACTATCAGGCAAATTTCTTTCTACCCTATGGGAATCATCGTCCCTGCTTTCTCTTGCTCAGACTTAACATTGCAGACCACACACCAAGGTAGATATGCGCACGTTCTTGATCACGTTCCTCAACCATGTGCTTAAAATTGTCATAATCTATTTCTTCAGCACACTTAGCCAAGTAGCCAGCCCATAAACTCTTGGGGACATCAACCCGGCACTCATAATCAGCGTGGGGTGTGGTCAATAAACGATCTGGTTTAAGAGCAACTTTCTGTAAGAAATTCAGAAGGTCTTTTTTATCGCGGCTACGAATAGTAATCATTTCAGTTCCAACCTGATGGGGCTTCTGAACCACACTGAAAAAACCATCCTTCGTAAATAACCACATTTATTTTATCTCCTGGTATAACCAACAAGTTTCAATCTTTTCCTCGGCAATATCAAATTCTCTTGCCAAGCCATTTTTCATCTGGGTCTCATCAATTCCCTTTTCCCTTACATAATTAAACCAATCTTCAGCCGCTCTATAAAGCTCATCATCATCGGCAATTTCCGTGATGGTTACTATCCAATCTTTATCATCCTTAAATACCCATTTGCTCTTTTCTTCTTTAATCATTTCGCCAATAACATGATATGGCTTCAGTGCCGCGTCATCCCAACCAACATCAAAGAAAATATAGCCAACCCCGGCTATATAAAAAAGCCCGGCTACAACCCGGTCTGGCGGTGCATTATTAATTTGGAACTGCAAATATTTATCTGAAATTATTTTCATGGTTTTGCCCTCTTGTGCCATACCGAACATTATATGCTACAAATTAAATACAAGTGATACACTACACTGGAATATTTATTTATTTAACAATTACTGTTGGCATTTTAATATACCAAACCAATATATTTTTGGTTCAATGATTCACTGTTATCCTCATTTATTCTATGCGAATCAAGTTGTTTTAGTTTATATTTGCTGAAAATTGAGGGCAATTGCTCAATAAGATAACCATATGTTTTTCTTCTAAGCATAATTTTTCTCTGTGACAAAATAAAGTTGAAGCTGTCGTATAAATCTGTAGTTTTCCCGTGAAGGTTTGCCGCTATGTCATTTCAACAAACGGTTCTGTGTATTCGTCCCAAGTTGTTTTATCAAAACATTTATGCCAGCAGCAACCGAGCTATTTTACTGTCATAAGCTAAACCTCACCAGCGGGCAAATAGCTTTTGTTGTTTTGCATAAACAAACTGGTCATTTCTGGCAGTGGTAATAAAAACCTATGGTACTGGCTTACATCAGACTTTAAATATTTTATTTTTTTCATCAAAGTGTCTTTACTAAAAGTCCCATAAATCAAACCCTCTTTGATCATTCTTCTCAATAGACCACCAGAGCCTTTTCGTCTCCGCTCCATCCCGGCAATTTGTTTTCTGTTATTCCAGATCAAATGTTTCACAATAGCCCGTTCGTCCAACACTCTAAAATCAAAATAGTCAGCAAGTTTCAATTTATCAATATTACGCAAAGTAACATCAATACGTTTTGATCGGATAACATTTTTTTTCAGAACCAATTCAATTCTGACATAGGTTTTTGGACCAGCTATGGGTCTCATATAAACCCTGATAGCTTTGGTTTTGGTTTTTCGCGGATTACCCGTATAAGTGGACGTTGCATAATCAGTATCAAAAGGTTTTTTTAGATATTTCAAAAGAAGATGGTTATTAATCCATTCATAAAGCCCAACAACATCATCAGTAAATAAATCAAATGCGAGTTCAACCATAGTTACTTTTGCAACCATATGTTGCTCCCTAAAGAATTTATCAATCATGATTAAGAGCTTTTTGTCTGGATCATGAATGGTTAATTTTAAGAAACCGTACACACTGTTTTCTTTTATGGTATGGAAAAAATAAACTTCCGTCGCGTAATTACTAGCCCCCACTTTCTCAAACCTTATCGCCCTGTCATAAACCCGGTCATTTTTCGGCTTAAAATCCTCATTTTTTCTAAAATCATTACTTTTAAAAAAATCAATAACCTGCTGTTTACAATGTGGATGGATGCCATTTATGGCAGCAACATCAATCTTTTTAGAGATGGAAAAGGATGGTGGTAAAAAATAATCTTCCGTCTCGTAATTACTCTCCCTCATTTGTTACACCGCCTCTTAATCGTCTGTTTTGTTAGATGGAGAAAGCCCGGCGGGTAGCCGGGCCTTCATTAGCTAATCCAATACTCCATGTATTCTTTTACTTTTTGACACGTGTTGGTAGTTCATCTGCTATGGCTTCTACATCATTAATATGTAAAAGGAAGTGTTGTTTAATAAATGGTGTCTCCTTTTCCGTGTCTAAAATTATAATATAGGCAAAGTATTTGTTCCACTTAATTCCAACCGTCGATTTGGGTTTCACCAGACCATACCCCTTTTTCGACAGCTTTCTCCTTAACCGGCTTAACCGATTCTTTCTTTCCTTTTCTTCTTCTGTAATTTTTTTCATTTTTATAACCTCCAAATATAATTAGTTTTGAATTCAATATTGGACTCGAAATCATGTAATTATACTCTGGCGGTTGAACGATGCGGTTCAAAGGATTGATATCACGAGCTGAACTTTCTTAACCAAACGGCTTTTAAAACGGCTTTACAGTCCTATTTATGGTTTTAAACGGCTTTAAAAGCATGTAAAATCAGGTGGAATACGCTCTTTAACGGCCTCTCACGCCGGAAACCGGGGTTCAACTCCCCGTGGGACTACCAAATAAATCAATTATTTAAAAAATCAGGCATTCTCGACAAAACTCGAGAAAGCAAGTTTATTGCCAGTATATTTTTCTCAACGGGTGTCTTTTAATGGGCAACCCCTTTTATTATTTCATTCACCTTTATCTCTGTATTTTGTGTTGCATTTGAATCCCTATATTTCCTTTTTCTCGAACCAGTAGAACATGGAGATAATAATTACCCACATAAACGGAATAATGAGCCAGTGTGAAACACCTAGCGCATCGGGTAGGCTGATTTTTCCGAAATCTTTCCAGGACTCCACTGTAGATTGAATAAATGGGTAAATGTGTGCATACAAAGCTGCTCCAATAATCATACCCGCGATGGCAAACAGCACATGTATGCGTCCTTCTCCCAGCGCCGCAACAGAAGTGCTCGGACAAAATCCCATAGTCGCCCATCCGACGCCGAATAGCGCTCCGCCTATTACAACAGCACCAACATTCATCGGTTTATGACCGAGTTTAACCAGACCCGCATCCGACATGAGATAGATACCGACCATACCCACGAGCGCAGCGGTCAGCATAACTTTAAATATCGTCATATCCTGGAAAAGCATCGCGCCGATTTGTTTTTCAAAACGGATGGCCTGAGACTTCTGGAGCAGGAATCCGAAAACAATGCCTGTTGCCAATCCCAATATCTGTTCTGCGCTCATGATAGCCTCCTTAGGTAAACAAGTCTGGCGACAATTACTGCAATGCCAAAAAACATCACCATTGCCACAAAAGAACTCATTGACAACTGCATGATGCCGCTCAATCCATGGCCGTTCGGACATCCGTCAGCCATGCGGGCGCCAATCATGGCCACTATGCCGCCCAGAAAAGCGACAATCGCCCTTTTGCCGATCGAAGGTCCGAATCGTTTTTCCCATAGTGGAGGCACCTTTTCCAGCTTGAAAGTTTTACCAGTCAGGGAAGAAATCATCGCCCCCAGGAAAATGCCGATTATCAGCATGAATTGCCAGTCCACCCGGATTTTAGTTTTCGTGAAGTATTCATTGGCGCTCACATAATCTGCCGCGACTGTTTGTTCCAGAAAGGCCGCGGCCCGGACAAATGTCGTGGAAGCGCCGAAGTAATTCGTCTTTCCCATTATCTGCGTCGTCGCGTAAGCGGAAACAATTGCCAGAATTCCGATCAGTAGGCCGACAAGATAGGGATTCCATCCGCCGTCTTTTGTTTTCAATTTCATGGTGACCTCCTAAAATAAATGGTTGTCTGAAATCAAAGCTGACCTATATAGTATTATTATAACCCTATGGTAGCGAGACAATCAACCTGTATTTGGAGCATAAAGCAATTATTTGCTATTTATAGAGCTCTTCAATTTGATCCTTTAGCTTATCAAGAACATTATTGCGCTTGAGTTTCATCGTCTGAGTCAGCATACCGTTGTCCAGGCTGAACGGTTCGGGAAAAAGCAAAAACTTTTTCGGAATTTCATAACCACCGAACTTCCCTTTCAATTGATTGGTTATAGCCTCACTGATCGTATCGACGACATCCTTTCGCCCTACCAGTGCTTTGATGTCCGCCGGCCATCCTTTTTCTTTGGCATAGCTTTGCAGGACATCAAAATCAGGAACGACAATGCAAATATTATAAGGCCGGTTGAGGCCGTAAATAACCGCCTGTTGAACAAAACGCACCAGACAGATTTCTTCTTCCAGTGAAACGGGGAAACAGAATTTTCCATTTTCCAGCTTATACTGCTCCTTAATGCGTCCGGTGATGAAGAGGAATCCGTCTTTGTCCAGTCGTCCACGATCACCAGTGCGGAAGCCTCCGTCTGGTGTCATTGCCGCTCGGGTATCCTCCGGCCGGTTATGGTAACCTTTCATGACATTGGGCCCGTAAACAATTATCTCGCCATCCGTTGCCCCTTCTTCAACCACGGAGGAGTCGATGAAGATTTTGACTTTCTCTATTGCTTTTCCGACACTACCCAGCCGGTAATCATAAGAGGCGTTCATTGTTGCCGCCGGCGACGTTTCCGTCAGGCCGTAGCAATCGTAAATCGGAACGCCGATATCAAAGAAGAACTGGGCGATTTCCGGGTTCATGGCCGCACTGCCGCTCATGGCTCCCATTACTCTTCCGCCTAAACGCTCCCTAATCTTGGCAAAGACAATTTTATCCGCCAGTTTTAATTTAAGATTGGTTAGGACATCGGACTGGCCTTTTGTCATTAGTTCCCGTTTTTTCTTGGCTGCTTCCACGCCCATCACAAAGAGTGTTTTGGCCAGTCCACCTTCCTTGTTCATTTTGGCCCACAGGCCGTCGTATATCCGGTTAAAAACACGGGGAACGGCGATCAGAAAAGTTGGTCTGACCAGTACAAGGTCGCCGGCAATAGTCGTTGCATTTTCCGCTATGCCCAGGGCGCCGCCTAAGCGGATAATTGCAAATAACTCGCCGGTCTGGCCAAAAGAATGGGCCCAGGGCAATATAGCCAGCGTTAGGGCCTCGTTTGCTCGCAGCTCTGGATACATCTTAAGTCCGGCTGTTGAATTGCTCGTAAAATTACCATGAGAAAGCAAGACGCCTTTGGGGTTGCCGGTTGTTCCCGATGTATAGATGAGTTCAGCGATGTCGTCCGATCCGGGATGCTGCGAAGTTACGGGGTTTGCCGCTCCCCGCTTTTCCAAGGCGGCCATCGAGTTCTCGCCATCGTCTTCGATGATGAAAATATGCTGAAGAGTGGGAATGTCTTTGGGAAAATTTTTAATTTTTTCATAAATTTCCGGCTTGGAGACGAAAAGAACTTTTATCTGGCTATCGGTGATGATGTATTTCCAGATTTGAACGAGCTCAGCTTCATACATGGGGACATAGCGGGCTTTACGCCCCCATGTTGCAAAAGCCGCCACAACCCATTCGACACGGTTGTTGGCGATGATGCCGACAGCGTCGCCCGGATTGACTCCCAGAGATGCCAGTCCGGCGCGGAGATTGTTAATCCTGTCGCCGACATCCTTATAGGTTGTCCATTCGTAAACGCCATTTTTGTTTTTGGTGCCAAAAAGTCTTCTGTCTGCATATTTGCCGGCGCTTTCTTCCCACCAATCAACAAGGTTATCCGGCTTCTCCAGTGTAAATGTACTCATGTGCTGTTCCTCCTAGGTTTTGTTGGCGCGGATACTATCATTCTCCGCGGTGTTTTTATGTTAATATGGTCCGTCTGACAACAGCTGTTTCCGCACCGCTTCTTCCAATAGTCAATGATGATTTTATTATTAGTCCGATTGTTACCATTCAAAATAATTTATCATCTCGGCGGGGATTTGCTTTTTATCCACTTCAAATAATTCAATAAGAACATCATCCGGAGCCGGAACCATAATATAGCGCCAGAATCCGGCATCGGTAATGTCCTTAGTAAAGACGATCCCGCTGTCTTTCATTTTTGTCACAACCCCTTGGATATCATCTGTCTGGATTCCAAAATGATGGATACTGCCGCGTCCGGATGTTTTGGGACGCTGATCATAAAAATGGATCCGGCCTTTTCCCACTTTCATAAATACATTTCTGGCTCCGGCTAAATCCATATCCAGAACAATTTTACCGTTAAAATAATCTTTGTAAAATTTAATGCTTCTATTGAGGTCGGCGGCAAATACATGCACATGATGCAGATTATTCCCCATATTACTCTCCGTGGTTTTTTTGTTGCTGATTAACCTCAGCAACAGGTCTTACGGTTTTACCTGCTCCTTCAACTTGCATTCGCCTCAGCGTGATATGAAGGAGACGTGAGGTGTCCGGTTTTTTAATGCTACTGTGTGTTTATTAATTTTTTTTGATCACGAAAGCAACTTTTTTTTCTGAAGCATTTTCAATGCTTCTTGACTGGAGAAAATAGTGTATTGACAGGCCGGTATTATTATTGCCGGTTCTGCAAATATTCAATTTCATAATCTCCGGTTTATTCTCTTTCCGGTTAATTTTCTTGACATCGAATAATTTTTCCCTATAATCACAAAACCAAAAATTGCATCAGCAAACCTTTCTCCATAGCTTAGAGCAAAAATAATAGTTCTTCTTTAGGATGAGGCTTTGACATGGACATGAAGCGCGATTACTTTGAGGATGTGCAGCTATTTGAAAGCAAAGCCGTTCTCTTCTGGTCGGCATCGCTATTGTTGTTTCTTCTGGCGATTCCTTTCTTCTCCCCCAAGTATTACATCTTTCTCCTGAACATTGTAATGGTTCACGTCATCCTCGCTGTTGGCCTGAATATCCTGGTCGGTTATACCGGACAGATATCTCTGGGGCATGCCGGATTCTTCGCCATCGGCGCCTATGGCACAGCCCTCTTGATGATGAAACTACAGATGCCTTTTGTGCCCGCACTACTGCTGGCCGGATTGATTGCCGCATTCTTTGGATTTATTCTCGGGCTGCCCGCCCTGCGCCTCGAAGGTCCTTATCTGGCAGTGGCTTCGCTGGGATTTGGCATGGCCATTATGCACGTGATCGGCCACTGGCAATTTTTCGGTGGGCGCACCGGTATCCAGACTCCTCCTTTGGAAATCGGAGTTCCTCAATTGGGGTTAGGTCTGATACTGCAGCAGGATTGGCAGAAGTATTACTTGATCCTTTTCATTGCAGTGATCATGGTAATCGCTGCCCGCAATATAATGAAGACCCGTGTGGGCAGGTCTTTTGTAGCTATCCGCGACAGCGACATCGCTGCGGAGGTCATCGGAATCAATCTTACAATCTACAAAACTCTTGCCTTTGCCATCAGTGCTTTCTATGCCGGTATTGCCGGCGGCCTGTTCGGTTTTGTTCTCGGTTTTTTCGATCCATTCACTTTCAATATGATGCTGTCCATTGTCTTTCTGGTAATGGTGGTGGTTGGCGGACTCGGTTCCATTGCGGGACCGATTATGGGAGCGGTCCTCATTACTTACCTGCAGTATAGTTTGCTCAAAAACGTTGCGGAGATACCGGTAATCGGTAAATTAATGCTGACTGTCTCCAGTAATTGGTTTACCGTCGTAGGTCTCGAAAACATCAATGGCATCGTTTTGGGTCTCATTATGCTCGGTATTGTGATCTTCGAGCCCCTGGGTATGTACGGCATCTGGATTCGTATTAAAAAATACTGGATGACCTGGCCATTTTAACAGACAAAGAATTACCTTTGGGGCACATCTGTCTTTTGCAGGAAGATGCAATGCTCTTGAAATACCGGGATAACGACAACAGGGGGAACAAATGATCGGGCAACTAATCATTGAAGGCTTGGCTATCGGGGCGTGTTACGGATTATTTGGCATCGCCGTGGTCATCATCTACAAGACATCGGAAGTCGTCAATTTTGCCCAGGGCGAAATGGCCATGTTTTCGACTTTTATTGCCTTCCATATCCTTCACTATTATCATTACCCTTTCTGGCTGGCTTTTATCATAACTATGTTGTTTGCCATTCTTCTCGGAATACTGATCGAATTCCTTTTTTTGAGGCCGGCTAAGCATCCCAGCCTTCTTGGTCTTATCGTCATTACCCTCGGCGCCGAGATGTTGCTGATGGGCTTTGCGGGGTGGAAATGGGGTCCGGAGCAGAATGAATTTGTTATCCCGATGTCCTATCAGGTGACACACGAACCCATCAAGGGAATGATCGTCAACAACTGGGCCATTGCCGTATTCATTACTGCTGCCGTAGTTATGATCCTGCTCTTCCTTTTCTTTAAATATACTAAACTGGGAATTGCCATGCGTGCCACTCAACAGAATAAACACGCCGCCAAGATCATGGGCATCCGCGTCGAGCGGATGTTTTCCATTGCCTGGGGACTCAGCTCGCTGATCGGCACTATCGCGGCCATGTTTTTTGCGGCACGATCGACGCTCGATCCCGGTTTCATGTTGGAGCCGTTTCTTCGGGCTTTTGCCGCGGCCGTGCTGGGAGGGTTAATGAGCATTCCGGGTGTGTTCATCGGCGGAGAATTGCTGGGGTTGATCGAAAACTTATTCGGCTACATCTGGCCAGAGTGGAAGCCCATCGTGGCGTTTGTTGTTATCATCCTCGTGTTGTGTATTCGTCCGAGCGGCTTGTTCGCCAAGCATTATGTGAAGAAGGTTTGAGCAATTAACGCTCAGTAAGAAAGTGGTGAAGTAACTTGAGTGATTTGCATTACCGGAGCTTGAAAAGCATAAGGAGGAAACAGAAGTCTATTCTCGTCAGCGGAAGTGTGGCTCTACTTGCTGTCTTCATCATTGGTTGCGCCGATACGACCGGTCGCCTTGCGGCATATTTTGAAAACCGCGCCATTCATAAGGCCGCCCGTCATTACCTGGATGCGGAAGTGAAGAGGGACTACAAGGCAATCTACGAAAGCCTGGCGCCCTCGTCCGTTTACTGTGCCAGTAATACTTACGAGATGTACCTGGCCCAGGCAAAGAATGCTCCGGCCATTGCCTCCTATAAAATAGTCAAAATATCCAATATCCGCGTCAACGATGATCGTCAGCGCTATCCGAAAGTGGAGAAGTTTGCGCAGGTAGAAGTGGATCTGGTTCTTGTTTATAAGGGCATCGGACAGAAAACCGAGGTCAATTTTGCCTTCCCTTTCATCAAGGAGGGTGGTGCGTGGTATAAGGGATAAAAGGACCGTTTGGCCACAAACCGATAATATTAAGTGCGTTGCAGAAGGGTTTTGTAAGAGCAGGAAGGCGGCAGCTCAATTTCGAAACACGGAATTGTGGGAGAAACAAGAAACCGGAGAAGAGGGAATTGCCCGGTTGCTGTCGGAGGAAGAATCATATTATAGCGCTGAAAGGAGAGAACAATGAGTTATAAAAAGTCGTTTATGCTTATTACTTTTATTGTGGCAGTCTTATGTATGATCGCACCGGCCGCATTCGCCGGGAAACCAGGTTTTGACGACAAGGAAATTCGGATTGCCGCCTGGGGTCCGCAAACAGGACCAGCGGCTGCATGGGGAAATGTGGCACGCGGTCCCAATGTTATGGCCGCCATCGTGAATGCCGAGGGCGGTATTCACGGCCGGAATTTGAAGCATTTTGTGCGGGATGACATGTACAACCCCGCCCAGACCAAGCTTGTCGTGAAGGAATTGGTCGAGCAGCAGGGTATTTTCTCGTTTGTCGCCGGTACCGGGGCTGCCGGCGGTATGGCTGTTAAGGATTATCTGAGAGAAAATAAGGTGATCTGGGTTGGTCCGGCCACAACAATCAACGAATACGTCTTCCCGGTCAACCCCTACCTTTACACCATCATGCCCCTCTATGAGGACGAAGCCAGCATTCTGACCAAGTATGTTGTCGAAAAACTCAAGATCAAGAAGATTGGTGTTCTCTATCAGAATGATCCTTACGGGAAAGATGGTCTCAAGGGAGTTCAGCAGCGTCTGAATAAATTAAAGATCAAGGCGGTGGCAGAAATTCCTGTTGAGCCTACCGAGCAGGATCTGGCGTCGCAGATGCAGAAATTTAAGAGCCTGGGTGCGGAAGCCGTCATAATATGGGGCGCCCCCAAAACAGCAGTCATCGCTCTGAAGACGAGTAAATCTATCGGTTTTTCACCGCAGTGGGTTTCTTCAATGACGCTGAGTGATTACGACCTGATGTTCAAGATATCCGGCGGTCTCTGGGAGGGCGTCATTACCGGTGCCTTCACCCTGCCGCCTGATTCCAACAACCCGCTTATGGTCAAGTATCGTGAGGCGGCAAAAAAATACACGCCAGAAGAGCGGTGGGGTGTTTTCTTTCATGCCGGAATACTGTTTACCGAACCTCTTATTTATGCTCTGAAAAAAGTCGGTAAAAATCTGAGCACGGAAGCTTGCCTGAAGGAGTTGGACAAGATTAAGGACTTTCAGGGAACTGGAGGGAAGATCACCTACACTCCGACGCGTCATCAGGGAACAGATTCCATTATGATCTGGAAATGCGGTCCCAATGGTTCCTATGTTCCGGTTCAGGACTGGACACCCAATGATCTGGCGACATGGAAGAAGAAGTAGTGTTAGATCCTTGCATAACGTAATGAAGGCATTCAGCAAGTTGTGGGAGCCGTAACGGCTCCTGCAACACTCAATCTTTCGCGACGTTTAACCTATTTAATCAAAGGGAAAAGCGATTACGATGGACCATTTCAGGATTGAAAATCTGAGCATCAGTTTTGGAGGACTCAAAGCGGTCAACAACGTAAGTTTCAATGTTGAAAAGAACTCGATCTTTTCGATCATTGGTCCCAACGGTTCGGGGAAGACGACGATCTTCAATCTGATCAGTTGTATTTATAAGGCGGATCAGGGGAGGATAATCCTCGACGGTGAAAATATCCTTGGCCATTATCCCGACTGGGTAGCACGGAAGGGCATTGCCCGCACCTTTCAGAATATTGAGCTTTTTTCCAATGCGACTGTGATGGATAACCTAATGCTGGGGCGTCACATCCACATGAAGACAGGCATCCTTTCCGGTGCCTTCATGCTGGGGCGGCGATCAAGTGCCGCCCGGGAAGAGATCCGGCACCGGGAGATTGTAGAAGGCATAGTCGACTTTCTCGATTTGCAATCGGTGAGGGATCATTTTGTTGCCAACCTGCCCTATGGAAAACGGAAGCTTGTCGAACTAGGACGGGCTTTGGCTCTCGAGCCCAAGATTCTTCTGCTGGACGAACCATCCGCCGGGATGAATACCGAGGAAAAAGATGATCTCAATATCTGGATCAAGGACATCCGGGAAGATTACAAGGTAACCATTCTTCTTATCGAGCACGACATGAAAATGATTATGGGGATATCCGATCGGGTTCTTGCCATCAACCACGGGGAAAAAATAACGGAAGGTGTTCCGCAGGATGTTCAGAGTCATCCCGAGGTGATCAAGGCCTATCTTGGGGAGGAATCCATCAATGCTTAAAGTTAAGAACATTGAAACATGGTATGATCTGATTCGGGCCCTTCACGGTATTTCCTTTGAGGTCAATCAGGGAGATATCATCGCCCTGCTTGGTTCCAACGGTGCCGGGAAAACAACGACTTTGAAAACTATCATGCGCCTGCTTTACGACCTCAAGGAGGAGCAGCCGGAAAAAGGGACAATTGAATTTCTGGGCCAGCGTATCGAGCGCAGTGATACTGACCAGATCGTCCGCATGGGCATCAGTTACGTCCCTGAAGGCCGGGAAGTGTTTCCCGAACTTACAGTGATGGAAAATATCCTCATGGGCGCCTATACGCGGCGTGACGCGAAAGGCATCAAAGACGACATCGAAAATGTATTCAATCATTTTCCCATTTTAAGACAGAGGAAAGAGCAGGAGGCCGGCTATATGAGTGGCGGAGAGCAGCAGATGCTCGCTATTGGCCGGGCTCTAATGAGCAGGCCGAAGCTCCTGATGCTTGATGAGCCGTCGTTGGGGCTTTCTCCTCTTCTCACGCAGGAGATTTTCACTATCATCCGGGACATCAATAAGAAAGACGGGGTGACGATCCTCCTGGTAGAGCAGAATGTCAATATGGCCTTGAAATATGCCAATTATGCATTTCTGATGGAAAACGGCCGCATTGTCCGGGCGGACAAGCCCGAAGTTCTCAGGGAGGATCCCGATGTTAAGGAATTCTACCTCGGCGTCGCCACGGAAACATCGGTAAAAGGTTACAAAAGGTATCGGAGAAAGGTTCGGTTCCGTTAACAGGGGAGATGATGATGTCAATTGATACATTGCCAAAGGCTTTTTTGGATCGTGCTCAGAAGAAACCCCAGCGTGTGGCTATGAGATGGAAGCATCTGGGAATCTGGAAGGACATTACCTGGGAGCAATATCTGGAGAATACAAAAAGGGTATCACTGGGTCTCTATGCTCTGGGTTTGCGGCGAGGGGATCATATTGCCATCATCGGCGAGAACAAGCCGGAATGGCTATATTGTGCTTTCGGCGCCATGTGTTCAGGCGCGATCTATGCCGGCATCTACACGACCAGTCCCGCCAAGGAATGTGAATATGTGGTCGGACATTCCGAGTCGATTGTCTATCTGTGCGAAGACGAGGAGCAACTGGACAAGGCACTGGAGTTTCGCGCAAATACACCGGCTCTGAAAAAGCTGATCGTCTGGGACATGGAGGGATTGAAGCATTACCATGATCCCATGCTGATGAGCTTTGAAGAGCTGCTGGAATTGGGCCGCAAAACCGATGAAGAAAACCCGGGACTTTTTGTCGATCTGATTAATCAAACCAAACCGGAAGACGTTGCTGGTATTATTTACACTTCAGGAACAACGGGTATGCCCAAAGGGGCCATGCTGACTCATGAAGGTTATCTCTGGATGGGACAGACCATTTGCCAGGTAGCGCAAATTACGGAAAATGACGAGTCCATCTCCTTTCTGCCCCTGAATCATATTTTTGAACAGATTTTCGATTTTCTTGTTCATATCGTTGTAGGACATGTTGTCAATTTTACCGAGAATACCGATACGGTAATGGCGGACATGATTGATGTATCTCCGACGATGTTTCACGCAGTGCCGCGGATCTGGGAGAAATATTATTCCGGTATTATTATCCGCATTGACGACGCCACTTGGCTGAAGCGGCAGGCTTACCATCTGGCGTTGAAGATCGGCACTGTTTACAATGACCTGATCCTTGCAAAAAAGACGCCGCCTCTCTCCCTGACGGCCGCCTATAATCTTGCCTATTTCATCGTCTTCTGGAAATTGAAGAAGCGTCTGGGTTTTGACCGAATGCGTCTCGGTATTTCCGGGGCGGCACCTATTTCTCATAATATTCTCAAATTTTTCCAAAGCATGGGCATTCCCATCCGGGAAGGCTACGGCTTGACGGAAACGACAGGCGCCACTCATATGTCGGACATCGAGAATTTCAAACTGGGAACTGTCGGTAAGGCTCTTCCTGGTACGGAGGTCAAGATAGCCGAAGACGGCGAGATTCTGGTCAAGCACAAGGCGATCATAAAAGGTTATCACAAGGATGAGGAAACGACTCGTGAGGTCATCATCGACGGGTGGCTGCACACAGGTGATGTGGGTGAGGTTGACGCCGATGGATACCTCAAAATCACCGACCGCAAGAAAGATCTGATCATTACAGCCGGTGGCAAAAACATCGCTCCGCAATATATTGAAAACATCCTGAAGTTCTCCCCTTACATCAACGATGCGGTCGTCATCGGTGATCGGCGAAAGTATATCACCGCCCTGATCGTTATTGATGAGGATAATGTAGTGAAGTACGCGCAGGATCTGAAGGTTCAATACACAACTTTTGCCACCTTGACAAAAACAGAAGAGGTGATCGACCTGATTCAGCGAGAGGTTGACAAAGTGAATGCCCAGGTTGCCCGTGTGGAAAACATTCGTAAATTCCGAATTCTGGATAAAAAGCTCTATACCGAAGATGGTGAGGTGACACCGACAATGAAGGTGAAGCGCAAGGCGATCAATGCGCAATTTGCCGATCTCATCGAAGAAATGTACAGAAACGATTAACGTTTCTTGCTATTGGTGGAAAGCAATATCTTCTCAAGTAAATCACATTATCTATTATTCGATTTAAATTTACCGTTCCTGTTTCGGGGACGTCTATCAAAAGGAGGACGCTATGAAATATCCAGAAGTCGCGTTTGAACCGTTTTTTAGTTGGGTCAACAGACCCCGGATCATGTACTCTCCAGGGTTGCGCAGCGAGGTAGGCTATGAGATGGCCCAACTGGGGGGGACGAAGGTAGTCATCTATACGGACAAGGGACTGGTTGGGGCCGGGGTGGCCCAGATGATCATCGAGGCGGTCGGCAATTCAGAGCTGGAACTGGTGGGAGTTTTTGACTCGATTCTCCAGGATGCCCGGATCGACATTATTAACGAAGGCGCCCGTTTTTATCGTGATAAAGGCGCCGACTGTCTTATTGCTCTGGGTGGCGGGAGCGTCATGGATACGGCCAAGGCGGTGAACATTATGATTGGCGGCGGTGAAGATGACTTTACTCCTTTGGCCGCTCAGGCCGCTCTCTGGGACGGGGCGAAACCACTGCCTCCCCATATCGCCTTTCCGACGACCGCCGGGACAGGCTGTGAGGTCACCAACGCGATGGTCGTTCTGGATGTCGGAGTGCACGCCAAGCTCCAGGTCACTCATCCGTACTGCAATTCTGACATTGCCATGCTGGACCCGGAACTTACCGTAAAGCTACCAGCGAAGATCACTGCCTTTACGGGGATGGACGCGCTGACCCACGCTGTAGAGGGGGCGACTTCAAACTCCGCCCAGCCGATCAGCGATGCTCTTTGTCTGCACGCTATCCGAATGATTTTTAAGTATCTTCCTCGGGCGGTTGCCGAACCGGAAAACATCGATGCCCGGGGGCACATGCTGCTGGCCAGCTGTATCGCCGGGATGGGGTTTGTCAACAGTATGACCGGCGCAGTCCATGCCTTGGCCCACTCACTGGGCGGGCAGTATGGGATTCCGCACGGTCTGGCCAATGCGATTCTGCTGCCCCATGTAATGGATTTCAATGTTTCGGAACGGCCGGAGCGATTCATGATGATTGCCGATGCCATGGGGATACCAGTAGACGGGAAAGAACCCGAAGCTGCAGGAAGACTGGCGGTTCAGGCGGTGAAAGATCTCCTTAAAGAGATTGGTCTTACTCAGACGCTGAAGGATTTCGGTGTTCCGGCAGAGCGCGAAGCGCTGAAGCCGCTGGTGGAACTTGCTTCGGGCGATGGCCAGATCAGCTACAATCCCCGCTATTGCGAGGAAGAAGATATTCTGAATTTGTATATTAGTGCCCTGTAAAACACTTAAAAAAGGAGGAGAACATCATGGAATACTGGAAAGACGAAACGGAACCGGTCAAGGCATTTTTAGCACTATTCGCGGCATCAGCAGCCGACCCCGAACTGTTCGAAGGTTTGAAAAAAGTCAATCAACTCATCTGGTTTGATTATACGGAGAGCGGTCCCAACTGTTCATTTTGGGTTGATTCCCGCGCCGGGGAACTTAAATACGGTGCAGGCAAACCGGCCGGAGAACCGGATCTGATCATGAGCTTGTCGGCCGATGATGCCCATCGTTCCTGGTCCGATAAGCTCAATCCGGTCATGGCCATCACCCGCCGGAAGATCCGGGTAAAGGGGTCGGCCACGGGGTTACTTAAGCTTGCCCCCAAGCTCAAGAAGGTCGCCGCCATCTATATGACTGTTCTCAAGGACCTGGGATGGGAAGACAAGATAATTAAGTAAAAAAGGCTGAAGCGAAGCCCGGCGGATGCCGGGACTAGAGGCCAGGGGATAATAAGACGATCCTTGGTTCTGCGCCTGAACGCCTTCTGGCGCGATGCGGAAAACAAACAGGACGGATGCATAAAGCGTCCGGATGATGTGAGGGGTGTTTTATGAACGGCAATACAGGCAAGATTGTCAATGTGGATCTAACGGCGGGTCAGGCGACGGTGGAGGCCCTGCCGGAGGAATACTACCGGAAGTATATCGGCGGCAGCGGTCTGGCGGCAAAGCTCTTCTGGGAGCGGGGCGACATCAAGGCCGATCCCCTGTCTCCGGAGGCTATGCTCCTGTTCATGAACGGTCCGTTTGCGGGTTTGCGTTTGTCCGGGGCCAGTCGGAACAGTGTGGCGGGCTGTTCGCCGCTGACAGGGCACTGGGGTGATTCGTCATGCGGCGGATTTTTCGCACCCGAATTACGTTATGCCGGCTTTGACGGCCTTATCCTTAAAGGTAAGGCGGCCAAGCCTTCTTTGCTCCTGATTGTGGATGATAAAATCACGTTCGAGGACGCCGGGGATTACTGGGGAAAGGGAACAGAGGAGGTCACCGTTGCCCTGAAGGCGAAATACGGCAAGGATTACCGGACTCTGGTAATCGGGCCGGCGGCGGAGCATCTTGTTCGCTACACGATGATCCTTAACGATGGGCATCACGCGACGGGACGAGCCGGATTTGGGGCCGTGATGGGCGCGAAGAATCTCAAAGCCATCGTCATTAAGGCGACGAAAAAAGAGATGACGCTCGCTGATCCGGCTGCCTTTGAAGTTCTCCGCAAGGACCTGAATGTGCGGATTAAGGACGCCGTGGCCTCTAATGTTCTACATGAGAACGGGACGGCGGCGAACCTGATGGGCGGAGTTTACAGCGGCGACGTTCCGGTCAAAAACTGGACGTCCAATTTCTGGGAGGAAGCAGCGGATGCTCTGACCGGGAGCACCCTGACGGACAACTACCTCACGCGGCGCGGTGCCTGTGCCTACTGCGGAATCGCCTGCAAGCGTTATGTGGAGGTGAAGGATGGTCCGTTTGCCATTCCTGATGGACCGGGCCCGGAATACGAGACTATTGTTGCCTTTGGGACGCTCATTGGTTCTATCGATCTGGCGGCGACCTGCAAGGCCGGTCGTGTCTGCAACGATCTGGGGTTGGATTCTATCTCCGCGGGCGGTACGATTGCCTGGGCGATGGAGGCCTTCGAGCGGGGTGATTTAACCTTAGAGGATACGGGGGGCATCGCGCTGACCTGGGGGGACCTGGATACGGTAATCAACCGGATTCTCCCGATGATTTCCCGGCGGGAAGGGAAACTGGGGGATCTGCTGGCGGATGGCAGTGTAGCGGCAGCCAGGAAGATCGGGAAGGGGTTGGACTACACGGTTCATAGCAAGGGTATGGAGGCTCCAATGCACGATCCCCGGGGCGGGGGTCACGGAATGGCCCTGACTTATGCGGTAAGCCCGCGCGGCGCCTGTCATGTGGCGGACCCGATGCTGTTTGTCGAGATGGGTGCCCGATATTATCCGGAGATTGGCTTTGATTTTATGTTGGAGCCGAAAACGGGAGAAAACAAGGCCGAGGCGGCGGTTATGTCGATCGCTCTGGGGGCCATCGAGAACAGCGCCTGTTTCTGCCAGTTTGCCGACGCGGAGGTGACTATTCCCGACTGGATCTCGCTGTTCAACACGGTGGCTGGTTATGGCTGGGAGGCCGCAGATATGATGGCGGCGGGCCGGCGGGTGTTCTTCCTGAAGCGCCTGATCAATTACCGATATGGCTTGACGTCGGCCGACGATTGTCTTACACCGCGCATGCTGGAACCGGGGAAAGACGGTGAGGCGGAAGGATCGCAGGTTGATCTGGAGCCGATGAAAGCGCGTTTCTATGAGTTGATGGATATTAATCCAGCCTCGGGTATTCCAACGCCTGAGGCCATGGCGGCGCTGGATATGAACGACGAGGCCAAACAGCTCCGTTAGGGGCCGTTACGAAATAAACATTACATTTTTAACCACCCCTGTGGGTCTTGTGACCTTCAGGTTATGGAAAGACCGGTTCATTACGGCCCCTTATGCCGGTCACGATGCTACAAAGTTACAGTTATTGTTTAACAACGGCCTAGGCCGACCGCTTTTTTCGAACGAAATGCTTTTTGTGTGCCCGGAGGATGGCCTGATAAAGGTCTTCCTCCGGGCATTTGACGCTGAGGCCCATACTCATGCTGCCTGGTATGTTATAAAAAGAAGCTGGCAGTATTTGACAAAGTTGTGAAGGTGGCTTATAGCATCTTCCATGAAAAAGAAAAATACGGCGGCGCCGCTGCTGGTTGGCGCCGCACAATATACCCAGCCCCGTGACGTTGCTGGTGCGCAAGACCCTCTGGGGCTCATGATCAGGGCCAGCCGCGAGGCGTTTGCGGACGCCGGTGCCGAAGGCCTGGCGGCGCTTGTTGATACGGTATGTGTGGTCAACAGTTTTTCGCGGGATGACGAAAACACTCCTGCTGCACTGTCGACAGCATTGGGCCTTCGATCACGGGAGACCATCTATTCGCTGATTGGCGGTAATACTCCCCAAAAGCTTATTAACCGGTTTGCCCGGGATATTGCCGCCGGTAGAAGGAGGGCGGTATTAATTGCCGGCGCGGAAGCGGTTTATGCCATGTATCGGGCATCCCGTGGAACAACAACACTGCACTGGCCTGATAACATCACCCTTCAACAGCTCAATGCCCATAATCTTCCCACCAATTTTGACGCCATGCTTCATCTGGGTTGCGACCATGAAAAGGAAATGCTGGAAGCACAGGGCGATGAGTATGAAGAACCCAACAACAGGATCGAAAGAGCCTACGATCTTTTCATGCCCCAGTATATGTATCCTTTTTTTGAAACCGCTCTGCGCAGTCTCGCCGGGAGAACACCTGAGGAGCACCGCCTCTATATGGGCAGACGCTATGAACGCCTTTCCCGGATTGCTTCCGAGAATCCCCATGCCTGGAGCCGCAAGGCACTATCGGCAGATGAGATTACTCTGCCGGCGCCGAAGAACCGCTTTGTCGTTTATCCTTACACTTTGCACATGATGTCCAATATCAATGTGGATCAATCGGCGGCGCTGATTATGACCAGTGAGGGCGATGCCCGGGCGCTGGGGATTGAATCTTCCCGCTGGGTTTATCCGATGGGTGGGGCGGAATTGAATAATGTCTGGCATGTCACACAAAGACCGCGGCTTGCTGATTCACCGGCTATTGCAGAGGCGTCCCGCTTGGCCCTGAAGCAGGCCGGCTTGTCACTTAGTGATATCGGGATATTTGACTTATACAGCTGCTTTCCATCGGCTATGGAAATAGCCCGTCAGGCTATCGGTATTCCCGAAAATGATTCCCGCGATTTATCGGTAACAGGAGGCTTGGCCTTTTTTGGAGGTCCCGGAAACAATTATTCCCTGCACGCCATTGTATCGACAATGGATCGCATCCGTCGGGATCGTCGTTTAAAAGCGATGGTAACAGCCAATGGCTGGTACAACTCCAAGCATGCTATTGGCATCTATGGTGCGGAACCTCCGGAGAATTTCTGGGAGGACGAAGATTATGCGGCCATTCAGAAATCAATCGATGCCGCAGCTTTACCCGAGCCGGTGGAACGTGCCGACGGTCCTTTGAAGGTGGAGGCCTATTCGATTCGCTATGATGCGGCTGGCTTTCCGGAGCGTGTCACCGTTATTGGTCATCTGCCAGGTGGTTGTCGCGCCCTGGCTGATATTCAGGCCGAAGCGCACGAATTCAGGAAACTCGAACAGGTCCAACTGGCGGGAAAGATAGGCCAAGCAAGATTTGACCGCGCAGCAGGCAGAAATTATGTAGTTTTTGATCCTGCTTTGTATCAGGCAACAACACCGTAAAGCTGCTGTATGTGAATATCAGTTAATTATCTGGTTGAGCTTTTCCAGGCGTTCTTCTGTTTCTTCGGTCGGTAATGTGCGGAAAAATATTAATTTCGTTCTAGAGTTGCACTTTCGGAATAGGGGATGATTTTGTTTCCTTATTGTCGAAATTACGGCCTTCTTTGAGGGCCGCCCAGCGCTCAGTAGCGACCGATGATTCTTGTTATTTTCCTTTTCGGGGATAATAATTGGCAAATCATTTTTTAAAATGTTTAATTATATCAACATGATGTGTATTGTCAGATTTCTTAAATATTTCTTGACATCAACGAGATATTAAGGTACTCCACCACTGGTATTGTTACCGGCGGTCAAACAATGACCGTTGTTCACGGGTTCAATATTCCCCTTGTTCTGTCGGATAAAAACCCTTTCCTGTCAAAAGATTTTATCTTTGAGGGGCTTTTCAGCAGATGGGCATAAATCTTATGATTACAAATCTACATCAAATCCATATTAGGAGGTATATATGAGTAACGGGTTAGTTAATACCAGAGATCAGCAGTTTGTCCTCTTTGAACAGCTGGGTGTCGAGAAGCTGTTTGCGACGGAGAAGTTCAAGGATTTCTCGAAGGATGATGCGTTGATGATGCAGAGTGAGGCCGAGAAAATGGCCATCAATGTTATCCTTCCCACTTACACGGAAGGAGACAAGGAAGGTTGCCACCTGAAGGACGGTAACGTATCGACACCGAAAAGCTACAAGGATGCCTTCAATAAATACAAGGAAGGCGGGTGGATGTGTCCCATGAAATCGCCGGATGTCGGCGGACAGGGAATGCCAGTTGTATTGTTCACGGCCTACGAGGAGATGTTTGCCGCTGCCAATATCGCTTTTATCATGTACGGCGGTCTGACTATCGGCGCAGCCGGGCTGATTGAAAAATTCGGAACAGAAGAGCAGAAGAACAAATATATGTACAAGATGTATTCCGGTGAATGGTGCGGCACCATGTGTCTGACCGAACCGGGTGCCGGCAGCGATGTCGGGGCGCTGAAAACAACAGCCAAGAGACTTCCCGATGGAACGTACAGCATATCGGGAACCAAATGCTTCATTTCCGCTGGCGATCACGATCTGGCGCCGAACATTATTCATCCGGTTCTGGCCAGGATCGAAGGTGATCCTCCGGGAACTGGTGGTATCTCCATATTCATCGTTCCGAAGTATAAGGTTAAAGAAGACGGTAGCCTCGGTAAGCTCAATGACGTTCATACCGGCAACGTGGAACACAAGATGGGAATTAAGGGCAATGCCACCTGTACGCTGAATTTCGGCGATGACGGCAAATGTATCGGCGAACTTCTCGGCAAGGAAAGGGAAGGCATGAAGGTCATGTTCAACATGATGAACGAGGCGCGCCTGGAAGTCGGTATGCAGGGACTGGGGCATGGTTCCGCCGCCTACGAACATGCAGTTCAGTACGCCAAGGAAAGAATCCAGAGTGTTCCGGTGTGGGAAATGAAGAACCCGGACGCTAAGTCCGTCGCCATCATTCAGCATCCGGATGTCCGCCGGGATCTGATGTGGATGAAATCATATGTGGAAGGCATCCGCGCAATGAATTACTTTGCGGCTTACTGTATGGATATGGCTGAGTCGTCTTCATCGAAGGAAGACCATGATAAATGGCACGGTTTTGTGGAACTGCTCACACCTCTGTGCAAGGCTTTTTCTTCCGACCGTGGATTCGATATCTGTAATAAGGCCATTGACATATACGGCGGATATGGATTCTGTCAGGAATATCCTGTAGAACAGTATCTGCGGGATTGCAAAATCGCCGCCATCTATGAAGGAACGAACGGAATCCAGTCTCTGGATCTGATAGGAAGAAAGCTGGGACAGCGCAAGGGTGCCAACATGATGGCCATGATGGGTCTGATCGGTGCAACGATCGCCAAAGCCAAGGCCAGTGAAGATCTCAAAAAGTATGCCTTAAAGCTGGAAGAGGCATTCAACGCCGTGGTAGAACTGACCATGACATTGGCTGGCATGGGAAAGAGCGGCAATTTTCTCGTACCCATTCTGTATGCCTCTCCGTTCCTCGATACTTTTGGTGATTTGCTGATGGGTCATTTTCTTCTCGACGCCGCATTAATCTCCGAGGGAAAACTGGGATTGCTTTACAAGGAAGCCGGCGCTGAGGAATCCAAGGGTAAACAGCGGGGCTTGATCCGCGACAACGCTGACGCGGCGTTCTATGCCGGAAAGATAGCTTCGGCCAAATTCTTCGCAACGGAAATTCTTCCGACTATTAAGAGCCGCTGTGAAGTTATCAAGACCGGTGATAAGATTGCGATAGAAATTGCTGACGAGTCATTTACTATTTAATGTTGACAAATAACTTATAACCCGGTGACAGACGTCGCTGCGACCTTTCATGGCATACAGCGGCGCCGCACCGTGGTAATCTCTCCTGAGGAGGAAACTTATGTCTTATAAAATTAAAAAAGCTGCTGTTCTGGGTGCAGGCGTTATGGGTGCTACTATCGCGGCCCATCTGACCAACGCGGGGATCGAGTGTGTTCTTCTGGACATTATACCCTTTGAACTTACCGACGCCGACAAGGCGAAAGGACTCACGGAAAAAAGTCCGGCTTGGCGGAACCGTTTTGCCGCCAACGGTTTGGCCGGCATTATGAAGGCCAAGCCTGCCGCTTTCTTTGCCAAGAAAAACGCTTCCATGATCAAAATCGGCAACCTCGAAGACAATATGGCTATGCTCAAAGATGTCGACTGGGTATGCGAAGTTGTCATCGAAAACTTGAAAATCAAGCAGGAGCTCTTTGCTAAACTCGAAAAGGCCGTAAAACCCGGTTGTATCATTTCCACAAATACGTCCGGTATTCCCATTAAGGACATTTCGGCGAAATTCAGTGCCAACATGAACGCCCATTTCCTGGGTACCCACTTCTTCAATCCGCCCCGCTACATGAAGCTGCTGGAAATTATTCCCGGCAAGGACACAAAGAAGGAAGTAGTCGATTACATGATTAAGTTCTGCGAAGAAGTTCTGGGCAAGGGCGTTGTCGTCTGTAAGGATACTCCCAACTTCATCGGAAACCGCATTGGTATCTTCGATATCGCCAATGTCATCCGCCTGATGGTGGAAAAAGATATGAAGATTGAGGAAATCGATGCCATCTTCGGGAAGGCCATGGGGCGGCCCGGTACAGCCGTTTTCGCTACGATGGATCTTGTCGGTCTCGATACAGGGCATCATGTCATGAAAAACCTCTATGACGCTGTTCCGGATGACGAAATGAGAGAATTGTTCATGCCTACCGATTTCCTGACGGCCATGATGGAGAAAAAATGGCTGGGCAACAAGACGAAGCAGGGCTTCTACAAGAAAACCAAAGATGAAAAAGGCAAGAAGCTCAAGCTGGTTATCGATTACAAGACCCTGGAATACAAACCGGCGCCGAAGGTGCAGTTTGCCTCCGTTTCCGCAGCCAACAAGGCCGAAGGCGGCGTAGGTGCCAAAATGAAAGTCCTTTTCAACGGCAACGATGCGGCAGCCGAACTAGTCCGGGAATACTTCTGCAACCTCTTCATCTATGCTGCGAACCGCGTTCCCGAGATCTGCGACAGAGTTATGGATATCGACAACACCATGAAGTGGGGCTACAATCAGAAGCTCGGTCCCTTCGAAGCATGGGATGCCATAGGCGTGAAGGCATCTGTCGATGTTATGAAGAAACTCAAGAAGAAAGTGCCCAAGAAAATTGAAGAAATGCTGAAAGCCGGCTGCGAAACCTTCTACAACAAGAAGAAAGACGGCCTGTACATCTATGATTTTGCAGCGAAGGGCTACGTGAAGGTTGATGAAAACCCGAAGATCATCCTTCTGCCCTCTCTGAAAGATCAGAAAAAGGTTGTTAAGGAAAACGCGAGTGCCAGCCTGGTCGATATCGGCGACGGCGTGGCCTGCCTGGAATTCCATACGAAGATGAATGCGATCGACGACGGCATGGTCGAGATGATTAGTGCCAGCTGTGATATCGTGGAAAAAGACTTCAAGGGTCTGGTTGTTGCCAATCATGATGAGCGCGCTTTTTCCGCCGGTGCCAACGTCTTCAGAGTGCTTATGGCCATTCAGAAAGGCGAATGGGACTTCGTGGAGAACAGCATTGCCGAACTCCAGAACACCCTGATGAGAATGAAATATCTCTCCAAGCCAACGGTTACTGCTCCTGCGGGGATGGCTCTGGGCGGAGGTTGTGAAATAACAATGCACGGCGCACGCTGCCAACCCTGCGGCGAGACTTACATCGGTCTGGTGGAAGTTGGTGTCGGTCTTATTCCGGCCGGCGGCGGCTGCAAGGAAATTGCCCTGCGTCTTACGGAAGGCATTCCGACCGGCGCCCTTGAGGCGGGTCTGAACCTTCAGCAGTATTATGCCAAGGCTTTTGAAAATATCGCCACGGCGAAAGTAGCAACCAGCGCCGCGGAAGCAATGGAGCTGGGCTACATCCGCAAGACGGAAAATATCAGTCTGGGACGCGATCAGCAGATCTGGGATGCCAAGCAGCTCGTTCTGGGTATGTCGATGTACTACAAACCGGGAAGACCCGCCCTGATTCCCGTCATGGGTGAAAACTTCCGTGGTCTGATCAATGCGGCTCTATATAATATGAGAGTCGGCAATTATGTTTCCGACTACGATGTTCATGTCTCCAGGAAGGTTGCCTACATTCTGTCCGGCGGCGACTGTGCCGAAGGAACGTATGTAACGGAACAGGAACTTCTGGATCTGGAAAGAGAAGCTTTCCTGAGCCTCTGCGGTGAGCAAAAGACCCAGGATCGCATTATGCACATGTTGACAACAGGCAAGCCCCTGCGCAACTAATAAATATTAATTGACAGGTTGCCGGCTCTCGGAGCCGGCGACTGTTACATACAAGGAGGAAC
>CAYXZW010000032.1:0-9348 GCA_964469905.1 uncultured Smithella sp.
ATTTCTGAGCAAATTAAAAGCTATGAAAAAAAGCTGGATATAAGCGAGACCGGAACTGTCTTGTCCGTCGGTGACGGTATTGCGAGAATCTACGGCGTGCAAAACGCAATGGCCATGGAGCTTCTCGAATTCCCGGGTGGTATTTTGGGTATGGTTCTCAATCTCGAAGCAGATAACGTCGGTGTTGCCGTTCTGGGTGAAGTTACCCACATCAAAGAAGGTGATATTGTTAAGAGAACAGGTAAGATTGCTCAGGTGCCGGTTGGTGAAGGGCTGCTAGGCCGGGTCATTGATGCCACGGGAAAACCTCTGGACGGAAAAGGTCCGATTGAAACCAATGAATACCGACGTATTGAAATGGTTGCCCCGGGTGTTATTCAGCGTCAACCGGTTAATCAACCAATGTACACGGGCTTAAAAGCAATTGATGCCATGACGCCGATTGGGCGCGGTCAGCGGGAATTGATTATCGGCGACCGCCAAATCGGTAAAACGGCAATTTGTGTTGATGCCATCATTCGCCAAAAAGACACTGGTGTTAAATGTATCTATGTTGCCATCGGTCAGAAAAAATCAACGGTTGCCCAGGTTGTGGAAAATTTGAAGAAGCATGATGCCATGTCCTATACCTGCGTTGTGGCCGGCTGCGCCTCGGATCCGGCGACACTGCAATATATTGCTGCTTATGCCGGCTGTTCGATCGGCGAGTATTTCCGTGATAAGGCCCAGGATGCATTAATTATTTACGACGATCTTTCCAAACAAGCTGTAGCCTACCGACAGATCTCGCTTCTTTTGCGCCGTCCTCCCGGACGTGAAGCTTTTCCGGGAGATATTTTTTATAACCATTCCCGTTTGCTGGAACGTGCAGCACGAGTCAGTGCCGAACTTGGTGGCGGTTCTCTGACTGCTCTTCCTGTTATTGAAACGCAGGCCGGCGACGTTTCCGCATATATTCCGACCAACGTTATTTCTATTACCGATGGTCAGGTTTATCTGGAACCCAGCGCATTTTTCTCCGGCGTTCGTCCGGCAATTAACGTCGGTTTGTCGGTGTCCCGCGTCGGTGGTGCCGCCCAGGTTAAGGCAATGAAGCAGGTTGCCGGAACGCTCAAGCTTGATCTGGCCCAATATCGCGAGTTAGCAGCCTTTGCTCAGTTCGGCAGCGATCTGGATAAGTCAACTCAAGCGCAACTGGATCGCGGTGTGCGTCTTGTGGAATTACTGAAGCAACCGCAGTTCCGGCCGATGTCTCTTTCCAAACAGATTGTCGTGCTTTTTGCGGGAACCAGAGGTTTTATTGATAAATATGAAGTGGAAAAAGTACGTATCTACGAGGAGCAATTGTTGACCTTTGTGGAAGCTAAATATCCGGCAATAATGCAAGAAATTGAAGATAAGAAAGTTATTGCTCCGGAGCTGGAAAAGAAGATGAAAGATATGTTGACGGAATTTGATTCTGTCTTTGTTGCTGAGTAAGATAAAAATTAATTAGTTGAGGAGAATGTTGTAGTGGCCTCGCTGAAAGACATAAAAAGAAAAGTTGGCGCTGTTCAAAAAACAAAGCAAATTACGCGTGCTATGAACATGGTAGCTGCGTCCAAGTTTAAAGCAGCGCAATTGAGGATGGAAAATTTCCGTCCTTACGCCGGTAAATTTATGGATGTGCTCAACAGTGTGGCCTTACGCGTGGACAACATGTCCCACCCACTGCTGGCTGTCCGTGATCCTAAAAAAATCAGAGTGATCTGTATGACTGCCGATCGCGGCCTTTGCGGCGGCTTCAATACCAATTTGATCAAAGCAACCGAAAGGTTCATGCGAGATAAGGGAATTGAAGGAAGAGATATTTCGTTGATCAATGTCGGACGGAAAGGAAGAGACTATTTCCGGAAAAAAGCGAATATTATCACTCAGCATGTTGATGTCTTCGGCAAGTTTGACATGACTTTGGCTGTTTCCATCTCCGATGATGTAATCAGTTCATTCATCAATGAAGAATATGATGAGCTCTATTTAATTTATAATCAATTTGTTAATGTTTCGGTACAGCGACCAACGTTAGTCAGGCTTTTCCCCTTGCCTTCCATCGGACAAAATGTTGACGTCGATTCCGAAAACAGGCAGGATTATGAGTATGAGCCGTCGGACGAAATATTATTACAGAAACTTCTGCCCATGTACGTTCACGTTTTGGTTTTTCGCGCACTTCTGGAAACATCAGCAGGCGAAAACGGAGCGCGTATGGCTTCTATGGATAATGCTACCAAAAATTGTGAGGACTTAATCAGCTCGTTGACGCTGAAGATGAACAAGGCCAGACAGGCTGCAATTACAGCGGAATTGATGGATATTGTTGGCGGTACCGAGGCCTTAGCTAAGGGATAAAATATTGGCAGCAAATTGCTGCTAAAAGAATTTGCTAATACGACTATTGGTGAGGAGATAGTTATGAATACAGGAAAGATCGTACAAGTTATCGGACCGGTTGTGGACGTGGCCTTTGAAGAGGGGAAACTGCCCAGTATCTTAAATGCAATCACTGTAACCAACCCCGCTATTAATGATCAGGAAGATAACTTGATTATTGAAGTCGCCCTGCATATGGGAGACAATGTTGTCCGCTGCATATCGATGGATATCACAGACGGACTTGTCCGGGGTATGATTGTCAAGGATACCGGCGCACCCATTATGGTTCCGGTAGGAAAAGAATGCCTGGGCAGAATAGTAAACGTTGTCGGTCGTCCGGTCGATGGTCTGGGGCCGATTAATGCCGAGCATTACATGCCGATTCATAGACTATCACCGTCTTTTATGGAGCAGGATACATCAGTTCACGTTCTGGAAACGGGAGTTAAGGTTATTGATCTTTTAGTCCCCTTCCCCCGTGGTGGTAAGATGGGAATGTTCGGTGGCGCCGGCGTCGGTAAGACGGTTGTTATGATGGAAATGATCCATAACATTGCTCAGCATCATGGCGGTATTTCCGTTTTTGCCGGTGTGGGTGAGCGAACACGTGAAGGTAATGACCTCTATCGGGAGATGTTGGAATCCGGCGTTATTAAGCAAGCTGCCTTGATTTACGGGCAGATGACCGAGCCGCCCGGAGCCCGCGCCAGAGTCGCGCTTACCGGACTTGCCGCTGCGGAATATTTCCGCGATGTGGAAGGTCAGGACGTGCTTTTGTTCGTTGATAACATTTTCCGCTTTACTCAGGCTGGTTCGGAAGTTTCCGCTCTTCTGGGACGTATGCCTTCGGCCGTCGGTTACCAGCCGACACTGGCTACGGATTTGGGTGAACTTCAGGAACGAATCACCTCAACAACCAAAGGTTCAATTACAGCTGTGCAATGCGTGTACGTGCCTGCCGATGACTTGACCGACCCGGCTCCGGCAACTACTTTTGCCCATCTGGACGGAACAGTCGTTTTGTCACGGCCCATTGCTGAACTAGGTATTTATCCCGCCGTCGATCCGCTGGATTCGACATCAAGAATTTTGGATCCTAACGTTCTGGGTTTGGAACATTATCAGGTTGCCCGGCGGGTGCAGGTCACACTGCAAAAATATAAAGATTTGCAGGATATCATTGCAATTTTGGGTATGGACGAACTCTCCGAAGAAGATAAACTGACAGTCAGCCGTGCCCGTAAAGTTCAGCGTTTCCTGTCACAGCCATTCTTTGTCGCGGCGCAATTTACCGGCACGGAAGGAAAGTTCGTTTCCGTTGCGGATACTGTCCGCGGATTCAAAGAGATTCTGGACGGCAAGCATGACGATCTGCCGGAACAGGCCTTCTATATGGTTGGTGGCATTGAAGAAGCAGTGGAAAGAGCCAAGAAACTTGCCGAATAAGTGAGGAAGTAGATGTCGGACGAATTAATACTGGAAATCGTAACGCCGGAAAAAATGGCGTTTACCGGAGGCATAGAAGAAGTTACCATTCCCGGTACGGAAGGTGAATTCGGTGTTCTGCGCGGCCACGAAGCATTTTTGACTTCGGTGGATATTGGCGAACTGAATTTTACCAAAGATGGGAAAAAAACTTATTATGCTGTTAATACCGGTTATGCGGAAGTAACCGCAGGGAAAGTAACCGTACTGATTGAAACTGCCGAAAGATCCGATAGCATTGATAAAGACAGAGCCCAACGGGCAAAAGAAAAGGCAGAAGCTAGTCTGGCTCAAATGGTCAAGGAAAATAGCGAATTTGCCAGAATCAATCTGGCCTTAACGCGGGCAATAACGCGTATTCGTGTCGCCGAAAAATAAGAAAGATCTTTAGAATATGACCAGGGGCAGCGCATTATTGAGTGTGCTGCCCCTTTTTTATTGATACGGAATAACATTCATTACCGAGGGAGTTTTTATGGATTTTTTCTTTAAGCCTCAAGCGGTTGCTGTTATCGGAGCAACGCCCAATCCGCTCAAGGGCGGCAACGCAATCATTAAAAATCTGATCACCTGTTTTCAGGGGGACATTTATCCGGTGAATCCGAAATACCAGCAGATCGAAGGACTGAGGTGTTACGCTTCACTCCAGGAAATTTCCTCATCCGTCGATCTGGCAATCGTCTTTGTTCCCGCCCGGCAGGTAATTTCGGCTGTCGAAGAATGCATAGTGAAGAAAGTTCCCGGAGTCATGATTGAATCAGGAGGCTTTGCCGAATCCGGCCCGGACGGACAGGTTTTGCAGAAAAAGCTGGCCGAGCTGGCCCGAGAATCAGGCATCCGCCTGTGGGGTCCCAATTGCATGGGTCTGGTGGATGCAGTAAATAACAATGTCTTTTCTTTCATGTCGTCGGAAGCCGTAAAAAGAGGATTTATTGCCGGATCAGTTTCGCTGATTGTACAGAGTGGGATGTTATCGGCCAGTTTTCTCGTTGACATAATGAGTAACGGGATTATGGGCGTAAGCAAGGTCTGCTCCATCGGGAATAAACTGGATGTGAATGAATCTGATCTTTTAGAGTATTTGATTAATGACCCGGATACAGGAGTTATCGGTTTATATCTGGAATCAATTTCCTCCGGGCGCAGGTTTATCGAGTTATGCCGCCAATGTCCCAAGCCGATAGTTGTTTTAAAAGGCGGTAAAAGTCCCAAAGGCGCCGAAGCGGCAATGAGTCATACGGCATCGCTGGCCTCCAATCATCGGGTGCTGGCCTCTGTTCTTGCTCAGGCCGGCGTTTTTGAGGCCAATGATTTTAAACAGATGATGGATATATGCCGTTCGCTGGCAGCCTATCCGCTGCGTCCTGCCGGAACCGGGCGCGTGGCAATTCTTTCTTTCAGTGGTGCATCCGGTATCCTTGCCGCTGATTTTATCGATCAAATGCAATTGTCTGTTGCTGTATTATCAGAGCAGACAAAAGGTACTTTACAAAAACTTTTCCCCGCCTGGATGCCGGCGACTAATCCTGTGGATATCTGGCCGGCCATAGAAAAGAATTTAGGATCGGATATCGATGTTTATCATGAATCAATGCAGGCAGTCCTGGCCGATCCCGGTGTTGATGCCGCATTACTGATCACTTTTCCCGGGAATGCCCGCGTAAAATTAGATATTGCCGATATTGCTGCTCAGGCCAGAGATGTCGGTAAACCAGTCTTTGTATTGCTTATGGGACTGCGCGAGGAGGTGTTTCGCTACCAGAAGGACGCAATGTCTTGCGGATTGCCGCTGTTTCAGGAGCTTTACCGGGCAGTCGAGTGCCTCAATACTGTTTTTCGCTCCCGGGCCTCAATTAATTTTCCGGCTCCACAGCTCGCTTTTTCCGGCGCAACGTTATCCCCTGATCTTGGCCATATTCTGGAATCAGGCCTTGGCCCCCAGGATGAGCATGTATCCAAGCAGATTTTGAAGGCTTATGGCATTCCGATGGTTAAAGAACATCTTGTAGATAATATCGAGGAATGTTTAAAGGCTGCCGATGACATGGGTTATCCGCTGGTGATGAAAGGGCTTGTTCCCGGCGGGATTCACAAAACAGAAATGGGTCTTGTGCAGGTGGGAATTCCTGACCGTAAGACGGTAGCGGATGTGTTTGCAGGATTAAAGGAAAAGATGAACGGCCAGGGTAAAGTACTGCTGCAACAGCAAGTATCGGGCAAGGTAGAACTTATCTTGGGTCTTATCCGCGATCCTCAGCTGGGGCCTTGTGTCATGCTGGGAATCGGCGGAATTATGGCAGAGGTTTTCAATGAAACAATTTTTGCCATGGCCCCTTTGTCCCGGGAAGACGCTTTCAGTCTTATCGGGAGATTTCGCGGCCAAAAACTTCTGGAAGGCTTCCGGGGTACGCCGGCGGTGGATAAAGAAAAACTGGCGGCTATTCTGATAGCGCTGGGAAACGTAGGGCTCTCCTGCCCCCGGGTCAGGGAGATTGATATCAATCCGCTGATTATCACGGCGGCAGGTGCTGTAGCCGTTGATGCAACTCTTGTTCTGGAAGGATAACTAAAGCAGTGAATGGTTTATTCAACGAAATAGTTTCGATATAATTCCCTGCGGGAGTTCTGTTGCACAAATAAAAAGGGACTGCCTTGAAAAAAAGCAGTCCCTTTTTCCTTTGGTTATGCCTGTCGGTAAGGTTTTACATAATACCGAAACTCATCATCAGGGAAAAGATACTTAATTCAATAAGAAAATTGTGTTTCCCAATTCAATATAGATTATTAGTGAAGAAGTTGATCTCAGAAGTCTCCGGTGAATATCATTCAGCAGAAATATCTGTTATTTCAAAATTCCTGCTGCCGCCCGGTGTTTGGACGTTAATTTCACTGCCTATGGCTTTACCGATCAGAGCTTTGCCGATAGGCGACGTTACGGATATTTTATTTACGTTGATGTCGGATTCGAACGGTCCGACCAGTTGATATTTTATTTCTTCACCATTTTCACTGTCGGCAATGGTCACATAGCAGCCAAAGATAACTTTATCGCTTGCTTGACCCTTGAGGACAATTACATTGGACAAGGCAAGATTATTTTCCAGTTCCTGCACTTTGCCATAAAGAAAAGATTGTCTCTCTTTGGCTGCCGAGTATTCGGCATTTTCCGAAAGATCACCATGGGCACGCGCAATTTCAATGTCACGAATATTTTCGGGAATAGACTTATTTTTTATAATTTCCAGTTCTTTTTTTAATTTTTCAAAACCCTCTTTGGTAATGGGCATTTTTTCCATAATGTCTCCAGACTTGTTTGCCGTGCTCTGATGCTCTGACCATGTTCAAAAACAGGCGAGAGTTTAATATAATTTTGTTTAGTCGAGAACGGCAATAGTGTCAAGGAACATTTATTTGCTCCGTGGGAATGCCGACATTATTGATGTCCCACAAATAGTGTGTTTTTAAATCTCTCGTCTCTTGAAGAAAGATACTATTAGAAATCACTCTTTCAATTCGATAAGTCTCCTGGCCAGCACCGCTATGCCGGAGAGTAATTCCTCCTCCTTTCCCGCTGTGCATTGGAAAGAGCCGAAAGCCAGAGTTTCCATGGTCTTGACATCTATTCGTTTAGCCTGGAGAATGTATTCTCCAACGTCATCTTCACAAGGATTTATCTATTAGTCCGAATCTTCAATTGCCAATTGGGGGAAAATATTATTTTTGCAATCAAAACGATACATTTTTTATAAAATGCGGTATAATTTGCTATGCCAATAGTAAAAATTGAAATGCAGGCGGGTAAGCCTGCACAATACAAGAAGGCAGTACTCGATGGTGTTCATCAGGCACTGGTCGATGCTTTTAAGATTCCTGATTACGATCGCAATCAGAGGATTTATGAACTTTCGCCGGCGGACAGGGAAATGCCCCCGGATAAAACCAGCGACCATATTATCATTGAAATAACTGCTTTTCAGGGGAGATCAATTGAGGCCAAACGGAATCTGTATAAGAATATTGTTGATGAACTTGCCAGCCGTGGTGGTATTAAAGCTAATGATGTTACTATAGTTTTACATGAAGTGCCGATGGAAAACTGGGGTGTTCGCGGCGGCAAACCAGCCAGTGAAGTGGATATCGGATTTAATATAAAGGTTTAGCAGGGTATTTGAACAGCCTGCGAATTATGTTTTTTCAATATCATGGTGGAATAAGGATTGGCTCAATGGTTTACGACCCAAAAAAAGCTGATTTCCCAACTGAGCAATGGAAAACACCTCATGGCCAGTATCTTTTTTCCCGGCAAAAAGAGTTGATTTTGGAGCTGATTGTGCCGTGTGCCGGGGAAAGAATGCTGTGTATAGATAGCAGTGGTACAGGCAATTACTTGCAGATTTTTCGTGATAAATGGTGCTCGGTTACTGGTTTTGCTTCCTCTGCGGATATGCTCGATGCCGCCCGGGAAAAAATGGGATCGGGCATTGATCTGCATTTAGGCAAAGCCGAAGACCTGCCTTTTTCCGACGATGAATTTGATATTGTAACTATAATTAATGCTCTGGAGACGGCCGATAGTCCTCAAAAAGTTATTGCCGAAGCAATTCGGGTTTGCCGTGACCGCATTTTTATCGGGTTTTTAAATAAATACTCATTTGCCGGAACGCAGCAGCGGCTGAAGGAAATTTTCGGCTTTCCCCTTGCGGAAAAAATCCGTTTTTTCAGTATTGAAGAAGTAAAAGAAATGGCCGGAAGTCTGATTGGTACACAGACCATCAAATGGGGCAGCGTAATCTATTTTCCTGCTATTGTTTATGATTTTTCCACAGAGTTGGAAGAATTAGTCCCGCATATGAAGAATCCGCTGGGAGCGTTTGTCGGTCTTTCCTTTCCTGTGAAATACACTTACCGTACAGTACAAAATCCGCTCGGGCAATCTTATCGGCTTAAAGCCGATTCTCGGTCTACTGCTCCCGAAGCTGTTCGGGATATGTTGCAGGAGATCAATAAATGATCCGGGAAGCAATGCTTTATGAAAAAATAGCGGATGACTGCGTGCACTGCAACTTATGCGCTCATGGGTGTATTATTAAACCGGGCCGGAGGGGTGTTTGCGGCGTCCGGGAAAATAAAGACGGTATTCTTTATTCGCTTGTTTACGGAACAGTAGTTGCTGAAAATGTTGATCCCATTGAAAAAAAACCGTTTTTTCATATTTATCCCGGATCGAAATCTTATTCCATTGCTGCCGCGGGATGTAATTTAAATTGCAAATTTTGCCAGAACCACGAAATTTCACAAATGCCCCGTTCCACGCGCATGATTGCCGGTGAAGAGATTCAACCGGCAGAAGTTGTCGCCTGTGCAAAGAAAAGCGGATCAAAAACTATTGCTTATACTTATACCGAGCCGACGATCTATTTTGAATTGGCTTATGAAACAGCCCGGATTGCC
>CAYXZW010000032.1:9448-33212 GCA_964469905.1 uncultured Smithella sp.
TTATACCGAGCCGACGATCTATTTTGAATTGGCTTATGAAACAGCCCGGATTGCCGCGATGCACGGTATAAAGAATATTTTTGTCACTAATGGTTTTATGTCAGCCGAGGCGCTGGAAACGATCAAACCATATTTATCTGCCGCCAATGTGGATTTAAAATCTTTCCGGGATGAATTCTATCGCCAGCACTGTGGGGCGCGTCTGGAACCTGTTCTGGCAAGCTTACAGAAAATGAAAGAATTGGGAGTCTGGGTGGAGATTACGACTTTACTGATTCCCGGTTTGAATGACAGTAATGAGGAACTTAAAGATATCGCCAGCTTTATCGCCGGCCTGGGCAAAGAAATACCATGGCATATCAGCCGTTTTCATCCGCAATTTAAAATGCTGAATCTACCGGTTACCCCCATTGCTTCGCTTCAGCGTGCCCGCGAAATAGGCCTTCTGGCGGGCCTGAAATATGTATACAGCGGTAATGTGCCTGGTGAGGAAGGTGAAAACACTTGTTGTTTTCAATGCGGTAATTGTTTAGTCGAACGTTACGGCTTTCAGGTTATCAACGTTAATCTTCAGGATATTAAATGTAATCGGTGCGGAACGGTACTGGAAGGCATTTTCACGTAAATCGTTCCGAAAACGGCATTACTTTCCCTCCCAATTCAGGTCATTTTCGTCAAAGCGCTGAGCTAAAATATCTTTGGCCTGGTCGGCAAATGACTCCGGAACAAAAATCTTTACTTCACCCAGGCCATCAACATCCAGAGAGTATGATATAACTCCGATAGCTTCATATTGCAGACGCGTCGGTATCCCTTCGGTCTGCAATCGGCCGATAATTATCCGGGCATTAACCATCCCTGCGGCCTTATATATAATAACCCAGTTTTCTTCGGCCATTTGAGCAATTCTCTTTTTCCAAGTGAAATTAGATTTTGTTATCTATAATTCATTCAGCAGACCTTTTTCTTTTAGATGATCGAACTTTTCCCAATTGATGGAAAACGCTGAATCATTCATGGTGGCGAGGGCAATTTCTTTGTAGCGGTCATCTTCCACATATCTCTTCAGCTTTTCTGATATTGGGTAAACCTGTTCGGATGATATCCACCGGGCAGGCTCGCCGGTATTAGTGTTGATCAGGCAATCGAAGGCAATGGCAAAGGAAATATCGGCAAGGGACCTTTCGTTGAGATCTCTTTTCATGGCCTGCATGATCCCTGCATCAACCGGCGAAAAGAAGGAATAGGTTGCGGAATATATCCTTGAATAGAGACTGGAATAGATTACGGCCGTATGAAAATATTCGGGAATGTCAATAATGGCGGCTTTACCCGAAGCCTTTCCCAGTTTATAGAGGAATTCCTGCATGCTTTTTAATCCGCCCAGGCCGGGGTAATCTTGTCCGGGCAGTCTCGGTTTATCGGATGTGAACCCGGCTGTGGGGTCCTGCAGCGCGAGCCATTCAATGAGGAGCATGGGCAGGCCGCCGGTGAAATCATATGCGGGTATAAAGCTCTGCCTGGGTTTGAAGAATCCTTCGCGCACTATCACCTCAATGAGCCTTGTGTTTTCATCCAGTGTATCGAAATTAACATAGAGTCGGGATGTAAAAGCATCCTGCTTGTCGATGCTTATCAGGAGTTTACGGAACTCCTTCTGATGAAGAATTTGTATTATGCCTACTTTTTCCAGCTTTTTCATGATCTGTTTCTCGTCATACAGACCCATGAAAAGATTGGCTGAAAAAAAGTCATTCGCCTCTATTCGAGACCTCTCGAATGGAAGAACATCGGTGATGTCTTCGAGATATATGGGGTTCTTTTTACTGCGCGATCTTCTTCGAGTCATAAAAGTATCCTTGGAATACCGGTTGATATAAGGAATATTTACCGGCGTGCCTCTTGGCTCAAAACAACTATATCACATTCTCGCCATGACCGACAATGGTTCATAAGGCGTCTGCCTAAGTGCGCATGGTAGATAAAGAAAAAAATAAGCTATTGTTCAAGAACTTACTCCCCTACCTTTTTCTTGACGTCGCAACTTTCTTCTGACAAAGAGAAACCCCGGCCAGTCAGGAATCGTCTCGTTTTGGCTCTCAATTCAAGGAGGAACATGCTATGAAAAATAAGGAAATAAAGGTTCGAGGGTACCATCTCGACCAGTTTGGACATGTCAATAACGTGCGCTATCCGGAAATGCTCGAGGAGGCCCGCTACGATTTTTTCGATCAGTTTCCCGGTTTCTTTTCCCGCGTGGGAAAGGCCGGATTTTATCTGCCTCTCACTCATATCAGTATTCATTATAAAAAATCATCTTTTCTGAATGACATCCTGGACATCCGGACTCGGATTGCCAGCTTAGGTGAAACAAAAGTTACTATTCACCAGACCATATCTATCAAGGGTACAGACAGGGTCATTTTAGAGGCGGATGTTGTTTCCGTTGCCGTTAGTATAAAAACGGGCAAAAGGGCATCAATTGAAGGAGATCTCCGTGCGGAGCTCGAAGCGATTATCAAAGCATGCGGAGAGTAGGTTGTGTCTGTCAGGTGGACAATTTTTATTGCCGGAGGCTTTCTTAAGTAAATATAAAGATGTTTCAGGACAAGTCCGGGCAAAATCATAAAAGAGATCAAAGCACTATATATTGTGGTATGAATATTTAGGCAACACATTTTGTTGTATTTTTTCTTTACAAAGGAAATATCTTTTGTTAGAGTTCGTTAAATTTGAATGGAATAATTAAAGACATCTTATGAATTTAAAAAGACTAGAAATATCCGGTTTTAAATCTTTTCGCGATAAAGTCGTTCTTGATTTTGCCAGCGGTGTTACAGCTATCGTCGGGCCCAATGGTTGTGGAAAATCAAACGTCGTTGATGCCCTGCGCTGGGCTATGGGTGAGCAGCGGGTGAAGGCATTGCGCGGGAAAAAGATGGACGATGTTGTTTTTAATGGCAGCCAGGATGCCGCTCCGGTAAGCATGGCGGAAGTTACCATGACTTTATCGGCAAACGGTCAGAGCTTTATCGGCCCTTATGCGGAAATGGCGGAAGTGTCCATTACCCGCAGAGTTGTCCGTGACGGCGATAGTGAGTACTATATAAATCGTGCTCCCTGCCGTCTGCTTGATATCAAAGAATTTTTTATGGGTACCGGAGTGGGTGTCCGAACTTATTCTTTAGTCGAGCAAGGCAGCGTGGCCACTATGGTTGAGGCCAAGCCCGAAGACAGAAGATTGTTTATTGAAGATGCTGCCGGTGTTTCCAAATACAAAAGCCGCAAAGATGCTGCTGTCCGCAAAATGGAAGCAACGAAAGTCAATGTGCAGCGGCTCAACGATATCATCAAAGAAGTGAGATCCCAACTTAATGCTATCTCCCGGCAAGCCAAGCGAGCCGAACAATACAAAGAAATAAAACAGCGCATGAGAGAAGTAGACATCACCCTTACCCTCCACAATTATGCTGAGCTTCTGGAAAAGGGGTCGTCTTTGCAGGCTGTGCGTGATGAAATGCAAAATCATGATGCGGGCATGCGCGCCAATTTGGATGTCCGCGAATCACTTCTGGAAGAAATGAAAGCAAAGCTTCTGGAAAACGACGAAATAATCAATAGAGGGCAGCAGGAACAATACGAAGTTAAGAATTCCATAAACATCAAAGAGAAGAATATTGAATTTTCCCGCCGCCAGATTTCCGATGCTTCCGATCGCAAACAGAAAGATACTGCCGACATTGATACGATGCAAGCCCGGAAAGCCGATTTGCTGAGGGAAATTGAAAATTTGCGGGAAAATGCTGCGCGGGCAGAAGGTCGTATAGCTGCATTAAAAGCGGAGCATGATGAAGGCCGGCAAAAGATTCAAGAACTTCTCGATGCGGATAAAGAACTCAACAGCCAACTCGAAGAAAAGAAGATTCTATACATTGATGTGGTAACAGAGAAAGCAAAGCTCAAAAATATGATTTCGTCTCTGACCAAAAGCATCGATGATCTAAAAAGACGGGAAGAAAGAGAAAATCGGGAAATCGAGGAAGATAAAAAAAGACTTACTGAGTTGATAAGTAAGTTGCAGGCTATCAAAGAGGCTCTGTCTCGTGATGAAGAAGAATTCATTAACCTGCAGGACAGAAAAGAGTCAACCGCGGATGAAGTCGAGAAGACAAAAACTGATTTGCAAGCAATTGAAGAGAGAATAGCTGAAATCAAGGAAGAAAGCAGCGTTAAAACATCACGGCTTAATTCTCTGCGGGAGTTTCAGGAAGCTTACAAGTGGTCCAATGATGGTATTAAGGAAATAATTGAGCAGCAGGATAGCCGCGATAAATTTTATGGTGTTGTGGCTGATCATATAAATGTTCCCCGTGAGTACGAAGCTGCGGTGGAAGCGGTGTTAGGTGATAAACTCCAGTATGTTGTCGTGAAAAGCCAGGAAGACGGTGTAAAAGCAATTGATTATCTCAAAAACGGTCAATTGGGCCGGGGGAGTTTTATGCCGGTCGAGCTGCGCAGCCATGCTGCCGAAGCATACAGTGCCGATCATTTGATGGAAGCTGAACCACTGTTGCACAAAGTTAATTGTCATGAAGATTTCCAGCAGATTGCCGATTGCCTGCTGGGAGACGTATTGATTACACCGACCATCGCCAGCGGGATTAGTCTGTGGAAAAAAAATGGTTTCCGGGGAACTTTTGTTACACCGGAAGGCGATACTATCAGCCCTCATGGCGTACTCACTGGTGGCAGCGGTTCGGCCGTGGAAAAAAGCCTTCTGTCTACCAAACGGGAAATAGCGGAGCTGGAGAAAGATCTGGCCTTGCTTATTCCCGATCTTGCAACTCAATCAGATCAGAGAAAAAGGCTGGTTTCTTTAATTGCTCAGTGGGAAGAAGAATTAAGCCAGATAAAAAACAGAATTCATAAACTGGAAATTGATGTTAACAGCAGAAAAAAAGACTGTGAACGTTTTAATGATGAAGAGGTAAGGCTAAAACAAACAATTGCCGCTCTCGAATTCAACCATCAAAACATAAAGGCCGAGCAAGCCGAGGCCGAAGAAAAACTGCGCACAATCAGCGCGGAAGCTCTGGGCAAAGAAGAAGAAGAAAAAACGCTCACGGATGTTATTTCTTTATTTAATGCCCAAAGAGAACAGTCACGGGCGGCGATTGATGAGCAGGAACGCCAGATAACCGGGAAAAAAGTTCTTCTGGCCTCACAGGAAGAAAAGAAAGAGGCCGATTTGCGAACGATGTTGCGCCTGCAAAATGACATCAGCTCTATCGAAAATGAAGTTCAAATTAAAAACGAGGAAATCGTTGCTTGCGAAAAGCAGCTGGCGTTGCTTGCTCAAACGATTGAAGCCGAGCAGGTGGCGCTGGGGGAGTTATATCGCAATCTGGCCGTGAACGAGGCCGCTCTGGCGGAAAAACAAGCCGGTAAAAATCGGGAAGATGAACAATTGAAAACTCAGGAAAATGAAATAAGAGAAGTCAAAAGGAAGCTGGATGACTTACGTAATCAGATTAACGAAATTGAAATTAAATGCCGTGAGATAGTTTTACATGGCGATAATTTGAAAGCGGCCGTAGCGGAAAAACACAACGTCGCCCTGGAAGATATGTTGGGAGATTTTAATAGAATCGAAGAGGAGAGATTAGCCGAGTTAAGATCAATCCTGGAGAATGATAAACAGAAGATAGATAATTTCGGTGAAGTTAATTTGCTCGCGCTCAATGAGTACGAAGAGCTGAATTCACGTTATCAATTCCTGTCGACTCAAATCTCTGATTTGAATGAATCCCTTAACTCTCTGGAAAGAACAATTACAAGGATTAATAAAATTTCCCGGTCGCGCTTTGCCGAAACTTTTGCGGCAGTTAATGCCTGCTTTAAAGAAGTGTTTGCTCATGTTTTTCCCGGCGGCCATGGCGAATTGCTTTTAACTGACGAGAATGACTTGCTGGAAACGGGTGTGGATATAGCCATTCAAATTCCCGGTAAGAGGGCGCAAAATGTCACCTTGCTTTCCGGCGGTGAAAAATCTTTGGCGGCGATTGCGCTTATCTTTGCCATTTTAATGTACCGTCCCTCGCCCTTTCTGGTTCTCGATGAAGTTGATGCCGCGCTCGATGATGCCAATACCAATCTCTTTAATCGCCTGATAAAGGATGTGGCCGGCAAGTCTCAAGTTGTTATGATTACACATAATAAGAGTACCATGGAAGTCGCCGATAGCCTCTTTGGCGTGACCATGCAAAAGCAGGGCATTTCCTCGTTAGTCTCGGTCAATCTGAACTGAAAATTTCTTAATATTTTTGCCAATACGGGTTAATTCATCTTAGTTAATCCCTTGCTTTACTTCTGCGGGGAAAATGGCTATGAAGGAACAAATATGTGAAAGGTATTTCTGTGAGAAAATGGGATTTCTGGATAAACTTAAGTCAGGGTTGAAAAAAACCCGCGCTGTTCTGACAACCGATGTTGATGACCTCCTATTTGGTTCCAAGAATCTGGACAAAAAGTTATTTGATGAACTGGAAGAATTGCTGATTACCGCAGATATGGGGCCGCAGTTTGCTCAGGATATAATCAATGATGTCCAGGATCGTCTGAAACGCAAAGAACTCCAGGATGCTGCACAAATTAAAAATATTTTGCGAGAGCGCATGATCGCCATCTTGCAGCAAATTGACAAACCTTTGCATATTCCTCAAGGTCAGCCCTTTGTGATCATGGCTGTCGGGGTCAATGGCAGTGGTAAAACAACAACAATAGGGAAATTAGCCAGTTCGCTACGCAATAACGGCCATGAAGTAATGCTGGTAGCGGCCGATACTTTTCGCGCGGCCGCCATTGAGCAGTTGGAAGTCTGGGGCAAACGGGTAAATGCGCCGGTCATAAAACAAAAAATGAATGCCGATCCGGCAGCGGTTGTTTTCGACGCAGTGGGCAAAATTAAAGCAGGTTTTCTCGGCGTGGTCATTATAGATACGGCAGGGCGCCTGCATACACGGGTCAACTTGATGGAAGAACTGAAAAAAGTCAAGAGAGTCATGGGTAAAGAAATGGCCGGTGCTCCCCATGAAACGCTGCTGGTTCTTGATGCGACGACCGGTCAAAATGCCGTCATTCAGGCAAAGATTTTTAAAGAAGAAATTGGTGTTACCGGCATTGTCTTGACCAAGCTCGACGGAACGGCTAAGGGAGGGGTTATAGTCCGCATTGCCAGTGAATTGGCGCTCCCGGTGCGTTATATAGGGGTCGGGGAAGGATTGGATGATTTACGTCCTTTTGACAGCAACGATTTCGTCTCGGCGCTTCTGGACTAGACTTTCATAGAAATCAGGCAAGGTTTATGAATAAAATCTTTGCCATAGGTGACATTCACGGCTGTTTTAACCAGCTCCAAAAGCTAATTAAAAACCTTGCTATTGATCAACAATGTGATACCTTGGTATTCATAGGTGACTATATTGACCGGGGAAGCTCTGTTAAAGAAGTAGTTGATTATGTGATTGGGCTGCGCAACGAATATAAAAATATCGTCTGTCTGATGGGAAATCACGAGCAGATGCTCCTGAATTATCTGACAGGTATTGATGAAGAGATGTATTTATGCAACGGCGGTGCTGCGACCTTGCTTTCTTATGGCATCTCCCCATCCTCAAAACTACAGACAAGGAAGACAGCAATTCCTCCGAGTCACTTGCATTTCTTTAAGTCGCTTTTGCCCTATTATGAGACAAAAGATAATATTTTCGTCCACGCCGGTTTAATGCCCGGGTTGCCGCTGGGCGAACAAACCGTTCATGATTTGTTGTGGATCAGAGAGGAGTTTATCCATTCGGAATATGATTTTGGCAAGCAGGTTATTTTTGGTCATACTCCGTTTCGCTCCCCATTGATGCGGCCGAATAAGATAGGAATTGATACAGGAGCGGTTTCCGGCGGTAAACTCACCTGTGTGGAGTTGCCGCAGGTTGTAATCCATCAGGTATGAAGAAATGAAGATTATTGAATGTGTGCCGAATTTCAGTGAAGGTTGCGATAAAAAGAAAATTGCCGCAATCGCCAATGTTTTTGAATCTTTTCCCGGAGTGCGCCTAATTGATTTCAGCGGCGATACCGATCATAATCGCAGTGTATATACATTTCTGGGCAAGGCTGAGGACGTGCTGGAAGCAGCGCTGGCCGCGGCAGGTAAAGCGCTGGAAATAATCGACATGCGCAAACAGACGGGGGTGCACCCTAGGCTGGGAGCAGTTGACGTTGTGCCTTTTATCCCATTATCTACAGCTAAAATGAAAGACGCAGTTGATGTTGCCCATCGCTTCGGACAGCAATTATACGAAAGGTTCGGCGTACCGGTTTATTTTTACGGTGAGGCTGCGCTTGTTCGGGAGCGCGATGAGCTGGCAAATGTCCGGCGCGGCGGGTACGAAGCCCTGGCGAAGAAAATGTCCATTCCGGAAGATGCCCCGGATGTCGGGAAACCACTTTTTAATGAGCGTTCCGGCGCAACGGCAGTTGGTGCCCGTATGCCGCTGGTCGCGTACAATATAAATTTAGATTCGGATGATTTACGCCTGGCTCAGAAAATTGCTTCCCAAATTCGAGAAAAAAGCGGCGGGTTAAAACATGTGCGGGCCATCGGGGTTATTTTGAAAAGCCGCTGTGTAGCTCAGGTGTCGATGAATCTGACTAATTATAAAGAGACTCCGCTGAAACCGATTTATGATTTGGTGAAGCATCTGGCAGCTGAGCGTGGTGTCGATATTCTGGAGTCGGAGCTGATTGGCCTGATCCCCAAGGCAGCTTTTGCCGGTACGAAGCCCAAACATCTCCAGCTTAAAGATTTTGATGATAATCGTTTACTGGAAACGCACATCAAAAGCTTTTCCTTATAGCCTCAATGTCTCATTATTTCCATCTGACTTCTCGTCGAGGGTAATTATTGACAGGCAGAAAAATGCATGTTAAAGCCTGCCATCTTCCGTTTTACATAATAGCGCCCCTGTAGCTCAGAAGGATAGAGCGACAGATTCCTAATCTGTGGGCCGCGTGTTCGACTCACGCCAGGGGCACCAATTAAAATCAGCGCGCTAGTGTCACCATATCCAGGAGAACATTGAGGCTCTCGTTCACGAACGGAGCGTACTGCTCCCGGAATTTTTGCTTTAACTCGGTTGTCGTCCCCTTCGTTTTGCCGCCGCCTTCTTTCTCCAGCTCCTTGCGCAAGTCGACGATCCGGATAACGCCCTTCTTGCCGGCGGCCTCTTTGTTTTTCTTGATGATCTCGGTGAACTTCGCGTCTTTAGCGACCCGAACCTGCGATCTTGCGGCCAGCTCCGTGATCATGGCCGGCTCTACAGGTTTCCAGCGCGGCGCGGCGTTTTCCGGCACGCCCAGGAAGGGCGGGATCTCCTGAGCAGGAAGCGGATAATCCAGCGCCGCTTCACCAACATCGGCGAGAATGAACCAGACAGGCAGCCGCACATCCGCTTCTACTCCCATTTTCTGTGTAGACTTGCCGCCGGGCAGGAAGTACAGCGCCGTGGTTACTTTCATGGCGCCCAGATCTCGGGACAGTGGCGTCACTGCCTGCACTGATCCCTTGCCAAAGGTATGGTCTGACCCGACGATCACCGCGCGGCGGTAGTCTTTGAGAGCGCCCGCCACGATTTCGCTGGCCGATGCACTAAGCCGGCTCGTGAGCACGACAAGAGGGCCCGTGTAGATCGCGCGGGGGTTTTCCGCGGGGAACTCAATAACTTTGCGCTTATCGCTTTCCGTCCCCGCTGTAACCGAACCATTGCCGAGAATAGTTACCTGATCGCGGCTGTTCTTGGTTGCCACGACTCCGCCCTTGTCCAGAAAAAGGCCGGTAAGTCGCACCGCCTCCCCGAGCAGGCCGCCTCCATTGCGCGACAGGTCCAGTACGATTCCCTCGACATGCTGTCGCCGGGCCTCCGCGAGAAGAATCTTTACGTCTTCATAGCAGGACTTGTTTTCCTTCTCGTCGCCGTAGAAGGAGGGAAGGTCAATCACGCCGAAGCGGTGCTGCCTGCCGTTCACTGTCCGTGTCTCGTAGGTGATCTTGGCCTCCTGCTCCTTGATGTCGATCCTGTCGCGCATGATTATGGCGTCGAAACGTTCCGTGTACTCCGCCTGCCGCAGGATTGTCAGGGTTACCTGCGTGCCTTTCTTGCCGCGGATCATCCGAATAACGTCGTGCAGATCCATGTCAATTACGTCAACCGGCTTTTCCCTTTCCTGGGCCACTGCAATGATCTTGTCCTTCGGCTTCAGCAGGCCCGAGCGCTCGGCGCCTCCCCCGGGAATCAACTCCTCAATGAAGGTAAAGCCGTTGTCGCTGCTGAGGATGGCCCCAATCCCCTCCAGTGAAAGATTCATTTGAATCCGGAGATCCTCAAGGTTTTCGGGGGACAGGTAGCTCGTGTGCGGATCCAGAGCCCGGGCGAAGGCATCGGCGACGCTCTTGATAAGCTTTTCGGGATTACGCTCGATGATCCGCTTCGTCTGCAACTCGTAGCGGTGAATCTGCTTCTTCTTGGCCTCCGAAAGGTTGATGCCTGACAGCTGGGCGTTTTCAATCTGGAATTGCAGGACTTTTCTCAGGAGTGCCTGCTTTTGGGTTGCGGTCTGCACATAGGGACGTTTGTTCACATCGATGTTCATCTCCACCGTCTCGTCGAGCCGGTAGTCCGGTCCCAGAATCTTTTTGACAATAGCCTCATTCTCCTTTGCCCGCGCTACGAGCAAGCCGTAAACTTGGTTTAGCGAAGCACAGTTGCCGGATTGCATGGTGGCAAACATATTTTGTAAAACCGGCCTTATCATTTCTAAATCGGATGCGTACAGCAGAGTTTTAGAGGGATCAAGACTCTTGATCATCTGATCGACGGTGTGAGTCTTGATCTCGCCGGTCATATTCTTCATGGCGTAGTGGTTGGCCAGAAACCTGCCCATGAGCAGGGGCAGGCGGCTGCAGGTAAGGCTTTCGGCCACGGAGGAAACGGGCAGCAGCAGGATTAGAAGCCCAATCAGCAACAACCTCCGGAAGCAGGAAACGCAATTGCTGCCGAGGGCCGCTTTGCGGTTGCGGTGATGATCACCGGTGGTGCTTTCGGAGATATTTCCGAAGCTTCTATTGCCCATACTCATGCTCTTTTGTTCCTCCCGCCGCAACGGGGCACGGCCGTTCATTATTTTGCTCTATATGATAAATCCAATGGCAGTGAAGATAGAAGGGCGGAGTGTTTCTGTCAAGGGAAAAAGAAAATTGCCTGCGGTTGGAGTTGAGTATAGTAAATACAAAATTACAGATCGGATTTTTCAACTCGTTAAAGAAAAACTTACATATTTTAATGGGCGGGTGCAATATTTCCCTGCTTGAACCGCAACAGGGAGCCCATTCCCTGTCACACCATGGCGCAACTTCGGGGTTCTTCAATTGTCATTTGGTATAATGTTTAATTGTGATATCAGAAAATCTGATTTGGCTATTTTGAGATACTATTAACATTGGGGAACCATATTGATGTGAGCGGTCCTTAAATTCAGCGAAGTGTTTTCCATTAACGAATACTTTTACATTGCCCTCAATCGCCTCGATTTTTAGCTTGTTTGTTATTGTATCGATAACAGGGGATGTCTCCCAGTTTTTCCGAAATAGGCCACTGACATTTTCGATTGGATAATATTGTCCATTGAGGCCATTGAACAAACAATATCTTCCGTCCAAAAGAAACCCGAACTGATATCCCTGCCTGCTTGAAGTTCTGTTTCTGAAAAGGATTTCATGGCCGCCTTCAAAAATATTTTGCCGTATGCCAACAGTAATATAACTAACCCCTCCTCTTATCTTTGTTACAGTCATCTCCATGATATAGTCTTTTAATTCTTTTTTTAGAATCAAATAGCTATCTTTAGAAACGAATTTTGAAGTGATCGAATTTTTATCAAAATCCCAGTCTCCTGCCAAAATTTCCCAGTTTGCTTTATTGTAAACTGAATCTAAATCTATACTTTCCGACTTGGTCAATTTACCATCTGAAGCCGACGAGTCGTCAACAATAATAGACCGTATGCGACCTGAAAGAATAATGAGATAAGAACCATCAGCCTGATACCCTTTGTCAATAATTTGAAAACCCGGCAATAGCACTGCCTTTGCCCTGCTTTCAACCCAATCTTTCTTGACCACAAAATCTTCCATTTGCGTCGTAGAAGTCATGCGCACACCCGCCCGCTCTATCGCCTGGCGCTTGGCATCGATTAGCGCCTCTTCGCGGTCATTTCTTAGACTTGATTTAACACCATCATCATATCCTTCGATGAGTACATCAACCAACACTTCTTCGGAATACGCAGAATTGACAAGACAAAATGTCAGCATGAGACAAAGCAGCAGCTTTCTTAAAATCATTTTTACACCTAAATTATCAAATGGTTATAAATAAATTAATGGAAGTTTTTATCACGTACCCTATAAAATTACCATATTTTTTCAGATGAGACAATCTGGTGGCGACAAGTATCAATAACTATAATCTGAATGCAGCTTACTGAAAGGTACACTCCCTTCTCCACCTTCTATTTTCCGTGCTTTTCCATGAATCAGAACGTCCGCAATTTTCTTAGGAGCCGATTCGACGATCCTGCCGAATGTCTGCCGCGAAATCCCGACAATTTGTCGAACTGTTTTAAATAGTCTGTGGACTCTTTGATGATTTTATGAAATAAAAAAAGATATTTGGAACAAAAGGGGTTTGCGATGCTAGATGATTGGCTGAAAGAAATTAAAGAAAACAGTGATCCGGAATCGTTGGGTATGATTCTTGTCCATAATGGCGTCGTGCGCGGAACGGCGAAAGACGGGAAACCCGTCAAAGCCATGCAGTTGTCCTATAATCAGGAAGCTCTGGATGACTGCGTAAACAGACTCAGAAAGCGGGAGGGAATTGCTGCAATACGGGTCTGGATTAACAGCGGGCTGCTGAATATCGGTGACGATATCATGTATCTTCTCGTGGCCGGAAGATTTCGCACCGACGTCCTGCCTGTTTTGCAGGAGCTGCTCTCGACGGTCAAAAACGAGATCGTCCGGGAAGAGGAGTTCTGATAATTATGGGATTAATAGGTTTATTGTTCAAAGATCCGGTATCATTTCTGGTTTTATCGGTGCTTCTTTTATATTCTGTAATCTTCCACGAATTGGCTCACGGCTGGGTGGCCTACCGGCTGGGTGATCCCACGGCCAAATGGCTGGGACGTCTGACCCTCAATCCGATCAAGCATCTTGATCCTATCGGCAGTTTAATGCTCCTGATTGTCGGTTTCGGCTGGGCCAAGCCTGTTCCCGTTAATCTCGAAAATATTCCCGCATCCAATCAGCGCAAGGGTCTCATTCTGGTATCCGCCGCCGGTATTACGGCTAATATTATTATCGCGTTTATTGCCTTGCTGTTATTGAGGGTGTTTACTCCCGAATCCGGGAGCGTGATATATAAGGTCATTCATCTGCTGGCCCGTATCAATATTATGCTGGCGGCTTTTAATCTTATTCCGATTCCGCCGCTGGACGGTTCGAAAATTCTCATGGGATTTACGCCGGAGTCGTTTAACCGGATACTTTATCAAATCGAGCCTTTCGGCTTTTTTATTGTCATTGGTCTGCTTTTTTTCGGTGCGCTCAATCCCTTGATAAACTTTCTTCAAGAGATTATTCTGGCGATTATTAAAGTAATCCTATTCCTTTAATAACATAAAATTTATTCTTAATAATCGAGATTGCGAGCCTCGCTGAGCTGATATTTCATTCGACCCAATGGACAAATTCGGTAATTTCCGCCCTTTTCCTGTCAATATGGTTGAGCGGATAAGTCAGCTCCGGATAACCCAGAGCAATGCCTGCAATTATTCTTTTATCATCCGGAATCATGGCGATTTGCCTTATTGCTGCGGGGTATCTTACGGCGGAGGCCATGATACAAGTGCCGAGCCCTTTATCATGTGCCAGCAGGCAAATGCTCTGAGTAATAATTCCTATATCCAGCATTGGATATTCGACGAAATTATCACGGGAAATGCAGGCTAAAATCAAGCAGGGGGCGCCAAAGAGCGAAACCATGTCCAGCAGGTATTTAGCACGCGATTCCTTGTCTTCTCTTTTAATTCCGATAGCAGTTAACAAGACCTTGCCTAATTCGGCATAACGGGCCTTCATCGATTCAGGCCATATTTCCGGCATCTGTACATCGGGAGAAGGCACTTCCCCGGCAATCGGTTTTTCCATGTTCATTTCTTTGAACTTGTTCAGTGTAGGACCTGTCAGAATATAAAATTCCCAGGACTGGGTATTGCCCCAGGATGGTGACCAGCGCGCCTCATGAAGAATTTCCGTGATCAAACTTCGGGGAACTTCAGTCGGTTGAAATTTGCGAGTGCTGCGACGTTCTCTGATGGCATCTGCCAGTTCCATTATCAGCTCCTTGGCGAATTATTTTAATTAAGGCGATTTTATTCTTGATATTAAGAAATATATCCAGTACTCAATTTACGGTTTAGTATAACAGAAACAATTAAAATATGATAGGGCTGACCCCTAGGGAGGTAGGTAATGGCCGAGGTAAAGAAAACTGCAGTATCACTGGGTGAAAAGATGAAAAAAGCCCGGGAAAAAAGGGGCTGGAGCTTAAGTGACCTTGCCCATGAAACCGGTTACCAGGCAAGCGTTCTCAAAAGTGTCGAAGACAACAGCATTGTGCCGCCTGTTGCTCTGGTGTTGCAATTAAGCCGGGCATTAAAATTCAACATGGAAGACTGGGAAGCTGCCGACGGGAAGAAGGCATCGGCCATCCGGTCGAAAAGCCACAAAAAAAGAGTTGCTTCCTACGCCTATGAGCCTCTTACTGAGTCCGGGGCCAGGAATCATTTGAGTGCCTATCTTGTAACCATTGATGCCGGAACCGAGCATAAGGGAGTGGATTACAAGCACAAGGGTGAAGAGTTTATCTACGTCCTGAAAGGCGGCCTGGTTATTTCGGTTGGTGAAAACTCAACAGTTCTTTCCAAGGGGGACAGCATCCATTTTAATTCCGGTCTGCACCATAAATTAAGCAATCCCAATCAGGAGGCCACCAAACTCCTGGTTACGATATACACACCTTAAGGAGAAAAAGGCTATGTCTTTTCAACTTTCTTCAGAGCAAGAAATGATTCGTCTGATGGCGCGCGATTTTGCCCGCAATGAGCTGGAGCCCAATGCCCATCAATGGGATCAAACAGAAATTTTTCCTGGTGCCGCCGTAAAAAAAATGGGGGCACTGGGTTTATTCGGTATGATGATACCGCCGGAATACGATGGAGCCGGTGCCGGAGCGGTCAGCTATTCTGTGGCGCTGCAGGAAATAGCTTATTCCTGCGCCTCTACTGCTGTGACCATGTCTGTAACCAATCTTTCCTCGGATCCCATTTTTAAATTCGGCAATGAGCAACAAAAGCAACAGTATTTAAAACCAATGGCAGCAGGCCTTGCGCTCGGTGCGTTTGCCATTACGGAATCCGGCGCAGGGTCTGATCCGGGTGGGATGACAACACAGGCGGTAGCTCAAGGTGATTGCTATCTGGTTAACGGTGCAAAGGTTTTTATTACCAACGGGGGCTATGCTGACGTAATTATTCTGATTGCCCGTACCGGGCAGGAAAAATCGAATCGCAGTCTTTCCGGTTTTATTGTTGAGAAGGGCACCCCGGGATTAATAATCGGCCGGAAGGAAGATAAAATGGGGTTGCGGGCTTCCAATACAGTGGAATTATTATTTCAGGATTGCCGGATTCCCAGGGAAAATCTGCTGGGCAAAGAGGGTATTGGTTTTAAGATTGCGATGGTAGCCCTCGACAGCGGCCGGATCGGCATTGCCTCGCAGTCTTTGGGGATTGCCCGGGCCTGTTTGGACGAAGCCATTCAATACGCCAAAGACCGCCGCCAGTTCGGAAAGAGCATTAATTCTTTTCAGGCCATTCAGTGGATGATTGCCGATTCGGCGACCGAAATAGAAGCAGCCTATTTTCTGGCTCTTCATGCGGCCAGCTTGAAAGACCAGGGTCTGCCATTTACCAAGGAAGCTTCCATGGCCAAGCTTTATGCGTCGGAATTGGCCAACAGGGTAGCTTATCGGGCGTTACAAATTCATGGAGGCTATGGTTACATGAAGGAGTATAAGATTGAGCGTCTTTACCGTGATGCCCGGGTCACCACCATTTATGAAGGAACTTCCGAAGTGCAGCGTATCGTTATTGCACGGGAAGTAATGTGATTCCAATTCAAGAGTTACCTTTGTGGGCAGGATCAGAAAATAACCATGATTTTGATTGCTGATTAGAATTGGCAGTAATAAGCTGACAGAATGACGACAATAACTAATTCCTCTGCAGAGAAGTGGTCATTGCTTTTATAGTGGCAACGATGTTTTTCTTCAGATGAAAACGGATGATTTTTCGATTCAGTTTGATCAGTGCTTGTCTGTCGCCCATGGCCTGAGCCGATTTCAGAGTGCCGAATGTAAGCGTTGAGCCGGAATGATCCGGGCGATCAGGTATTGCTATGTCCAGCGGATCGTCGGAGGTGAGTTGGATGAACAAGCCCTGGCCGTCATCGCCTTTGTGCAATTGGCCTGTCGAATGCAGATAACGTGGTCCATAACTAATTATTACCGCCAGGCGGTATTTTGTGCTGATTGCTTCCCGCAACTTAACGAGGGCTTCGGCCAGTTGAGGTCTTGATTGCAGATAAACCTGCAGGCAGACATAAGCATTGCCTTTTGCTCCGGAGATAAATTCAGCTAAAGCGTCGGCGGGCGATGCTGCAATTGAGCAACCATAACCGTCACAATCCCTGCTGGTCAGCACCGCTTTTTCCTGCGGGAGTTCTTTTTTTCCGCGGTAAAGGTCAATCATTCGGCGGGTGAAAACTTTGCTGGCTTCGACATCCGGCTGATCGAAAGGATTAATACCCAAAATGTGCGCGGATACGGCAGTAGCCATTTCCCAGAGAAACATCTGGGAAGCCAGATGGAATTTGCTTTGCAGTTGAACGGATATTACCGGATGACCGGCGGCTAAGATGGCGGAAATCTTCTGTGAGCTTGCTTTTTCTTTGCCGGAAAAGATAACAAATAAGCGATCATCATTATAAGCTGCGGGCCTTTTCAATTGTTCAGCACAGACAGGTAAAATTCCCCGGCCTTCTTTGCCGGTGCTCTCGGCAAGGAGCTGCTCGAGCCAACTGCTAAACGGAGCCCATGTCGGCGGGAAAACCAAAGTAAGCTTGTTGCGGCCGCACTTGGCCAGAGTGCCGATAACAGCACCTAAAACGCTGCCGGAGGAATTCAATTTGCCGTTAATAAGCAGAGATTTTTCTGCTTCCGCCACTGTCAGGGCATTTTGCAGGAGTTTTTCAACATCAATGCCCAGAAGCGCTGCGGGAACTATTCCCGGGAAGGATAGTGCCGAATAGCGGCCGCCGATAGCCGGGTTGCTTAAGAAGACATGTCTTAACGACAGCCGGTAGGCAAGCTCTTCTAAGGGACTATCGGGATCGGTAATAATTATAAAATGGCGTCCGGCTTTCTTTCCTGTTTTCTTCAGCACTAAATTATAAAAATATTGGAAAAGCAAAACCGTTTCCAGGGTTGTGCCCGATTTGGAAGACACAAGAAAAAGTGTCTTGGCCAGATTCAACTTTTTTGCAATTTGGGAGATACTAACCGGATCGGTCGTATCCAAAATGTGTAAGTGGGGATGTCCTTCCCGGTTGCCGAAAATTTTGCTGAACACTTCCGCCGCCAGACTGGAACCGCCCATTCCCAGCAGGACGGCATCTTTATAACCTTCCGCGATAACCGGATCAAGAACGGTGTGAAGATAAGACAGTTGTTCCATTGTCTCGCGAGGTGCATTAAGCCAGCCCAGACGATTAACAATGTTGTCCGGCTTTGCTTTCCAGACGGTATAGTCTTGATCCTGGATGCGTTGAATGATACGGCCTTTCTGCAGGGCCTTCACTGTCTGGAAAACCGCACCTTCGTATGTGCCCAGGGAATAATTCAGGTTCGCACCAGCCATCATTATGTCCTATGCTCCGGATTGGAGCAATTCTTGCGCCGCTTTGACGATGTTTGCTGCCGTAAAACCAAATTTCTCATAAAGAACCGGTCCGGGGGCGGAAGCGCCGAAACCATCCATGCCGATAATTTCCCCGGCAAGGCCGGTGTAATGCTCCCAACCAAGCTTTATGCCGGCTTCTACGGCGAGACGGGCAGTAATTTGCGGAGGCAAAACTTTGTGACGATATTCCTTTGTCTGGCGGTCAAAAATATCCCAGCAGGGCATGGAGACAACCCGGACTTTTATGCCTTCGGAGGAAAGTTTACGCGCGGCGTCCATTGTAATGGGTACCTCTGAACCGGTAGCAATTAGTATTATGCTCGGATCCGGTGCCGATTCCCATAAAATATAGCCACCGTGCTGAGTGTTTGCTGACTCGGCGCAGATAGTGCGATCCAGTACCGGTAAATTCTGCCGGCTGAAAACGAGCACCGTCGGCCCGGTTGTTTTTGCTAATGCCATTCGCCAGGCTTCGACAGTTTCATTGGCATCCGCCGGCCTTATTACCGTAAGATTGGGGACCTGGCGCATATTCATGATTTGCTCGATGGGCTGGTGAGTGGGGCCATCTTCGCCAACACCGATACTATCATGGGTAAAGACAAATATTACCCGCAAGCCCATTAAAGCAGCGAGCCGCATAGGTGGGCGCATGTAATCGGCGAAGGTGAGAAATGTTGCAGTATAGGGAATAAAGCCGCCGTGCAGCGCCAGGCCTACGGCAATTGAACCCATGGCATGCTCCCGCACGCCAAAGTGAATATTGCGCCCCAGATAGCTCCAAACACCTCCGACCATGCCGTGCAGGCCGGCAGAGGTAGTGGCCGGGCTTTGAAAATCACCTAAGTTCTTGAGCCAGGTAAATGTGGAGGGATTCAGATCAGCAGACCCACCGGCAAACTCCGGTATTTGGGCGGCGATTGCCTGCATCACCATCTCCGATGCTTTGCGGGTGGCTATATCTTTGGTGCCTGTCGGAAATTCAGCCAAAGCTGTTTCCCAGTTGGCAGGTAGCTCACCGTTTATAGCGAGCAGGAATTTAGCGGCGATTGACGGTTGTGTCTGATTAAATTTGTCAAAATCATCCTGCCATTGTTTTTCAAATTTCTTCCCCCGGGAAAGCGCCTTGCGGAAAAATTTGCGGACATCCTCCGGTACAAAAAATAAATGTTCCGCCGGCCAGCCCAGTGACACTTTGGCGCCCGTAAGCTCGTCGGCTCCCAGAGGCGAACCGTGAGCATCGCATGTTCCCTGCTTGCAGGGCGCGCCAAAACCGATTGTTGATTGCACACAAATTAACGACGGCCGGGCGATATCTTTTTTTGCTTTTTTGATGGCGCGGTCAATGGCGGCAACATCATTACCGTCCTTAACTGTTTGTACCTGCCAGCCGTAGGACTTGAAGCGCAGCTCCATATTTTCCGTGCAGGAAAGAGCCGCAGACCCGGCCAGTGTAACCTTGTTATCATCATAAAGGACAATTAACTTCCCCAGACGCAAATGACCGGCCAGCGCGCAGGCCTCACTGACAACACCTTCCATCATGTCGCCATCGCCCGTCATTACGTAAGTAAAATGATCAACTAATTTTGCCTTATCCGAATTGAATCGTGCCGCGAGATGCGCCTCGGCAATGGCCATGCCTATGGCGTTAGCCAATCCCTGACCCAGGGGGCCGGTGGTCACTTCTACGCCGGCCGTATGTTTATATTCGGGATGGCCGGGAGTAAGGCTGCCCCATTGCCGGAAATTTTTAATATCTTCGAGTGAAAGATCATAACCGGTGAGATGCAGCAGAGAATATAAAAGCATGGAAGCATGGCCGGAGGAAAGCACAAAGCGGTCACGATCCGGCCACCGGGGATTTTTCGGGTTATGCTTTAAATGTTTTGTCCACAAAGTAAAAGCCGCCGCCGCCGCGCCCAGCGGCATGCCCGGATGCCCTGATTTGGCTTTTTCGATAGCATCCGCCGCCAGAAAGCGGATTGTATCAATGCATTTTTTTTCCAACGCTAGTTTTCCGGACATATGATCTCCTTAAAAATAATGTTTTTTAGAAATATTAAAAAAACGGCTACTATCATTTATTTAACTTGGGCATCCAACCAGTTAAGATAGCCAGGACTGCCTTTGATGATCGTTACAGCAATAATTTCGGGAGTTTCATAAGAATGCAGGCTTATAATTGCCTTCTCAACCTCTTTGTAAAGGATTTCCCGTGTTTTTATCAGGCAAAGCCATTCTTCGGCGGTCTCCACCTTGCCCTTCCAGCGATATGTGCTGGTAATCGGTCCCAATATCTGTACGCAGGCCGCCAGCTTTTCGCCTACCAGATGTTGAGCAATATTTTTTGCTTCTTCTTTGGTTTCGGTGGTTGTTTTTATCTCAATGTAAGAAGTCATGATTGTCTCATTTAATTTCGGCAAAGTTTCAAAGTTGTCCGTTTAAAAACTGCCAAGATGGTATTGCTTTTTTCCCCCTGATATCTTGCAGTGATACATACCTGCTTCCCACTATTTCCCTTTCGCTGTTACACGCTTTATCCATTTTACGGCTTCAGTAAACAACAGGAGCGTCAGGGGCGTCAGCGTTACCAGCAGCCAGTCATGATTGACAAGATGCGTCAGGCCAAATACTGTTTGCAGTGCCGGCAGATTAATCATGCCTATAACCATTATTATAGTAACGAGTACACTAGCCAGAAGCGCCCTGTTGGAGAAGGGCTGCATAAGGAAAATGCTCTGATGCAAAGAGCGGCAAGCAAAGCCGTTTACCAGCCGCGCAAATACCAGTGCGGTAAAAAACATGGTTCCTGCCTTTAGCTCGCTCGCCCCGGTATAAAGTGCATATGCGTAAACTGCTGTGGTCAGGAGGGCAATCCAGATGCCGGACAGGAGAATTTCTGATAATGCCGCAGTATTTAATATGCCTTCCTTAACTGCCCGCGGTTTCTTCTCCATTATTCCTGGCTCCGGTGCTTCGACGCCCAGGGCAATGGCGACAAGTCCATCCATGACAAAATTGATGAACAATATCTGCACTGCCGTCAGAGGCAGAGGAAGATTCACTGCCATCGCGATTATAATGCCAATTACTGTTCCCATATTTCCGCTGAGCAGATAAACAAGATATTTTCGAATGTTTTCAAATATCGTTCGCCCTTCTTCCACCGCTGATACTATGGAAGCAAAGTTATCATCCGTGAGAATCATGTCGCTGGCTTCTTTGCTCACATCCGTCCCCGTAATTCCCATGGCAATGCCGATGTTGGCTTTCTTGAGAGTAGGTGCATCGTTAACGCCGTCACCCGTCATTGCTACGATATGGCCCTGCGCCATCAGCGCTTCGACAATGCGGTATTTGTGTGCCGGTGAGATACGGGCAAAGACATTGGCCTCGGTTACAACGCGGTTAAGAGTATCGTCGCTCATGCATTCGATTTCTTCACCGGAATAGGCCGTACCGTCTTTCAATATGCCAATTTCCCGCGCAATGGCGATAGCGGTAATCTTATGATCGCCGGTGATCATTACCGGACGGATACCGGCACTTTCACAGCGGCCGATAGCTGCAAAGACCTCGGGGCGGGGCGGATCGATCATTCCGACAAAACCGACAAATGTCATGCCTTCTTCAGGTTGCGCGATCGAGAACGAACCTATCTTCTTATAAGCTATTCCGATCACACGCAGAGAATCTTCGGCAAACTGTCTGATCGTCTGCTGTAAATCCGTTCTCATTCCATCGGTAAGGGCAATAACTCCCTGAGATGTCATGATGTGAGTTGAGCAACCGAGCATCACTTCGCCGGCGCCCTTGCTGTAGGCAAAAGTCTCATTATGAATTGAGTGATAGGTGGTCATGCGTTTTTTTTCCGAGCTAAACGGGTCTTCTGCAATACGGATGATACGGTCCCGCAGCTCATCGCTGTTCAAGCCGGCTTTTGCTGCCAGCACTACCAGTGCTCCTTCGGTGGGATCTCCGGTAATGAGCCACTTATCCTTCTTGACCAGGTGCGAATCGTTGCACAGCGACCCTATATGCACGAGTTGGGCAAATACCGCATTGCCGGTGTCAAATGCTGATCCATTGCTTTTTAGCTCCCCTGTCGGCTCATACCCCGCACCGGTAACGGATACTATCGTGCCGTCAATATAGAGCTTCCGCACAGTCATTTGATCTTCGGTGAGCGTACCGGTTTTGTCACTGCAGATAATATTAACCGCACCGAGTGTCTCCACTGCCGGAAGTTTGCGCACCAGAGCGCGGCGCTTCACCATCCGGCGTACACCTAACGCCAGGGAGATTGTTACCACCGCCGGCAATGCTTCCGGAATAACTGCTACAGCCAGAGCAACTCCCCAGATAAACATTTTTACCAGCTCGTATCCTTTTAATATCCCTGCGGCGCTCATCGCAACAGCAATCACCAGTGCAAATATGCCGATCCGACTGCCCAGCGCATCGAGATTCTGCTGCAAAGGGGTTTTCTTGTCCGGTTCTTTCTGCAGCATGGCGGCAATTTTGCCGAATTCGGTATGCGAACCGGTTGCGCAAATCAGCGCCTTGCCTCGCCCGTTGGATACTGATGTTCCTGCGTACACCATATTGATGCAGTCGCCCACAGTGCAATTTTCGGGGAAGGTCATTTCGGCATTTTTGACAACTCCCTGAGATTCGCCGGTAAGAGCCGCTTCCTCCAGCGTAAGGTTGGCTGCTTCGATCAAACGGGCATCTGCCGGAATTGTGTCACCCGTTTTCAGTACGACAACGTCACCCGGCACCAGTAGCCGTGCTTCAATTATGTGCTCTATGCCATTGCGCAGTACCAGAGCTTTGTGCGCAGCCATTTTCTTGAGTGATTCGATAGCCTTCTGAGCCTGATACTCCTGTATGAAGCCCAGTATTCCGGCTAGGAGAACAATGACAATAATCGATATCGCTTCTATCAGATCACCCATCAATGCAGAGATGATTGCTGCGATAATCAGAATCACGATCAACAAATTGGCAAATTGCTCCAGAAGCTTCTTCCAGGCAGGATCTTTTTTTGTTTCGGTAATTTCATTAAAACCAAGACTGGCAATCAGATCAGTCGCTTTCTCTTCCGACAGTCCTGCGTTTGTGGAGCCTAACCGGGCAAATGCTTCAGTGATGCTCAAGGTGTGATATTTCATGTTGTCAATGCTCCGCATGCGGGCTCCTAATGGTATTGTTTTTCATTTATTGCAAAATGCGTTTTCCAGTTGCTCAATCATGCCTCGTTCTTCAGAAGATATTTTACCTATGCCTAAAAAGCCGCCGGCTGCCTCCGCGACTATAGTAACATGCTCCATAATTTCTTTTTTAAAATGATCTACTTCTTCATTGGTCATCTTATGGCATAACGCGTCCACATAATGCTTCCATGCCGTCAACAGTGAGGTGGACGGCTTGTCCTTCAGCCACTGATTGAGCAACTCATAGTTGAGACTGTCCGGCGTCCAGCCGAATTTGCCTACGGCACTAAGAATAGCTTCCTTTTCCTTCTGATCAATCGTGCCGTCAGCCCAGGCAATCTCAATAA
>CAYXZW010000033.1:0-32210 GCA_964469905.1 uncultured Smithella sp.
AGAGCCTCGTCAAGTAGTTCCCGATATTTCCCACAGTATTCCCGCCGCCATGCCCCATATGAACCACTATTTTCTTTTGCCTCAATTTTCTCAATTTGCCGGTAACGGGTTTTTGCCATTTTAGCCCTCAGAAAGCCCAGAATGAACTTCCCCGCAGCAAGCTGCGGGGAATATGGCCCTCTGGATCCCGAATGGCTTCGCCTTCGGGATCAATTCCACTAACGCTTCAAACTTCGCGTCGCTTGTTTTCAGCGAGTGTCATTGATTTAAGTGACTCCACAAACCTGGGCAACACTGTATTTTCTATCCACTTAATGTGTATATCTCCGGCATTAAACTCCGGCTGCTCGATTAAGAACTGCAGGAAGGGAATATTTGTTTCTATTCCTTCAATTTTAAAATCCGCCAGTGCAGTTTTCATATTCGCTATTGCTGCTGCACGGGTATCACCGGTAGTAATCAGCTTAGCTAATAATGAATCATAGTACGGACTGATTGTGCATCCCTCATGGCAATGTGTGTCTATCCGGACATTATTGCCATCAGGCAAGGCAAAATATGTTATGTCACCGGGCGACGGCATAAAATCATCTTTGGCATCATCCGCCGTTACTCGACATTCGATAGCATGGCCTTTGAATTTAACGTCCTCCTGATTCAGCGAGAGAGGCGCGCCAAAGGCAATCGAAATCTGCTCTTTGACCAGGTCTATGCCCGTTATCTCCTCCGTAACCGGGTGTTCAACCTGAATACGAGTGTTCACTTCCATAAAATAAAATTCATGACGATCTTTATCGACTAAGAACTCCACCGTGCCCGCACTATTGTAACCAATACTGGAAGTAAGCGCTACGGCCGCATCTGAGATTTTATTCCTTAAATCATCGGGAAGATTGGGCGGATGAGCTTCTTCGATTACTTTCTGATAACGCCTCTGTGCGGAACAGTCCCTTTGTCCCAAATGGATGACCTTCCCGAAGTTATCTCCGATAACCTGTACTTCCACATGCCGGGCATTCTGAACATAACGCTCTGCAAATAGAGTCGCGTCACCAAAGGATTGCAGTGCTTCATTAGAAGCCATATCGAAAGCATTTTTTAAATTTTCCGGTTCCGTAACGATACGCATTCCACGACCCCCGCCGCCGGCAGCCGCCTTAAAAATAACAGGGAAACCAATTTTTTGAACTTCGGCTTCCACATCAGAGAACCTGCCGAGTCCTTCACTTCCCTCAGTCATGGGAACATTGCTCTTTTTGGCCAGGCTTCGCGCACTTATTTTGTCTCCCAGTTGCTTCATAGTTGCCGAGCGTGGACCAATAAATATTATTCCACTGTTCTCGCATGCTTCAACCAATTCCGGATTTTCAGCAAGGAATCCATATCCCGGGTGAATTGCATCGGCACCGGTCTCTAAAGCAGCATTAATAATCTTCGGTATGTTAAGATAACTCAAATTAACCTGGGGAGGGCCAATACAGACAACCTCATCGGCCATCCTCGCGCCCATGCTTTCCTTATCGGCTTCGGAAACAACCAATACGGTCTTTATACCAAGGTCATTACAGGCTTTGATAATGCGGACGGCAATCTCCCCTCTGTTGGCAACAAGCAGTTTTCTCTTTTTCATCAATCCCTTAACCTCGACATTTTACAAGAATTTTTCATCCCTTGTCGTATCGCCACATTTTATTTTTGAATAAGCTGGTGGCCACTGCTCATAGCCACCAGCCTGGATATCCGCTGACGGATTGATAGAATTATTAATCCGGCCTGATGAGCATTAATACATCACCCTTTTTAACCAGTTTTCCGCTTTCCGCAAGAATCTTCTCTACCTTTCCTTTGACACCGGCACTAACGGAACGAAAACACTTCATGATCTCCATTAAGCAGACTACGGTATCTTCATTAACCTGATCACCTTCCTCCACATAAGGAGGTTCTCCGGGACTGGGTCGGCGATAGAAAACACTGTTTACCGCTGCTTCAAGGGGCACGAGGCCATCTGCATTAACTGTACTCATAGATATTAACCTCCTTATTTACTATGCGAATTTTCTCTATAGATATTTTTTATAAACATCAGGTCCACCCGGGGTGACGTCTTTCATTGCCTCACCCATTAAAATTAAATGCAGACAGTAGTCTTCGTCGGAAACAGAGGGTGAAAGACCCAATTTTATCTTTATTTCTTCAACCGAAGGTTCCGAATTTACATACTCGACAATATGGGCAGCCTTTTCTTTTATCTTTTTGGCCTGGGGAAGACTCAAAAGTTTGTCTTTGATATTCTGATCCATATCGGCAATTCCAGCATCTTCGACACCGAACAGACCGGCAGCATGCTCGACCATGGCGTCGATGCATTGTTCCCAACGTCCCAATTGAACATTAAGAACAGCCTGAGTCACAATATACTGCGAGAACGGGGTAATCATGACGGGGTCCCCCATCTCTTTCAAAATACGCGGGATTTCCTCCAGCACCTCCTGCAGCTTTTCCGGGATGCCCAATTGCGCCAGCTGTGTTGTGAGATTGGAGATCACGCCCCCGGGAATCTGGTGTTTATAGTAGGTCAGATCAAAGGGCAGGGTGTAATTATCAACGGGATGGCCAAAAGCCTTACCAATTTTGGTCAGACGCTCCGATATGATTTCCAGTTTTTCTACATTCATGGTGTGTTTTATGCCGAGTTCCTCGGCATTGCGCATGATATCGAAGACGGAAGGATGAGAAGAACTGTAGGCCAGCGGAGGAACACAGGTTGTTATTTTCCTCACTCCCAGCTGCATGGCTACTGTAGCGTTATAGGTATGCAGACCGTTCATGCCGTGAGCATGCAGCTCGAGCGGGATGCCGCCAGCATTCTTCTGCATGGCGGGGATGAGCGTCCGGAGACGCTCCGACGTCAGCAATCCATCCACATCCTTGATACACAGGCTGATCGGCTTGTATTTCTCGACGACTTCCTTCACTTGAGCGCCGTAAAACTCGTCGGAATGCCGGGGCCCGTGCCCGATGGCAAAATAGGGGATGGTTTCTATCCCCATTGCTCGAAACATTGGGAACATAAACGGGAATTCATTCTTGATCTCATCTCGGGTACAACAGATGCATGCAGCCTGGTTAATTTGCGGCAACCATTTTTTTATCTGCTGATAACAGGTCCGTATCAACGTTCTATTCTCCGGCGGAGTCGTGACAGTCATCATCTGACCCATGGTGGTTACCATAATGTTCGCATCCGTGTTTTTCAGCTTATCCCTGAACATGGCAAACATGATGCGAGGATCTTCATTAAAGAAACGAGCGCTGATCATGGGCTGGGCGCCATGCCACGGGCCGTTGATGGTAGTATACCCGGCTTCGGCAATTTCGCCGAGAACCGGCTCCATCATATGATAGCTCATCATCATGCCCCATAAGCTCTGTGTTCCATCACGCAGTGTTTCGTCAACCAACTGGAGCGTGCCATTACCACCGGCGGAACTGACTTTTTCTTTTGTAACCATAAAACGTCTCTCCTCCTTTAAATAGTAATTTACGAACTACATCACCTCTATAAACATCACGATGCCAATAGTGTCTCAAAAAAATATGACTGCAACTTAACCGGCAATATCATCACCTCCCATACCCTTTATTAAGCCGGTGATGGTTTTACGATAGTATTCAATGGCCCACTTTGTTGAATGTCCTTCTTTATCGAGATACCATCTCGTGGCAAATCCATGATAGATGGCGGAAATACACCGTGCTGTGTCCTCGGGATCAATTTTCGGGAAAATCCCTTTTTCAATGCCTTCACTTACCGCAACCCGGAGCATATCGACCCACCTCTCCACCCACTCGTGAAAAATCCTCCGGTAAGTCGCGTTGCGAACGGCCAGGGCATGACAATCGAACAGGAGCGGATATCCGATGTTCACGTCTTGATCATCCCAGTTAAAAAGCCAATCGAAGGAAAGGAGCTTGTCCATGGGATCGGAAAAGCTGTTGATCCTCTCCTGGCTGCGCACAAATATTCGGTCGAAGTACTCCTCAAAAACCGCCTCGAAAAGCTCATCCTTGGAGGAGAAATAGTGATTCAATCCTCCTTTGGAAAAACCGGCGCTTTTGGCGATATCATCCATGGTGACGTTGAAACTCCCGTTTTCGGAGATCGTCCGCAAAGCACAATCAATAATAAACGCCCTTTTCACGGATTCCCGCTCTGTAGTATTTCCCTTCATCTGCCTTTACTCCATTTTTTGCTTACAAACCGACTGGTCGGTCTGTAAATACCGGCAATTGTTTTCCCTGTCAAGAAAAATTATCTTACCTCCAAAATAATGATCGTATTTGCAACCTACAATAATAATTTCCTCAATAATTCTTTGTTTCTTCGTCAGAAAATTTTACCGTTTCCAAAAAGTTAATAGAAAAATTCTCTGGGATATAATAAGAAACGCTATACAAAGATGAATAAGTGGAGAATGTTGATGGACAGCGATAGACAGATGAATATAAATGTGTTTCCGGATATTCAGGACAAGATTGTTCTTATCACCGGCGCCGCGCAGGGCATTGGAAATGCCATCGCCCGGGCTTTCGTCACTTCCGGGGCAAAAGTTTTAGCTGTGGATATGGATGAGAGCATTTCCGCCTTTGACCATTCGGATGACGGGCATTCCCGGGGATGCAGGGTGGACGTAAGCAGGGCGGCAGATGTTACTGCCATGGTGAATCAATGCCGGCAAACTTTCGGTGTTCCGGATGTCCTGATCAATGTCGCAGCCATCAGCAACCCCGTTGCCTTCCAGAAAATGGATCTCACCTCCTGGCAGAAAGTGATCGATGTGAACCTGACGTCCGTGTTCCTCTGCACTCAGGCCGTTTTGCCGCAGATGACCGAGCGGCGCAAGGGTTCGATCATTAACTTCTCATCCATCATAGCTCATACGGGCGGTGAAACAAGCGCACACTATACCGCGGCCAAGGCCGGCGTCGAAGGACTCAGCCGGACTCTGGCTCTCGAATTGGGACCCTGCGGAATTCGCGTTAATTGCATTGCCCCCGGCATGATCGATACGCGCATGCTTGCTCTGATGCCCGCCGAACAGCGCCGCAAAGTAATCGGTAAAGTACCCCTGCGGCGTGTCGGTCAGCCCGAAGACCTCGTTGGCGTAACATTGCTGCTGGCTTCCGATGCCGCAGGCTACATCACCGGACAGACCTTCCATGTTAACGGAGGATTGTTCCTCACCTGATTACATTTCTTCATCGCGCGCTATCTTTGTTGGCACAGCCTGCCCCGGCGCAGGCCGGGGTCGTCGGCTTCCTCAACGTATGTACAATACGCCTCGTCGCCTCCTTCTACCCGCCGCGATATCATCATTGATTTAGAAACGCAATGAGAACGTCCCTACTCCTTGTACATATTTTCAATGATCTGAGCATACTTCTGGTTGACAATCCGCCGTTTGACTTTCATGGTCGGGGTAAGTTCGCCGGTGTCCTGAGACCATTCCTGCGTCAAGAGGTGGAACTTCTTGACCTGCTCCACCCTTGCGAATTCTTGCATATTATCAGCTACTTCCTTTTCATAAAGCTCCTTGACTCTGGGATTAGCCACAAGATTTTCGCGGTCGGAAAAAGCGATATTGTTTTGTTTGGCCCAGTTTTCGAGCGCTGGAAAGGCCGGTACGATAAGAGCGGTCAGATAGTTGCGGTTATCGCCGATAATTGAGGCTTGTTCGATATAAAGGGAGGCAGCCAAGGCGTTTTCGAGGTTCTGGGGCGAAATATTCTTGCCGCCGGACGTAATGATGAGATCTTTGATACGCCCGGTAATCTTGAAATTGCCCTCGCCGTCAATCTCTGCAATGTCACCTGTTTTGAGAAATCCATCGGCGGTGAAAGTTTCTTTGGTTGCCGCTTCATTCTTGTAGTAACCCATCATGACCTGCGGCCCCTTAATCAGGAGCTCTCCCCCCTCGCCGATTTTGCACTGGGTATCAACGAGGGGTTTTCCTACTGTGCCGGGACGAATATGGCCGGGCACATTGGCCAGAGCCAGAGGCGAGGTCTCGGTCATGCCGAAACCTTCCAGTACCATCATCCCCATGCCGATAAAGAATTCCGCGTCGGCCGCCGAAAGCGGTCCGCCGCCGGAACCGCCAATGATAACACGGTCCAGACCAATGGCGTTCAAAAGTTTGGAGATGATCAGCTTATACGCCAGGGCATACTCGATCGCGAACAGACCGGTGCGCTTTTTGCCGTTGCAGATATAAGGCAAATTCCGCTTCGCCACACTCATTGCCCAGTTGAACATAGTTTGCTTCAGGGGCGGAGCCAAGGCAACCTTGGCCAGGATACCGGCGTGCATCTTCTCGAAGACCCGCGGCACACTGGCAAAAATGGTTGGGCGCACCTCGATCATATCCGTCAATACGGTTGTAATATCCTTGGCGAAATAGACCTTGGCGCCGGCGGAAACACAGGCCCCGTAATAAGTGATAGTGCGTTCGAAAATATGCGACAGGGGCAGGAAGGAAAGAGCTATGTGCTGCATACTGTCCAGCACTCCCGGGGTGAGCGCCTTCCACTGTTCGGCATTGGTGGTCATGTTGTTGTGGCTGAGCATAACCCCCTTGGGATTGCCCGTTGTGCCGGATGTGTAAATGAAGGTCGCTACGGAATTGGGGTCAATGTTCTTTACCCGGGCATCCAGTTCGCCATTGTCGTTGATGGCCTTGCCCGTTTCCAGGGCTTCCGCGAAGGCTACCACTTTGGGCAGAGCCTTCGCTGGTTCGTCGAAAATGATGATCTCTTCGAGCATGGGCAGGGTATCGATAATTTCCAGCACCTTTTGCATTTGTTCTTTGGCGCCGACAAAACAGATACGCGCATCGGAATCGTTCAGGATGAAGTGGGTTTCCTTGGCGGTATTGGTGGGATAAACGGGCACATTGATGGCGCCGGCCGAGAGAATAGCCAGATCGGACACCCACCACTCGTAGCGGTTGGCCGAAAAGATCGCCACTTTATCCCCGGCCTTGATTCCCCGGGAGATGAGGTATTTTCCCAGGCCGCGCGACATGCCGTCCATTTCCAGCCAGGATATGTCGACAAACTTTCCTTCAGCGTTCCTGTAAGCACACATGGCGGCCGCTCCCCTGATGGCCACATTTTCGCGAAACATAACCGGAATTGATTTGTTGCCTATCTGCAAATTCGCCATACTCTCCTTCTCCTTTTCTTTTTATATTAAAATTTCAAAGATAGAATTATTGATATGTGCTTGCTGATCGGTGGCAAAAATCGCCTGCTTCCTGTAGAGCTAAAACCTCTCCCGGAAAGGGGCCAGAGGTGTAAAGCGGAAGAAACCGGGCTGGGCTGCGCAGACATCCGGGATGGCCCGAATTACAGTAGCCGCCGTTGCATCGGCTCCGGCGCGTGATGGAGGAGCCGCGGGATCAGGATCTTCCAGGCTGAAAGACAGATGAACATTTGGACGTCCCTTAATTTCAATACGCCAGTGGGCCGGGTTATCATCTCCGTGCAGTTGCGGTGACGCTGTCCAGAGCAGGGAGTGGGTCATCCTGCGACCGTCGGCAAATTCGGCGTTCCAGCGCCACTCGGTGGCGGCAACGGTTCCCCGGCGGATGGTTCCGGCGGCAATTTTCATATCCTCCGGAGCGAGCGTCAGGCGATGGTCGGGCTTGATCACTGCGATACTCGTCCCCATAGCACAAGCGGCGTAAGCGAAAGTTTCAATATACAGATCGAAATAGAGCTGCGCAAGCGGTCCTTTCGTGATGTCGTTCACAGATGGATCCGTACCGAAGCCCATTGTCCCGAAAACAAAATCAGGCGCATCAATATATGATCCATCCACCATTTCGAAAGAACCGATATAGTCAATCTGGGCGCAAAGCCCCGACATGGCCAGGGCAATACGTTCGGCGATGAAACCGGGATTGAGGCCGACGCCGGCCAGCGTGCTCCCGCCGCGTTTGCAGGCCGCGCGCAAAGGCCCGGCATATGCCTCGCCATGGACTTCCGGATAGAAAAACCCGTTCACAGAGATGACGTTTTTCCCTGACGCCAGAAACTGTTCAACTTCGGCATTCTGTTTGGCATAGGGGATAGTAATGCGGGATGTATGAATAACGACATCGGCATCGAGTGCAAGAATTTCCTCCATGCTGCTCGTTGCGATAATGCCGGTTGCAGGACGCTTGGCGATCTGGCCGGCATCCAGCCCCGCCTTGCTTCCGTAAACGAAAAGACCTGCCAATTCCAGATCGGGATGATCGATAATGCGGCGCAAAGTGGAGCGACCAATAGATCCGGTTGCACATTGAATGACCCGGTACATATATTTTTCACCTTCCGTAATCATGTTTCAGGTTTTTATCAGGCCGGGTGCTGCCTGGTCTGCTTGCGAAAAATGTATTGTCTGTTTATGTTATCGGAAATTGCGCTGGGACAGGTGAAATATAGGGAAGTAGCGCTTGTCTGTCAATTACTTTTTTCCTAAGATACAGGAAAATGATTAGATGACATCAAGCAAAAGCCGGGTGGCGAATAAATCAGGTCACCCGGCTAATATTGTTTATCACATCAACTAACGTTAAAAATTATCTTCGTTCATCGAAATCAGCTTTTCGGAAGCCTTGCCCCGACCGGTAGCAGCCGGCAATTTTTTAACCTTTGCCGCCCCTGCCTTATGATCCCCATCATAGTTGGTCCTGAACATCGACATAATCGAGGTCAGCTCTTCGGCGCTGGCGGCATTCTGCTGGGTAACCTGGTTCATCTCGGCCACGGCACGATTGATCTGATCGATCCCCTGCGACTGCTCCTGAGACGCTGATGCAATCTCCGCCGTCAGCTGGACAACCTTATCGGAACTCGTCGTCACCTGCTGAAAGACATCATTGGTTATGGTTACCAGATTATCGCCGTCTTTGACCTTGCCGACGATATTGTCGATCAGCTCCGATGTATTCCGTGCTGCTTCGGTGGCGCGCATGGCCAGATTCCGGACCTCATCGGCCACAACGGCAAAGCCGGCGCCGGCCTCACCGGCACGAGCCGCTTCCACCGCGGCATTCAAGGCCAGCAGGTTGGTCTGGAAGGCAATCTCATCAATACTTTTCACGATTTTCTGGGTCTGTTCACTCGCCGAGGCGATATGCTTCATGGAGACGGTAAGATCAGCCATGGAGACATTAGCCTTCTGAATAGCCTGTTTCGCCGTGCTCATCAGGTTATTGGCCTCGGTAGTGCTGCCGGCGTTGCGCTTGGTCATGGACGCCATTTCATCGAGAGACGCAGAGGTTTCTTCGATGGCGGCCGCCTGCCGGGAAGAAGCATCGGCCAATTCCTGCGCAATACTCAAGGACTGTCCCACTGCTTCGCCCATTTTAGTCTGCATGATGTTCATGGAACTCGCCAGTTCACCCATCTCGTCCGTCGAATCCACATCAATATCCTGGGTAAGATCACCATCGGCCACATTGTGAACAACAGCAATCGTTTGCATGATGGACTGGGTAATAATGCGGGCTATGAAAATGTTGATAAGGACAAACAACGCCACAGCAATGATGATCAGTACCACAAATATTTTTTGGACATTGGCGGAACTGGCCGTTGCCGCATCATATTTTTCCTTGCTGAGCCTGGTTTCCAGATCCATCAGCTGTCCCAGGGTCTTATTGAGAACCTGGTATTTGTCATCCGTATTGGCCATGAACATTGTTGCCGCATTCAAATCAGTCGTGGCCATATCCAGTATTCCGATAGCCGGGGTCTGATAATCCTTCAATTGCTGCAGGACGTCCTGATAAAGCTTCTTCTCGTCCGGAGTGAGGGCGGCGGATTTCAGAATATTCTGAACAGTGGCAAGAGTATTTTCCAGGGCGCGGCTCTGTTCTTTCGCCAAAGCTTCGGTCTTATCCGCTCCGATGTTTGCCCCGGCCCAACTGATGACCTTGTAGAGGTTGGCATGAACATTGCCAATGTTTTTAACGATTTCCGAACTATTCTGATAACCCTTGAAACGGTTGTTGAAGATGTCATCAATGGCCTTCTGCTGGCCGCTGAGCCCATAGTAGGTGATACTGGCCAGTAACAATAAAAAGAAAACGGCAGTAATGGGCGTAAGGATTAATTTGTATGACATTTTCAGGTTTTTGATAATTCTTATCATTTTTATCACCTCTGTGAATGTAGCCAGACGGACACCCGGCCCGTCTGGCCATCATGGTTTAAAACAAGCTATTTGTAGATCCCACAGCCGAAGAAATAATCACCCTCCCGCTGGTAATAGGTTGACTTGGCATCAATTTTCTTAGTCGTCGGGTTTGTCCAGTTATAATCAACCCACCCTTTGCCTTTGGTTTTGGCATCTTGGGCCATTTCATTCATGAATTGCTTTCCATTGCTGTCCTTGAGTTCTTTAAGATTCTTACCGATAAGCGCCTTGTTGGCACCATGGGCCAGGCAGACCACATTGAAGTCGAAAACAAAAACATAAAGATCCTTCTTGGCGAACTGACCTTTGGGGTCGTTGATGGCCGCAAAGGCCTTGTCCTTGCCTTCGGCTTTGTAATAGGCAATGGCTTTGGCCACCAGGTCCTGGGCCTCCTTGGCCGTTCCCTTTTCCTGAGCAAAGGCAAAACTAACCGTCAGCAAACAAATAAGTACCGCTAGTAAAACTTTTTTCATTCTTCTTTCTCCCTTTTGTTTTAGTTTTTGAAAATTCATGACTGTATTTTTCCCGGCAATAACGGTCTTTGTATGTGTTTGCCTTGAAAATCAAAAGTATCCAGGGAATCAGCGCTATGCTCCGGATGCTGCATGATGATCGACCTGAGGCAGGCCCGTCTGGCCACCATGGTTTAAAACAAGCTATTTGTAAATCCCGCAGGTGAAAACCAAGTCCCCGTCCTTTTGGTAGTAGGATGACTTAGCATCGATTTTTTTGGTTGTCGGGTTGGTCCAGTTGTAGTCAACCCAACCCTTGCCTTTGCTCTTGGCACCATCAACAATTTCCTTCGCGAAAGGTTTTCCATTGGAATCTTTGAGTTCAGCAAAGTTTTTGCCGACCAGGGCCTTGTTGGCACCATGGGCTAGGCAGACCACATTGAAGTCGAAAACAAAAACATAAAGATCCTTCTTGGCGAACTGACCTTTGGGGTCGTTGATGGCCGCAAAGGCCTTGTCCTTGCCTTCGGCTTTGTAATAGGCAATGGCTTTGGCCACCAGGTCCTGGGCCTCCTTGGCCGTTCCCTTTTCCTGAGCAAAGGCAAAACTAACCGTCAGCAAACAAATAAGTACCGCTAGTAAAACTTTTTTCATTCTTCTTTCTCCCTTTTGTTTTAGTTTTTGAAAATTCATGACTGTATTTTTCCCGGCAATAACGGTCTTTGTATGTGTTTGCCTTGAAAATCAAAAGTATCCAGGGAATCAGCGCTATGCTCCGGATGCTGCATGATGATCGACCTGAGGCAGGCCTGTCGGGCATCATGTCGTTAACTGGCTATTTGTAGATCCCGCAAACGAATATAAAATCGCCTTCCTTTTGGTAATATGATGACTTGGAATCGATCTTTTTAGTTTTCGGGTTTGTCCACGTGTAATCAACCCACCCTTTGCCCTTGCTCTTGGCGCCATCAAGTATTTCTTTGGCGAACGCTTTTCCATTGGAATCTTTGAGTTCATAGAAGTTCTTACCGATCATGGCCTTATTGGCGCCATGGGCAAAAACAACAACATTGAGATCGGTGACATACACATAAAGATCTTTTTTGGTAAACTGGCCCTTGGGGTCATTAATGGCTGCAAATGCCTTGTCCTTGCCCTCGGCCTTGTATAAAGCAATGGCTTTCGCCACCAGGTCCTGGGCCTCCTTGGCCGTTCCCTTCTCCTGAGCAAAGGCAAAACTAACCGTCAGCAGACAAATAAGTACCGCCAGTAAAACTTTTTTCATTCTTCTTTCTCCTTTTTTAGTTTCTTAAAATTCATAACTGCTATTTTGTAATGGCAACAGTTACTATTTGTATATTCCGCAAGCAAAAATCAGGTCGTCTACTTTTTTCACGTAGGTTGTTTTGGCCTCGATCTTTTTCGATACCGGATTCGTGTACTTGTAATCAACCCATCCGGAACCTTTCGCCTTGGCCAATTCAACGCCATCAAAAACAAATGCCTTGCCGTCCGTATCCTTCAATTCTTTCAGGTTTTTCCCGATAAGCTTCGCATTTGTGGGATGGGCCTTCACTACATAGTCGGTGCCCCAGATAAAGACATAGACATCACCTTTGATAAATTGCCCCTTGGGGTTGCTGATCTCCGCCAGTGTTTTTTCAGCTCCGTTGGCCTTGTAGAAGGCAGCTGCTTTGTCAACCAGGCTCTGAGCATCCTTGGCCGCTCCCTTTTCCTGAGCAAATGCCAATCCGACCGTAAACAAGCAAATAAGTACCGCTATTAAGATTTTTTTCATAACTGCACCCCCATAGTATTTTGTAATTGTTATTTAATCTGACTGATGATGCTGAACGCTTTTTTTATTGCTGCTTTTAAACGCCCGCTCCCTGGAACGCAAAAAAGGATTTTAGCCAAAACCCTGATAAACATTCCACCTCTTACCATAGTTTTACAATAAGGATATTCGATTTTTCTGTCAATAGATTTTTTGCCGATAGGATGAGGGATACCTCCGTGACTAAGAGGCCCAGAAATATAAACACTATAAATACACAACAATTACTATATGTTGCGTAGACAGCAAAGAATGTTTTGCCGGGTGAACCAATAACCGGGGAAGAGCAAGGACCTCTCCTCCCCGGCAAAGAGTTATTCGTGTTAAAGGGCATTAATTATGCGTTTACGAGACTATCGAGATGTTTCACGAAATCACCGACATTATCGGCGATAGTTGTAAGTTCGGTAGACACGGCAGCGGCCTCTTCTGAACTGGCGGCATTACCCTGGATAATCTGGTTTACTTCTTCGACGGCTTTTTCAATCTCCACAGTTAAATACCGGTCTGATATTCGGCTTGACTTATCATCCTACTTATATCTATAAATTCGTGGTTAAAATTGCTGTTCTATAACTCCTTTTTATAAATATTATCCACCTTCTGATGCTGAAGAATGGAATAGACAAAAATAGAACCAACGGAGGAACTCGTGTCTACTGTAAATAGCAATTCCCAGCAAGAAGAACAACGCTTGCTGGCCATCGCCGCTTTGTTTAACGGGGAGTTTTCTATCGACTGTCTTGTTGATCTTCTTTCGGAAAAAAAACCATCCCAGATTATCTCCCAGCTGGAAAAAAGCGTTGCCGACGGCATCCTGGAAAAAAAGACTCCCGGCTCTTATATATTCAAAGATTTAAAAAAACGGGAAAAATTCAGCTGCTTTCTTCCGGAGCCGGAAGAGAAGATGCTTCATGGACATATTGCCGATATCCTGATGCGCCAGCTACCGGACGATGAGCACAAGGCCCATGCCGTCGCCCATCATCTCGTCCATATTGCCAACGATGTAGAAAGGTGCCGCTATCTGATCACGGCGGGCGATCTCCACCGTAAGACCTTCCAGGCCGAGCATGCCCTGCAATGTTACAGCAAGGCCCTCGATGATCTGTGCTGTTTGAACGGCGAAGAGGAAGATCGTCTCTTCAGCGAAACCGCCATTAAATACTCCAAGATTTCAACGGCGAGACATGACACGACCAAAGTCCTTTCTATTCTGGAATCCGCTCTCAAGCGGGCCGAGAAGTGGGACATGAAAGACCTGCAAGCTTTACTGAAGATGCACATGGCCAAAAATGAATGGCTCCGCTCGAAATACACCAGCGCTCTGAAATTTTTTGAAGAGGGCTGGTCACTGGCCCATGAAGTTGGTGACCCTCAGTTGATGCTGGTCGCAACAAATTTCAGCACATTTTTTCTCTTCTGGCAGGGCCGTTTCCGCGAGGCAATCCGGATCTACGAAAAATCAGTGCCGGATATTGAAAGATACCCCCAGGGAGGTTTTCCCCTCCTGGCCGTTATCACTGTCGGCTACTGCTACGCCCAGATCGGCCAGATTACTCAGGGACTGGGAATGCTCGACGCTCTGCGCACCCATGGACTCGACAAAGGCGATGTTTACCTGACCGCCTATGCGGAAGGTAATATCGGCGTCATTCTCCTCGACATCGGCCGTATTGACGAGGCCATTCAGTTTCTGGAAGGGTCGGCCCGGGAAGCCCAGGAGGCACATAATGACTGGGTCTGGATATCTGTGCAGACATCACTCGCTTATGCCTATTACCTCAAGGGGGAAAAAAAGGAGGCCATGAAATGCCTCCAGAGCTTCCTGCAGCAGAGCCGCAGGGTGCAGACGACAGTCTATCTGTACGCTTACCTTTTAGAACTCTGTATGGCCATAAAGATGGGAGAACTCCCTGCCGTAGAGGGACTCTCTCTCGAAAAAGAAATCCAGGCCATGATCCGCGGGAAAAACATCCTCATCAAGGGAGTGGCTTACCGCTATGAGGCCATCCTCCGGCAGTTGGAAGGAGAACCCCGGGAAAAGATCGTCTCATCGCTGGAGAATTCCATCTTGTGGCTGGAAGAATCGGGCAGCGAGATTGAGCTGGCAAAATCACGACTGGAACTGGCCCGGCAGTATCTCTTTTCAGGCGACAAAGAGCGGGCCAAGGAACTGACCCTTATTGCGATCAAGGTGCTCGATGTCATCAATGAGAAGCTGGTACCGGACGACCTGCGGGCACTGATCAAAGACCGTCCTCTCAACGAAAATCTCCTCAAGGAGATATTAACCCTCGGACAGGAGGTTGTCACTATTCAGGACCACCGCGACCTCGTCCAGCACATCCTGTCCACGCTCAACAGAATTACCGGTGCCGAGAGAGGCGCCATCTTCCTGCTTGAGGATGAGAAACATTCTCCGAAACTATTGTTGAGAGCATCCAAAAACCTCACACCTGATCAGATCGGCAATGAAGGTTTTGCTTCTTCCATGAAGCTGATCGAAAAAGTTGCCGCAACGGGAACGGGCCATATTCTCGGCACGGAGGAAAACGAAGATTCCGCTGCATCTTCGGCCATCCGCTCCCGCATTTGCGTCCCCATGATCCTCCGCGGCAAAACCGTGGGAGTTCTGTATCATGACAATCGCCTGCTCAGCAGTGCCTTTCGCGAATCAGACCTGGAACTGCTCTCTTATTTCGCCGCACTGGCTGCTTTTGCGCTCGATAATGTCAAGGCCTATGAAGAGATCAGGCGGCTGAATCAAAATCTCAGCGAAGAGACACTCTATTACAAGGAAGAACACCTGCAGACGCTTCACTTTGAAGACATTGTGGGTGAAAGCCCGGAGATCAAGCATGTGCTAGCTCAGGTCGACCAGGTGACGGAAACCGATGCCACTGTGATGATCATCGGCGAAACCGGCTGCGGCAAGGAACTGGTAGCCAGAGCCATCCATCGTCACAGCCGCCGTAAAGACAAACCTTTTATCAAGGTGAATTGCAGCGCCCTGCCGGAGAGTCTCATTCCCAGCGAGTTGTTCGGCCATGAAAAGGGCTCCTTCACCGGCGCCACACAAAGGCGTCTGGGACGTTTTGAACTGGCCAACGGCGGCACCCTGTTCCTCGATGAGATCGGCGAAATCAGCCAGGATATTCAGGTTCGCCTGCTGCGGGTTCTGCAAAACGGTGAGTTTGAGCGGGTAGGCGGAAGCGAGACACTGCGTTCCGACTTCCGGCTCGTGGTGGCCACCAACCGCAATCTGGAAAAGGATGTAAAGTCTCAGAAGTTCCGGGCGGATCTTTATTATCGGCTGGCCGTCTTTCCCATCCATGTGCCGCCCCTGCGGGAAAGAACAGGAGATATTCCCCTACTGGCTTATTATTTTCTCAAGATCTTCTCCCAGAAACGGGGAAAGAATTTTTCCAAGATTCCTCATGCCGAAATAGAAAAACTGCTCCACTATGACTGGCCGGGAAACGTCCGGGAGTTGGAGAATATCATCGAAAGAGGGACGATCCTCAATACCGGCCCCCTCTTCCGGGTGCCCGACCTCGGATCAACGCAAAAAGACTACTCCACCGACAGGGACGGTATGACCCTTATGGAGAATGAACGCCGCCATATCCTGTGGGCGCTGCAACAAACAAACTGGAAGGTAAGGGGCAAAGGCGGAGCGGCGGAACTCCTCAACATTCCCCCCTCTACACTGGCCTTCCGCATGAACAAGCTGGGCATCCGCAGGCCTAAGGGTGCAAGCCACGGCGGTCCGGAAACATAAAAAAACCTTCTATGGATGAGGTCTTGACCTCATCCATAGAAGGAGGGCTATACTGCCATTTACAGAGAATGTCTGTTAATACATTTTGTCGATCATATCCGAGTATTTCGACGTAATCACGCGCCGCTTCACTTTCAGGGTCGGCGTCAATTCACCTGTTTCCTGCAACCATTCCTTTTCGAGCAGCGTGAATTTCTTAATCTGTTCGACCTGTCCGTATTCTTTCGTGTACTCCTTGATTTGGGCCTCGAACAACCCCTGGACCTTTTCATTCTTGATCAGCTCTGCCCGGCTGGCAAATGAGATACCGTTGTCTTTCGCCCACGGTTCCAGTACCTCGAAGGCCGGAATGATCAGTGCGGAAAGGTATTTTCTCCCGTCGCCGATGATGGCCAGTTGATTGATAAACGCGGAAAACATCAAACTGTTCTCAATGTTCTGCGGGGAGATGTTTTTTCCGCCCGAAGTGATGATGATGTCCTTGATCCTGCCGGTGATTTTCAGATTTCCCTCGGCGTCAAATTTGCCCATATCACCGGTTTTCAGGAATCCGTCCGGAGTGATCGCTTCCTTGGTGGCTTCTTCATTCTTGTAATAGCCGACCATTACCTGGGGGCCGCGAATGAGAATTTCACCCTCGTCGCTGATCTTCACCTCGGTATTAATTACGGGCACACCGATGGTGCCGGGCTGGATGTGGCCGACGTAATTGCAGGTGACCATCGGAGAAGTTTCACTTAATCCATAAGCATCGCAACAGGGAATATCCATACCCAGGAAGAATTCAAGAACTTTTTGGGACATGGGCGCTCCGCCCAGACCAATAAAATAAATCTGATCCAGCCCGATCAAATTCTTCAATTTTGAGAAAATCAATTTGTCGGCCAGTTTGTACTCCAGAGCAAAAAGTCCCGTACGGGGCTTGCCTTTGCAGATATAGGGGACATTCCTGCGGCCGACACCGAGCGCCCAGGCAAAGAGCTTCTGTTTGATCGGCGGCGCCAGGGCTACCTTGGCGGTAATTGCCTCGTACATTTTCTCCAGCACACGGGGCACCGAGGCCATGATGGACGGGTGGATATGCTGCAAGTCCTGCAGCAATGTATCGATGCTCTTTACAAAATGGATCTTGTTGGCACAATAAACCTGACAATAGTAAACTGCGGTGCGTTCCACGGCATGAGATAGCGGGAGAAATGACGGCGCCTTGTGGAAGCGGCTGACCATTTCCGGGAAGTAGGCGTTGAACTGATGGACATTGGAGACAATATTTTTGTGCGACAGCATAACCCCCTTGGGGTCTCCGGTCGTCCCGGAGGTATAGATGAAAGTGCAAAGATCTTCGGGCTTGATTGCCGTCAGACGGCGGTTGAAGAGGGCCTCGTCGGCATGATCTTTTCCGAATTTGAAGGCATCCTTGACCGTGATTACGCCTTCACCCTTTTTATCCAGATCATCGAAGATAACAATCTCCATGAGCTTTGGCAGCTTGCTGCGCACCGCAACAACCTTTTCCATGTGCGCCTTGGTGCCGACAAAACAGATCCGCGAATCGGAATTGTCGAGGATATAGCGCACTTCTTCCGCAGTGTTCGTTGCGTAGATAGGAATGTTCACCGCCCCGATCGACAGTATTGCCATATCGGCAACCCACCACTCATAGCGGTTCGGAGAAAAAACCGCCACCTTGTCGCCGTGCCCAATGCCCTTTTCCATGAGGTAATAGGCCAGATTGTGGATCATCTCATTCATCTGATTCCAGGAGACATCAAACCACTCGGCAGCATCATTGCGATAGGCAACACACGCTTTGTCACCGTGCTCCATGACCCGATTCTGAAAAACAGCCGCCATTGAAACTTCATTAAATTTTTCCATTATATCCTCACTTTCCTTATATTGCATTTACGCTTGCGTAAAAAGATTCCACTGCGGATGGGCCAGCTTATTCATATATGCTCGACAGAGCGTTTTTCCTGTCGATAATTTATCCATGCTACTGGCTGCTATATCCGTTCCTTGAATTCCTTCCCCAGGAGACCTTCATGCTTAAATAACAAAACTATGATGATAATGATGAAGGGTACCGTATTTTTGAATTCCATCGAAATGTACCCGCCGCTGAGATTATCGATAATGCCAATCAAAAGGCCTCCGATGATTGCGCCGGGAAGACTGTTCAGTCCTCCCAGAATAGCCCCGGCGAATCCCTTCAGGAAAGGCTCCAGCATAAAGAAGGGATCGAGAATAAGAGCCGGCGCCAGAAAGAGCCCGGCAAGAACACCCAGCATGGCGGCAAGGCCCCAGGAGGTGGCCAGGATGGTCCGCGTCGGAATGCCCAGTGTCTGCGCGGCCGGCAGGTTTTCCGAAGTGGCCTTCATAGCCAGTCCCAGGCGGGTCTTCTGAATAAGCAGGTACAACAGCACACTGCCCAGGATGCCGACAACCAGCGTACCAACACTCAATTCATTGAGGTAAATCGGCCCCAGTTGCCAGGTTTTTGTGTCGGAAAGGGGAAAACTCAATATTTTGGAGTCCGTACCCCACAGATAGACGATCGCTCCCTGAAAGACCATGCTCAATCCCACAGTGAGCGTAATCTGCCCCAGCATGGTCGCGTCGCGGCGTTGCGCCGGCACAATAATGGAGAAATAGAAGGCAACGGCTAACAAAGCACCAAACAACAGGCTGAGCGGCAAAGCAATGTAGAAGGGAAAGCGCCAGGCCAACAGACTGAAGGCAAAAAAAGTTCCCATGGTGGCCATTTCCCCGTGGGCAAAATTCAGTATTCTTGTGGAGCGGTAGATCAGCACGACGCCCAGGGCAACCAGTGCATAAAGACTGCCCGCTGACAAACCGGAAATAAGATATTGAATAAAATTTACCATGTTATGTTCGTCCTCCTCGACATCGTTAGCGGAACGGCCAGTTACGGTAGTATAGGCGCATCTTGAACCATCGTCCCGCTAGTCCAAGAGGCTCAAAGATCATAATAAAAATAACCGTCACCCCGAAGATTACGGGAACGAATTCTTTGTAACCGCTGAATCCCTGCGGGACCAGGATGACGAAAGCAGCTCCGAGGATTGCCCCCTCCACCGAAGCCAAACCACCGATGACGACCGCCACGAAGATGATCAGGGATTCGGAAAAGTTGAACATCTGGGGATCAATAAACCCCATGAACATAGCGAACATAGCACCGTGAATTCCTGTATAAAAGGAGCTGATGGCGAAGGACAGGAGTTTGTACCGGGTAAGATTTACGCCTAACACCTCCGCCGCAATGTCGTTGTCCCGTATGGCAACAAAGGCCCGGCCCATATACGATGAAATAAGATTGTAGGTGGCCAGGGTAAAAGCTATCCCCAGAGCGAGGGAAAAGTAGTACATTGAAGTTTCCCTGGTCAAACCGAAAAGAGCGGGAAATTTCGGAATAACCAGCCCCATCCGGCCACCGGAGAGAACTTCAAAACTGGCAAAGGTCTGAAACACGGCAATGCCGAATCCCAGAGTTACGATCGCCAGATACGGTCCCTTCAGGCGCAGGGAGGGAAACCCGACCAGCACGCCGAAAAAAGCGGCCATGCCTCCCGCCCCCAGCAGCGCCAAACCGATCGGCACACCCATCTTGGCCAGATGGCCGAAGCTGAAGGCGCCGATGGCGAGAAATCCCGCCTGGCCTAACGAGATCTGACCAGTATAGCCGATCAGAATATTCTGCCCCATGACACCGACGGAAACGATGAAAATCAGGGTGCCCATGTAAATAAGATGCTCATTGCCGAACCAGGGAAGCAATAACAGGGCAACAACGGTCAGCGTGATCCAGCACCCCGTCCATGGTTTTTCAATCAATTTGAGATCGTCTTTATAGCTTTCCACTAAATTCATAGGAGTTCACTCTCTCTTTGCATTAAAGGTATCGGCCCGTCCTCTGACTATGAGGCACGATCCCGTTTATTCTCCGCCCTTGTACATAGAATCGATAATATCCTTGTACTGCTTCTCCAGATTCCGCCGCTTGACCTTCTGCGTCGGCGTGACATCCCCGTCCTCAGCATAGAACCGCCGCGGGATCAAACGGAACTTCTTGATCGTCTCCACCCGGGCCAGGGTCTTGTTCACCTCGGTGACCTCCCCCTCGATGAGCTTGTTGATCTCCTTGTTCTGCGTCAGATCCTCGTAAGTCGTAAAGGGTATCCGGTTATCCTGGGCAAACTTCATTACGTTGTCCTCGTCAATCAGGATCAGGGCCGTCAAATAATGCTTCCCATCGCCGATAATAACCGCGTCCTGGATATACGTACTGAATTTCAGCTTGTTTTCAATAAATTCCGGCGTAACGTTCTTGCCGCCGGAGGTAATGATGATATCTTTCATGCGTCCCACGATCTTCAGCCAGCCATCGTCGATGACCCCCAGATCTCCCGTATGCAACCACCCGTCCCGAATTGTCTCCGCGGTCAGCTCGGGATTCTTGAAATACCCCTTGAAGACGCCGGGGCCACGGGCCATAATTTCCCCGTCCGGCGATATCTTCATTTCCAGTCCCGGCAGTGCCTCACCGACGTAGCCGTATCGAGGCAGCTTGTTCAGGCGCTGAATGGCAATGATACCGGTTGATTCCGTCTGGCCATAACCGTCGCGGAGCGGAATACCCAGAATGTTGAAATACTCAAATAATTCTTTCGAGGCCGCCGCTGCCGAGCACAAAGCCCAACGGATGCGTTCGAAACCCAGCTGCCGCTTCAGATGGTACAGCACACCCCAGTAAGCCGCAAAATACAATATCCGCCAAAGCGTCAGGGACGCATCTCCCGAAGATTTGGCCGCGAGATAGCGCTTCCCCACCTGGAAGCTGAGTTTGTACAGAAAACGCTTGAGCCAGGTGGAGTCATCCATCTTGATGTGAATGTTCGAGGCAAATTTCTCCCAGATCCGGGGCACGCTGCCAAAAATCGTCGGCGATGTCTCCCGCAGGTTTGCCGCCAGTGTATCCATGCTCTCCACGAAGTTCACTGTCGCCCCCGTGAATACCGGCGTGAAAACCGATACGGCGTTCTCAAAGATATGGGCCAGAGGCAAATAGGAAACCACCTCGTCATTTTCATTGATGGGAATAATTTGCAGAAAGGCCTGAATGACGGTAGATATATTCTTGTGGGATAAAAGTGCTCCCTTGGGACGCCCCGTCGTTCCCGATGTGTAAATCACCATCGCCGTATCGTCGGGCACTATCGTCTCCAATATCTTGTCCACGGCATCCGGGTTCGCCTTCCGGAACCCCTCGGCCCCCTTGAGGAAATCCTCGAAAAAGATCACCTGTGCATGCCGGTAGCCCCACAGACCCTTCGCATCCCATACCACAATCTGCTGCAGCTTGAGCTCCGGCAGAATGTCCATGATCTTGTCGAGCTGCTCCTCGTTCTCCACAAACAGCAGCTTCGCCTCGGAATGGTCGATGATGTAACGGATCTCGTCGGAGGAGGAGGTCGGGTAGATACCGCAGGTGGACATGCCCAATGTCATAACCGCCATATGGCAGATCAACCACTCCGGCCGGTTGTCTCCCAGAATACAAACCGTCTGACCTTTCGGCAGGCCCATGGACAGAATCGCGGACGCCACCTTCCGAACTTCGTCGCCGTATTCACCCCATTTCACCTTGTGCCAGATACCATATTGCTTGTGCCGCAATGCCACCCGGTCCCGGTAGCGCACCGTCTGCTCGAAAAAGGACCGGGGAATGATCTTCGCCTGAAATTCCATTTACCATCTCCTCCGCTTCGTGTAAAAACGGTACCCCTTGTCGGAGGCCCCTTGCTGTTCCATTCCCAGATAAAGTTCCTTGACGTCTTCGTTCTCTTTGAGCTCGGCGGATGTCCCTTTCAGAACTATCCGGCCCGTCTCCATAATGTATCCATAGTTGGCAATATCCAGCGCCATCTTCGCATTCTGTTCGACGAGCAGGATCGTCATATTCCGTTTACTGACCTTGCGCAGCGTATCATACACAGTGCGCGCCATAATGGGGGACAACCCCAGGGATGGCTCGTCCAGCATGAGAAGCTTCGGACGGCGCAGGATGGCCCGGCCTACGGCCAGCATCTGCTGTTCGCCGCCGGATAGCGTTTCCGCCTGCTGTTCACCCCGCTCTTTCAGGATAGGAAAGAGATCGTAGATAAAGTCTATGTCGTCCTTCACATCCTTGTCCCGGCGACCCCAGCAGCCCAGATCAAGATTTTCCTTAACCGTCAGTTCCTTAAAAAGACCGCGATCCTCCGGCACATAAACAATACCCAGAGAAGCGATCTTCTCGGGAGACAGACCACTGATCTTCTTGCCGCAAAATTCGATGATCCCTTTTTTGGGCTGGTCTTTGAGGAGCCCCGCTATGGTCTTCAAGAGAGTGGTCTTCCCCGCCCCGTTGGGCCCCAGCACGGCAAAGATGTCGTTCTCCTTCACTTCCAGGGAAATCCCTTGCAGGGCATAGATACGATCGAAATACAGGGTTTCAATACTGGCTATTCTTAAAAGGCTCATTTTATCCTTCACCGACATAGGCACGAATCACCTCGGGGTTGCGCTGCACCTCCGCGGGATTGCCTTCTGCTAATTTCTGTCCGAAATTCAAAACCACCAGGCGATCAGCCAGGCGGGAAACAATGCGCAAATCATGCTCGATGAGCAGGATTCCGAAGCCGAAACGGCCGCGCATTTCCGTCACCAGATAGGCCACGCGGTTCTTTTCCTCCACCGTCAACCCCGCGACCGGCTCATCCAGCAGCAGGAGTTTTGGTTCCATGACAATGGCGCGCCCCAGTTCTACCCTTTTCTGCACACCATAGGGGCAGTCGATGACCCGGGCTTGCCGGTAGGCCGCCAGATCGAGAAAGTCGATGATTTCTTCCACCTTCTCCCGATGAACCAGTTCCTCTTTCCGGATGCGCAAAAAGGCCTGGAGGATGTTCCGCTGGAACTTCATATGCCGGCCCAGCATGAGGTTGTCTAGAACAGACATGTTATTAAAAAGACGTATATTCTGAAATGTTCTGCCTATACCCCGCTGGGCAATTCTGTCGGGGGAGAGCCCGAGCAGGCTCTCCCCGGCAAACAGAATCTCTCCACTGGTCGGATGATAAACTCCGGACACACAGTTGAAGAGGGTGGTCTTACCCGCCCCGTTCGGACCGATGATGGCGAGGATTTCTTTTTCCTCCATTTCAAAATCAATTGCCGTAAGGGCCTTGATGCCCCCGAACTGAACGGTCAGTTTATCTACCTTCAATAAGCTCATCTTCTTCAAATCACCTTAAAAGAGGGGTTTAAAGATCATGTACTCGCTGATCGGTACATGCTTGCCATCTTTCGCCTCGCACATCCGGATTGCATTCAGTCCGTGATGTTGAGAAGCCGAGAAAGTAATGGGAGCGCCCATTCCCTCGCACTTGAAATCCTTGATGCTCTCCATTGCCTTGACGAAACTCTCGCGAGTCAGGTTCGGTCCCGCCTTTCTCAGACCTTCGGCAATCAGCATCATTGTCGTGGCGCCGGTCACACCGAGAAACTCCCGTCCCTTTATAGTCGGCTCGTACTTCAGTAGAATATCGACTACCTTGTTCGCTTGTGGATCTATACCGGGCATGGAAACATTGCCCGAAGAGGCGGGATAGGCACCTTCCCACAGCGGACCGGCTATCTTGTACATCAGGGGATCACCCAGCGGATTGGCGGTGAAAACTTTCGGTTTATAACCGATCTTGGACATTTCTTTAATGATGAGTGCCGCCTGAGTCGGCGGTCCATAGATGACAACGGCGTCGGCGTTCAACTCTTTGAGTTTCAGGGCATGACCGCCTACGGCACGATCTGTCGGCTCAAAGGTGATGAAGCCGGCAAATTTTCCTTTATTGCCCAATTTCTTTATTGCTTTATGAATGCCTTCCTCGGCGCCCTTCCCCCAGTCGTCATTCTGACCGAACAGAGCGATGGTCTTGATTCCCAGTTTGGTAACGGCAAAGTTGGCAACCGCCTCCGCCTCATCGACATAGTCAGGATAGGCGATAAAAATGTGCCGCCGCTGGGCAGCCGGCGTCGCTAACCAGATGCGGGGATTAGCGTGGACATGCACAACAGGAACTTTGCTCGTCAGCAGAAAATCCTTGCTGGCATTGGCCGTGGCCGATCCAATAACACAGCCGAACGCGAGGACATCATTCTTCATTTCCGTCAGATTTGCTAAAGCCCGGCTCGGATTGTACCCGTCATCTTTGGCCACAAACTTGATCTTGCGTCCGTGAATACCGCCCTGATCATTGATATGTTTGGCCCAGGCTGAATTGCCGAGTGCCATGGCACTCCACAGGGCTGCCGGTCCCGACATGGGACAGGTCATACCGATTACGACCTCGTCTTTGGTCACACCCGGATTTTCGGCGGCCATTGCAGCAACCGGCAGGGACATACAAAAGATCAACAACAGTATCCAAAACAAACCCTTTTTCATACGTAACCTCCTCAACAATAAAGTATCAAAGCTTTCTTCGAGGAAAGTCCATACTCTCCCCCCCTTTTGAAAAAGCAAAATATCCTGTTGCGGATATTCGCCCTCTTTCCTGCAATCATACACATCAGAAAAACGTAACTGCTTCCGGCAGCACTAATGCTGCCAACGTTTCTGATTCCTGTTGGCAATCAAGTTGATACTGATACTATTATTACTTACGCATTAGGAGAATTGATTCTGCCTCATCCCACTAAACAAAAAGTTTTTGCTTCCAAAGAACATGGCTGTAATTCAGGTTGCCACCCTGCCCTAAATTTGCCTCAATAACCCCAGAGTGAAGCCAGCGTGTTGCTCAAGATCTGTTTGGTTCCCCCGCCACTGAGCATGACCATGGCATCACGCAGATAACGTTGAGCATCGTATTCCATTGCATAACCGTAGCCGCCGAAGATCTGCACACAATGCAGCGATGCTTTGCGCGCGGCTTCCGTTGCCGCCAGTCGGGCCTGAATGATTTGGGCCAGGCAATCCCTTCCCTGGTCGACAAGATAGGCAGCCTGACAAGTCATCAATTCTGCCACGCGGGCGTGTTGAGCCATATCCACCAGCATCTCCTGGATGGCGCCGAATTTGATAATCGGCCGGCCGAACTGGGAGCGCTCTTTGGCATAATTGAGCGCATATTCATAAGCGCCCTTAGCCAGCCCCATACCGCAGGCTGCCACGGCCAGATGTTCCGCGCTCATGATCATTGCCAATTTCTTTTGCTCAGCAGCTGCGTCGGCATCACCACCGAGTCGCTCACTTGCCGTGACAGCAACAGAGGTCAGGGATACCTCGCACAGGCTCATTCCGTGAAAGCCAACCTGCGCAAGCGGACGGACAACGACCCCGGGGCTTTTCATGTCGACAATCATAAAAGCCGCGACACCATCGGCACTGCCTATGGCAGTGTGTGTAAGCATATAAGCGGCGCGGTCGGCCAGGCGCACAAAAGTTTTTGTTCCGTCGATAATCATCTGATCACCGTCCGGTCGGGCAATCGTCTTATTGCTCGTTTCCTCATAACCCTGCCCCGGTTCCATCAGGGCGAGCGTAATCAGTGCGGAACCATCGATCACACCGGGAAGATATTTATTTTTCTGCGCCTCTGTTCCCAGATCAGCGATCACCTTACCACCGCAAAAACTCTGGGTGGCAAAAGCTCCGGCCAATGCCGGATAAATAGCTGCAAGCTCAGCTGTCACGATCACCGCACCCAGGGTATTGGGTCCGCCGCCGCCATAGGCCTCGGGAACGGTCAACGCGCAAAGACCAATGTCGGCCACATTGCTAAAGAGCTTTCCGGGGAATATCGCTTCTTCATCCATTTTTTTGATGGCTTCCCGCTCACACTCTTTCGCTACAAACTTCTGTATCGTATCTTTAACAAATCCCTGTTCTTCAGTCAGTGCGAAATCCATTGTTTATTCCTTTTCTCTTTTCATATCTGATTTTAGGACAGGCAGACCTTGACCGGTCTGCCTGTCACCATAGTAATGACAATTATTTACACCTTACGATCATGGCCTTTCCAGAAGGGCGCCCGGATCTTTTTCTTATCAATCTTTCCCAGATTCGTCAGCGGAATCTCTTCCCAGAATTCAACACTCTTCGGAGTAACCAGACTACCCTTTTTCGACTTCACAAAATTTATCAATTCCTCTTCCGTGGCCGGTTTATCCTTGTGCAAAACAACAATGGCTTTTACCAGCTCACCCCATTTTTCATGCGGCACACCAATAACTGCGGCACTCTTTACCGCCGGATGTTCATGGAGGGTATCCTCAATCTCCCGGGGGAAAATGTTGAAGCCGCCACTGACGATCATGTCCTTGGAACGGTCCACGATGTAGAGATAGCCTTCTTCATCGAACTTGCCGACGTCTCCGGTCCACAAAAATCCGTCCCGGATTGTCTCCGCAGTCTGTTCCGGATTCTTCAGATAGCCGGACATCATGTTTATTGTCCGGCAGACGATATCGCCAGATTCTCCCTGAGGAACTTCTTTGCCGTCTTCACCGATAATGCGCACGTCGGCTGACATCACCGGCCTGCCGCAGGATGTGTAAATCTTCATCCGCTTTTCCGGATCCGCAATGACATGTTCCTGGCGGGACAGGGCACTGATCATCATGGGAGTTTCTGTCTGGCCGAAGAGCTGGGTGAATATCGGACCCAGGGTATCTACCGCCTGCTTCAGGCGGGCCGGAGCAATCGCGGATGCACCGTAAATGATATTGCGCAGGCTCGACAAGTCGTATTTTTTGAGGTCCGGATGGTCGAGCAGAACATAGATCATCGTGGGGACAATAAATGTTGAAGTGATCTTTACCTTTTCCACCCGTTCCAAAAATATTTTCGGATCGAAATGGTCATGAATTTCACAGATACCCCGTTTCAGCAGAATTGGCAGGATCAAACAGCCGCCCGCGTGAGTCAAAGGTGTAGCAAAAGCAAATACCTCGTCCCAGTCCAGACCAAGATGCAGCATCTCGCTGATGAAAGTCCCCACCCAGGTATTCTGAGTCAGCATTACGCCTTTGGGAAGGCCCGTAGTACCTCCGGTATAAAAAATACCGACCAGATCCTCGCAATCATGCTCGACCTTGGGCACCTCCGGTGGATTTTTGGCAATGAGACTCTGCATGTGCTCATGGCCGGCCGGAACTGCAGCCGGATCTTTGGCCACGCAGATGAAATGTTTGACTGTCTCGAGAGAAGGGATCATCTCCAGCACCCGGGTAACCATCTTCTCGTGATAGACCAGAACTTTGCATTCGGCCTGATTCAACATGTAAATGTGATCATTGGAATTGAGCAGTACGGCCAGGGGAACACGAACCATCCCCAGCTTGCCCAGGGCGTACTCAGAAAAAATGTACTGCGGACAATTGGCCATAAGAAAACCCGCCCGATCGCCTTTCTTGAGCCCCAGCTTGTTCATGGCGTTCGCCAGTGAGTAGGCGTTCTTCTGCAGATCATCGTAGGTATATTTTTCATCGTTAAAAAGAATGGCGGTGTTTTGCCGGAAAGCCGCGACCGAGCGGTCGTAAAGATCGGCACAGCTGATGCCGTGAAACATTGTTGTCATAATACTCCTCCTCTTCTCGCCGGTCATCCGGATCGTCCGTTTCTAAGATAGGCGGACGATCCGGCGGCTGACGATTCAGTTATTACTTGTAAAATTTCTTGCCATAAAGTTTTTCACTCAAGCCGATAAGATCGGCCCATTTCATCGGACCACCCTTATCTGAGGGGAAACCGACTCCCCAAATGGCTCCGATATCGATCGACCGGGGATCGGCAACAACTTTCTTTTGCAGGAGTTCATAGCCGGTCTGGACAAAGGGAGTAAAGAGCATCTCCTGCAGTTCGGCAACAGAATATTCCTTTTGGTTATTAGCCGGGTTGATCAGGGGCAGCGCCTCCGGATCGGGAGCACCTTCTTTTGTGTAAAATCCCTTGCCGTTCTTGTTGCGTCCGTAACGGCCGGCCTTGTAAATATTTTCCAGAGCCGTAGGCGGCACCATTCCCAGAGATTTCGTCAGAACGAGATAGGATACGTCGATTCCCACCTCGTCGGTCAGGCGGATGGGGCCCACAGGCAGGCCGAACTTCATCATGGCGGCATCGATCTTTTCCATCGCCACGCCCTCGGCCAGGAGCTCAAAGGACTTGATAAAGTAGGGGAAGAGCATCGCATTGACCACAAACCCGGGGTTGTCGTTGCAGACGACCGGGCGTTTGCCCAGTGCCGCACAAACCGCCAGCATGTTGTTCACCGTGGCGTCGCTGGTCGCTTTGCCGCGGATAACTTCGAGGAGCTCCATCATCCAAACCGGGGAAAAGAAGTGGGCGCCGATAAACCGCTCCGGATTCAGGACGCTTCCCGCGAGTGTATCGACCGGCAGACTCGATGTATTCGTCGCGAGCAGGCAGTCTTTCGCCACAACCTGACACAACTCCTTGTAAACTTTATCCTTGATGGCGGGATCCTCGAAAACGGCCTCGATGACCACATCGACATCCTTAAAATCATCCGTCCATTCCGCCACCGGCTTCACTAGAGCCATAAGACTATCGACGGTATCCTTAAGACGGTTTTTTGCCGCCATCCCTTCCAGAATCTTGCGAACGAATCCCATTCCCGGCTCCAGAGCCTCGGGAACATCCTTGACAACAACCGGCAGTTTGGTCCGGGTAAGAATGTTGATGATGATCCCCCGGCCCATAGTACCGAAGCCAAGAACACCGAACTTCCGGATCTGCTTGGGTTCGAAGCCTTTGGGTATCATTGCCTTCGGCTTGTCGGACATTGTTTTCAGGAAGAAGGTGTTGATCGTCCCCTTGGATTCAGGCGCTTTGAGTGCTTCGATAAAACAATCGGTTTCAATCTTCAGGCCCTGTTCTATCGACACCTTCAAGCCTTCGCTCATGGCCTTGAGTGCCAGCATCGGCGCCGGAATAGCCCGACCGCGCGTTGCTTTCAGAACATTCTTTTTCGCCTCATCCAGAGCTGTATCCAGAGCGGAAAGATCCGGTTTAGCCCGCTTTAATCCGGCCGTACCGGCGATGATTTCCAGCAAAAATTCTTTTGCTTTTGCCAATAAATTGTCACCCTCCGGAATGACCCGGTCGATCATGCCTGCTTCCATTGCCTTGGCCGCCGGCAGTACCGCGCCGCGGGGAATGAAATCCAGCGCCGGATAGCCGATCAGCCGGGGAAGACGCTGCGTGCCGCCTGCGCCGGGAATAACACCCACGTTACACTCGGGCAGGCCAATGGTCGTACGCTTGCTATCTGTTGCCAGCCGTGCTGTCATCGTCAGGGCAAATTCATAGCCACCACCCATGCAGGGGCCATTAATTGCCGCCACTGTCGGAATCCCGAGATTCTCCAACCGCACGAACATTGCATTGAAGTCATCGCATCCCTTGCGGAAGTCATTGAGATCTTTCTCCGCGCCCAGCATATTCAGATTAGCTCCGGCATGGAAATTCGAGTCTTTACCGGAGATAAAAATCACTCCTTTGTAGGCGCTTTTCTCTTTTTCCAACGATGTCAGAGTGACTTTAAAGTCCGCAATGGCCGCTTCCGTCCATGTATTCATCTGTTCGCCTTGCACATCAAACCTTACTACGGCTATACCATCCTGATTTTCACAGGCAAAAATCTGTCCCATGTATTGATATCCTCCTTATTTCTATTTTACAGTCCGAACGTCTTGCAGATGATGTTCTTCTGTATCTGCGAGGTGCCGCCGCCGATGGAAAAAATTAGAATTTCCCTCAGGTTTCGCTGCATATCGTAATCCATCGAAGCGCCGTTCTCACCCAGGACATTCATACCCTTCATGATAATGTGCTTGGCCGTTTCGGCGCAGAAGTACTTGGTCATCGAAGTTTCGCGAACCGGGTCCATACCCTGAGCCTCTTTCCAGGCAGTGCTGTAGGCCAGTACCTTCATCGCTTCCAACTCGGACGCCATTTCGGCAATGTCGTGCTGAATGGACTGCACATCTGTTGACGGAGCAGTCCGCTTCATCTTCTCGCGGGCAAACTTCAGGGCCTCATCGAACGAGGCCTGCGCCATCCCCAGCGTCATGGAAGACAGTACCAGGCGCTCCTGATTCAAAAGCTTCATCTCCTGCTTCCAGCCGTTGTTGAGTCCCTTCTCTTCGCCACCCAGAATAAAGCGCGGCAATACCCGGACGTTGTCGTAGACTATTTCACAGGTATTGGATCCGTGAAAACCGAGCTTCTTGATGCTTCTGGTGCTGAAACCTTCCAGGGACTTGTCGACGATGAATGACGTGATACCATTGTATTTTGATTCGGCCGTCCTGGCGAACGTCACTGCATAAGTCGAAACTCCCGCACCGGTGATGAACATCTTGCCGCCATTGATTACGTAATGCCCGTTATCGAAAAACGCCCTTGTTTTAATACTGGCGGCATCGGACCCGGCGTTCGGTTCCGTAATGGCAAAACTGAACATGATTTCGCCGCGGGCCAGTTTCGGCAGGAATTCATCCTTTTGTTCCTGATTGCCGTTCACGCCGATAATTTCATTGCCGTACAAGAGGATGTTGCCCAGGTTCCAGCACAGCACCGGAAGTTTCTTGGCGACCTCCTCAAAAACAATCATCAGATCTACGATGTCGCCTCCCAGACCGCCGTACGCCTCAGGTATATTGACTTTGGCCAGACCCAGATCACAAAACTTCTTCACCAGATCATGGGGAAACTCATCCTTTTCTTCAATTTCTCGGACCACGGCCGGAGTAATATTAGCATCTACATATCCCCGTACCTTGTCCCGTAATGCATTCTGTTTATCTGTAAAATTAAAATCCACTTTAGATCTCCTCCCGAAGATTTCAGTTCGGCCTTCCCCTATAGATCAGGCCGCATCGATCAGGCGTTGGCAGCCTTCCGGTGCATGAGAAACTTCATATCGAGAACCATAACGGCCTCGTCGCGCTGGTTCTTAATCGTGTAGCGCCAAGTCTGCAATCCCTGCGACGGCTTACTCGTTTCCTTCCGCTCCACCACTTCCACATGGACAGTAATCGTGTCCCCAAACTTAACGGGGGCCAGCATCCTCATTTTATCCACGCCCATCCAGGCGATGATCGAACTGCCCTCCACCTTCGCCAGACCAACCATGCCGACGGCCATGCCGAAAATCAAAGGACCATGGGCGATCCTCTCCTTGAACACCGTCTTCGCACAATACTCAGCGTCCATATGCAGAGGGTAAAAATCCATCGTCAGACCGGCCCAGTTCACGACATGCGTTTCCGTCACCGTAATGGACAGTGTCTTGAAATTAAACCCGATATCAAAATCTTCGTAATATTTCTGCGTCATCGTTGACTCTCCTTAAAATAACCGTTCCCTATTTGCTTATTTACTTACGGGACGGAACTTGGGAAGCTTAAACTCCTCATTGAGCGTCTCGAATACTACCTCTACAGGCATATCGCAACGCACATCCTCCGGCTTGCAACCAACTATATTGCTCAACATCTGAACCCCTTCCGCCAGCTTCACCACCGCTATCACATACGGAAGATCAACAATAAAAGCCGACGGGGGATTAGTCTCCACTACCGTGTAGGTATACACGGTCGCTTTCCCCGACGCCTGAATCCACTCTATATTATCCGAAAAACAATTCGGACAGGCAATCCGCGGATAAAAAATATTCGCTCCACAGTCCTTGCAATGCTGAATCACCAGCTTGTCTTCCCGGGCAGCATCCCAAAAGGGCCTGGCCCAGGGATTGACTACGGGAACCGGTTTTGGTTTTACGGGTGTATCCATTTTCG
>CAYXZW010000034.1:0-31056 GCA_964469905.1 uncultured Smithella sp.
CATAATATCAATAGTAAATACTGATTATGTTACGTATAGGTAGATGTACTAAATAAATTTGATTACGTCTGTATCAGTCCGTTTTAATAATAATTCAAATATTAACTTCTAGGTAAATGTTAACATTTGCGGAACTTTTCTAATGTCTACGTTGATGACAATCATAAATGAATTTGAATTCAGGCAATATCAATAGGCCATGTCTTTTCGGCTGTGACTATATTGAAGCACAGCCATGCAATACCATTATCTGTAAGGTTTACTGGGCGATCTTCGTTTGGGTTTTGCTATTCTCTGATTCATAATAAATTGTGTATTTCGTTTCCCATATTACGAAATTACAATATCGTGCATCAGGGACCTTAGAATAAACTAAATTATCCACATCAGAATCAATACTCAATATAAAGAACAGTAGGATCATCTTTACTTCCAAGGTGGACGGGATAGCCTATCCAATCAATTTATTAATTGTATATATAGATATGCCTGTTTGCTGATTGCGTCAATATCGTTGATACCATTCAAGACAAAATGCTGACCATAAAGGAACGCATTTTACAAGTCAGTGTGATTAGTAATTTTGATAGATATTTATTGAGAGTAGTCACAAAGCAACTTTCCAATATTGCGGAAAGCCGCTCCCACACTTGTTTTTATTGCTAGTTGTCATTAATGCATTTAAACGCCATTATCAAACCTGCGCTATTACTATATTTCAGCAATAGTTCTTATAATAATATTTATAGAAACACAATGCAATGCCCGCCTGCATTGCATTAGCGGCGATTATAAAATGAAGAAAGTTGTCCAGAAAACGGAAATGTGTGGTATAATAGTATTAATAAGTGAGAAATTATAGAATACGCAGAGGACGAAAAACTTGATCAGATTTGGAGTAGAATAGTAGCTAAGAAAATATAAATAATTGTAACACGGTGGGTCGATTTTCTTTTTGCAGCCACCGCAAAAAAAGGTGCTAAAACAGCCGACAACCCTGCGGCTTAATTTAGCTGTGGGGTTTTTTGTTGGCAGGAGGGAACATTATATTTATGTTTCAAGATAGTTACAAGAACACGAAAACGCAGACAGATAAAGGAATACAGAAGGTACAGAGGATATACAATCCACTGGGTAAGCGCCTTTATACGCTCAAAGAAGCGGCAGAATATTTAGGCCGGTCTGTGTGGGGTGTTCGTGATTTGATCTGGGCACGGGCTATTCCGGTAGTGCAGCAGCATGGATGCCGGAAAATGTACCTGGATATAAATGATCTGGATGCCTTTATAGAAAAAAACAAGGCGATCTATAATTAGAGGTTAATTAATATGCAGCTGTATGATAATAATATGACCATGATGGAGAATCGCCTGAAAGACATCATCAGGAGGGGCATTGAATTTATTAAACGCAAGCCCTCCAAGGAAGGAAGGTGAAACAATGGGATGTATATACAGGCGAGGTAAAACGTATTGGATAAAATATTATCGGCATGGAAAGCAGTATGCCGAATCTGTTCACAGCGACAAGCTGGAAATCGCAAAGCGAGTTTTAAAGACTAGGGAAGGTGAAATTGCTGATGGTAAAAGGCCAGGCGTTTGTTTTGACCGAGTATCATTTGACGAACTGGCACGTGATCTTATTACCGATTACCGAATTAACAAACGGAAAAGTAAGGATCGGGTGGAATTGGCAGTGAAACATTTAACAACGTCGTTCGGTGGGATGAGAGTTGTGGATATTACGACAGCATCCGTTAAAGAATATGTTGAGAAGAGAATGCTAAATGGATTAGCAAACGCCTCAATCAATCGGGAATTATCAGCATTAAAGAGGATGCTTCATTTAGGTTCGCAGTGTACACCTCCTAAAGTTGGTCAAGTGCCTTATATTCCAATGCTGAAGGAGTCGAATACTCGGAAAGGATTTTTTGAGCATAAAGATTTTGTGGCTTTGCGGAGTGCTCTACCAGCATATTTAAGGCCGGTCGTTACTTTTGCTTACTTTACTGGGTGGAGGAGAGCTGAAATTCTGAATCTCACTTGGGATAAAGTCGAACTCAGAGAGGGAATTGTTAGGCTTGATCCAGGTGAAACAAAGAATAATGAGGGGCGGACATTATATCTGAATGACGAATTACTGAAGGAGTTGCAGTTACTTCAATCAAAAAGACGTTTTGGCTGTCCTTATGTTTTTCATCGTGATGGACATCAGATTAAAGATTATAGAGATGCTTGGCGCTCAGCCTGTAAAAAAGTTGGTTTACAGGTAAAAGATGAAAAAACTGGAAGGACAATTTCCGCTAAACTATTCCATGATTTACGCAGAACCGCAGTCCGTAATATGGTTCGCGCTGGCGTTCATGAGAGGGTGGCTATGGCGATTTCTGGCCATAAGACCAGATCTATATTTGATCGGTATAACATTATCAATCAGGACGACCTTATAGAGGCCACACAGAAGCAAGAGAGATATTTACAGTTACAAAATAGTTACAATCCGGACACTAAGCCAAACGAAAAAGCCCCTATAGAAGAGGGGCCTGATCGTAACAATTTGATTATATTGGCGGAAGTGCATGGGAATCGAACCCACCTGGGACGGTTTTAGCGCCCCACACCGGATTTGAAGTCCGGGAGGCCCACCAGTGACCTGGGCACTTCCTGATGACAGCTGTAATGCCCGGCATTAAATCTTAGATTGGCTTTCGTGTCAACTGCAAAACAAAACGGAAACAACATCGGGAATTTATCGTAAATGTTTTGAGGTGTTTGTTGTTTTCCCGGTATCGTTTTTTCTGCTGCTGGTATCCTTATGCAATAGCCGGCATTGGGCTAGATGAATTTAATCAGTAAGCGGACTTGAAGTAATTGGGTAATTGCGATAATGAAAAAAGGTTGAAAGAAATTTAGTTTTTATAAAGTCCGGGAAAATATTTGTGCAAAAGATTATTGCAAATAGAATCAATAACGATATTGAGCCTTTAAGAAGGTTGCCAGAGCTATTCGATTCGGGTGTGAAGAAAATTGAGGCCAGTGGACTGGTCGGTGCGGCGCGTTCTTTTCTTACGGCGCTGCTTTTTTGCCGGCAGGAAAGATCATTGCTGGTTGTTTGTCCGGAAGAAAAAGATGCCCAGGCTTTTGCATCTGATCTGTCTCTCTTCTTGGGCGAAGAGAATGTCCTTTATTACCCGCCGCTTGATTTTCTAGCCATTGATATGTTCGCCCTGCAAAAGGAAGAAGTGCAAGCCAGATTAGAAGTAATGACTTCTCTGCAGATAAGGACAAAAGCTGTTGTTGTCACTTCTGTGGCTGCGATGATGCAAAAAGTTATGCCCTTTGCCCAGTTCAAACAATATCTGCAAATAATATCTGCCGGTGATACTTTAAACCGGGACCGGTTTTGTGAGCTTCTGCTGGCTGGAGGTTATAGAAGAGTCAGTTTGGTGGAAGAAAAAGGAGAGTTCAGTGTTCGTGGGAACATTCTTGATATATTTCCGCCGGCAGAAAAAAGTCCGCTGCGCCTGGATATGATGGGTGACGAAATTGAGTCTATTCGCCGATTTGATCCCAATACCCAGCGTTCCATAGGAACAGCTGATGCTTTTGTCGTGCCGCCGGCAAATGAAATAGTGCTGAATTCCCAAACGCAAGAGCTGGCCATCCGCAATATAAAGAGAAGGGCGAGCAGTCTTTCTCTGCCTAAAGAAATCCGTAATCGTCTGGTAGATACCTTGCGAAATGGTCTGGCCAATTCAATCAACCCTGTTTTTTTACCGCTTTTTTATGAAGCGTATGACGAAGAAGATGGTTTTCCGCAAAGCAGGCTCTCCAGTTTTTTCGATTATCTGCCTCCCGATACTTTAGTGGTTTTGGATGATCCGCTTTCTCTTCAACAGTCGGCCCTGAGCATGGAAAATAATATCGACAAGTTATTATTCAAAGCCAGGAACAGTGAAAAATTTTATCTGGATAAAGAAAGCATCTATATTGATCCACTAAACACATTCGCAGTTATGGAGAGATTTCCGCAGCTTAATCTGTCCGGTTTGAAGCTGGATAAGATGGAAGAACGCGGAGTAGAGGTTGTCTGCTTTGATACTTTCCGGGAGAGCTATCAGGGTCAGTTAAGAGAGGGGGAAATTAAAGAAGATGCTCTGCTGCGGCAGACTGTGGAAAAGATCAGAATGTGGTTATCCACCGATCAGAAGATATTCTTTATTTGTCCAACTCCGGAAGATTTGCACCGGATGCAACACATGCTTTTGACTTATGATTTGCCAGTAAAGCTTTTGTCGGAAGCTGATTCTATCCTGGATATTTCAGGTGAGCGCGATCAAAAAGCCGCTCTGTTTCTGGTTGCCGGGAAAATTTCCGCAAGTTTTGTTTTTCCGGCCATGAAGCTGGTTTTTCTGAGTGAAGAAGAAATTTTTGTCAAAAAAATTCCGCGTCGCCGCACCCGGCCCACCCGCGAAGGTTACTTCCTGAAGTCGTTTGGCGATCTTCAGGAAGGAGATTTTGTAGTCCACATCGATTTTGGTATCGGTATCTACCGGGGTCTTCAAAAGATCACGGTAGGGAAAATCGAAAATGATTTTCTAGTGATCGAATATTCCGCAGGCGACAAACTCTATCTTCCGGTCAATTCCCTGGAGAAAATTCAACGCTATCTCGGTCCGGACGGGTATGTTCCGAAAATTGATAAAATGGGCGGTGCTTCCTGGGATGCCGTAAAAGAGCGCGTAAAACAATCGGTGCGTGAAGTTGCCGAGGAAATGGTTGCCATTTACGCTGCCCGCGAAGTAATGGAAAGAGATTCCTTCTCTCCCCCGGACCGGATTTATGAAGAATTTTGTTCCACTTTTGAATTTGAGGAAACTCCGGATCAGGTTAAAGCCATTGAAGATATCCACATGGATATGGATGAAACCAAGCCGATGGATAGATTGATTTGCGGAGATGCCGGTTTCGGAAAAACGGAAGTGGCGCTGCGTGCTGCCCTCCGAGCGGTCATGGACGGCAAGCAGGTAGCAGTGCTGGTGCCGACGACAATTTTGGCCGAGCAGCACTATTCGACCTTCTCCCGCCGGCTCCATGATTTTCCGGTTTGTGTGGAAGTTTTAAACCGCTTTAAAAGTACCGGTGAGCAAAAGAAAATAATAGCTGATATCAAAACGCAAAAAGTGGATATTGTCGTCGGGACGCATCGCCTGCTGCAGAAGGACGTGGAATTCAAAGAGCTGGGATTAGTAGTCATCGATGAAGAACAGCGCTTTGGTGTGGCGCATAAGGAAAAATTAAAAAAAATGCGCACACTGGTTGATGTTTTAACTCTTTCGGCAACGCCGATCCCCCGGACATTGCATTTGTCGCTGGTTGGTATTCGGGATTTATCCATTATTAACACGCCGCCGGAAGACCGGCAGACCATAAAAACGTATGTTTTGGAATTTGACGAGGAAGCAATTAAGGCGGCTATCGAAAAGGAGATGATCCGTCAGGGTCAGGTGTTTTTTGTTCACGACCGTGTGCGCTCTATTTATTCAATTAGTCAAATGCTCGCTCGGCTTGTCCCGCATGCTAGAATCGAAGTTGTTCACGGCCAGATGAAACCTATGGAAATTGAAAGAGCGATGGGTAAATTTATCCGTCAGGAATGCGATGTCCTTGTTTGTACAACTATTGTCGGGTCAGGACTGGACATTCCCACAGCCAACACGATCATCATCAATCGTGCCGACCGGTTCGGTCTGGCCCAACTCTATCAGATACGCGGACGTGTCGGAAGATCTAATCAGGAGGCCTATGCCTATTTATTATTGCCCAAAGGCGCAATGCTTTCCCGCGAGGCCATAAAAAGACTGCACGTAATCAAGGAATTTTCCGAACCCGGTTCCGGCTTCCGTATAGCATATAATGACATGGAAATCCGTGGTGGTGGAAATTTACTGGGGATTTCACAGTCCGGTCACGTATCGGCAGTCGGTTATGAATTATATACCGAGCTCATGGAAAAAACGATCCGGGAAATAAAAGGTGAAAAAGTAGTCGAAGAGGAATCCTTGCCGGAAATTCAGTTGGGTATTTCCGCTTTTATCCCGGAGGAGTATGTGCAAGATGTTCATCAGCGACTGGTTTTATACAAAAGAATATCTCTGGCTGACAATGCCGAAGACATTAACCGTATCGGGAACGAACTGAAGGATTGCTATGGTCCCCTGCCGCAGAATGTGGATAACCTGCTTCAGGTAATTCATATTCGCAACCTCCTGAAGCCGATCAGAGGAAAAAAAATGGGTTACGATGGCAAGTATTTATATATTTATTTCCGGAAAACCAGCCCCCTTGATCCGGCGAAGATTCTTGCGCTTTATCGTAAAAAAACCAGAGAATTACGTTTTACGCCGGATTATAAATTATATGTTCCCGCACCGGGCTTGACGGGGCCGGAGATATTGAATCAGGCTTTATTATTATTAGAGGCTGTTACAAAATAAACACCATGCTGGTCTTGTGACCTCGCGCGACCTGCAGGTGGTTAGGTTATCAGTTTATGATAAGACCATTTAGTTACGGCTTCTTATGCCGGTTACGGTATTATGATGTTACAGGAATTGTTGGCCAACGGCTTTAAAGATGCTTGCTCAATAAAGGCAAGAGCTGTATGCTGATATGATTGAATAAGTTTGTGACTGGTTAAAATGATAAAAAAATTGATCAGCAAATCCTTGGTTATTTTATTGAGCGGCATTTTCTTTATTGCCGGCTGCGATAAAATTAATGTTTTTTCCAGTCCTTATGTGGCTATGGTGAATGGCGCCAAAATTTATCTCGAAGAGTATCAGACCAGGTTGGCCCAAAAAAAGGCGATGCTTTCCAAAGAGCTTCTTCCCCAGCAGGACAATCATGCAAAACGCATGGAAGAGGAAGTGCTGGACAATATGATTACTGAAAAAATAATGTATCTGCGGGCGCAGGAATTAAATCTCACCGTCAGCTCCGGGGATTTGGAAAAAAAAATTAATGAAATAAAGAAGGAATATGGTGCAGGATTTTCCAATATTTTTGTCCAGGAAAAACTTAACTTCGAACAATGGAAAGAAGCATTAAAGAAAGAAATGCTGTTCGAGAAACTTGTTGCAGTGGATGTAAATGCTCATATACATGTGTCCGAAGATGAAGCGGAAGATTACTTCAATGAACATAAGGATAAATTCAGAGTCGAGCCCAAGGTCCGGGTTGCGCAAATCGTTGTGCGAGATGCGGCGACCGCCCGCAGGGCGCTGCAGCGGATAAATGCCGGGGCTGATTTCTTCGTGGTTGCCCGGGAAGAATCGATTGGCCCGGAGGCGCGTCTTGGTGGCGATTTGGGTTTTGTTACGCGTCATGTTATGCCGGAACCCCTGGATACAAGCATTTTTAATTTGCGGTTAAATGAAGTTAGTCCTATTGTGCAAAGCCCATACGGGTTTCATATATTTAAGATTTTAGAAATTAAACCGGCCAAGATAAAAAATTTTGCAGAAAGCAAAGAAGAAATCATTGCCGACATAAGGGCGAAAAAGGAAGAGGTTGCCTTTATCAGCTGGCTGGAGGCATTGAAAGCAAAGGCCGTCATTAAAAAAGAATATGCCGTTTTGAGAAGCAAGCTCAAATAGCAATTCCATGCAACTTAAGTGCAAGGAAAAAATAAAGGGGGTAAAGACCGTGAAATTATTCAAGGTGATTGTCGGGGCCATGTTTTTGGTAATGCTCATATCTACGTCAGGCTTAAGTGCCACGGCAGATAAAATTATCGCCGTAGTAAATGACGAAATAATAACGCAAAAAGAGTTTAATGATGCCTGTGAACCTTATCTGAAAAAAATTGAAGAAACATATAAAGGCAATAGTAAAGCAGAAATTATCAAGCAGGCAAAGGAATCTATTTTACAAAGACTCATCGATAATCTGTTGATCGAGCACGAGGCTAAAAGAATAGGGACCAGCATCAAGGACGAAGAGGTTATGAATGTGCTGAAAGATATGCTAGCCAAGCAGAATGTCAGTATGGAAGATTTTGTAAAAAAGCTGGAGAGGGAAGGCAATTCCCTCGCCTCTGTTAAAAGTGAAATAAAAGGACACTTGATGCGGATGAAGTTGATGCGCTGGGAAATCAAGTCCAAAATAATGGTCAGTGAACAGGAAATAGGAGAATATTACAATCAGCATAGAGATGAATATGAGGGTAAAGAAGCGGTCAGAATTAAACAAATTATGCTTACGGTACCACCGGATGCCGGCAAGACAGCAAAAGCAAGAATTAGGGAGACTGTGTTGCAAATTCAGAAAAATGCTTTGAGCGGTGAATCGTTTGAACAGCTGGCAGCCAAGTACTCTCAGGGGCCCGCGGCGTCGCAGGGTGGAGATGTGGGATTTGTGGAAAAGGGTGGAATAATCCCGGAAATAGAAGCAGTGGCTTTCAGCCTGCCGCTGGACCAGGTAAGCGCTGTCATCGAATCATCTCTCGGGTTTCATATCATCAAGGTGGTCGATAAAAGGGGAGCCGGGCTCAAAACGATTGATGCGGTGCGGGAAGAAATAAAAGTAAAACTGGAAGAAGGCAAGCTGGAGAAAAAATATGATGAATGGATTTCTACGGTGCGCAAAAAGTCACATATTGAAATAAGGTAAGTAGGCTGAAGACCAAAGGCTAAAGGCTGGAAGCTTTGACTTCATCGGCCTTCATGCCTCCGTCTAAATACTTTCATCCCGCAATATTGGTAAACTAGAAAAATGAATGCAATAAAAATCAAAGGCGCAGCTCAGCATAATTTGAAAAATATCAGCCTGGATATTCCCCGCGATCAGCTGGTGGTCATCACCGGAGTCAGCGGCTCCGGGAAATCATCATTAGCGTTTGATACGATTTATGCGGAAGGACAGAGGCGCTATGTGGAATCTCTTTCGACTTATGCCCGCCAGTTTATCGGACAAATGGACAAGCCGGATGTGGAGTCAATTGAGGGATTGTCACCGGCTATCGCCATTGAACAGCGTGTGGCCAGCCATAACCCGCGCTCTACGGTGGGTACCGTTACGGAGATTTACGATTATTTCCGCCTCCTTTATGCCGGTATCGGCATTTGTCACTGCTGCCAGTGCGGACGCGAAATTAAATCGCAAACAATAGACAGTATCGTGGAGGCCATTTTGGCTCTTCCGGTAAATACTCGCTTCAGCATTCTGGCGCCACTCGTACGCGGCAAAAAAGGTGAGTTTCAAAAGGAACTTAAAAAGCTCCAGAAAGAAGGATTTGTCCGCATCCGTGTTGATGGAGAAATGCGCGAACTTGCCGAAGAAATTATTCTGACAAAAAATAAGCGTCATGACATTGATCTTGTTGTTGACCGGTTGGTGATGAAAGACGGTGTACGCAAACGGTTGCGCGACTCTCTGGAAATTGCCGCAAAACATGCCGACGGCATGGTGCGGATAGTTTTAGCCAATGGTACCGAAACGCTCTACAGTGAAAAATATGCCTGTCCCGATTGTGGCATCAGCATGACGGCGCTTGCTCCACGCATGTTTTCCTTCAATAGTCCATATGGCGCCTGTCCGGAATGTAACGGTTTGGGGTCGCTTACCCATTTTTCCGAACAGCTTGTTGTGCCGGATGCCGGATTATCAATGCGGGAAGGGGCGATCGCCCCGTGGGCGGGCCGTAATTCTCTTTATTATTTCAGCATTCTCGATGCTCTCTCGGTTCATTATAATTTCGAGATCAATATACCATTCAATAAATTACCGGAAAAAATTCAACATGTTCTCCTGTATGGTTCGGGAAAAGAAAGCATTAAGTTTTATCATGACCGGGGCGATAGGCGATATTTTGCCAATCGTCCTTTTGAAGGTGCCATTAAGCAACTGGAACGCCGCTGGCGGGAGACGGCCTCTACCTCAGTACGTAATGATCTGGCGCGTTATATGGATTGGAGCGCTTGTCCATTGTGCCATGGTGCGCGTCTGAAGAAAGAAAGCCTGGCTGTTACCGTGGGCGGAAAAAATATATATGAGCTCTGCCACATGTCCATCCGCGAATGTTTTAATTACTTCGAACAATTAATTCTATCGCCGCAGGAAAGAATCATCACGGAAAGGATTCTTAAGGAAATCAAAAGCCGGCTTAATTTTCTGTTGAATGTCGGCATGGATTATTTGAGCCTGGAGAGATCAACATTGTCTTTATCCGGTGGTGAGTCTCAGCGCATCCGGCTGGCCACGCAGATAGGATCTGGTCTGATGGGAGTGTTGTATGTGCTCGATGAGCCGACAGTCGGGCTGCATCAGAGAGATAATTTGCGTCTGATTGATACATTGAAGAAACTGCGGGACATTGGCAATACCGTCCTGGTTGTAGAGCATGATGCGGACATGATGCTGGCTTGTGATCATATTATCGATCTGGGGCCGGGCGCGGGATTATGGGGCGGCGAAATTGTATTTCAGGGAACGCCGCAGGAAATGTTGCAGGATAAAAATTCTTTGACCGGACAATATTTGTCCGGCGCGGCAAAGATAGCCCTGCCGGACAAACGACGCTCTATTGCCGGTCGGTATATTATTCTGGAGGGAGCCTCTGAGAACAATCTGAAAAATATTGATATCAAGATACCGATAGGAGTGTTCACGGCGGTGACAGGTGTTTCCGGCTCCGGTAAAAGTACGATGATTATCGAGACTCTTTATAAAGTAATGGCGCGCCGTTTGAATCAGCAAAGCGGGGCGATGGGAAAAATTAAAAAAGTTGTTGATTTGGGCGGTATTGAGCGGATCATCATGATTAATCAACAGCCTATTGGACGGACTCCGCGTTCCAACCCGGTAACTTATACGGGAATATTTTCTTTTATCCGTGATTTGTTTGCCAACCTGCCGGACGCCCGGGTACGTGGTTTTAAACCCGGTCGTTTCAGCTTTAACGTCAAGGGCGGACGCTGTGAAGCTTGCGAAGGCAATGGGATGATTCGGATTGAAATGCATTTTTTGCCGGATGTTTATGTTACCTGTGATGTCTGTCGTGGCAAACGATTTAATTCGGACACCCTGGACATTAAATACAAAGATATGAGTGTTGCCGATGTCCTGGATATGACCGTCAATCAGGCTCTGGATTTCTTTTCGAATATACCATCGATCAAAGCACATCTGCAGTTATTCTGTGATGTGGGGTTGGGCTATATCCGGCTGGGCCAGTCGGCAACAACCCTTTCCGGTGGAGAAGCGCAAAGGATAAAACTGGCGCGGGAACTGGGAAAGAGAGTCAATAGCAATACCCTTTATATTTTGGATGAGCCGACCATTGGGCTGCATTTTGCAGACATCCAGCGCTTGCTCGATGTTTTGATTCGCCTGGTTGATATGGGCAATACTCTGGTGGTGATTGAGCATAATCTGGACGTGATAAAATGCGCCGATTATATAATAGATATGGGGCCGGAAGGCGGTCCCGGCGGCGGTGAAATTATCGCGTCAGGGACAGTCGAACAGGTAGCCTGTGAAGAAAAATCCGCGACCGGTAATTTTTTGAGAAAAATCCTCTCCAGGTAATTTAACCATTTTTTTTGATAAGAACTTCTTTTTTGCGTTATGGAGTATAGTAAGCGTGTTCTTGTGTATCAAGGAGGTTTTGGTCACAAGATGTGGGGAGGGTGATATTGGTCTTGCCGATGCCAATATTAATGATCTATAAAATCTGCTCGCCGTTTTGCAGCGTCATCTGCAAAGCAGATATTTCTCTGGAATTTAGATACACCTCCCCTCCACGCATTTTTTTACAATGCGTCATGATTCTATATATTCATTCCAGGTATATTCATGAAGAATAATAATGTCTTCTTGTATATGGAATTTTTAACAATATAATTGCGAACGTTGTCCGGGACGAGGTAACGGATGGATTCTCCGGCGTTGACATTTTCGCGAATGCGGGAAGAGGAAATATCCAGGAATGTTACATGGCGGAAATAAATAACATGACCCGGCGAATATAAACATTTTATTTACTTGTTATTTTTCTCTCACAAACCCCGGCCAGACAAGACCTTTCTCGTCAATATAAAGAAGCTCCTGCTCGCGAAGGCTGCTCAAGTCACGCTGCTTGGTCTTATCGCCAAGTTTGGCATAGAGCGCCTCATGCCAGGGTGTGCGCCGCAGTTCATCAATCTGCAACGGTTTGCCGCGCTCCATCACTTGGGTCAGAATGGCATATTGGCGCAGATTGATTTCTTTTGTGTCTCGCAAATGTTTGATTCGTGTTTCAAACAAAAGTAATCTCACCATAGCGTTTACACGGTCATGGAGGCGATTAATGCCTGCCAGCATCCCTTCAAGATGAAACAGGACAAAAGGGGTGTTCGGGTATGCCTTTTTTTTATCTGCTTGTTTGCGGCAAAGATTAAATAGCGTGAAATATTGGTCGATCCGCTCCATGTAATAGCGAGCCATGGCGAAAGGAGCATAGCGGAAGCCGGCGCCATGAAGCACCGTGGCTTCGAGGACCCTCCCGACCCGGCCATTGCCGTCCCAAAAAGGATGAATCAATTCAAAATAGTAATGCATCAGCGGCGCACGAAGCAGAGCCGGTATTTCAGCAGTGGCCAGTTCATTGTTCCATGTGACCAGATGCTTAAGCAAAAGCCCAATGTCACCTCCGTATTGCGGTGGCTTATAGCGGCCGCCATGAGCAGTATCGCCGACAGTGGTCACGATTTTTTTTGGGTTGTTTCGTATCAGCCCGGGCTGATTGTATTTGTGGGGGATACCATCGGTAATGGCGGCATGTATCTGTTTAATGAAATCGACCGACAAGAGCCAGTGAGGGTCTCGCGCTGATTTCTGAGCGATGTCATATGCAGTCTTGATGTTGACGGCTCGTCGTTGTTCTTCGGCCTGCACCTGCGCGGGGTCGAGATCAAGGGCTTCTTTCGTTTCTTCTTCAGTAAGCGTGCCCCCTTCAATAGTGTTGGTGCTGAAGATGCTGCTGACAAGAACTTCCTGCTCCAGGCGGTTTGCAACCTGGGAAAGAGGAGAACTCAAAAACCGTACCTGTGCGTCGGCGACACGTTGCAGCAGCATTGCCGCCTCACTTTGATCCACGCCGATTTGAAAGGTAAATGGACCGAAACATGAGGTTTCCACACGTTTCTCGATATTTCCGGATAATATTTTATCTATCGAAATGTCCATTATAATGTCCGGCTGAATTATTTAGTAACACTATATAAATACAGTATAATATAAATTTATCAAGAAGAATATGACCAAGAAAATGTCCGCTGCTCGCTAAGGCAGGATACGTATTCCTTGCTAGTGATGAAAAATCATTATTTCTTATAGATAGAGTTTTTGGCAATATAATTGCGGACGTTGTCCGGGACAAGGTAACGGATGGATTGTCCGGCGTTGACATTTTCGCGAATGCGGGAAGAGGAAATATCCAGGAATGTTACATGGCGGAAATAAATAACATGACCGGTTGGCCCTCTATGCCCGTCGATTTCTTTTTCATAAGTAAAGCGGGAGGCAAAATCCGTAGGAAGAATATTCTCCAGCCCTTTTGGTTCGTAACCCGGACGGGTCATAACGGCGAAATTGCACAATAGAAGAAGTTTTTCCCAGTCTTTCCAGGTAGTAATGGCCTGGAAAGCGTCCTGTCCGATAATGAAATAAAGTTCCAGGTTTTCCAGATATTTATTTAATATATATTCAACTGTTTCCACCGAATAGGATTTGCCTGTTTTTAAATTTTCCACATCCGAAAATGAAAAAGAAACATTACCTTCAATGGCGGCCCGCACCATTTGTTCGCGATGGTAGAAAGTAGTAATTTCGGCTTCCAGTTTGTGTGGCGGCCGCGACGAAGGCATGAAAAAAATCCGGTTTAAATCAAAAATTTTCAGCATTTCTTCTGCTGCCCTTAAATGACCGAAATGAATCGGATCAAATGTTCCTCCCAGTAAACCCCATTTCATGTGCGCACCTGTCCATTGCCGTAAATGATAAATTTTGCTGTTGTTAATTCTTCGAGACCCATCGGACCGAAAGCATGAAGCTTGGTCGTGGAAATGCCGATTTCCGCACCCAATCCCAATTCGAATCCATCGCTGAAGCGGGTCGATGCATTGACCAGCACTGTCGATGAGTTAACTTCATTTAAGAAGCGCTGCGAATTGGCATAATCAGAAGTTATGATCGCCTCTGTATGTAAAGAACCATATTTTTCGATATGGGAGATTGCTACGTCAATATTGTCCACAATGCGTATGGCCAGAACTAAATCGAGATATTCCGCATACCAATCGGCCTCAGTGGCTTCTTCAATATCTTTTAATATTTTTCGGGTTTTTGTACAGCCTTTCAGGAGGACATTCACTTTTTTTAATTCCGCAGCGACGAGCGGTAGAAATTTGCGGGCAATATCTTTGTGCACAAGTAAAGTTTCCAGGGCGTTACAGACACCGGGGCTCTGGGCTTTGGCGTTGCAGCAGATATTTGCCGCCATATCCATATCCGCAGTGCTGTCGACGAATATATGGCAGACCCCTTTATAATGCTTGATCACCGGTATTTTTGACTGGGCAACAACAGCACGTATTAATTCTTCCCCGCCGCGGGGAATAATTAAATCGATATATTCATCGAGCTGCAACATTTCATAGACGGCTTCCCGGTCAGTCAGCGGAATTAGCGAAATGGCAGCCTCCGGCAGCGAATTTTTACGCAGGACTTTCTGGATGAGGGAGCAAATTGCCAGATTCGAATTCATTGCTTCCGATCCGCCTCTTAAGATAACCGCATTTCCTGATTTTAGACAGAGTGCGGCTGCATCAGCTGTCACATTGGGCCGGGACTCATAGATAATACCAATAACCCCTAAGGGAATGCGCATTCGTCCCACCAGCAGGCCATTGGGCCGGCGCGACAGCGAAGTTACTTTGCCTGTGGGATCGGGAAGTGCGGCGACTTCTCTTAATCCCCGGGCCATGCCTTCAATTGTTGCTTTTTTCAGGGTGAGTCGGTCGATCATTGCTTTGGGAAGGGCAGCTTTTTTTGCCAAGGCGACGTCAAGGGAGTTGGCGGCGAGCAACTGATCGCTGTTATTTATCAGTTCATCGGCCATTTGCATAAGGGCATTGTTTTTTTCGGCCGCAGAAACGCGGGCCAGCTTTCGGGATGCAGCCTGCGCATTTTGGGCAATTTGTTTTACAGATTTCTTTATATCCATTAGTTATCCGCTGGTTAAATAATAAAAATCCTTGCTTTTTTTCAGATTATTGATAAAAGCCGCCTCGAATGCCGAAATGGTTGGCATTTTACTATGCGGAAATCTGCAGTTTCTGCCGACAGCAAATATATACTTTATTTACAAGACAAAAGTTGTCGTGTCAAGGCCAAAGCCCTGGTGGAATAAAAATGAGTCAACTGAGAATTAAGGCCGGTAAGCATATTTATGAAATTATCAAAGACGGTGGATTTAATTTTGATTCCGTTTCCACCTATTTCGGACCGGCCGCCGGACCACGCTGGTTGGTCTCCAGCGGTTTTGATTTAACCCTGCTGAATAACAATGTTTTAGGACGTACCCGTCCCGTCCAATTAATCGGTTCTTCTGCCGGTGCCTGGCGTTTTGCCGCCTGGCTTCAACCCGATGCCGCGTCGTGTTATCAAACATTGATGGATGCCTACATCAACATTAAAATTACCAAGGCTGATACACCGGCAACAGTGCTGGAAAAATTTATCGATTTGATCAATTTGTATTTGGAGGACGATGCGCTGCCTTTTGCGCTGGCCAATAAAAAATACCGTCTGACGGTAATCACGGCCCGGGGCCGCAATCTGGTCGCAGCGGAAAATATATTGTTGCAGAAAACCGGTTTGATTGCCGGCTATTTGTTGAATTTTTTCAGTCGTAATAATATTTATCGTTTTGCCGATCGCGTTGTATTTTACCATGGCTCGAAGCCACCGGCCTTTTGTTTTCATCCGCAATTTCGCGGTTCATTTGTCAGTATAAATGAGATTAATTTTAAATATGCGGTTATGGCGAGCGGCGCCATACCATTGGTTGTAGCTGGTGTGCATGATATATACGGCGCACCGCGAGGTGTTTACCGCGATGGCGGCCTGATTGATTACCATTTAACACATCAATTTGCGACCAGTGAAAATGAGATTGTATTGTTTTTCCATCATCAGGAAAGGATTATTCCCGGGTGGATGGATAAGGACAACTTGCGTCGCGTACCCGATCCGGAGGCGCTGAGCAATGTTCTAATGATCTTTCCGGCACAAAGTTTTGTGGAAAAGATGCCGGGGGAAAAAATTCCCGACCGTACGGATTTTATCACTTACATTGATGATCACCAGACAAGAATCAAAAATTGGCGCAAGGCAGTAGAACTTGCCGCTCCCCTGGGCGAGGAATTTCTGGAACTTGTAGAAAGCGGCAGGATCAAGGATATAGTCGAAAGACTCTAATGAATAAAGTTTCATCCAGCTGATGCGTATATCCTGCAAGAGAGCATTCGGCAATTTTTCAGCCCCCCCCATTCCTTCAAATCATCATCAATGAAACATCCCCTTGACTTTTTTATAAGCCAGGCGCACATCAAAAGAAAAACAAGGAGGCTATTATGAAAAAGGCATTACTGTGTTTACTGTCAGTGACTGTAGTGTGTGCACTTTCATGTCCTGTCGCCTCAGCAAAAAAACCACATTGTCCGGATACAAAATACTTTTGCTATAAGGAGACAAGAGAACAAGGAGAGTATATATACGTCAAGGCAGGTGAGGTAACAATTGGTAATAAGTTTGGAGGGGATTGGTGGAATCCCATCTCGTATTGTTGTTATCCCATGGTTGACCCGTCGGGGCAAGACGAGAGGTGTAACAGAGAAATTCCGTCATGCGAAGGACATTGTTCCGCTTGCGCCCCCGATGGCGGACCGGGTACCGGGTGTGGGGGATATCCATGGGCTAATTACAACTGTTTCGTATGGTGTGAGAAAAAACATTGCAGAAACTAGTGCAAAAAATCCGAGTGGTTAAATGGCATTGCCAAATCAAATAACTGCATTAAAAGAAATCTATCAAGATTGCATACTTTGCCCGCGAATGTGCCATGTCGACCGCACAAAAGGACAGCTAGGCTATTGCCGGATGCCGGCTAAAATTATGATGGATTGTGCGGTGCCTCATCACGGTGAAGAGCCGCCCCTTTCCGGAACATGCGGAGCCGGAACTATTTTCTTTTCTTCCTGTAACTTAGGTTGCATTTACTGTCAGAATTACCAGATATCTCATGTTGTTTGCGGGCAGGAAATGGACAGTCCCGCTCTAGCGCAGGTAATGCTGGATTTGCAGAAGCGCGGCTGCCATAATATTGAGCCTGTCACCCCCACGTCCCAGATGCCATTGATTATGGAAGCTCTTCTTGAGGCACGGGAGCAAGGCTTAAGGATACCATTCGTTTATAACTGTGGCGGCTATGAAAACCCTCAGATAATAAAAATGCTGGCTGGAATGGTTGATGTTTATTTGCCGGATTTCAAGTATGGTGTGGCCGAAGATGGCGCTGCTTTTTCCGGTGTTTCCGATTATCCGTGTTATGCTCTGGATTCATTAAAGGAAATGGTGCGGCAGGTTGGCGCTGATCTAGAAACAGAAAATGAAGTTGCAAAAAGGGGAATTATTATACGCCATCTGGTATTGCCCGGCAGGTTGGCTAATTCGCGAGAGGTTTTCCGCTTGATTAAAAAGGAAATATCAACTTCAGTAGCGATCAGCCTCATGTCGCAGTATACGCCGACTGTCAAAGTGCGCAGCCATCCGCTATTGAATCGAAGAATCACCGCTTCCGAATATCAGCAGGTTCTGGATTACGCCCTCGATTTGGGATTTGAGAATCTTTTTATTCAGGAAGTCAGTGAGGATGATTTGATGCCCGATTTTAACAGCGACAAACCGTTCGGTTAATTAATGTTTTTTTTCAGTTGCAGAAAAATTAATATCAGTTATCAGGCTCTCTTCACGGATTACTTGATTGGTCAGTACACCGATTTTTTCAATGTCCACACTGATAGAGTCTCCGTCTTTTAGAAACAGGGGAGGTTGTCTGGTGAAGCCTACGCCGTCCGGAGTTCCGGTCATGATGATCGTTCCCGGCAAAAGCGTCAGCGACTGGCTCAAATTGCTGACGATCTGACTAATACTAAAAATCATCTGATCAGTTCGCGATGATTGAACAATCCTGCCGTTAAGAATGGCGCTGATGCTTAAGTTATCCGGATCGGTAATTTCATCTTTTGTTACAATCCACGGCCCCAGCGGGCAGAAAGTATCAAAGCTTTTTCCCCGGGCCCATTGTCCCTTCTGCTTATCAAACTGCCAGTCCCGCGCGCTGACATCATTGGCGCAGGTATAGCCCATAATGTAATCCATAACATCGGCAGGCTTTACATTTTTTGCTTTTCTACCGATAATGACGGCCAGCTCCGCTTCATAATCCACACAAGCCGGTCCTGCGGCAGGCAGAATAATCGGTCCGTTGTGTCCGGTGATGCTGGTGACAGCCTTGAGAAACAAGATCGGCTGATCGGGATAGGACATGGCCGTCTCGTCACCATGTTTTTTGTAGTTGATTCCCAGGGCGAGAATGTTAACCGGTACAAGCGGTGCAAACAGTTTAACTATCCGCACCTCACTGGTTGTTATTCGGAAATCGCCGAAAATATCGCCTTCAATCAGCGTGGCGACATCAGGATGTTCCTGATTATAGATGCCGTATAAAATCTTTTTATCCGCGGAAAGAAAACGAATAATTTTCATATTGTTCTCCATTGCCTTGATTAAGAAATATATAATTTATGTGTTACTTGACTTTTTCAAAGTCTCCGAACATTAAAAAAAGGCTGACAAAATTAGGCTTAATGCCCATTGCCGCCTTGATGATGGCTCCTTTGTCTTCATCATCCAGAGCTTTCTGGAGCTTGCTCATTGCCTCTGTTTGCGCCTTGATGTAATCTTTTCTTTGGGCATCCTTTTCCACGCTAAAGGAAAATAACTCGGGATCAAAAGACGCGCTTTGCAAATTTTTCCAATTCTGCTGTGCCACCTGAAAGTTGTCTCTTATTTTCAGAAGCATTATATCTGTGAGTGTTTCAGCGGTTTTCCCCTTGGCCGTGAGAACTATTATTTCCATTACTTCATGAAATTTGGTTGTGTAATCGATGTAGTAATCAATGGAATTTCTTTTCCTGATGGTCAGGAAAGTATTCCTGACACCTTCCAGAATTTCGTGGGTGTCTTCCAGTTTTCCGTTTAACTTCAATATGTTTTCGGCATCGACAATAATCTGCCCGATAGTTGCCAAATCAGCTTTGTCATCTTTGTGTGCTCTAAAGTCGCCTGCATGCTTTTTCTTAAATGATTCCCATTGGGCTATCGTAAGCGCAATTGCTTTCTGAGCCGCGACCTTATTTGTCTGATTGGTTAAAGCCAAGGCTGGTATGTATACTTTATCAAAATCAGCCATATCTTTTTCCAAAAGGCTTGCCGCCGGCAGGGGTGTGGCTGTAATCAAAAACGATATTGCTACCAATCCTAAAAGAAAATATTTCCTCATAGTATTATTCTCCCCCTGAGATTAATAGCTAGTTTAATTTATAGAATTATCACTCTTTTTCGAATTGCGCTTTTGCGGCGCCGCAAATCGGGCAAACCCAGGAATCGGGGATATCCTCAAATTGAGTACCCGGAGCCACTCCGCCGTCGGGATCGCCATTAGCCGGGTCATAAACATAGCCGCAGACAGAGCAGACATAGCGGGTTGCCGGAGTGGTCTGCTCTTCTTTTGCGGCAGTTCCTTCCTTAATATAGGTAGGAGCATTTTTGGAGGCTTTACCACCTTTGACCTTGTGATAGTAATCATAAGTCATCGGTTCTTCGTTTCCTGTTACCTCGGCATCAATTACCCGGCCGATAAAGATTGTGTGGGTGCCGCAGTCTAATTCGCTCATCAATTCTGTTTCCAGATAACCAATGGAGTAGTCCAGCACTATAGGCACGGAGGTCAGTCCGGTTTTTGTTTTTACATTCTGCAGTTTATTTACGTCGCGTCCACTCTTGAAGCCAAAAAGACCGATTAAAGTCATCGGGGCAGCCTGGGATAGTATCGAAACTGAAAATTTGCGGCTGAGTTTAATTAATTCATGCGTGTAATTTTCTTTATTAATGCTGATGGCGATAGTTGCCGGGTCCGATGTCACCTGAAACATGGTGTTGCCAATCTGGCCATTGAATTTGCCATCCTGACCGGAGGAAATGATGTAGAGTCCATAAGAAATTTTATGAAATACAGATTTATTCATTTGCCGCTCCTTATTATTTAATAGGGGGATATGGTTGTTGAGCTTTATAAACCAAAATTAGTTTATGTGCCATTAAATTATGCAGCAGGGGATTCTGCCGAAGGCAGCAGGGGTTAAGTCCTGAAGAATTTTATTTTGACAATTGTCCTGTTCTCTTATAGTTAGTCCGGAACAGATAGCACAAAATTTCCAGCCAACCTTTAATTGATACGAAAGAGAAAAGCAAAATGATGAATTATCAAGAATTTATGGCCAGAGAAAATTTTAATTTCGCAGAAATTCTAGGTATGGCTCATGGTACCACTATATCGGACCCCCCGGAACATTTTGATGCCCGGTTGCCGGCTCCTCCTTTTCTGATGGTGGATAGAGTGCTGAAGATAGATAGTGACGGACGCAAAGGAAAAATTATCGCCGAACAGGACATTCGGATGGATGCCTGGTATTTTCAGTGTCATTTTATCGGAGACCCGGTGCAGCCTGGTTGTCTTTGTGTAGACGCAGTCTGGCAATTGCTGGGGTTCTATTGCCTCTGGCGTGGCGCTCTCGGCTCCGGACGTGCTCTGGGGTGTGGAGAGATTACCTTTAACGGCCAGATTCGCCCTTTTAACAAGTGCGTTCGCTACGAAATAGATGTGCGGCGCTATTCGGAATTGAAAGATTCCGGATCGGCAGTAGTTACCGGAGATGGTAAAATATATGTTGATGATGAATTAATTGCGGTTGTCTCACAGGCTAAAGCGGGAATATTCAAAGATATTGCTTACAAGGACTACCCTACTCGATCGAAAAATTCCATCGGCGGGATAATGGAAAGATAGCAAATGAGGAGTATTTATCGGTAATGCAAATACGAGTATTCATTAAAGGAACTTCAATCTCCGTTTACCTGAGGCGTCTGCCTTTTTTTTTAAATGATTACCGGAAAATAAAAAATCAGGCGAAAAACAGCAAAACTGATTTCTCTTTTGGTAAATTGTATCCGTGTCTGGAAGATGCTGAAAGTGAAAGCGGTGTAGCATCGGGTCATTATTTCCATCAGGATTTACTGGTTGCCGGCCGGGTATTTAAAAATAATCCTGTAAAGCATGTGGATATCGGTTCCAGAATCGATGGTTTTGTTGCTCATGTGGCTTCCTTCCGGGAAATTGAAGTTTTGGATATTCGGGAACTTTCCAATACAATTTCCAATATTAGTTTTCGGCGCTTTAATTTGATTGATAAAAAATATGATCTTCAGGATTATTGCGATTCCCTTTCCTGCTTGCATGCTCTGGAACATTTCGGGCTCGGCCGCTATGGTGATGAAATTAATCATGACGGATATCTGATCGGTTGGGAAAATATTTATAAAACACTGAAGAAGGGCGGAAAATTATATTTTTCCGTTCCCATCGGACCGCAAAGAATTGAGTTCAATGCGCATAGGGTATTTTCTGTAAGCTATCTAATGGATTTGATCGGCGACAGATACAATATTGATTCCTTTTCTTATGTCGATGATAAGGGAGATTTATACAGCAATGTTTTACTGGAAAAAAGCCGCATAGATAACAATTTCTCCTGTAACTACGGATGTGGCATTTTTGAACTTTCCAAAAACTAATTAGGGATTTTATTTTGAGCATATTAAAAAAAATAGCTCATTATTTTGCCCGGAAAAGCTTTTGCCGGAAAGCTATTGACGAACATGCCGATCTCAGTGCTTTTAAGGAAAAGCTCACACGGTCGATGATAATCGGTTTGGTTCTAATTGCTTTGAGTTATGCTATCGGATTGCCCACAGTCCTAGCTTTTAGCTTAATTGCCGCCTCCATGCACAAACCTTTAATTGGCATTATCGGCGGTGCTCTGATATATGGCATTTCCACTTTGCTGTTTTTTGTCGGCATTAAGATGGCCGGGATGAAATATTTTGTGGCGTTAAACCGCTGGCTGGCCCGGATTATTCTGGAAAAAATACTGGGTGATGAGGCCAAAAGCTCATGTATTTTGCCCCCGGAAGGATCAGAAAACGAAAAGCTGAAAAGATAAAAACGAGGTACTAAATGAATCAATTAGACGAAATGATTGCAGAACTGAAGGTAAAGATTATTGCGACACTGGGATTAATGGACGTAAAACCAGAGGATATTAAAGATGACGCCCAGTTGGTGGGCGGAGATACGGGAATCGATTCGATTGATGTTTTGGAACTGGTCATGATGATTGAGAAAGATTACGGCATTAAAATTGACAGCAAAGAACTGGGCGTCAAGGTTTTTGCATCAGTCCGGGCTTTATCTACGCATATTTTAGAAAAACGGCAGCAAAAGGCTTAAAAGCAAAACTGTACATTGATTAATTATTTTAGCTCTTTTAGGGGTTGCCTCTATCATGAAAATCTTGCTTATATCGGCAAACACCTTGAAAGCACCATATCCTGTCTATCCTCTGGGGCTTGATTATGTCGCCGGTGCCCTTGATCCCGCCTATAATGTAAAAATAGCGGATATGAATGAATTTGCGTCACCTTCGGCGCTGGGAGCGCTGGTCAGGGATTTTTCGCCCGATTTTGCCGGAGTATCAATTCGCAATATTGATAATACTGATACAATCAACAGTCGTGACTTTCTGGCTGAATATAAAAGCCTGGTGCAACAAATTCGGGAAAATTCGCAGGCAAGGATAATTCTCGGCGGCAGTGGGTTCACGATTTTCCCCCGGGAATTCATGCAGGCACTGGATGCTGATTACGGCATTGTCGGTGAAGGTGAAAAGTTGCCGCTGCTCTTGCAGACGCTGGCAAATGGTGCTGATGTGCAATCTTTGCCGGGAATTGTCACCAAAAAAACTGCCGAAATCGCTTATAAACCATGGGGAGATGAAATTCAGCGGCACTTTGATCCGGAATATTCCCCGGCAAAATTTTATCTGGCCAATGGGGGAATGCTTAATCTGCAAACAAAAAGGGGGTGCCCTTATCGCTGCAGTTACTGCACCTATCCGCATATTGAGGGCCGCAAGATGCGGTTTTTCCCGGCGGAAGAAATAGCCCGTGACGCCCGGAAGCTGCAGGATGCCGGGGCAAAATATATTTTTATCACCGATTCGGCTTTTAATGCCAGTTATGATCACAGCCTGGAGGTGGCCAGGGCTTTCATTAAAGCCGGCATTTCGATACCCTGGGGAGGTTTTTTTGCACCAACCATACCGCCGGCGGATTATTTTCAATTGCTTGCCGATGCGGGACTGAGTCATGTGGAATTTGGCACGGAATCACTCTCCGATACTATGCTGATCAATCTGCAAAAACCTTTTGTGGTTAGTAATGTTTTCGAGGCACATCGCCTGGCACTCAAGGCCGGTTTGTATATTGCTCATTATTTTCTTTTAGGTGGACCTGGTGAAAGCAGACAAACTCTCCGGCAGACATTAGATAATGCCGAAGAATTAATAAAATCTGTTTTTTTCTTTTTCTGCGGTATCCGCATATATCCGCATACTGCCTTATATGATGTTGCCTTGCAGGAAGGCCAGATTAAAGCTTCGCAAAACATTTTACTGCCGGTGTTTTACCGGTCGTCGCACATAACTGACCGGGAGATTATGCAAACCGTGGAAGAGCGGGCCGGCGGCCGTTTCAACTGGATAGCCGGATCCGGTGAGAACAAGGCAACGAGGGTTCTTCCCAGGCTTTATGAGCGTGGGTTTAGTGGCCCCCTTTGGGAGCACCTGATTCCATGAATTCCATTTCCAATAACCTAAAGGTCACGCGATCAATCGCTACCTTTGTTGGCACAGCCTGCCCCGACGCAGGCCGGGGTCGTCGGCATCCTCAACGTATGTATAATAAGCCTCGTCGCCTCCTCCTAGCCGCCGCGGTATCATCTATGATTTGGAAAAGGAATTATCAGGTAGGAAAAAATTCATATTAAGTGATTATTAATCATGGTTACTCAATGAAAAAAAAAGGGGAAAGCATATTTCTGCGAAATCCGGCACTGATTGCAGGAATAATAATCCTTGTGGCGGCAGCTTTGTCTTTTTTTATCTCTCCGCTGCTGGCGATAGCCCTTGCTCTCTTTTATATTGCCCTTTGTGTTGCCGCCTGCTTTTTCCCGCAGACGAATTTTCTTGGTCCGGTCATCAGCCGCGGCAATACGGGGGAAAATATGGTGGCCCTGACCTTTGATGATGGACCCTCCCAGCCGGTGACAAGACAAATTCTTGATCTGCTCGACAGGTATTCAATGCCGGCAACTTTTTTTGTCACGGGCGTTAATGCTGTTAGTTTGCCGGAAATAATCAAAGAGATAATTGCCCGCGGCCATACCATCGGCAATCATTCTTTCCATCATGATCCCTTCTTGATGCTCAAAGGTTCTCAGGCAATTTATTCGGAAATTGCAGCTGCCCAGGAAGTATTGCAGAAAACGGGAGTACAAACCATGGCTTTCCGTCCGCCGGTGGGAATAGTTAATCCCCAACTGGCCCCTCTGCTGGAAAAATTAAATATGTATTGCCTGACTTTCAGTTGCCGTGCGTCAGATCGGGGCAATCGCCGGGTAAAAGAGATCAGCCGGAAAATTCTGAAGAAGGTAAAAGCTGATGATATCATTTTGTTACACGATGTGCCGCCTGTAAGTAATGAAGATCAACATGTTCTACTTGCGGAAATAGAAGCTCTCTTATCGGGGCTTGAAGACAGAGGGCTGAAGGTTGTGCCGCTGGCCACATTAATCGGCAAAAATATAATGATGGAGAGAAGTTGAAAATTATCATTGATTTCATAAAAATTTTTGATTGAAAGAACAATTGATGATATGAAGCAACGCCATTAGCTTCAGACAATATAAAGGTGGTTCGTGAAAGATCATTGGCTGTTAATCCAAGAGGTGCAGACAAAAGAGCCAAATCAGATAGAGGCACGGGCGATGGTGCCCGCTGATTCTCTCTGGTTTTCCGGACACTTTCCCGGAGAGCCGATTTTGCCGGGAGTGGCTCTGGTTCATCTGGTCTGGCAGATTATTGACCGCGATGCCCAACAAAGAAACGAAGAAATCAGGCTGGATACGCTCAAGAGAGTGCGATTTAACCGGCCAGTGCGGCCTGGAGAACATCTGTCGGTGATTATAACTCTCAGCGCCGCCGGGGAAGAGACTTTATATTCGTTTAAAGTTGCAGGTAAAGAAAATGTTATATGCAGCGGATTGATTGCTGCCGGGAAGATAAATAAGTGAAAAAGGAGGTAATGATGCCGGCAAGTAAAGATATAAAAGGCATTATAAGGCACGTCGCCGAAATAATCATTGATGAACTCAAACTGGAAGATGTTACTGTAGACACATTCAACCCGGAGTTGGATTTAATCGATGAACTGGGTATTGATAGCATGGATCTGGCAACCATCGCTTTAGTTTTGCAGGATGAATACAAAATTATAATAGATGAAGATGACTATCCGAAATTGAAGACAGTTCGACTGATTGCTGAATATATTGAGGGAAAGCTCTCCACAGAGGGTTAAAAATATAATTTGTCTATGATTATTCAAAGTAGAGCAGTTGTAGAACCAGTCCGGCCGAAATTTTCTGATCTGTTGTCCCGGCCGGAAGTGAAGGAGCGCTGGGAAAAAGTAAGGAAATATTTTTTTCTGCGTGAATCAACTTACGATATGAGTAATCGCTGCAATCTGCGCTGTGACGGTTGCTATTATTATGAAGGCGAAAAGCAGTTTGCCGCAGAGAATAATGATGCCGAATCCTGGCGTGCACTGATGCAGACTGAAACCGCCCGAGGCATTACTTATGTTGTCCTGGCCGGAGCCGAGCCCTCACTTATGCCGGAACTATTGAACGTCTGCTATGCGGCAATGCCGCTGGGCAGCATTGCCACCAACGGTTTTAAAAAGATACCGCAATCCATCGGTTACAAAATTCATGTTTCCGTATGGGGCAATGATGAAACCAGCCTCCGCGTGCGCAAAGCTCAAAATCTGCTGAAAAAACAAATTTATAACTACAGAAATGATCCGCGGGCAGTCTTTGTTTATACCTTTACGCGGGAAAACATTGATGAAGTATATCAGGTAGCCCGCGATCTGGTAGCCGAAAATTGCCAATTGACGTTTAATGTTTTTTCATCGCCGGTTGGCTATGACGGACCTTTGCGCCACACCAGGCAATCGCTTGAGCGCACAAGGCAGGCAATGATTGATCTTGTCGATCAGTATCCACAAAACGTTCTTTATTCCGTTTATAATGCCGTAGCGCATACGCATGAATATGGGTTGCATGATCTATACAGCTGCCCTTATCCCCGCCGGAACCTCTCACAGGATATCGGTCTCGGGCGTTCCTTCCGCCAGTACCGGACGGATTTGAGCTGGGACAGATCGGTTGCCTGCTGTGTGCCGGATACGGATTGCGCAGATTGCCGGCATTACGCCGCGGGATCGGCTGTTGTTACCGCCAGGCTCTATCGACATGTAAATAGCCCGGCCGTCTTCCAATCCTGGCTGGATTATGTGGATACTTATCTGGCAGTTTGGGTGATGGGTTATGAAAAGGGGAAAAATCTTTGCTCGGAGCAGATCAATCCGCCCGCAGCAAAAAAGGCAGGTCTTGCCGAAAGCTGATATCGACAGCTGTTAAAAGGGAAGTGTTAATGATAACGATAAGCTCCTTACTGAACAAAGAATGGCACGAACGATATAAGCGTATTGCCAGTCTTAATATTCGCAGTTCCATTTACGATGTTACCAATCGATGTAATTTACGTTGTAAAGGGTGTTTTTTCTTTTCTTCCGGGGAGCATGAAGTTGCTCCCGAAGAGATGGATATAAAAAAATGGGAGAATTTTATTGACCGCGAAAAGGCACGCGGCGTTAATCTGGCTATTTTAATCGGCGGTGAGCCGACTCTGTGCCTGGATCGGGTGGAAGCTTTTTGCCAGCGATTGCCCACTTATTGTGCCACTAACGGGCTCATCAAAGTTGACCGCGCCAGATTTCCGGACATGATGGTGGGAATTTCTTTGTGGGGCGGCGGCGATGATGAAAGGATTCTCCGTGGTCGTGATACTTTTGCCATTTCCAGCGCCAATTATGCCGGTGACCCTTATACCTATTATCTCTATACGATAACACCGAAGCAATCAGGGAAAATAGAAACTGTCATCAAGAAAATTGCGGATGTCGGATTGAAAGTTCATCTCCAGCTATTATCGAATGATGAAGGTGTGGATGGCTTTTACTGGAAGGAAGGCGAATTGGCCGATTTGCGACACGAAATGGATGATGTGCTGGATAAATATCCGCAGACAGTAATTTCCAGCAAATATTACCATGAAGTCATTACTTCCGGACAAATGCTGGGACGCACATTCGGCTGGCGGGAATGTCCTTCGGTAACTGAGGAGCTGGATACAAGATTGCCGCAGCCTAAGCGTTTGATTCATTTTGCCCGTTGGGCATCCGATTTAAAAACCGTCCATCGCTGTTGTACTTCAGCGACACGCGACTGTTCAACATGCAAAGACGGTGCGGCGCACATGAGCTGGATTATGGTGAACAAACGGGCACACATTCGAACAACCGTAGATTTACAAAACTGGATTGAGGTCTATGAAATGTTTGCCAAATTATATCGCTTAATTCCCTGGTAATGTCACTTCTAAATCAAAGCGCTATCTTTGTTGGCGTAGTTGTCGGCATCCTCAACGTATTAGTAATACGCCTCGTCGCCTCCTCCTAGCCGCCGCGATATCATCTTTGATTTAGAAGTGGCATAAATTTAGATTTTTTGTTTATTCTCCTCAGGAGAATTTTATATTTTCGGAGCGCTTATGGCTGGGAAAAAAGTGGTGATATTAGGATATGACGCTGTTTCTTCTTTAGGTACGGATTTAGAAACCCAATGGCAGCGCGCTATCCAGGGAGAGTGCGGGATTGGAAGCCTCACCAGGTTTCCCTTAAGTGCCGATTTTCCGGTGCGCGTTGCCGGTGAAGTTGCCGCAATCGATGTGCGCCCTTATCCCTTTTTGCAGCCCAGGGAGATGGCGCACTGGACATCGCCGATTTTTAAATATGCCCTGCTGGTTGTGCACCGCGCTCTGGCTTGCAGCAAGATTGAAATTACACGCGAGTTGGCTCCTCGTGTGGCGATAACCTTCAGTTCCGCCGTGGGCGGCATGGATGCCGTATTGCGTGCCGACAGATTGATGAAAGCGGAAGGCAAAATGCCGCATCCCTTTACGAATCCGAATTCCTGTATTAATATGGTCGGGGGCAAGGTTTCAATTCTTACCGGAGCCACCGGGCCTATTTGCTCAACTATTACTGCCTGTGCCACGGGTGTAACTTCGCTGATCATCGGCGAGATGTTTCTGCAAAGGGGACTGGCTGACGTTGTTATTGCCGGTGCCGTTGATTTCCCTCTGGTTGAGCCGATTGTTGCCGGATTTGCCACAATGAACGGTGCCTATCGTCCCAAAGAAGGCCAGCCCGCAGAACCGCCACAAAAAACCAGCCGGCCTTTTTCTATAAACAGAAGAGGATTTGTTGTTTCGGAAGGTGCCGGCTGCATCATCCTGGCGTCTGCCGAGTATGCCAGAGCTCACGGTTTACACCCTCCTTTTGAATTAGCCGGTGCGGCGATGACTTCCGATGCCAGCCATTTTGTTTCGCCGAATTTATCAACCGTGCAGCGGTGCATGGAAGAAGCTATCACCCATGCCGGGTTACAGCCGGAAGATATAGATGCTGTGAATGCTCATGCGACATCGACAAAAGTTGGCGATAAAGTGGAAGCCGATGCTCTTCATAATATTTTTGGTAAATATTTACCGCCGGTATCGGCAAATAAATCGCAATTAGGACACGCCATGGGAGCGTCGAGTGCCATTGAAACAATTCTGGCGATGGAAGGAATGGGCCGGGATACTTTGTTGCCTACCATTAATTACATTCCCGATCCGGCAATTGAAATCGACTGCGTCGCCGAAGGTGCCAGAAAATTAAAACAGGAATTTGTGCTGAAGAATGCTTTTGGCTTTGGCGGATGCAATTCCTGTGCTATATTGCGCCGCATATCCTGAAATGAGATGGCAGGTTTATGAAAGCACCGCAAAACAGAAGAGTATTTGTTATAGGTTACGGAGCGGCGACTCCTTTAGGCAGAACGTTTGAATCTACCTGGAAGCGAGCCGTAAAAAGCGAAGCCGGTTTCCGCAGGGTAACGCGCTGCAAAGTAAACTCGGCCTGTGATGTTGTCGGCGAAATACCGGACTGGTATCCGCTGGAGCTTGATTTTACCGATGCCAAAGAAGTTTATAACTGGAACGCCTCTTTCGTAATTCTGACGATGGCCGTCTGCAAGGATGCGCTGGAAAATTCAGGAGTCATTGTCGACAGTCGAGTTGCGCCGCGGATGGCTTGTCTTATCGGATCGGCACTCAATGGCACCGATGCCTTTCGCACGGCCATGCATGATCTGGAGCACCGTGGTCCGCTGAGAGTAAGTCCTTATCTGCTGCCGAATTTGTGTGCCAACTTACCTTCCGGAAAAGCGGGAATGCTGCTGAAATTTACCGGACCGGTTTTTTCTCCGCAGGGGGCTTGCGCTTCGGGAAATCACGCTATCGGTATCGGAGCAAGAATGATCCGCGACGGCGATTGTGATTTTGTCCTGGCCGGTGGCGCCGATGCCCCGATTCTGCCGGAGTTGATACACGGATTTGCCAATATGAACGCGACGATTAAAGTTAATTCTCATGATCGTGCTTACACTGATCCGGCACAGGTATCCCGTCCCTTCAGTGCAGATCGCAAGGGCTTTGTGCTTTCGGAGGGGGCAGGCGTAGTAGTATTGGCAGCCGAAGAAGTGATTGCCGCTCATGGTCTTAAACCCAAAGCGGAAGTATTGGGGATCGGCTGGACTTCCGATGCTCATCATTACACTATTCCCAATTCGGCGACGATTATCTGTGCTATAAGGGAAGCCATTGATGATGCCGGCCTGCAACCGGAAGATATTCAATACGTCAATGCTCACGGTACTTCCACTCCGAAAGGTGACCGGACGGAAGTGAAATGCCTGCGCGAAGTATTCGGTAAAAAAATCACTAAACTACCGGTGTCTTCCAACAAGTCACAGTTGGGTCATACGCTGGGGGCAACGGCAGCAATTGAAGCGGCACTGACTATTGAGGGCATGAGGAGGGGTATCATCCTGCCGACAATCAATCATATTCCCGATCCCGAATTGTCCGATATCGATGTCGTTCCCAATATAATCCGCAAACAGAAATATGAGATTGCCCTCTCCAATGCGTTTGGTTTCGGCGGAACAAATTGTTGTGTTGTTTTCCGGGGAGTATAGATATGAAACCCAAGCCGTTTTTGCCGCAAATATTAAGTGACGATCCGCATTTCGTGCGTGATTCCGCGACCGGACTGGTCTGGCACCTCTGTGATTGCCGTACCCTGTATGCCGATACCGACCGGTCGGAAATTGTTTATCACGCCAATTATCTGCGATATTTTGAATTCGGCAGGACGTCTTTAATGCGCGATGTTGCTTATTCCTATAAGGAAATTGAAGCCGGCGGCTATGTTTATCCGATTATCGATCTGGGAATAACTTTTTATCAGCCTCTGTATTATG
>CAYXZW010000035.1:0-30568 GCA_964469905.1 uncultured Smithella sp.
AATATCTGTGCGTTTTCCCATTTTTCTACCCTTTTATCCTTCCGGTTTATTTATTTCGTTTTATATTCCGCATCAACTGTTATTCCGATCCCGCCGCGGACGGCAAATTCCGCACTGACTTTGCACCAGCGCGGTTTCAATGCGGCAACCAAATCATCGAGGATCATGTTAGTCAAATGTTCATGAAAAACGCCTTCGTTGCGGAAAGACCATAAATATAACTTCAGCGATTTCGATTCGACAATTTTTTTATCCGGAATGTACTGTATTTTTATTTTTGCATAATCCGGCTGACCCGTCATCGGGCAGACACAGGTAAATTCTTGGGTCTGCAATGTAACCATATAGTCGCGGCCGGTGTGATGATTGGGGAAAGTCTCAAGTTTTTTAACAGGTTGAGCAGTTTTGCCCAGCAACGTTAAAGCGGCTAAATCGTCTTTCTTTGTACCTTTGGTCATAGTTTTATCTCCGTACAAAAATGTCCTTACAAAAATGTACTTTGGGTTTACCGAAAGAAGCAGATAATTTCAAGAACATTCCTCTGTGGATGAAAAATATTATTCACCATCGGAAATGCTTTTGTGCTAGGTTTATAGGTATTAACTTCAAGGAGGCGAATAATGACTGAATCTAATGCCAACATTCCCGAAAACACTTGGAAATGCAGTAATTGCGGCAACACATTAGTTGCGCTGCAGCCACCGGAGACTTGCCCCGTTTGCCGCGAAAAATGCGCCTTTCTTAATGTGACCTGCTATCAGCCAGACTGCGGCTTTACGGGCATGGACAAAAGGTTGAAGTAGAATTTATAATTATCCCCTGAGAATTATCTATAATATTTCGATTACCGAGATCATTCAGACTATACGAGAGCTGAAGCAAAACGCCGCATATGAAAATCGGACAAAGTCGCGGTCAGTTTTTTTCCATTGTTTTCAGGAATATGATTTGCGGCCATTCTTCCATCGTATGCGCCAGACGCCACTCATTTATGGCCAGATAAACCAGATTGCCTTCCGTATCCATAGCCAGATTGGCATGGTGTTTCTTCTGGAAATCTTCCATTTTTTTAGCATCATCTGAAGTCACCCAGCGGGCAGCGGCATAATCGGTCTTTTCGTAATCGGCATAGACGCTGTATTCATCTTTGAGCCTCGCCATGGTCACATCAAATTGCAGAATACCGACAGCGCCAAGGATATTGTCTGAACCCCACACCGGCTTGAAAACCTGTATCGCACCCTCTTCGGACAGCTGTGTCAATCCCTTCTGCAAATGCTTGATCCGCAGGGGATCTTTGAGGCGTACACGGCAAAAATGTTCCGGGGCAAAGTGCGGAATGCCGGTATACTTTAGCGGTTCTTTGAGCGAAAAGGTATCGCCGATCTTGATGGTGCCGTGATTATGAATACCGATAATATCTCCCGGATAGGCTTCTTCAATATTGGTCCGATCCTGCGCCATAAAGATTGTCGCATTGGATAAACTGACTTCCTTGCCGATACGGTGCTGCTGTACCTTCATGCCCCGCTGGAACTTGCCGGAGCAGATACGCAGAAAAGCAATACGGTCGCGATGCGCCGGATCCATGTTGGCCTGGATCTTAAAGACAAAGCCGGAGAAATCATCTTCATCGGGGGATACAATTCTTGTTGTTGTTGGCCGCGGCACCGGAGCCGGAGCAATCTCGACAAAAGATTCCAGCAGTTCTTTCACTCCGAAATTATTGATCGCGCTGCCGAAAAACACCGGTGTCTGGCTGGCCTTCAAATATTCCTTATGGTCAAAGGGATTGGCCGCACCTTCCAGCAATTCAATTTCTTCTCTGAGTTCTGCGGCCTGGCTTCCCAGAAGCTCGTCGAGCAGCGAGTCGGATAGATCTTCTATGACCACTCCTTCATCGGAGCGGCGGCTTTTACCGGGAGTAAACAGATGCAATGTTTTGTTATAGATGTTATAAACACCCTTGAAAAGCTTGCCCATGCCAATAGGCCAGGAAAGCGGTGAACATTCAATTTGCAGTTTGTCTTCGATATCCGCCAGGATATCCAGCGGCGACAGGCAATCGCGGTCCATTTTATTAATAAAAGTTATAATCGGCGTATTGCGCAGGCGACAAACATCCATCAGCTTCTGTGTCTGCGTCTCCACCCCTTTAGCGCCGTCAATTACCATTAACGCGCTGTCCACGGCGGTAAGCACCCGGTAAGTATCTTCGGAAAAATCCTGATGGCCGGGAGTATCCAGGAGGTTGATTTCGCAGCCCGCATATTCAAACTTCATCACCGACGACGTGACGGAGATGCCGCGCTCTTTTTCAATGGACATCCAGTCGGAAAGCGCATGTTTGGATGCTTTACGGGCTTTCACCGCGCCGGCCATTTGAATAGCCCCACCGAATAGCAGCAGCTTTTCGGTCAGCGTAGTTTTCCCCGCATCGGGATGCGAGATAATGCCGAAGGTTCGGCGTCGTTCAATTTCTTTCAGTAATTGCTTGCTCAAAACGATCTCTTTATTTTCAAATTATTTTCAGCAGAAATAAAATATACTGCCCACAAATCAAAAAAAATTACCTCATCACTGTCCCGTATAAACTAAAATATCACCATCCTGCTCTTCTTTGATTATACCTTTGTCCTTCAGATCCAGCAAGTGGACATAGGTTTCATTTAAAGCCAGAAACTTGTCGAAATCCGGCAGGTCATTGCCAAATACGCCCAGCGCAACCTGAAAAGCAGTTTTGGGTGTCGCGCCGAGGCACTGAAGAACCAGCTGCGTTCGTTCGGCATGATGCACGTGCAACTCCTGAACACGCGCCTGCACATTTCCCATAACATTACCATGGCCGGGGTATATTTTTCCGACAGGCAGGTTCGCCACGGTATCGAGGGATGCCAAAAAGTTCTCGAGCGGCCGGAAATTTTCATCAAACAGATCGGGGCTCAAGTTGGGAGTTATGTGCGGCAAAACAGTATCCCCGGAAAGCAAAATACCTTCCTTGCGAAAACAATAACAAATATGACCATTGGAATGTCCGGGTGTGAAAATACATTCAAATTGCCACCCGCCAAATTCGCGAATTTCATTGGGCTGTATACAATAATCGCCTTTAAAAGGCGCTACGATGTTACGCGTGGCACCAAACACCGCAATCGTATTGTCAACCTGCTGTTCGTTAAGACCATGGGACAGATAAAAATTCTTCATCTTCCGGATCAACAAATCGGTATTGGAATAATTTCGGTTGGACTCATCAGCCTGTGGGGAAAGATGAACTATTGCTCCCGATTCATTTTTAATCAATCCGGCCATTCCGCAATGATCACCATGGGAATGAGTTATGTAAATGGCCCGCACTGCCTCTAAACTCTGCCCGATGCTTTCCAGATCTTTTTTCAGCAGGCTCAGTGAACCACTGATATCCAGACCGGTATCAAAAAGGGCAACTTCATTATTATTCACCAATACATAAACATGCACATGATTCAGCCGAAACGACATGGGCAAAGTAATGCAGTAAAAGTTGTTGGAAATTTGATTAATCAAGTTCTTACTATCTTTAGAATATTAGTATAATTATTTTCAGGCCGGCCTTGTGCTTTCAGGCTGAGCTGTTACAAATCCCTTTGACCTTTTTGCTGAGAGGCCCGTTTTGTTGCATCCAGCTCCATCTTGCGTAGCCTAACACTTTTGGGTGTTACTTCCACCAGTTCATCTTCGGCAATGAATTCAATGGCCTGGTCCAGAGACAAAAGACGCGGCGGCCGTAATATTACGGTCGCATCCGAACTGGAGGCCCGCATATTGGTAAGCTTCTTTTCCTTGATGATATTAACATTCAAATCGCCTACACGGTTGCGTTCACCGACTACCATGCCGGCGTATACTTGTGTTCCTACTTCTACAATCATTTCGCCGCGGTCTTCCATGGCAAAGCAGGCGTAAGTAGTGACCCGGCCGGCGCGGTCAGCCACCAGAACTCCCGTCGTCCGCTGGGGAATAGGGCCGAACCATGGTGCATAATCTTCCAGCAATGAATTCATGACACCGCCGCCTTTGGTATCCGTTAGAAACTGGCTGCGGAATCCGATCAAACCGCGCGAGGGAATGAGGAATTCCATGCTGACTCTGCCGCTGCCTTTATTAATGAGGCTCTCCAGTCGGCCTTTGCGAATGGATAATTTTTCCGTAATTTTACCGACAAATTCTTCCGGTATATCCAGGAAAAGACGTTCCACCGGTTCCATTTTCCGGCCTTTTTCCTCTTTGGTGATAACCTGCGGGCGCGACACCATCAATTCATAACCTTCCCGGCGCATCGTTTCAATCAGCACCGCCATTTGCAACTCACCCCGGCCGCAAACTTCAAAGGCATCAGTTCTTTCGAGTTTCTTGATTTTGATGGCCACATTGCGCAGTGATTCTTTCTCCAAACGCTCAAGCAAATGCCGGGATGTAAGATATTTACCTTCGGTGCCGGCAAAGGGGCCGTCATTGACATAGAACATCATTGAGACAGTCGGTTCATCCACCAGCAGGCGAGGCAGGGGCTGCGGATCAATTAATGAAGAGATCGTATCGCCGATGGTAACATTCGACACCCCGGAAAAAGCAATAATGTCTCCGGATTCAGCACTTGCCGCCGGTTTCTTGGCCAATCCGTAAAAAGTATAAAGTGCCGAAAATTTAACATTCGGCACAATTTTATCTTCGGTGCAATGGCTGTAACTGGTATTCATTTCCAGCCTGCCTTGCTGGAGGCGGCCGATAGCAATTTGTCCCACATACGGATCGTAATCCAGATTTGTTACCAGAAACTGCGGATTGGCCTCATCGTCGGCTTCGGGCGCCGGTATTCTTTCAATTATCGTATCAAACAATGGATTCAGGTCGCCGCTTTCATCGCCCAGTTTCCTGTGGCAAATACCACTCTTGGCAATTGTAAATAGTATCGGAAATTCAATTTGCTGCTCCTCAGCTCCCAGATCGATGAAAAGGTCGTAAGAATCATTAATGACTTCTTCGATGCGGGCATCGGGGCGATCAATTTTATTAATGATCAGAATTATAGGCAGCTTTTTTGCCAGTGCTTTTTTCAACACAAAGCGCGTCTGCGGCAGAGGCCCTTCGCTGGAATCTACCAGCAGGATAGCGCCGTCAACCATATTGAGACTGCGTTCCACCTCGCCGCCGAAATCAGCATGGCCCGGCGTATCGACAATGTTAATCTTGATGCCTTTATATTCAATCGCCGTATTTTTGGCAGTAATCGTTATGCCGCGTTCTTTTTCCAGGTCCAGAGAATCCATAACACGATCTTCTACCGCCTGATTAGTCCGAAAAACACCGGTTTGTTTCAACATGGCATTGAGCAGTGTGGTTTTACCATGGTCAACGTGTGAAATAATGGCAATATTACGTAAATGTTCCTTTTTCATAGGTTTAATTTCTCATCTCTTCTTTTCTGTGCTGGTTTTCGGAATTAATCTCGGTGGAAATTGAACCAATTTTAATTTGGGATGGCCAAAACACTTTTTTTATATAAATTCGGATCTTCCATAACAAAAAGACTTACATTTGACCAGCTATTTCTTCAGCCGCTCTTAACAATCGAATTACTTTTTCAATATTGTTTTGAACTTGACAGATTTTTCGTAATAGCTGAATATAGAAACCGTCGATTTAGTGCTTGGTTTTTTATAGGACTATTTAATTAATTTTCGGGAAAGTGAGGAAAAAACATGAATTTAGTTCTTGCCATTGATGGTTCCGATTCAGCGAAAAGAGCACTAGGAGTGACACAAAAATTTGCCAAAGACGCCAACGCAAAGGTACACATTGTTACTTCTCTTCTTGGAGGACGTACATCTGATGCGGATTCCATTGAGAAAGCCAATTTGCGCCTGGAATCTGCTCAGCAGACGCTCCAGAAAGAAGGAATTATTTGTGAAACACATTTACTTGTTCGCGGTCTCGAACCCGGAGAAGATATAATTGATTATGCCAAGGGAGTTAATGCTGATTTTATTATCATAGGAATTGTTAAAACGTCCCGGGTAGAAAAGGCGATAATGGGTTCAACAGCGCAACATGTAATACTGGAAGCCCCCTGCCCTGTAATCTCCGTCAAATAATGACAATTTACCATATAACCGTGACTTGCCGGTAACTTTAGCCGGCAAGTCTTAATTCATTTAACAATAACCATTACTTCAAGTGATTTAATAGGATCTGTGTTTTTTTCAAATGTCCGATGGTAAATAAGACGCAACCTTGTTTTACCTGCGGAGGCCGCCAGGAAAGTAAATGTAAATTTGCCGCCGGAACCAAGCAGTAATGGTTCGGCCGGAGTGTATTGATAGTCGCCCTGCTGGGGCAGCATTTCATTGTCACCTTCCACCTTTTCCCAAACATAGCCGGTAGTTGGATTGCCTTCCAGGGTAATCTCCAGCCTGTCTTCGACATTCATCTTGATGACACTCTGATGATCGGCCGGAGTTAAATTGATTTTTTTCGCATAAGCAGGAAATGTTAATATCCAACAAACTGCCAGGGCAATTATGCCTGATACCAACAACTTATTTTTCGCTAGCTTGCAAATATAATTAATTATTTTCATATCACTTCCTTCAAAAAAATATTAATATAGCGTAGAGTACCTTTACAAATTGGCAATGGAACATATATTTTTTAACATGGCCGTAAACATTTTTTCAATCCCAATTAATAGGTGACGAAGATGAACTTCATTAAGATCAAGTTTGACAATAATTTTGAGGAAGAATTTCAAAAGGCCGTTGATGAATTCTTTCACTTAGTTAGTCCGGCGTTCCGGCAGCATGAATGCATTTGGCTGCCGCACATCGATGTCTATGAATCACCGGATGAAATTATTATTCTGGCTGATCTCGCCGGTATTAACAAAGACGAACTTCATATTGAGCTGAACCGGAAAAAAATTAAAATCGCCGGCATGCGCAAAATGATTTCAGTCATAAAAAATGTACGGTTTTGTCTGGCAGAAATACCCCACGGCTATTTTACCAGAAATATTATTTTACCCTCAGCGGTTGATCCCGAATCGGCGATCGCTTCTTATGCCGACGGAATCCTCATGATCAGGATACATAAGCTGCCTAATCATAAAACACATCGCATTCACGTTATGACAACCGAGTAACTATCGTGAGTAAATTTCTTTTTGCCAAAGAAACCGGAGGACTTAATGACTGAGCAAAATCTTTTCGAAGAAAATAAAAAATTTGCCGTACCGGAAGTAATTCCCCTTCTTCCGCTGCATAATGTTCTGCTATTTCCCAAGATGATGATTCCTCTGGAAGTGATGGGTGCCTCTTCCATCCAGTTGATTGATGATTCCATGGTCAAAGACCGCCTGATTGGCCTGATTATGTCCAAAAAAGAGCCCGATACTCCTGATTACCAGTACAAACTGGAAGATTTGCACACCGTCGGCACTTTTGCCACCATCGTCCGGATGGCCAAAGTTTCAGACAACAAGACGCAAGTGCTGTTGCAGGGAATCAGCCGTTATCAGATAGCGGAATTGCTTTCTGACAAACCATATCAGCAGGCACGCATTAAAGTTCTGGAAGACACGGAAGTCAAAGATATTGAAACAGAAGCACTCATGGCTAATCTGATCGTTCTCTTTGACCGTATTTTAAAACTTTCGCCATTTTTACCTCCGGAATTCGGACCAATGGCCAAGTCGATCACGGAAGCAGGTATTCTGGCCGACATGATCACTTCAATTATCAATGCACCACCAGAAGAAAAACAAAAGATATTGGATATTACCGACTCTAATCAGCGCCTGAGGGAATTAACGCGCCTGGTGAATCATCAAATGGAAGTTCTGGAACTGGGCAATAAAATCCAGACAAAAGTCAAGAGCGATATCGACAAGAGCCAGCGTGATTATTATTTGCGGCAGCAATTAAAGGCTATCCAGCAGGAGTTGGGCGAGTCGGAAGACTCTAATGTGGAGATCGAAGAATACCGCAAAAAAGTTGCGGATAAAAAACTCCCGCCGGAAGCAGCAAAAGAAGCCCAGCGTGAGTTGGAGCGCCTGGCCCGAATGCATCCTTCTTCGGCAGAATACACAGTTGCCTCCACGTATCTGGATTGGATTACCGCTCTGCCGTGGAATGAATCAACTCCGGACAACCTGGATGTTAAGAAAGCCAGACAGATACTGGATGAAGATCACTACGGGCTTATCAAGGCCAAGAAGCGGATTATCGAATATCTGGCTGTGCGTAAATTGAAACCGGATTCCAAAGGGCCAATTTTGTGTCTGGCGGGCCCTCCGGGAACAGGCAAAACCTCGCTGGGGCACTCCATTGCCCGTGCGCTGGGCCGTAAATTTGTCCGCATCTCTTTAGGAGGCGTGCGCGATGAAGCGGAAATTCGCGGGCATCGCCGTACTTATATTGGCGCTTTGCCCGGTCGGATCATTCAAAGCCTGCGGCGTGCGGAATCGAATAATCCTGTTTTTATGCTGGATGAAATAGATAAAATCGGCAGCGATTACCGCGGCGATCCATCTTCGGCGCTCCTGGAAGTGCTTGACCCGCAGCAGAACAATACATTTGTTGATCATTATTTGGATGTGCCGTTTGATCTATCATCGGTTATGTTTATTACAACAGCCAACATTCTGGACACAATCCCGCCGGCGCTGCGGGATCGCCTGGAAGTAATTGAACTGCCCGGCTACACGCTGGAGGAAAAAATCAAAATAGCTGAGCGGTATTTGATTCCGCGGCAATTATCCGAAAACGGGATAACCGCCGCGCAATTAAGAATAACACCTAAAGCGCTCAAAAGCATAATATCCGGTTATACTCGTGAGGCCGGCGTACGTAATCTGGAACGGGAGATAGCCAACATTTGCCGGGGCGTAGCTGCGCAGATAGCCGAAGGTGAAACCGGCACCAAGGCAATAGCCGTTAAAGATGTCGCCAAATATCTGGGACAGATCCGCATTCCGACCGACATCGATTCGCGCATTGTCAGGCCCGGTGTGGCCATAGGTCTGGCCTGGACCGCCGCCGGCGGTGACATGCTGTTCATCGAGGCAACGGCCATGAAAGGCAAAAAGGGTTTGACCCTGACCGGCCAGCTGGGAGATGTGATGAAGGAATCAGCTGCGGCAGCGTTGAGCTTCATTCGCAGCAATGCTGCCGCTTTGAATGTTGACGAAGATTTTTATGAAAACATGGATATCCACATCCATGTACCGGCTGGTGCCATTCCTAAAGACGGGCCTTCCGCCGGTGTAACAATGCTGACGGCGTTAACATCGCTTTTGACCGGCCGTAAAGTCAAAAAGGATTTGGCCATGACCGGCGAAATCACACTGCGCGGAGCCGTTTTACCTGTTGGGGGAATTAAAGAAAAAGTACTGGCCGCTTACCGCGCCGGCATTAAAACCATCATTCTCCCCAGCTGGAATCGCAAGGACATGGAAGACATTCCGGCCAATGTTCAGAAGACAATAAAATTCCATTTTGTCGGGGATATGCAGGAAGTCCTGAAGCTGGCGCTGGAAAATAACGGAAACGGCCATGCCGTTGTTCAACAATAACCACCCCCTGCGGGTGGCAAGATTGTAACATTGTAAGATATTAAACGGCATAAGGGGCCGGAACAAAATGGTTAGTAATGTAATGGTTTGCCATAACCTCAAGATCATAAGACCCGCATGGGTGACTATTTCGTAACGGCCCCTAACATTGATCGCTGGCATGCAGCAGAATATTTGGGTGTTATTAGTTTAATTACAAGGGAACATATTATATTGGCCGGCGAGACAAATTTATTTCACTATATAGCACTTTTCGCCCTCTATTCCTTCATGGGCTGGGTAATCGAGGTTATCTATCGCTCCATAACGCAACGACAATTTGTCAATGCCGGGTTTGTATTCGGACCTTTCCTTCCCATTTATGGTTTTGGTGCTGCCGCAGCAATTATTCTGGAATATATTTTATCCGGATGGCATCTTATACCGCGCTTAATCATGTTGGGTCTGGTGATTACCACCATTGAATATCTGATCGGCTTTTTTGCCGAAAAAATATTTAAATTGACTCTCTGGGATTATTCGGAAAATAAATTTAATCTGCATGGCCGGGTGTGCCTTCACTTTTCCCTTATCTGGACAGTTCTTGCACTGCTCTTCGTGATGTTTATTCATCCTTTAGCACTAAACAGGATCAGTCTGCTTGATGCCACTTACATCAAAACCGCTGCCATATTGTTTATGATCTACTTTACAGCCGATTATTCCTTTTCTGTGGTATCGATATCCGCTTTCCGCAGAAGAATTGCCTATCTCTATACCGAATACCTGAACCTGGACAACGTGGAAATTCAAAAGATATTAGACTCATTTCAACGTCTCCGCAATGCCTTCCCGGCTTTAAACAGGTATGTCGACAGCAATATCAACAGCAACATTAAGAACAGAATTAGTGCTTTTCTCAAACCGATTTCCGACAGAATCATTATGGAAATGCAGGGAAGAATGTCCTTTGAACCGGAATACTATGAGATAATCCGGGAGATCGATGAGCACGAAGAATTTCTGAAGCTCAAGGAATACTTTCATCATAATTCTTCAATTTACATCCATGTGCAGGAAGTGGCGTATTTATCATACCGGATCTGCAAATTATTAAAACTGGATCACCACTCCGCTGCACGTGGCGCACTGCTGCATGATTTCTTTCTATATGACTGGCGCAATCATGATGTTCCTGATCTTCCCCGCCATAAATATCACGGGATCGAACACCCGGCTATTGCTCTTGCCAATGCCCGCAAACATTTTTCAGTCAATGAAATTGAAGCGGATATTATTCGCAAGCACATGTGGCCGCTGACGCTGGTTCCACCGAAATACAAAGAATCATTTATTGTTTCTTTTGCCGATAAATATCTTTCATCAAAAGAATTTCTCAGTGAATACAAGAAAAGAATAAAACGAAAGCGCAAACAAAAGGCACACAGTCGCCAGAAGAACCGCCGCGTTCATTGATTGGCGAAAATATCTCCGCAAGATGTTAAAGCCACCATTAAGCTTATTCAGACGTTGGTTTTCAGTCTCTTTATTACCTCAGCGGCAATTTCCGGGTAAAGAGTATAAAGGCAATCCGGGCAAATACTGTGGGAAAGGGGTAGACCGATTATCCGGGATAAGTCCTGAGCAAACGGCAACCACCCACCTTCCTTTGTTTTTATTTTTTTGCAACCGGAGCATACCGATATAACTGCATCCTTCTGTGCAGCGTTATCTTTGAGCAGTTGAACCAGCACCTCGATATCATTACCGGCCTTAACCTCCAGTCCCAGATCAATAACCATTCCCCTGAGGCGTAAAGGTTTTCCGGTGGAGTCCTTCTCCAGAACTGCCCCGCGATCCATGTACCATTTATATTCGTTATTGCTGGCTAATATTCTGTAATCAACCGAATAAATTGTCTTTCGGCAATCGAGCACATCGCGCATTGCATCCATTGTTCCTTCATAATCTTCGGGATGTAAAAGTTCTGTGAAAGCCTGATAGCCTCGTCCCTTAAATTTTTCCGCGCTGTACCCCAGCATGGACACCTTGAGATCATTGAAACTAACTGTGTTCGTTCTTACATCCCATTCCCACCAGGCAAAGGGAGAATCCCGTAAAATATCATCGCTCAATTTATCGTTGTTATTCATAACTAATTCCACCTCCCGCAAAATTCACGATCAAACCCCGCTTATTGTCGTCTCACTTATTTTTTGAATTTCCGCCAATTGAAGAAATAAGATTCCTACCATTTTCGTAAAACACCTTGTGATAAAACTCATCCGAAAGTTCATAGGAGGCCAGAGTTTCTATCTCCGATTCCCGGGGGAAAATAAGAAGGGGGAAGTCCGATCCGTATAGAATACGATTTTTATATTTTTCCAGAGGTGCATTGCCCAGGTTGTAGCCGCCTTTTTCGTGCATATCCTTAAAAAAAGAGTAAGAAGTATCCAGATAGAGACCGGGATGATTGTCCAGCAAATCCATAAAGCCCTGGTACTCGAAGGCACCCATATGGGCCACATTTGCCGACATGTCCGGATACCGCAAGAGAAGTTTTTTGAAGTGGTCAAGCCCCACATATTCATTCCCTGCGGGGCCGGTGCCTACATGAAAGAGAATGTGCTTACCCTTCTCAGCCGTAATCTCGTACATCGGGAAAAGGCGCTCGTCGTGCGGATAAAAACGCTGCACGAGCAATTGCAGTTTGAAGCCGAGCACCTGCGGATGATGCAATACTTTTTCGGCGTAGACAAGCGCGTCAGCATCGCCGGGATGAAAAGCCGCGAAGCAGTATAGATCGGGGTTTTCATCGAGTATTTTTAGATTCCAATTATTGAGACCGAAAGCGATGCCTGCCTGATGGGCATAATTGGAATAAACTATCTTCTCCACACCGCGCTTTCGGAGGTACTCAATGCATTCGCGATAGTAAAGCCTGTGGATGACATCCCAATGATATTCTTTTGCAAAGAAATCCCAGATGGCTTCGAACATCTTGTCCGGAAAAAGATGAACGTGAAAATCGATAATGCGGGCGGGTATTTTCTGCATATTTAAAAACTCCATAAACATTTACCGGCTATATAGTCAGGTAATATCTTCCATAAGGAACATTTTAATATTTGATTATGTTTGCCAGGATTTCGGCCGATGCTGCAAAATAAATCTTCCGGCCAATTTTCACTATCGGACGTTTTATAAGACGAGGCTCTTTGAGCATCAATCCGATCAAATCATCATCGCTGAGCTTTTCTCGATCCAGCGCGAGTTTCGAGAAACTGGGGCTGCGGAAATTGAACATCACCGAAGCCTCACTTCCCTGCAGTAACGCTCTGATCTCATCGGGTGAAAAAGGATTTTTAAAATAATCGCGGTCAACTAATTCCACCTTCTTCTGCGAGAGAAACTCCCTCGCTTTCCGGCACGTAGTTCATTTATTCCAGCAATAAAATTCTACCTTCATACAGTCACTGCCTCCTCCAAAACAAAGGTTAATGTTTCTTTTGTCGTTACTTTAGTACATTAGAGATATTTGTACAAATAATTATTTTCACAGCAATCTTAAACGAATATTGTTTACCGGCTTTTTAGCCGTTTATAAGCATTTTGATTTTTTCCACATGCCTGTAACTAATATCAACAAAAATTCTTCTTGACATTTTCCGCATAATATTTAACCGTATGGTTAAACCATTCGGTTAAATTATCATTACTGGAGGGGAATAATGAGCACTAAAACACAGTGGATGCTGGCATTGATCATATTTACCCTGAGACCTTTTACAGGGTATGCCTCAGAATTATTAACGCTGGAAGCAAGCATCGATATTGCATTACAGAACAGTATAACGATACATTCAGCTAAGGAAGGAGTGAAGGCTGCCACTGCGCAGAAACGCGAAGCCGTTACCGGATTTTTGCCTAAATTCAGCACTTCCTATAATTACACCCGTTTGAATGAAGCCCCTTTTTCCAAGTTTCAGGGCATGCCGGCGCCATTTACTGCTTTGAACGGTACCGAAATTCCGGCCGGAACAATAAACAACTACAACTGGGCGATAGAAGCCCGCCAGCCTCTTTTTACCGGTGGAGGCCTTATTGCCAATTATGAAGCCAGTAAGATTGGCGAAGATGCCGCGAGGACTGAAGAAACTGCTAAACAGCAGGATGTTGTACAGGATGTCAAGATTGCCTATTATGATATTTTACGCTCCCAGAGAATTCTGGAAACAGCCCGCCAATCGGTGGAAATGCTCGGTGCGCACCGCGATGTTGCCGGGAACTACTTTAAAGTAGGGATGATCCCCAAGAATGATCTACTGCATGCAGAGGTGGAACTGGCCAATGGCAAGCAGTCTCTGATTAAGGCGAAAAATGCAGTTGAGCTCTCCAAAGCCCGCTTTAATACCATTTTGAAGCGGAAGATATTGACCCCGGTGCAGATAGCAGATGTTTTGCAATACCAGCCTTTGGAGAAGCAACTGGATGAATGTTTTGAGATTGCTTTAAAAAACAGGCCGGAGCTGAAGATTGCGACACTGAAAGCGCAGCAGGCAGGAAAGATCGTGCGGGCAGCACAGAGCGAATATCTGCCTACATTAAGCGTGGTCGGCAATTACACCCGGACCGGCGATAATCCTTCGGTTTCCGGCAGTGATTTTAAAGATGCGGAAAACTGGTATGTAATGGGAGTGGCGAGCTGGAATTTCTGGGAATGGGGCCGAACCAAGTTCAAGGTGGATGCGAGCCGGGCCCGGGAAAGCCAGGCACTGGATGCCGCCAGGGAATTAAATGACCTGATTGCTCTGGAAATCAAGAATGCTTATCTGAATTTACAGGAGGCGGAAACGCAAATTGACGTTTCCCAAAAAGTTATTGAGCAGGCGGACGAGAATTTTCGTATTACTAAGGAGCGATTTCAGGAAAGGGTAGCTACATCGACGGAAGTATTAGATGCCCAGACTCTTCTGACCAAAGCCAAAGCCCAATATGCCAATGCTCTGGGAGATTTCAATATCAGCAGGGCAAAACTGGAGCGAGCTATGGGAGTAAAGCGATAAATGTATTTAATAATGTCGTGAATATTATCCGGTTTAAAAATATTCTTGACATTTTCCTCTAAATATTTAACCATACGGTTAAACCATTCGGTTAAAATCGGTTTAGTAAATTGCGAAGGAGCAGATATTGATTAAAAAGGACAAAAACATGGATACCTTGGGAAAGACGGCGGAAAAGATTTTAACGGCGGCGCGGGCAGTTTTTGCCGAAAACGGTTACAGCGGAACGCACGTGGATGAAATTGCACAACGCGCCGGTGTAAACAAAGCAACTCTCTATTATCAGATCGGTGACAAAGACACACTCTATGCCAATGTCATCCATCAGGTCCTCGGCAATATCGCTGCGGGGATTGCCGAGTCTGTGGCCAGAGTTGATTCGCCGGAAGAAAAGCTTAAAGTTTATATCAACAGCCTTGCCGATGCCGTGGATAAAAATCCCGAAATGCCGCCGATCATGATGCGCGAGGTCGCGTCAGGCGGTGCCCATTTACCCATTATTGTTATAGAGGACATGGTTGCCGTGATCTCCATTCTGTTGAGCATTCTCGAGCAGGGCAAAAAGAAGGGTGTTTTTATCGAAGTTGCACCGTTTCTTATCCATATGATGATTATGGGGACAATCCTTTTTTATACAAAAGGAACGCCGATTAAAGACAAACAGGAATGGTTGCCGGCCGAAATTAAAGCACGTGATAAAAAGCTGAAGGGCAAATTGGGTGAGGAAATCAGCAAGCTGGTATTGAAAGCGATAAAGAAATGAAAATGATTGAATATTTTCTGAAAGTTAAAATGGTGCAATAAACGTAAGTCTGCTTCCTCTATTCCCGCCTTCACAGAAATGACATTTGCGGGACGGGCAGGAAACAGATTAATACATAAAATGGAGAAGAAGTGGTGAAAAAGAAAATTATCATTATTGTTTTTATTCTACTTTTCATCGGGGCCGGCACCTTTGTCTATTTCGGTCAAAGAAACAATCAGCAAACCGAACTGCTGTTTTCCGGTACTATCGAAACAACTCAAGCCAACCTTTCCTTCCAGATCCCGGGTCGCATCGCCAGCGTTGCCGCGGTCGAAGGCCAGTCCGTCACCAAAGATCAGATAATAGCAGAACTGGATCGGGCGGAATTTCAGGCGCGTTACGATCAGGCTAAAGCCAATCTCGACCGCGCGCAAAGAGCCAAACAACAACTGGAAACGGTTCTGAATATCAGCAAAAACACTCTGCCCTCGGAAGTGGCCCGCGCAGCGGCCAGTGTCGCCAGCGCACAGGACACCGCGCAGGATGCGGAAAAAAATCACAAACGGTATGAAGAGCTCTTCCGTAACGGCGTGGTTACGGAAAAGGAACGCGACACGCTGAAACTCACTTATGATATCGCCAGATCGCGCCTGACCGAAGCGCAATCCTTACTGAAACTGGCGCAGGGCAATCTCACTAAGATTGAAGCCGCAAGGCAGGATATTGAAACATCCAAAGCCCAGATCGACGCGGCCCGCGCAGCGCTCTCGCAAGCGGCAATTCAGCTCGACTATACGCAACTCAAATCGCCGCTTGCCGGCATGGTAATCAGCCGTAATATCGAACCGGGAGAAACGGTAAACGTCGGACGCGAAGTAATCACAATCTCCGATCTTTCCCGTGTCGATCTGAAGATATTTGTCGACGAAACCCAAATCGGCAAAGTCAAGCCCGGTCAGAAAGCAGCGGTCAAGATTGATAGCCTGCCTGATAGAGTGTTTGAAGGCTTTGTATCTTTCATCTCCTCCGAAGGTGAATTCACGCCCAAGATAATTCAAACAAAGAAAGAAAGGGTCAAACTCGTTTATCTGGTCAAAATAGCAATCGCCAATCCCGGCAAGGAACTCAAGGCGGGAATGCCGGCTGACGCAGTGCTGAAATAAGACGGGAGAAAAGCATGATTGCTCTTTCTGCAAATTCCCGGCACATGGTGGAAGTCAAAAACGTTTCGGTGCGCTTCAACACCGTAGAAGCACTCAAAGACGTTTCACTCACCGTGGCCGAAGGAAACCTTTTTGGCCTGGTCGGTTCGGATGGAGCCGGCAAATCAACTCTTCTTCGCCTGATCGCTACGATGATCAGGCCTGCACAGGGCACTATTTCCGTAAGCGGCCTCAATGTTGTGAGCGAGCGGCAAAAGATAAAAAACATTATCGGCTATATGCCGCAACGCTTCGGGCTTTATCAGGATTTGTCCGTGGAAGAGAATATTGATTTCTTTATGGATATTTTTAATATTCCCAAAGCTCAAAGAAAAATACGAAAAGATAAATATCTGGGATTTTCCAACCTTCTGCCTTTTCTGGACAGGCCGGCCGGGGCTCTTTCCGGCGGCATGAAACAGAAACTGGGATTGGCCTGCGTGCTCGTGCATGAGCCTAAATTACTAATTCTCGACGAACCGACTAACGGCGTCGATCCGGTATCGCGCAGCGAATTCTGGGACATTCTGGCCAATATGAAGCAGGAAGGAATGACGATAATGGTCTCCACCGCCTACATCGACGAGGGCGAAAAATGCGATCAACTCGCTTTGATGCACAATGCCGTCATTCTGGAATCTTCAACTCCGGCAGCAATGCGTCAGAATTTTCAGACTCTGGAAGAGGCAATGATCGACCGGATAACAAAAGTAGATAAGGGGCTTGTCGATGACACCTTCCACTTCTGATTCGATAACAGTGACCAATCTGGAAAAAAAGTTCGGCGCATTTGTCGCTGTCAACAAAATTACATTCTCTGTAAAAAAAGGGGAGATTTTCGGTTTTCTGGGCGCTAACGGCTCCGGTAAATCGACGACGATACGCATGCTCTGCGGCATTATCACCCCTTCCTCAGGATCGGGTTTTGTCGCCGGTCACGACATAATGACCGCAGCGGAAGAAATTAAGCATTCGATTGGTTATATGTCGCAGAAATTCTCTCTCTATGAGGACCTGACATCTTATGAAAATCTGCGTTTTTATCTGGGCGTTTATAATGTCCCGGAAGATCAGTGGCCGGAGCGCATCGACTGGGTATTAAATTTGGCACACCTCCAGGAAGTTCGCAACCGGCAGACCATGGAATTGCCGCCCGGCTGGCGCCAGCGTCTGGCCCTGGGCTGCTCGCTTCTGCACAAACCGGATATTCTTTTTCTGGACGAACCGACATCAGGTGTCGATCCTATTACCCGGAGGCATTTCTGGAATTTCATAAAGCAGCTGGCCGCAGGCGGGATAACAGTGTTTGTAACTACTCATTACATGGACGAAGCTCGTTTTTGTGAACGCATCGTGATGATCAATCAGGGCATGATTGTAGCCGCGGGCTCGCCTGCGGAAATTATTGCCGAAGCTTGTCCTGATCAGCCCGACGCCGATTTAAATGACGCGTTTATCAAGTTGATGAAAAGGAATGAGGGAAAATAATTGAATCCAGTACGCCTTAAAGCCATAATCCGCAAAGAATTTTATCACCTGATCCGGGATTATCGCAGCCTGTATCTGGCTTTTGCCATTCCGCTGCTCCTGATAGTTCTTTTCGGTTATGCCCTGAACCTCGATGTTAATAATGTGGAAACGGTTGTGATTGATCATGACAAAACCGAACTCAGCCGGGATTTTTTAAGTCGGCTCAGCGCTTCGCCCTACTTCCGCATCGCGGCAAATCTCAATGAAACGAAAACAGCGGCTGAATATCTGGATAAAAACCTTGCGGCAGTGGCAATTATAATACCACCGGGTTTCATGAAGGATATCCGCGCTGACCGCACTGCTTCCCTGCAAATTATCATTGACGGCAGCGACCCCAACTTTGCCGGTATTATCCGCGGTTATCTTACCGCCATCAGCGAGCAGTATAATCAAAAATTACTGATTAATTACCTCAACCGCCAGGGTCTTGCTAAAATAAATCCTCCGGTGGACGGTCGTATCCGCATCTGGTTTAATGAAGACCTGGAAAGCCGCAACTTCATTATTCCCGGAATTATAGCAATTATTATAATGATTGTAGGTGCGCTGTTAACTTCTCTGGTCATTGCACGCGAATATGAAAATGGCACAATGGAAACAATTAAATCACTGCCCGTTAGAGCCGGCGAATTCTATCTGGGTAAGGCCTCTCCCTATTTTCTAATTGCACTTATCGATGTTTTAATCGCCATGCTCTTCGGTCAGATTCTTTTCGGTGTGGTAATGAAAGGAAACTTCTGGCTGATGCTCACGGCTACCTCACTGTATATTCTTGTCGCTCTGTCACTGGGCTTGTTTATTTCCAATGTCACCAAATCGCAAATGCTTGCTAATCAGATGGCTATCCTGACAACATATCTGCCGTCGCTTTTGCTTTCGAATTACGTCTTCCCGATTATTAATATGCCTGACTTTTTGCAGCATATTACCTATATCGTACCGGCCCGTTATTACATTGACATATTGACGGGTATTTATCTGCGCAACACGGGGTTTAGCTATCTCTGGCCCAGCACGGCTGTTCTATTTGCGTTTTTTGTGGTCCTGTCTGCGCTGAACTACCGCTTTCTGAGGAAGGAAGGACTATGAGCTGGCTGAGAATTCGAGAACTGGTGCGCAAAGAATTCATTCAGCTTTTCCGGGATAAACGCAACCGTGTGCTTCTCTTTGCCGCACCTTTAATCCAGATATTGATTTTCGGCTATGTTGTCAACTACGACATCCGCAACATCCGTGTTGCTCTGCTGGATCATTCTCACACTCAGGAAAGCCGTAGTCTTGTTGATAATTTTACCGGCAGCAATATTTTCCGCCTCACCCATAATTTAGCCGGAGACAAACAGCTGACCGAGCTCTTGCTCACTGGCAAAGTAGATATGGGTATCAAGATCAATCCCGATTTCGCCTCCATAATCCGCAAAGGGCAGACAGCGCCGGTACAAATAATTGTTGACGGCTCGATGAGTAATATGGCGTCGATGCGGATCGCCTATACTTCGTCCGTGCTCGACAAGTTTAACCGCGAAACCCTCCGCCAGCTATATCCCCAACAAATGAATTACGGCAAAATAGACGCCCGCATTCGCACTTGGTACAATCCCAATCTGGATAGCCAGCATTTCTTTGTTCCCGGCATTGTCTCCTTTCTGGTAATGCTCACATCGCTCTTGCTGACATCCATCGCCATAATCCGGGAAAAAGAGGCCGGCACCATGGAGCAACTTATTGTCACTCCTTTGAAATCCTACGAATTTATTCTGGGCAAGACAATTCCCTATATCATTGTAGCGCTGGTGCAAATGGCGGGAGTTGTAATATTCGCCATTTTCTGGTTTGAGATTCCGATCCAGGGAAGCATTCCCTTGTTATTTTTCACCACCTTCCTTTTTTTGCTTTCCACTATGGGAATAGGTCTTTTTATTTCATCAATTTCCAGTACCCGTCAGCAGGCAATGATGACAACTTTCTTCTTTATTATGCCCTTTTTAATGTTGAGCGGTTTTATTTTCCCGATTGCCAACATGCCGGATGTTGTTCAGATACTTACATATCTCAACCCGCTGCGCTTTTTTCTGGTGATTGTCCGGGGAATTTTTCTAAAAGGTGTCGGGCTGGAAGTGCTCTGGCCTCAGTGCCTGGCTCTGTCCATACTGGGACTAACCGTCTTTTCCGGCGCTATCAGCCTGTTTAAAAAACGTCTGGATTAGTCTTTACTTCTAGTATATTATTCACGGCACAATATCCCCGAGGGCTGATTACTTATGCTGAAAGTTATTGCAGATCAACCGGCAATAAAAAAATATACCCGCCAATTTGCTAGAAAATTCAAGCCCTTTATTGATGAGCAGGTTAAAGTAAAGCTGGGACATCAGGGGGCAAGTTCTCCCGCGAAAGTTTTATGGTCAAAAAAACTCGGTATCTGGCTGACTTCGCATGCTATGGCCGATGTCCGTTATTGGAATGCCTTTGGTGTGGGTAAGCCGACCGAGGATCGCATCGTCCCGATCGTAACCGAAATAAATTTCCCTTTTGCCGGTATCGATCGAAAAACAGGCGGAGCATTTGCCCGTGATGCCTGGGGCAACATCTTTGTGATTCACCGCGGGAAAATCGGCGGCGGCAAGAAAGGAGTCGGCAAATCACTTTTTGAGCACAATTACCGCGGTGTCTGGTCTTATATGGAAGATGGAGATTGCATCACCCAGGTTGCGGTAATCGGTGTCCTGAATTCACCACGGTTAGCTCTGCAAACCGCCCACTTTGTAAAGAAAATTGCCCTCCTGAAATCCAATGCCGTTTATTCCTCGCAAATGGAGCTTGTTTTTCCGGATGTAACTTTCCGTGAAGATTTAGTAGGCAGCCTTCCTTCAGCAGAAGAACCTGATGTTGATGCCCGGTGCGACCATGATCTGGTTATCAGCAATTTGGCCGCGCTTCTTTCGCGCTGGAAATTCAAAACGGGAAATGACATCAACTCTGAACTATTTCTAGTGGATTCATCGGGGAACGGAAAATCTCATGTTTTAAAAGTTCTCACCGAGGCCGACGAGAAAAACATACTGGCTGCGGCGGCAAAATTGCTATTGCAGACAGCTAATGATCCGGGGAATCCCTTGCCAATTCTAATTCTGCCGGAAGCAAAAATGATTACCTATACTCAAGTACTGCAAAAAATAGGTATCACCGTTATTGGTTTTTGCCTGGATGATGAGCGGATTATTTTTCATGACCTGGGAAAAATCAGACTTGACCAAAATTCACAGTTGTGAAAAGAATAAAGCATGAATTGATGGTAAGGATAAATCAATTTATCGTTCTTTAATTCTTTATTCCGAGGAAGGACTATGGCAAAAGAAAGAAGAAAACGAACAAGAGTCCCGGTTGCTTTTGATATAAATATCCTTTTTCAAAAGAAGAAAATTAAAGTTAAAACACTCAATATCAGCTTAACCGGCATCAGTTGTACCAACGATCCAAGATTTCGCGCCAATGAGCTTTGTGAAGTAATCCTGACATTGAACGAGGATACGACTGTAAATATTGCCGGTAAAATCCTCCGAACAGATGAAAAAGAAGCAACAATAGCGTTTCTTTCCATGGATGAAGATGCTTTCTTTCATTTAAAAAGGATTTTGGAGTATAATGCTGCAGATGCAGACCAAATTGATCAGGAATTAACAACCCCAGCTTTTAACAAAAAGAAATGAATTAATACTTGCCGAAAGCCGGCAACCACAAAAAATATTCTGGAGGAGACAATAATGCCGAAAATTCCGGTTGCCAAACTTGAACCCGGGATGAAGCTTGCTAAACCGGTGACAGCCAAAAACGGAATGGTTATGCTGGGTGAAGGCACAGAACTGTCCGAGACCTGGATTGAACGGATTCGCGATATGGATATTGCCAGCATCTTTGTAGAGGGACCACCCGTTCAAGCTGTTCCCAAGGAAGAAGCACTGGCCAATCTGGAAGCCAGGTTTGCCAAAGTAGATGGCAAGCCCTATATGAATTTGATAAAAAAGATAACCATGGAGCATATTGAAGGATTGTATGAGTAATATTGACCCTAAAGTTTTACGCCACAAAGTGGAAAACATCAGCACACTGCCGACCGTGCCGGCCGTACTGAAGAGGTTATCCGGCATCATCGAAAAGCCGCGCATTACTCTGGTAGAAATCAGCGCTTTTATATCCAATGATCCCGCTTTGACTACTAAAATATTAAAAATGGTCAATTCCGCCATTTACGGGTTCCCCGGGAGAATTGCTTCTGTTTCTCACGCCACTATGCTTTTAGGACTTAACGTTATCAAAGGGCTTTTACTGGGAGTATCAGTGTTCGAATTGATGCAAAAGACAATGAATGGTCTTTATGAACATTCACTGGCTTGCGCCATTGCTTCCCGGGTTATCGCCCAGAAAAAGGGGCTCAAGGAACCCGAAGAAATCTCTGTCGCCGGCCTGCTCCATGATATCGGCAAAGTCATTTTGATGCTGGAATTCCAAACAGAATACGAAGCTGCCATGAATGAAGCACAGACCAAGGGCATCTCTATATTTGAAGCGGAAAAAAATCATTTCAACGCCACGCATGCCAATGTGGGAAGCTGGCTGGCCGAAAAATGGCGTTTTCCACGCAGCTTGATCGAAGTCATTGAATTTCATCATCGCCCCTCACAGGCAAAAAATGCCCCACTGGAAACAGCAATAGTGCATATGGCTGATGTTTTAGTTCGCGCCCGTGGTTTTGGCTTTGCCGGAGAAAATTATGTACCGGAAGTAAACTCCATGGCATTTGAACTGCTGAAACTATCGGCGGCTGATATAAAAGATGTGTTGAAGGAACTGGAAGAAAACATGGAAACCGCCGAAGGCATCTCCTGATGCTGAAGTAAAACGGATGATATATTAAAATTTGTCCCACAAACGCCCAGGTATAATGTTATGAAAACTATTGTCGTTGTCTGTAAAGATATTGTTCTTACCAATACAATAGACCGCAACCTGAAAAATTCTTATAAGAGCGTTACTTTCAGCAGCATGCCTTCCGCTCTCGATTACATCTATAATTCCATACCGGATTTAATTGTAATAAATGTTCTTAAAGATGATTCTCTCGCCATCAATATTTTAAGAGACTTAAAAACTGATCCCATGTTTCATCAATTGCCGGTATTGGCAATTCTGCCGGAACACTTTAATCTTTCCAATTGGGACGATTTATTGATCGAAGATTTTATCTGGAAAGATGATCTAGAAAATGATTTTATACTGCGCGTCAATTTATGTATTACACGTTCCGAGCGTATTGTGGAAATCAATCCGTTAACACGTCTGCCCGGCAATATCTCCATCAATCGGGAATTACAGGAAAGGATTACGAGGAAACATGATTTTTCCTTCGGTTACGCCGACCTGGATTATTTTAAACCGTTCAATGACCGTTACGGTTTCAGCAGAGGCGATGAAGTTATTAAAATTACCGGCAGACTGATTCTTAATATTGTCAAGAGCAAGCAGCCGCAGGGAAGTTTTGTCGGACATGTCGGCGGCGACGATTTTGTTTTTATCATCGATTCCGCACTGGCGGAAGAAGCAGCGGCTGAAGTAATTGAAGCTTTTGACAGCATAATTCCGACTTTTTATGACGCCGAAGATTCGACACAGGGGTTTATCAAATCATTTGACCGCACAGGCAAGGCCTCCAAGTTTCCCATTATGGGTATATCTATCGGCATTACCGAAACACGCGCTCGTTCTTTCAATCACTACGGAGAGATAACCGAGCTGGCCGCAGAAATGAAAAAATTCGCCAAGAAATCCGAAGGCAGTTGTTTCCGGTCAGACAAGAGAACAGACGAAGAGATAATGGTAAGGGATGGAAAAAAGAAGAAAACCCCGAATAAAAAAAAGTTGTAAGTGCAATAAAATCATCCCCTCATCAATAATTACGATTGGCTCAAAAAGTTATCCAGCATTTTATACATATACTTCCGGATATTCTTGAATTCATCAGCAGGACGCATCATTTGTTCAGGCTTTTGAATATACTTTCCACTCACCAGTTCGAGAGCACCATTTTCGATTAATTGTTCAACAGTCTTCCGCGTGACATCCAGATGAAACTGCAGACCGACAACTTTACTGCCGTAGGCAAAGGCCTGATTCCGGCAGGCAGCGGTTTCAGCCAGATGCTCGGCCCCCCGGGGACAGCTGAAAGTATCTCCATGCCAATGGAAAGCAGGAAGTTCCGCAGGATATCCTTTGAACAATGCCGAAGCCATGCCTTCACCGGTTAAACGCAGAGGGAACCATCCGATTTCTTTATGAACATGCGGATAGACTTTTTCTCCCAATACAGACGCTATCAGCTGAGCCCCCAGGCAAATACCCATTACCTTTTTCCCAGCTTTGATTGATGCCTCAATAAAGCTTTTTTCCGCCGTCAGCCAAGAATATTTCTTATCATCATAGGCTCCCATTGGTCCTCCCATGATGATAAGCCAATCTACTTCAGCCAGTTTCGGTAAGGGATCAGCGGCATAAAAGCGTGTGGCGGAAAGGGCATAGTTTTTCGATCTAATCCAATCTTCAATATTACCCAATCCTTCAAAAGGCACATGCTGAAAATAATGAATCCTCATTTAATCACCTAATCTTGCTCGTGATGTCTGTGCTTCTGCTTCTGTTTTACAACACAGCACAATAGCTGCGCTTCACCGCAGCTATTGGATTCGAACTGCAAAATCGGGTGATCAATGTTAAATTTGGCAAGCAGTATCTCCCGGATATTGCCCGCCAGCACATCAACACCACTGAGCATTTGATCGGGGACTGTGATATGAACCGCCAGAGCAATACTTTCCGCCGACGGATTCCAGACATGGAGATCGTGAATCTCTTTGATTCCTTCAATGGATGTTAGCGTCTGCTGAATATCAACCAGATCGATTCCGGGCGGCGTAGCGTTCATAAGGATAAGAATACTATCTTTGAGCAATCCCCAACCACTGTAAAGAATCATGGCAACAATAATCCAGGAAAACAGTGGATCAAGCCAGAACCATGGTTTAAAAAGCCATAAAACGCCCAATGCCGCTACGACAAGCGATGTTGCCGCATCGGAAAGCATGTGCAAAAAGGCGCTCTTCATGTTCACGTTAACTTTAGCCCCGGAATGCAACATTAAGGCGGAAATCATATTGCCCGCAAAGCCCAGCAGCGCAATCCAGATGACAAAATGGCCAGCAATCGGCTGAGGATTCTGCAATCGATGCCAGGCTTCGATCGCTATATAAAACCCTGCTCCATAGAGCAGGGCCACGCTGACCACTGTGGCCAGTATTTCCACTCGTTTGTAGCCGAAAGTCTGCTGATGTGTCGGGCCGCGCTTTCCTATCACCAGCGCCCCATAACTGATCACTAGGGAAACGAAGTCGGTTAAATTATGCAGCGCATCGCTGATCAAAGCCATGCTGCCGGAAACAACCCCTCCGGCAATTTGCACAATAGGAATAATTAAATTCATCACCATGGAAATTATCAATCGTTTGCCCCAGGTAGTCTCCGGATGATTGTGCTGATGATTATGTTGATGATGATTGGACAAAATCGCCTCCTGCTTTACAATTAAGAATTTCCAAAGCCAGATCAATGGCGCTGTGGCTGCCGAAAAGAATCAGCTGATCGGAAGCCTGAAGGACAAATTGACCGGGTGGATGGGTAATCGTCCTGTTGTCTCTAATGATATTAAGAATGGTTGCACCCGATTGGGCTTTAAGATTCACGTGCCGGAGACTTTTACCGATAATTTCATTACCGGGAGCAATATAATAAGTTTCAATTGTTCCCTGAGCCAGTATCTGATTGATCTGCTCAAATGCTTCCTCGGTAAATCGAACTTCCCGGAACACCCCGTAAGACTTATTGCGAATTATATTGCCCTGCGCCAAAATTATACTATTGGGGACGTGAAACATTCTGAGCACCCTGCTGAATATTTGAATAGATGTCTCAAATTCCTCCGGAATGATATTATCAGCGCCCAGTTTCACTAATTCATCAATGTCGGCAACATATTTTGTTCTGACAATTATATGTATATTCGGTTTAATGGTTTTAGCAATATTTAGACAACGCTTCGTTAAAAAACGATCAGAAATGGCAATAACCAGCACCCGGGCAGAATCAATTCGGGCACGCTGCAGAATCTCAATATTAGAAGCATCTCCCCAGATTACATTTTTGGCACCTTTCGCTTTCGCTTCTTTTATGTTCTTGTAATTCAGATCTACAATGACATAATTTATACCGGTGTTTTTCAAAACTTTAACCAGATTTTTCCCGTTGAGACCCATACCGCAGACAATAACATGATTATCCACATCCAGTTGATTGCTTTTTTCAGCAGTTGTTATGTCTGCGATAATTTTTTTCCTCGACAACAAATAATACGTCAGAGAAACGAGCAGTGGCGTGGCAATAAAGGTTAAAACGGATGCCCCGATGAATCCCTGATATATAAATCCCGAAATGATATTTTCGCGCAGCCCCTGAGACGCTAAAACGAAAGAAAATTCTCCTATCTGCGACAGCATTACACCCGAAAGCAGCGCGACACGCAGGGGGTATTTCATGAACCAAACCAGGCCGAAAACGATGACGGCCTTAATTCCGATAATAACCAGAGATGTAAGAAGAATATAGACTGTGTTCTGGCGCAGAAAATCTACATTGAGAATCATGCCGAGAGATACGAAAAACACCGACAGGAAGACATCCCGAAACGGGCTGATGTCGCTGATGATCTGATGCGTAAAATCCGTATCGGATAACGCCAGTCCCGCCAGAAACGCGCCGATGGCCAGCGACAAACCAAGGGATTCAGTGATCCACGCAATCCCCATAGCTATGACCACGGAGGTGATCACCAGCACGTCGCGCATTTTCATGTTGACCAGGCTCTCCAGTACAAAAGGGATGACGTAGCGGGCCGCAGCCAGAATGACGACAATAATTAAAATGGATTTGAACAGTTTCCAGATAATCAGCAGGGCATCAGGTCCGCTGCTGCCGGCAAGAAATGGTATCAGGAGCATCATCGGCACTACTATTATATCCTGAGATAAAATGACACCGATGGAAATTTTCCCCTGCGGCGCATCTTCGTCGCTGCGGTCTTTCAGAATCTTTAAGATCAAGGCCGAAGAGCTGTGAGTCAGAATAAAACCGATAAAAATTGACTGGCTGACGCTCAGTTGCATCGCCAGCCCGACCCCAACGCCCACAAGAAATGTGCAAAAAATCTGCAATCCACCGGTCAGAAGGATTTCTGATAAATTCTTTAAAAAGCGGGAAAACTGAATTTCAATGCCTATGGTAAAAAGCAGGAAGGCTACGCCGATTTCCGCCATGAACTGAATCCCCGCCGTATCATCAATCAACTTCAGTCCAAAAGGCCCGATGATTACGCCGGTAATTAAAAAACCAATTATGGAAGGTAATTTTATCTTATTGAAAACGTAAATAACGGGAATGGAGAAACCGAGGATTATTAATAATTTTTTAAAGAAAAAAATACCTTCCATTTTATATTTCCCGTTAAACAAAAAATATTTAACAGCTGTTATGGACAATCTAAGACTGTCCATAACCTTTTTTCATTTCTCTACCTGCATATTTACCATTGATAGCTGAATTTTCCAAGAAGACTTCTGATTTTTTATAGTGCTCTAAAATGGAAAGCTCAGAGCCAGTAGATATAGTGTGGAAATTTACATTAAAAAGTCAACTCAATGAAGTTTGACGGGTATTAATATCAACACATAAAATCAGATTTTCTCTGTTTTTCCTCTGGAATAATTTTGCTGTAGTAAGACATAAGTTACCTGTGGCCAGGGAGATATATTGATCCGTGACATACTTGCTCTGCCCTGCAGATATAAAAATGAAATAGTCTTTCATGGAGTGATCCGTACCTTTCAATGCGGGACTGAAAATATGCCTTTTTTGTTTCAGAATATTTTCGCAGTTGCATATCGTGTCGGTAACCTGAACTCCATTTTCAGCCAGCACATAAATACATTCCACCAGAGGATTGGCCGCAAGATATCGGCATAACCAATCATTTAAATCTTCTAAAGACATATCGGATATGTCTTTAATAATACTATTCACCACTGATTCATAAGATTCAAACTGTTGTCGTCTTTGCTTTAGTTTTTCAATAAGGTGATTTCTGAAATATGAAACCGTCTGCAATATATTGAAGGAGGACTCGTTTATTCCTCTCTTCCTTGGATCCAGTGGCTTTTCAATAAAAAATCCCTGTAACATATCTGCACCATATTCCAGCGCCAGCATTGCCTCCTCGCCGGTTTCAACTCCTTCGGCAATCACAAGCGCGCCTATTTTCCTGCCCAGATTAATTATTGATTTGCATACTTCCTGTTTATAATAATCTTTATCTATATCCCTGATGATGGAAATATCAATTTTCAATATGTCCGGCTCTATTAAGGGTATGCGGGAAAGGTTAGACTCCCCGCTACCGATGTCATCTAAGGCAATGAGAAACCCGTAATCACGATACATGGTCACAAATTTTTTCAAATCATCCAAATACTCCACCTTCGACTCCAGTATCTCGATAACGATATTATTTGGGCTTATTCCCATTGCATTCACTATATTAATAAGATGTCCGGAACCGACAACACCCTTGTCAATTATCGCTGTGTTAATATTCAAAAACAAAAGATAGTTATCATTTTCAGTGTGCAGACTTTTGAATCCGGCAAGCGCCTTCTCCCGGCATAGTCTGTCGAGTTCCAGTACGAGTCCATGCTCATCGGCCAGATTGAACAATAACGCCGGTGAAATGATATTGCCATCCTCCGGATTAATACCCCTGCTCAATGCTTCCAGGCCGATAATGCATTTCTTCTTTATGGAGACAATAGGCTGATAATAAGAAAGCACATTTCCCTGGCTAATTATTTTATTGATCATAATCTTGTCGTAATTCGCTGACATTATGTATTGGCTTTCCTTACAATTTCGTACGCTAATTTAAAAACAACCTTGAACTAATTGCAATACCTGACAATAACTGGAGGATCAATTATCTAAAAGTAGCCGCTGCAATCTGCGTAATGTTTATTGCAGCGGCTACAGGGGTAAAACACCCATTAGAAGGCAAAACTCACAGTAATTCCGCCATACAAAAATGAGCTGTTTCTGTCCGTGGTGCTGGTAACACCCTGCAAACCACGGCCTTTCATTTCATATCTGGCATCGTCGCACAGCGGGAACACATAAGATGCCGTCGGCGCAACAGTGAATGACTTTGTTACCGCAACAGGCAGGGAAATTGAAACTGTTCCTTCATGAAAATTATTGTATTTATCAGTTGTGGCCACTGCACTGCTGTTATACTTCGCATAAGTATTTTCATCATTGGATGCCAGATAACTTGCCGTTGCTGCCAGTTTTAAACCAACCTTTTCATGCAGGGCGAAAGTATGGGAAACACCCAGCAAAAAATACCACTGATGATAATGATCAATTTCCTTATACGCTGTCAGCGTCGGCGCCAAAATCGTATCCAGACCCAGGGTCAAAAATACTTCCTGGGAATCAAGCGGGGCTGTTGCACCGGTATAAGGAGCACCTAGGGCATAGTAAATATATCCGGGAGTCACCTGCAGAATCCCGAATTTTTTGGAATAAGAAACAATAAAATCTGTTTCCGTATGTTTTCCGGCATAATTGGCATTTGCGGCAGAATAAGGTTTGGTATCCAGATTACCCCAGGCATTGAAGGTAAATCCCTTATAGCTAATCGTGGCCGAAGGCTCGACAACAACACTGCCCCGGGTCATCTCCTGCCCACGCCAGATGTAGGCACTCAAAACGCTTACATCGATCCCTCCGGTAACCTTATCTTCTTCTACCTTTTGTTCCTGCTTCTTCTCCGGCGGTTTTTGTTCATCGGCAATGGCAACTATAGGTGCCACCATAACGATGACCAGAATAAATACCATCATGATTGTTTTCTTTGTAATTTCTTTCATAGTCAGTAAATTCTCCTTTATCATTTATTTTTTACAACAAGTCTTTAGAATCTTCTCGATATTTTACACAGTCAATCCCATACTTATGAACTTTATATGCAAGGGCACGTTTAGTTATACCCAGCAATATTGCTGCAGCTGATTGATTGCCCCGAGTTCTCGTTAAAGCATGAATAATAACTGTTTTTTCACAGTCAGACACACAACGCTCCAACACATTTTCTCTGGTATTTAACTTATTACTATCCATACTATGATGCATAAGATAACCTCACCCGATGGCTGTGCCACCGCGTTCACCGGAGCTGATGCGAATGCAATCGGCCAGATCCAGGACAAATATCTTGCCGTCGCCGACT
>CAYXZW010000036.1:0-28961 GCA_964469905.1 uncultured Smithella sp.
CAGATTGCCATTCTTTTACCCATTGCCAATCCTCCTTTTAGTGCCGAAAAGATAAAGAATCACAATAAACCTCCTGATTTTACTTTACTGTTTTTGTTTTCCAATCTTTTCTCTCTTATCAATTATTGCTACAATTCTATATTTACCTGCTATGTGTCTTGACCCTTACACATAGCAATTCCAAAACTTACCATGTTTAATTGCCATCAATATTGAATCCTTATCACGCTTAACATCCATCTCAACCCATGCCCTTCCTATCCCCTGCTGTGTGTGTGCGTCATCAGAAGCTATTTTCGGATACTTAATTTTCATTGACTCAAATACCGCATCACGAAATCCCTTTGTGGTAATCTCCACTGCATCCAAGGGATACATCTTTTCCAGTTCGGTTAATCTCTCGAGAACCTGGGTCGGAGTGATATCATATTCACTGATATGGTTAAAAACATGCAGCGTTTCTTTTACTCCTTCAATCTTGCCAACATGAACATAACCCTTGATATAAACGGTAAGCTCGATGCCGTGGAAAACGATCATCTTGCTTTTAACTTGCTCATATAGTTCGCGGTAATTCGGTTTCAGAAGGTAGTCATGATCGGTAAATGCTATAAAGTCATATCCTCTTGACTCATAAGCACTAACAACCTCCTGCGGCGATAGTTTCCCATCCGAACATGTTGTATGGGTATGCAAACATCCTTTTAACAACATAAATGCCAACTATTTTTTAGTTTCAAAGAACATATCTTTAGCATATTAGGCATGATCATCATCATTGATGGTAAGGATAAATATTTAATTAGTTTCAAGTACAATCCCTATAGTAAATTGCATAAATCACCGAGCATATGATTATATTCAGCAAGGTGTGCTTCAGGATTCACATGCCATTGATTGGACAGCCAACCAATTTTGTCTCAATAAACTATAACATCCATTCGAAGTCAAGAAAAAATTAATTTTTTTATTGCCGAGGGATTATTACGCACTTAAACTGGTAAGATATTATTTCACATAACGATTGTAAATTGTCAGATATACACGATAATATTTATTTGTCCGTTTTTGTAAGAAACAAAATTATACTATTATGATTCAGAGAGAATTCGTTTGATTAAATTTTTTGACGTTTAATTATGGTAAAGAAAAGGTGCAGGATTGTTCTTTAGTTGTTTTTGTGCACTACATTTTTTAAGAAAACCATTTAAGGAACAAAAATCGGCAGATTGTTTATTGAAAATATTTTCCGGTTGCTTTCGTTTTATCCGATATATTTTTTTGACAAATATTTCTCCTCTGCATCGTCCTGTAAGCAATATACGTATTCATACCGATGGACATATAAAACAACAGGAAAGACAGACTCGACTAACAAAAGCAAACCTTCATTATTTGCCTTTTTTTATTAGCATAGTTGCCGGATCTAAAAGCAATGCATTTTGCTTTGAATCCGGTGACTGACCTTTCAGAGCCTTGATAAATACTTCATCGGCTTTTGCTTCTAACTGGACAATAACATCGAATAGATCTGCTACATGCAGGAAGGAAACCGGCAAACCATTATCTGCAGGACGTTCATGGCGATGGGCATGCACAGTAAACCAAATTCTCATTGCATACTTTTTTGCCAGTTCTTTTAAAAGTGCCAGCTGTCCCCTTCCGGCTTCATCAAACTTTAATCCGTCAATAATTACAGTATGCGGTTTGAAAATATTTTGTTCCAGCAAATCGGTTAATCGCTCTTCCAGTGTTGCCACACTGAAGCTTTCCACCCGGAAAGTCATAATAAAACGGTAAGACTGAATTCTATCCCAGTAATCTTTTATTTCAGCTTCATTGAAGTTTTCTGCAATATTGTGAAACAGTTCATGATACCATAAATCAACCTTGCTTACAGCATCCTGGAGACTAACATGTAATACAGATTCTTCTCTTATCATCATGTTTAAAGCCACCTGAACCAGCAAGGCAGTCTTACCTACTCCGGCATGTGCTAAAACGGCACCTAAGCCTCCATTGGGTAAAATGTCTTCATCTTCATAACCAAGATTTAATAGCGGGTTACGGTATATTATTTCTTTTTTCAGCATCATGATATCCTTATATGTTAAATGGATTATATTTTCTTCACGTCTTAACGCAGCTGTATTTCTTAACATTTTTCCCAGTATTATGCGGCCGTTTTCTTGTTTTGAGCAACTTCCAGAGCGATTTTTTCGGCAATCGACTGCGGAACCTGCCTGTAATGGGCAAATTCCATTGTAAACTGGGCCTTACCTTGCGTTGATGAACGTAGCACCGTGGAAAAGCCAAACATTTCCGCCAGTGGTATTTGCGATTCAATTACACACATAACACCTTCATCCTGTGAACCGATAATCATACCGCGGCGTTGATTTAAGAGTCCCATAACCGGTCCCTGAAATTCTGGCGGGGTTTCGACAACAACTTTCATAATTGGTTCATGAATAACCGGCTTCGCCCGAAGATATGCTTCTCGAAATGCACCACGTGCTGCCGCCTGAAAGGCCATATCAGAAGAGTCAACGGCATGAAATGCACCGTCATTAATAACCACTTTCACTCCGGTAATCGGAAATTCCAACTTGGGACCTTTTTCCATGCTTTGTTTAAAGCCCTTTTCGCAGGCAGGAATGTATTGTGTAGGAATAGAGCCACCGAATATTTTATTTTCAAAAACAAATTCGGCATCACTTATTGGTTCAAGGAAACCGGCAATGCGGCCGAACTGACCGGAGCCACCAGTCTGCTTCTTATGAGTATAATTAAAATCAGCTCGCTGAGTAATGGTTTCGCGATAGGCAACACGGGGATTACCGGTATTAACATCAGCGCCATACTCACGCCGCATTCTTTCCACATAAATATCCAGATGCAGTTCGCCCATGCCTTCGATGATTGTTTCATTTGTTTCCGGATCGACAAAAGTTTTAAATGTCGGGTCTTCCTTGGAGAATCTATTTAAAGCCTTAGACATGGCCATTTGTGATTTATTGTCCTTCGGCGATATAGCCAGGGAAATAACCGGTTTGGGGACAAACATTGAGGTCATGGTAAGATTGAGACCCTGAGAAACAAAAGTATCGCCGGAGGAGCATTCAATTCCGAAAAGAGCGCCAATGTATCCGGATTGCAGATTCTCAACTTCTTCCATCTGATCAGCATGCATACGGACAACACGACCGACCTTAACTTTTTTTCCGCTCCGGACATTAACTATTGTTGATCCTTTGGATACCGTTCCCTGATAAACACGGATATAAGTCAGTTGACCATATTTACCATCTTCCAGTTTAAAAGCCAGCGCCACTATTGGTTTATCCGGATCATTTTCTAAAACAACCGGTTCTTCATTCTTTTCCATATCCAGCGCTATATTTTCCACTTCTGAAGGGCATGGCAAGAGATAATTAACTCCATCGAGCATGGGCTGCACTGCTTTGTTCTTATAGGCAGAACCCATATATACGGGAGTGATTTCTCTTTTTAAGGTACCTTTCCTAACGGCTGCATAAAGCAAATCCGCGGTAATTTCTTTTTCTTCCAGTATCGCTTCTGTTAGTTCATCAGAAAACATCGATGCCGCATCAATCAATTCTTCTCTTTTAGTTTTTGCTTCTGCTACGAGATTCTGCGGAATTTCTTCAGTGCGGATTACCTCTCCATTTTCTCCGTCAAAATAAAGCGCTTTCATGCTGACTAAGTCTACTACACCTTCCGCGTCCGTTTCCAGACCGATAGGAATCTGCATTGCTACTGCATTGTGTCCGAGTTTAGCTCGAAGTTGACTGATAACCCGAAATGGATTGGCACCGCTACGATCACACTTGTTAATAAAGGCAATACAGGGAACTTTATATCTCTTCATTTGCATATCAACGGTTATTGATTGTGATTGAACGCCGCCGACAGCGCACAATACTAGAATCGCACCATCCAGAACTCGCAGCGATCTTTCTACTTCGATCGTAAAATCGACGTGACCGGGAGTATCGATAATATTAATCTCATAACCACTCCATTCGCAATAGGTAGCCGCAGATGCTATTGTAATTCCACGTTCTTTTTCTAATTCCATGGAATCCATAGTCGCACCAACACCGTCTTTTCCTTTAACGTCATGAATGGCGTGAATTCTCTTGGTGTAGAAAAGTATTCTTTCGGTAAGAGTTGTTTTCCCGGAATCAATATGGGCACTTATACCAATATTACGAATCTTTACATCATCGATCTTCATTTTTTCTATTAACCTTCCTTGAAATAATCATGTCATCAAAATATAATACCGATAAAAAAATCCCCTCATTTGGAAGAGTCTCTGCCAGATGTGGGGATCCATCGTTAACGAGCATCTTGATTTTCTTTCATATATATGTTGGTGTGCAATCTGTCAAGCCATAATTTAACTACGGATTAACTTGACATCTCATTCGGAAAACATATATACATTACAATAAATTTCGGGGTGTTAATCATGCGTAAAGTTAAAATATATACACTGAGCACTTGCAGTCATTGTAAAGCCGCAAAAAAATTCCTCAAAGACAACGAAATTCCTTTTGAATTCTGCGACGTAGATTTACTTCAAGGTTCCGAAAGAGAAAACATCTTAAACGAAATTGTCCAATATAATCCGCAGCGATCGTTCCCAACAATCATAATTGGTAATAAGATCATTGTTGGCTTCCGTGAACAAGATATCAGAGAGGCACTGGGTATTTGAGATGACCTCGGAAGAACTCTATGAAATGCTCAGAAAAACTCAGGAATCTAAAGGTTTTTTCTTTAACAAAGATAAAGACTGGGTTTTTACAATTCTAAATGATCTTCTGTTAAATAAAAATCGTTACGGTTACATGTCATGTCCATGCCGTCTGGCTGCCGGTAATCGCGATAAAGATCGAGATATTCTTTGTCCATGTGCTTATCGTTCGGCTGATGTTAAGGAATATGGCAGTTGTTATTGTAATCTGTATGTTTCATTGGAATGGAATGAAGGGAAATTTGAACACAAATATGTGCCGGAAAGAAGACCGGCAGAAAAAACCACATCCGAATAGAGTTTTTTTAAGGCTCTTCGAGCCCATACCGATAATTTATTTTACTGAAAAATTACATAATATCTTACCTCAGTCATCCATTAACCGGAAGATAAAAAATCAATAATCATATATTTTTATTGACATAAATACTAAAGAGCAATAAGAAGTTAAATCAATTTCAAACCAATGAGGATTTTACTCTATGATTAATACTTATAAGTGCAAGAAAAAAGGAAATCTAATTGCTGAAGTTTGCCTCGACACTACCTGTGAATGGCGGCTGAAAAACGAAGCTTTCCTGAATTGCACGTGGGTTGCCTGCAATTACGGGCCATTTACTCTGGAAGAAGTAGGTGACATGATGGGTGTTACAAGGGAAAGAATCCGCCAGATTGAAGCCAAAGCCCTGAAAAAACTTCAACACAAAAAAAGAAGAGATCAACTCAAAGATTTTGCTGCACCTGGAAATGACTGGGATAATTTGTAAATCTTTTCGCACTTCTTATTAGAAACAATATCGATGGAATTATATAGCGTTTATCTTCAGGGTACATGTGCTGAAGAAACTAGCAATAGTGCTTATACATGGAAGTGATACTTTAACTCAAAATTGGGGTTATTTTTGTTTTTTCTTACGCAGTTTTTCCAAAAATAGGACTTCACTCATGTGAACCTTCCGTTCATCACGGACAAAAAGATTTGTCGAAACAGTGAACTCTAATTCGATAGCAGCAACCTTATCCATGCGAGGTACAATCGCAGTAATTTTTTTAAGTTCTTCCAATGCCTTAGCTGACCGTTTTGCCAATATTGCAGCCATTTTTTCCGCTTCCTCCATGAATTTTTCCGGAGGTGCAACTTTATTGATCAGACCAATTTTCAAGGCTTCGTTGGCACCAATTGGTTCACCAAGCATAACAATTTCTTTGGCCTTATTGACTCCAACAATTTGGCTCAATGGATAAAAAAGCGGATTAAATCCAAATTTTAATTCCGGATGACAAAAAATTGCGCTTTCCGAAGCAACAACCAGATCGCAAATCGTTACCAGATTAAATCCACCACCCAGAGCAAATCCACCAACTGCCGCAATCAACGGTTTTTTGCATAAATAAATTTTTTCTAAATATGACACCGCCGATTCAAAATATACATCAATATCCGCATCGCATATAACAGCTATTTCTTTTATGTCCATGCCGGCGGAAAAAATATATTCTCCACCGGTAAGAATTATTGCTTTTACCTCCGAATCGCTTTCCAGATCTGTAAATACATCAAACAATTCCTTATGCATTTCCCTGGAAATAGCATTCATTTCTTCCGGTCTGTTAAGCTTTACTATTGCATACCCGTTCTTTTTCTCAAGAAGAATTGTTTTACAAGTCATTTTTGATCAACCTTTAATCGCAGTTCTTTTCCTGTTTTGAAAAAAGGGGTTTTTCTTTTTTCCAATTTAACTTCGGCACCGGATTTGGGATTACGCCCTATGCGCGATTTCCTTTCCCGGACTGTCATATTGCCAAATCCTCGAATTTCAATGCGCTCACCGCGCTTCAGAGCATCCACCATGGAATCAAATATTATATTTACGGCATAAGCAACGTCTTTGTTGGAATAGACTTTCAGCGCTTCCTGGAGTTTAATAATTAGATCTTTTTTGGTCATAGTTTCTTTCACGCTTTATAGAGGGGGATGATATAAATAACCGACACCGCCCCGATTATCGACTTTCTCTTTCAAAGAGCGGCTGAATTGATTGGCGGCACTTTCAAATACGTAATCAAATATTGATGCACGCTTTTTCTTGGGATATATGATGTCATACTTTCCAGTTTTCCCGGACAACTGACTTGCCCACTGAGTAGCAGCTCCCAGATCACCCAGTCGATCAACTAAACCATATTCCTTTGCCTGACGTCCGGAGAAGACCCGGCCATCAGCAATACTGATAACCTTTTCCCGAGACATCTTGCGATCACGCACAATAACATCAACAAATTGATTATAAATATCATCAACTAATTCCTGAATAATTTTTCTTTCTTCCGGAGTCATCGCTCTTAAAGGTGAGCCAATATCTTTATACTGGCCGCTTTTGACAGTCGAAGACTTCAGTCCGATTTTTTTGAATAATTCTTCAACATTGGCAAATTGCATTATTGCGGAAATACTACCCGTGATAGTACCGGGATTAGCAACAATTTTATCTGCACCGCACGCAATTAATAATCCGCCGGAAGCGGCAACCGATCCCATTGACGCCACAACCTTTTTTTGTTTCTTCAGTTCAACAACAGCACCATATATTTCTTGCGAAGCAGCGACACCACCACCCGGTGAATCAATTCGCAGGACCACAGCCACAATGGAATCATCCTTGCCGAAATCTTCTAATTGTTCGATAATGTCCCGCGGATCGGCAATCACTCCGTTAACACTGACGATCCCGATTTTGTGATTTAAAGAAAAACTTTTTGTCTTTCCCGAGCTAGCACCAAGTCCGTAAAAGGAAATATAAAACACAACTGCCAGAACTATAAGCAAAAGCATTCCAAAAATGACCGGATGTTTTCTCACGCTTTACTCACCTTTTTTATTGTTTCCAATTTTTACTTCTGCCAGCGCCTGAGCCAGATTAGAACCAAGATTTTCCGTGTTGTTAATATACTGATTGGACGACGGAACCGGTGGCGGAACTTCCATATCTTTAATGCTCAACCTTATTTTCTTTGATTTAGTGTCAATACTCTTTACAAAAGCCGACACAGTATCTCCGACCGAATAAAGTTCCGAAGAGGTCTTAACACGTTTCTGACTGATTTCAGAAATATGGACGAGACCTTCAATACCCTCTTCAATTTCCACAAATATTCCAAAATCGGTAAAGTTAGTTATCTTTCCCGTGACAACACTTCCGGGAGCATATTTCTGCGCCAGGTCTTCCCAGGGATTTTTTTCAATTTGCTTTATGCCCAGAGAAAACTTTTCGTTCTCTATATCAACGTTCAAAACAACAGCTTCAACTTCCTGACCCTTTTTAAAATGCTCCGCCGGATGAGTAACGCGATGCTTCCAGGATATATCGGAAACATGGACTAATCCGTCAATTCCATCTTCAATACCGATAAAAACACCGAAGTTAGTTATATTGCGAACTGTACCTTTAACAACAGTACCGGCCTTATATTTTTCACGAAGTTTTTCCCATGGATTGGCCGATGTCTGTTTCAGGCTTAAAGAAACTCGCTTGGCCTCGGGATTTACTTCCAAAACAACCACATTTATTGTTTCACCGATATTCAATACTTTTGATGGATGCTTGATTTCTCTAGTCCAATACATTTCTGAGATATGCACCAGTCCTTCAACTCCTGGCTCTAATTCTACAAAAACGCCATAATCAGTCAGATTTACTACCTTGCCGTTAACCAAAGCACCAACAGGATATTTTTCAGTAATATTTCCCCATGGATTTTCCGTCATCTGTTTCAAACCTAACGAGACTTTTTCTTTCTCGCAGTCAAAAGAAAGAACTTTGACTTTTATTTTATCACCTTTATGGAATGTCTCTGCAGGCTTGGCAATCCGCCCCCAGGAAATATCTGTAACATGAAGCAGTCCGTCGATTCCGCCTAAATCAACAAAAATACCATAGTCGGTAATGTTTTTAATAACACCCTCAACAATGCTTCCTTCTTTAATATTGCCTAATGTATCTTTCTTCTCCATTTCTCTTTCTGCCGCCACAATCGATCGGCGCGATAAAACAACATTATTGCGCTTACGGTCATATTTCAATATATGAAAATCCAGCGACTGACCGACAAATCTATCCAGATCTTTGATGGGTCGGGTATCAATCTGTGAACCGGGCAGAAAAGCAATCACACCGATATCGACGGAAAGACCTCCTTTAACCTTTTCAATTACTTTACCCTTTATGGGAATATTATTTTCACAGACGTTCTTGATCTCATCCCATACTTTAAGTTTTGCCGCCTTCTCTCTGGATAAAATTAAATTTCCTTCAGAGTCTCTTTTGTCGATGAACACAACTATATCGTCACCAACAGAGACATTAATATTACCTTGTGCATCTCTGAGTTCGCGGGCTGGAATAAAACCTTCTGTCTTCCAGCCAACATCCACCATCACCGTATCCGCATTGATTTGCACTACTTTACCGGTAGCGATATCTCCATACTGTATTTGATTGAGGCTCTGCTCATAGAGTTCTTTAAAACCGACATCTTCATCTTTGGATTGAAATGCGTGAATTACTGAATTGTTGTTTACATCTTCTTTTTCTTTAGCAAAGTTTAAGTTGTTATTGTTAACCATTAAACCAACACCCCCCTGTTTTTTATAAATCTTAATAATCTTTACCGCGTAACATACTGAAAATTAAATAGCAAGATAATTCCAGCTTGATTATCGCTGTTTTGCATTGTGAATGCATTTTATTTATCGGCCATCTGCTGAATAATTTTCTCTATAACTTCCGGCACGGATAATTTCGTCGAATCGATGATTATAGAGGATGATGTTGGCTTTAATGGAGCTATTTCACGTTTTGAATCCTGCTTATCTCTTTCGAGCATATCCTTTTGAATCAATTGAAGTTCAGGCAAATTTCCCTTTCCCAGAAGTTCTTTATGCCTTCTTTTTGTTCTTTCTTCTATATCGGCATCAAGATAAAATTTATAATCAGCATGAGGAAATACAACCGACCCCATGTCGCGGCCCTCCGCAACAACGCCGCCCTGAGTTCCCACCTCTCTTTGCAGCTGAAGCAACCTTTGACGAACAACCGCCAATGCTGATATTTTTGATGCAATAAGTCCAATTTCTTCTGTACGGATTTTATTTCCTACATCTTCTCCATCAACATAGACCTTCATTTGACCGTCAATATTTTTTAAAACAATACTTATGTCAGAGCATAAGTTATCCACTGCCGAAAGATCATCCAGAACAATTCCATCTTTGAGAGCTTTATAGGCTAAGGCTCGATATAGCGCACCGGTATCCAAATAAATATAGCCAAGCCTTTTTGCCAGCATTTTACTCACTGTACTTTTTCCGGCACCGGCCGGTCCATCAATGGTAATGATCATTTTTTCATGCATTTATTAATCCTCATTATTTTAAAGATAAGACGTTGTTCAACAGTAACTGTAAGATTGGAATATCGTCACCAACGCAAGAGGCCGTAACGGAATTATTATTCTCGTAACGGTCTCTAATTGAAAAGGCGTTCTTGCTTTAAAAGATCAAAAAAGATAACATTCGCCAAATACTGCATTAAGTTGGAAAAATTTCTTATGTGGAAATTCATTCGAAATCAATATATTTCTTTTATTATTGTACTTTTCATCTCGTTTTTTCAAACGGGCGTTTGTTTTGGTGCGTTCACAATTGATGATGAAAAGAAACTGGGCAAGGAGTTTTACGACAAACTAGTCAAACACCATTTACTGTTAGAAAACAAACGGGCAAATGAATACATCACTAAAATAGGCAATTTGATTCTTGAGGGCAATAAACAAGTTCCTTTTAAATTCACTTTTTCAATTGTCAATAATTCTGCTATCAACGCTTTTGCCACCCCGGGGGGATACATTTACATCAACAAAGGCCTCATTAACGCCGTCGAAAATGAGGGCGAATTGGCCGGAGTTATTGCTCATGAAATCGCCCATGCCAATGCCCGCCACGTTGCCAGTATCATTGAAAAATCACAAAAACTTAACATTGCTACTCTAGCCGCTGTTCTGGCCGGGGCTTTCCTCGGTGGAGGCGGTGAAGCCACTGCGGCAATAGCCACGCTTTCCCTGGCCGGAGCTGCCAGCTTAAGCCTCAAGTATAGCAGGGAACATGAAGAAGAAGCCGACATGCTGGGCATAGAATATCTGAACTCGGCCGGTTATTACCCGGCAGCAATGGTGGATTTCCTTAAAATAATAAAAAAATACGAATTTATATCCAAGAGCATTCCTTCTTACCTGCTGACACATCCCGGTACTGACGAACGAATATTTTATCTCGAAAGCCTGATCTTGACCCAGTATCGCCAAAAGGGATTGAGAAACATTATTGGCAATCTGGGCAGAATTCAAGCTTTGCTTATCCTCGATGGAGATGATTTGAATGTCCGGTATAAACAATTGAATGAATCATCATCCCAAGATCCCGGTAATGTCGATTTGCTTTATGCTCTTGCTCTTGCGGAAGAAAAACTGGGAAAAATCAACGAGGCTTTAAATCACTATCAAAAAGCTTTAAGCCTGACCCCCCTCGATGAGGACGTTTTAAAATCATTGGGTCAGATATATCTGAGAATGGGAAAAGCCGATCAGGCTAAGGATTATCTTCTTCGTGCCCGAGCCATCAACCCGGATAATGATGAAGTTGTCCTGGCTTTGGGAAAAGCTTATGATACACTGGGTAAACACGACAAAGCCCTTGAATGTTTTTTAAAACTGGAAAACAAAATACTCGATGACGTTGACATTCATTATTACATCGCCATGACATACGGCAAGTTAAACATTCTCGGCGAGTCTCATTATAATTTTGGCTTATATTTTAAAAAAATAAAGAAGAAAGAAAGCGCTCTTTTTCATTTTAAAAAAGCACTGGATTTATTTCCCGATGGTTCGGAAAGGGCTGATTTAATTAATCAGGCGATCAATTCTTTAAAGAAATAATGCCGTGCTCTTTACTGTCGCTTCATCGTATTTACACTTTTTAAGTGATGGCAAGATAACTCACTATATCTTACTCATTTTCTAATTCTTTTAGTTTCCTCCAGAGAGTTGTGTAGCCGATACCCAATTTTTTTGCGATCAATTTATGATCATCTCCATATTTTTCCAGTGCCCTGAGCAAGTGCTGTCTCTCTATGTCTTTTAGAGGAACTATGTCCTGTTCTATGCTTATCTTCTGCTCATCTTTTATATTCTCCCTCTTTCTAAAACGATCTTGTGCAAGGGGGAAATCATCCGGGAGAAGAATAATATTGTTTGTCAGAGCTACGGCCCTTTCGATACTATTTTTCAGTTCACGCACATTTCCCGGCCAATCATATGCAATAAGAATTCTTTGTGCTTCACCGGAAATTCCGGTGATATTCTTTCCCAACTGACGGGCGGAGTCCTCCAGAAAAAAATCAATCAGCAGCGGAATATCATCTTTCCGCTCCCTCAGCGGCGTTATTTTTATATCCACGACGCTTAAGCGATAAAACAAATCTAAACGAAAATTTCCATCTTCTGCCATTTGGGCAATATCTTTATTGGTCGCAGCTATAATTCGGACATTAACCTGCCTGGCTGACGTATCGCCTACTCGACGGATTTCTTTTGACTCGATGACACGCAATAACTTGGACTGAAATTGTGCAGAAGTATCTCCAATTTCATCCATAAAAAGAGTTCCATTATCGGCAGCTTCGAACAAACCTTTTTTATCACGAAAAGCGCCGGTAAAAGCCCCTTTAACATAGCCAAACAATTCACTTTCCAGAATGCTGTCCGGTATAGCCGCGCAATTAATTGCTATGTAAGGATTACCCCTCCGGTTCTTGGAACTGTTGTGGATCGCTTCTGCAACCAGTTCTTTACCAGTTCCACTTTCACCTATAAGAAGAACATTACTGTCAACTTCGGACACTTTAAGAGCCATTTTAATCGTCTGCTTTATACTATCCGAAACGCCAATAATATCTTTGAATACACAGGTTTTTTTTACATCTTTAAGATATATTCTATTATCAACCTTTCTAAGAGCCTCATCTATTATAACAATAAGTTCGTCCGGTGATACCGGCTTGAGAATATAATTGAAGGCACCAATTTTCATTGTCTGAACAATACAATCAACCGAACCATAGGATGTAACTATTATTACTTTTGTTTCCAGTGAGTGATCCTTGACCCATTTCAGAACACCAACGCAGCCACATTGCTCAGCGCAAAGATCGCTAATAACCAGGTTGTAATAATTTTGTTCCAGAAGCGTTATTCCCTCAGACTCATCCTTTGCTTCGCTGACATTATATCCCACTTCCTGAAGATGGGATTTAAGCAACTTTCGGAAATGATCATCGCTATCTATTAATAAAATCTTTTTAAAATTCTGCATAAGAGCCAAAACCCTTAAAAACTATGCTTTCAAAATGAAACAAGGTGATGCACGATTGAATCATTCTTCCATGCTGTTAATATAATTTATACATTTTTCTGCTGAGCCACCTACCAGCTTACCTTACTAAGTAACCATATTTTTATTTTATAGTTTATTAATCCAATAAATCATAAATATCAAGCAAGCTTTTTTCATTGTGATATTTCTTTTTTTTCATTTTGAAATAAAACTGTTATCATCTTCATTTTTTGGAATGATCAGCCATTGCAAATATTTTTAATCGTTAATTTTTAAATATTATTTTGCTTATAATTACAGATACATAACATTATTACTTTACCATTCCGATAAATTTTCATTATGAAATAATGATTTGGCATTGTATTTGCTGTGCATTCTTCTAAAAGGATTTTCTTAGCACAGGAAAAAATACCGTGACAACTACTCTGGCCTTATTTATTTTTATCTCACTTGTTGCTTTACTTGTACTGGGCATTCCCTTATTATCGTACTTCCTCGGTAAACGTCCCTTGACTCCAGAAAAAACAGTTCCTTATGAATGCGGAATGGATCCGATAGACCAGCCCGTAAGTTTTTTCCCCGTCAAATTTTATAAAATTGCTTTAATTTTTGTTATTTTCGACGTGGAAACAGTCTTCATCTATTTATGGGCTGTTGTAGCCAGAGAAATGGGTTATTTTGGCCTTATCGAAATATTTATATTCATTGCAATTTTATTAGTCCCACTTCTGTATGCATGGCAGGAAGGAGATTTAAAGTGGGAATAATATCAGAAAACAATCAGCCTGTTATGTTGGCTAGCCTCGATAATCTGGTTCGATGGGCGCAAAAAAGCTCTCTCTGGCCGATGACCTTTGGACTGGCCTGCTGTGCCATCGAAATGATTTCATCGGCTGCGGCGCGTTATGACCTCTCCCGTTTCGGTATGGAAGTATTCCGCGCATCACCGCGACAGGCCGATGTCATGATTGTCGCCGGAACCGTAACTAAAAAAATGGCGCCCGCTGTGCGCCGCCTTTATGATCAGATGCCCGAACCGAAATGGGTTATCGCCATGGGTGCCTGTGCCTGCTCCGGTGGACTTTTCGAAACATATGCCGTTGTGCAGGGAGTGGATAAAATTGTTCCTGTTGATATTTATATTCCCGGCTGCCCGGTAAGACCGGAAGCTCTCATCGACGGGTTGATTAAGTTGCAGAATTTAATAACTGCGGGAGATCGAACATGAACATTGATTTCTTGCAGAAAAATTTCGGCAGCCTGATAAATGATATTGAAGTGTTTCGCGATGAAGTAACTGTCATTGTCGACAGCGCAAACATGCTTACTTTTTTCCGTATTCTCAAAGATGATATCCATTGTTCTTTTGACATCCTTTCCGATTGCTGTGGAGTTGATTTCTTTCCCCGGACACCGCGCTTCTGCATTGTTTATCATCTCTACTCATTGCGGCATGCCCATAGACTTCGTGTTAAAGTATTTCTCGACGATGATAATACCACCATAGAATCAGTTACTCCAATATGGGAAACTGCTAACTGGCATGAACGCGAATGTTTTGATTTATTGGGCATTCAGTTTAAAAATCACCCTGATTTACGGCGGATTTTGCTGCCCGATGATTTCGTAGGACATCCCTTGAGAAAAGACTTCCCTCTGGAGGGAATATGAATCCGATGTCCTCAAATACTACGATAATAAACTTAGGACCACAGCATCCCAGCACTCACGGCGTTCTGAGAGTTATTCTGGAATTGGAAGGAGAGATTGTATTGCGGGCAATGCCGGATATAGGCTTTCTGCACCGCGGAATCGAAAAGCTATCCGAGCATCGAACTTACCATCAGATTATTGTTTTAACCGACAGACTCGATTATCTTGCGGCGATGAGCAACAATCTTGCTTTTGTTTTAACAGTGGAAAAGCTGCTCAATATTGCAATCCCCAAACGTGCTCAATATGTGCGGGTCGTTCTGGTCGAACTGCAGCGCATTGCCAGCCACCTTTTCTGGCTGGGAACACACGCGCATGACCTGGGCGCGATGACACCGTTATTTTACTGCCTGCGGGAAAGAGAGCCGATTCTGGATATTTTTGACGGCGTTGCCGGTTCCCGTCTAACGCCGTCTTTTATGCGCATCGGCGGGCTGGCTGCCGATATTGACAGTAGTTTCATTAACCACATTAATCAATTTACGTCTGGCTTTTCCGATTGTGTTGATCAATATGAAACTCTGCTTACCGAAAGCCCCATCTGGCAGGCTCGGACAAAAGGTATCGGCACAATGGCTAAGGAAGAATATATCAGTCTGGGCATCTCCGGCCCCCTTGCCCGGGCGGCCGGCATAAACTGGGATATCCGGAAATCCAATCCTTACTCTTCGTATGCCGATTTTGACTTTGCCGTACCGCAAGGTGAAAACGGTGATGTATTTGACCGCTATCTAGTGCGGATTAGAGAAATGCGGGAAAGTGCGAAAATAATTGATCAGGCGATTGCGGGACTTCCCGAAGGAAAATTCGCATATTTCGATTCCCCGGCAGTATTTCCCTGTAAAGATAATGTGCAAAAGAATATAGCGTCAATGATTCATCACTTCAACCTTGTGATGGACGGAATTAGGCCACCGGCCGGTGAAGTGTATCAGAGCATTGAATCGCCGCGTGGCGAGCTTGGTTTTTATATAGTGTCCGACGGCAGTCCACAACCGTTAAGACTAAAAGTACGACCGCCGTCTTTCGTCAATTTACAGGGACTCTCCCGGATGGTGGAAGGCAGGATGCTTTCAGACGCAGTGGGAATAATCGGTTCGATTGATATAGTTTTAGCTGAAGTAGATCGCTGATAAAGAATGTATGGATAAAGATTATGAGAAAAAAGCTATTGGAATTATTTAGTGAAGAGCAATTAGTCCGGATCGATGAAGTAATAGAGCAATATAAATCGTCCAAGGGCAGTCTGCTTATCGTTCTGGAAAAGTCCCATGACATTTGCCGCTATATGCCCCTGCCGCTCGAAAGATATATAGCTCAAAGAATGAATGTAACACCCAGTCAGGTTCACGGCGTTGTTACATTTTATTCTTATTTTTCAACTGTTCCCAAAGGTAAAAACATAGTGAAGGTATGCACGGGAACTGCCTGCTATGTAAAAGGCGCAAACCAGATTTTGCAGAAGACACGCGAGCACCTCGGCATTAAAGACGATGAAATAACTGCGGATGGAGAATATTCCGTAGAGGAGGTGCGTTGCCTCGGGGCATGTGGTCTTGCTCCCGTTGTTGTCATCGAAGATAGGGCTTTTGGCTTGGTTGACCCCGAAAAAACGGAAGATATCTTTAGCCAACATAAGGAGGAATTAAATGACGATTCACGAACTTAACAAGATTAAAAAAGATTATGTGGATAAAATGACAAGCGAAGCCAAAAGTGGCGTTGTCTCTGTGGATATCCACATGGGCACCTGCGGCATAGCAGCCGGCGCTCAGAAAATATTGGATGCCATTCAAAAAGAGACAAAAAAACTGGAAGCAAATAATATAAAAATCAGAAGTACGGGTTGCGCCGGTCTTTGCAGTATGGAACCCATGATGACTGTGTACGTTCCTGGACAATCTGCCGTTAAGTACGGCCCCCTCAACACAAAAAAAGCGTTGGAGATATTTTACAGTCATATTTTAGGCGGTCAGGCTAAAGCGAATTACGCCATCAGCCAGGGCATAGAAAAACCACAGAAACGAATAACGGATAAATAAATTGATTTCCAATATTACCAAAATAGCCTACTGCGTAAACAAGCAATGCCCTTACCGTCGCGACATTGACGTTCGGACAATGCTGATGAAGGCACTTTATCAGTTGTCGCTGGCCGATAAAGTCGATCTGGTGGAAACGGAGTGCCTTATTTCGTGCCAGGAAGGGCCTTCTATAATGTTGCTGCCTTCGGGGCGTGTTGCGCAGGTTGATCCAGCACACAATTTTACCACATGGCTTATCGCCAATATTGCGGCGCTTTATCACTCTCCCCATCGTCCTTCCATATCATTGCGCGGCGATGCCGAAATTCCACCGATCGACCAAATGGATTTCTTCAGCAAGCAGGAGCTTGTTGTCATGCGTAACCGCGGTCATATCGATGCAGAAAATCTCGATGAATATATAGCTCATGACGGATATATTGCCCTCCATAAGGTTTTAGCGGCCATGCAGCCGGAGGAAGTTATTAAAGAAATCAAGGCGTCCGGCTTAAGAGGGCGCGGCGGTGCGGGATTTCCCACGGGATTAAAATGGGAAGAGACAAGAAGATATAATGCCACCCCCAAATATGTTATTTGCAACGGCGACGAAGGCGATCCGGGTGCTTTTATGGACAGAAGCCTGATGGAATCAGATCCTCATTCTGTTCTGGAAGGAATGATTATTTGCGGTTACGCCACAGGCGCGCAACATGGATATATCTACGTCCGCGCCGAATACCCACTTGCCGTCCAAATGCTGCAGACAGCAATTGATAAAGCCAAAGAAAATAATCTGCTGGGCAAAAATATTTTAAAGTCCGGTTTTAATTTCAATATTTCTATTTATCCCGGTGCGGGTGCTTTTGTCTGCGGTGAATCGACAGCACTAATGTACTCGATTGAAGGAAAACGCGGTATGCCCCGAATCAAACCGCCTCGTTCAACGGAATCTGGTCTCTGGGGGAAACCTACCTGTCTTAATAACGTCGAAACTTTTGCTAATGTAACAAGAATAATCCGGCAGGGGGCTGAGTGGTTCAAATCCCTCGGCACACCGGAAAGCCCGGGCACAAAAGTATTTTCCTTGACCGGAGCTGTACGTAATGTCGGCCTGGTGGAAGTTCCCATGGGGATTACCCTGCGCGGTCTCATTTTTGAAATCGGCGGCGGCATTAAAGGTAACGGCATTTTCAAGGCGGTGCAGTTGGGCGGACCGTCCGGTGGCTGTCTGACCGAAGAGCATCTGGATATTCCCGTCACCTTTGATTCATTGCAAACTGCCGGTGCGATGATGGGGTCAGGCGGTGTCGTCGTAATGGACGATACTAACTGCATGGTTGACGTCGCACGTTTTTTTACTCAGTTCAGCGTTGATGAATCATGCGGCAAATGTGTACCCTGCCGCGTAGGTCTCAGCGTTGTCCTCAGCATACTGGAAAAGATCATCATCGGAAATGGCGTTCCGGAAGATTTACACGAACTGGAATCATTGGCACATCATATAGCCAATACGTCTCATTGCGGACTGGGACAATCGGCGGCCAATCCGGTGCTCAGCACTCTGCGCTACTTCCGCCACGAATATGAAACACACATTTACGATAAACGCTGTCCGGCGTTAGTCTGCACTGATTTGATTTCTTTTGAGATAGATGAGCCCACCTGCCGCCGTTGCGGGCTTTGCGCCAAAGTATGCCCGGTAGGTGCTGTTTCCTGGAAGAAGAAGGAAGTACCGATGATTGATAAGACAAAATGCACACACTGTAAATCGTGCATCAGGGCTTGCAAATTCAAGTCAATTTTTTAACACTTAAGTGCCGGTTTTAATAACATTATGATAACACTGAAGATTAACAACAAAGATGTTTCGGTAGAAAAAGGAAGTTCCATTCTTGACGCTGCCCGGAAAGCAGGGGTTTTTATTCCAACCCTCTGTCACGATCAAAGACTTACTCCTTACGGCGCCTGCCGTTTGTGTATTGTCGCGGAAAGAAAAAAGCCGGCCAGACTGATCCCTTCCTGTTTCACGCCGGCCCGCGACGGGATGGATATTGTCACGGATAATTCAGAAATTATAAAAAGCATAAAGAAACAACTTCAGCTTATACTCATCAATCATCCGCTGGATTGCCCCGTCTGTGATAAGGCAGGAGAATGCGCTCTCCAGAATCTTACTATCCGTTATGGAATCACCGAAGCGCCTTATAAACTTGATTTGCGAAATAAACCGGTAGACAGAATGTCTTCTCTGATTGAAAGAGATATGAATCGTTGCATCCTCTGCGGCAGATGCGTTCGCATCTGCGGTGAGTTGCAGGGTCGGCATGAAATTGATTTCATCAACCGGGGAATCAAAACCTATATCGGCACTGACGGCATGAGGCCACTTAATTGCGATTTCTGCGGACAATGTATTTCGACTTGTCCCGTTGGAGCTTTAACCGACAATATTTTTAAAAATACAACTCGATCCTGGAAGCTGCAAAAAAGGAACACCGTTTGCAGCCATTGCGGGATGGGTTGTGAAATTTTATTGAATACGGAAAAAGGAAAAATCAGAAGAGTAACAGCTGCTTTAACCAATAGCGGTAAACTGCAAAATCTCTGCGCCCGGGGTCGTTTCGGCTGGAGGGCTTACGAACCGGAAAATCGCCCGGTGAAACCATGGATTAGGATAAACGGCGTGGAAAAACAGGTCGACTGGCCGGAGGCCTTTACTGCCGCCGCAAAACATCTGTACATGATTCGACGGCAATACGGCGGTGAGGCTATTGCTGCTATTTCCGGGGACACTCTCACGAACGAAGAAGCTGCGTCTTATTCGGATTTCTTTCTGAATACTCTGGGCAGCAGCACACTAGCTTCTACAAACGCATCCGGTTATCGCAATGTTTTGGAAACGCTTGTCCATAACCAGGGACTGTCCCGTAAAATCGGCTCACTGGAAGACATCGAAAACAGCGATGTCTTGCTCATTGTCGGAGGCGGTGCGGCGGAATTGCATCCGGTACTGAAAACTACAATCAACACTTTCCTGAAAAAGGAAGGCAGGGAATTAGTCGTTTTTTCATCATGGCCGGATTTTTGTTTGGAGCGCGCCACTCTTCCCGTACTTATTAATCCTGAACATTACGACAAGCTTCTGTTAGATTTTTTAGAAGCGATGGAAGGTCATAAATCTAATTCGTCATCAGACATTACTCATTTCGGCCTTTCCACAACAACACTGGCCAAGTTCATCTCCTTGATTCGAGGCAAAAAGGAAATAACGTTGCTGACTGCACCGGACATGTTACGCAGCAGCGATATTCCGGGAAGACTGGTAAATGTTCTGCATGAAAGATTGAAGGCGGTTATTCCACTTGGTGCCGCCTGCAACAGTAGAGGCGCGGTTCTGAATTCCGGCTTTGCTTCTTCTGTTTTTTCAAAGGCAGCAACTGAGCCTTTACCTTTACCTTTACCTTTACCTTTACCTTCTCCTTTCCGTTCCGGAGAAGACATTTTCCGCAAGATTGAAGAGGGAACTATACGGGCATTATATGTGCTGGGTGAAGATCCTCTGGAAAGCATGGCGAATCCCGAAAGAATTAAAACAATACTAGGCATGCTGGATCTGATTATCTACCAGAGCCCTTACCGGACAAGCATATCATCCTTTGCTCATATTCATCTGCCATCAGCGACACTTCCGGAAAAATCCGGTTCGATTGTCGATCTCTGGGGTGTGGAGCATTTTCTTAATCCGATAATAGATATTTCGTCAGGCACGTTGACGGATCTTGATATTCTGACAATGTTGCAAGATGCCCTGACAAAATGCAATGCCGACGATACCGAAAATATATTTACGCCCGGCAGCAAACTAAACGCTTCTTCGCGGGATGCATCTCTAAAACCGGTTGACATGACACACTTCGACAACACTCTTTTTCCGTTTATCATGATAGCCGTGCCTTCCGTTTATGGTGATGGAATTATCTCCCGCCAAAGCCCTGAACTGACAAAAATTAAAAATGGCCTGAAAATAATCATGAATAACGATGATCTGGAAAAGCTTGATTTGGCGGAAAACGATCCGATTACTATTATGTCGCCGTTTGGCAAAACATCAGGCAATGTGGAAACATCATTGAATCTCCGGCGCGGTAATTTGCTGATCATGAATGTAACAGGAAATCTTGAAGCATTATCTTTGTTTGATGGCAGGCACACGGCCACACCGGCAAATATCTTGAAGATGGAGGCAATATAAACAAGTGGAATTAGCCGTCCTTAAAATAATTATCATCTTTGCGGTAATACTTACAGCTATTGCCTATGCAACTCTTTTAGAAAGGCGTTTCCTAGGTTTTTTTCAGATCCGCCTGGGCCCAAACCGTGTCGGTCCATTCGGGCTGTTTCAGCCGATAGCCGATGGAATAAAATTGCTTTTCAAGGAAGATATCACCGTCGGTCATGCACACAAATTATATTTTATCGCCGCTCCGATAATATCCGTCGGCGCCGTGCTGACCTGTTTTGCCGTTATTCCATTTGCCGGCAGTGTCTATGTCGCCGACATTTCCGTCGCCGTCCTTTATCTCATGGCCTTCTCTTCCATGGGCGTTTACGGTATCTTGCTGGCCGGCTGGTCTTCCAACAACAAATACTCTGCACTCGGTGGCTATCGGGCGGCGGCGCAAATGGTCAGCTATGAAGTCCCTCTGGCTTTATCTCTGGCGGGAGTTCTGATTCTTGGCGGAACAATGAGCCTCGTTGATATTGTCAATAACCAGAAAGGATTATGGTACATAGTCAAACAACCACTGGGCTTCATCATTTTTGTAGTCTGCACCTTTGCCGAAACAAACCGTACCCCCTTTGATTTTTATGAATGCGAAAACGAACTTGTTGCCGGTTATCAGACTGAATATTCTTCGATGAAATTCGGCTTATTCTATCTGGCGGAATATGCCCACATCCTGCTTGCTTCCTGCCTGATTACCATTTTTTATCTGGGAGGCTGGCATGGCCCTATTCTACCGGCAATCATCTGGTTTGCCATTAAAGTGTTTTTGGTACTTTTCGTCTTTATCTGGGTCCGGGCGACATTTCCCAGGATACGTTATGACCAGCTGATGACACTTGCCTGGAAAGTTCTATTGCCACTGGCTTTTGTTAATTTATTGCTTACGGCTGTTTTTGCCGTAGCGTTGTCGTAAAGAGGAAGATAATGTCGAAAATTATAGCGCTGCTCAATGGATTAAAGCTTACTTTACGGCAGTTTTTTACCAAGCCGATTACAATGAGTTACCCGGAGGAAAAATGGGATTTCCCCGCGAGATTCAGGGGGCAGCCTGTTCTGAATAAAGATAAAAATGGGCAACCTCTTTGCGTAGCATGCGGATTATGTGAAAAAATATGTCCCTGCTCCTGTATAGAAGTATCCCCCACCACTGGTGCCGATGGTATTCGAACGATGGAGCATTTCGAGATTAATCTTCTGCGTTGCAGTTTCTGCGGTCTCTGCGTGGAAGCCTGCCCTGTTGATGCCATTCGCATGGGCAAGGCATATGAACTGGCCTGTAGCAATAAACAGGCTCTGATTTTACAGAAAAATAGTTTGTTGAATAATTATCAGAATAACGGAGATTCGTCATGCTCGAACAAATAATTTTCTGGATTACCGGTTGCGTCCTGATCATCGCGGCCGTAGGTGTCATTGCGATGAAAAATCCGATCAACAGTGTCATCTGCCTTCTGGTTGCAATGTTTGCCCTGGCCTCTTTTTATGTTTTACTGGGTGCCTATATCGTCGCTCTCTTTCAAATAATTGTTTATATTGGAGCAATTCTCGTTCTGTTTCTTTTTGTCGTTATGCTGCTGAACATAAAAGATATCCACCAAGCACTGGCCTACGATTACCGCACATTAATCCTGAGCACGCTGGCGATTATCGTCATTGTAGCTACTGTCTGCCTGTTCTGGCTCGCCCTGCAGGCACACTCAACCGAAACAGGTATCCCCGCGCTGCAATCATCAACAACGTTGAAAGCACTGGCGCTGGATATTTTCAGCAAGCATTTACTGGCACTGGAGCTTACTTCGGTGCTTCTATTGGCAGGAGCAGTAGGTGCGCTTCTTATCAGTCGAAAGTTAAGGGGGTAATTCTTTGATGGGACTTTATCATTTTCTGGGTATTGCACTGATTATTTTCGCGATTGGCGCCATCGGTTTTTTTGTCAGGAATAATATTATTGTTCTGTTGATGTCTGTAGAGCTGATGCTTAACGCTGTTAATCTTGTTTTCGTTACATTCTCACGTTTTCTCTACGGAACGGAAGGCCAGATTTATGTTTTTTTCATTATGGCAATTGCGGCCGCCGAAGTTGCTGTGGGACTGGCCATTGTTGTTTCCTTATTTAGGCTTTTCGGATCATTGGATATCAGCAAAATGAATTTATTAAAGAGATGATATGAAATTAATATTTTTACTCATAGTATTACCTGGACTGGGTGTTTTAATTAACACTGCCGGAATAAAACATTTCCGTGAAAAGACTACCGCGACAGTAGCCAGCGGTTTCGTCGGGATTTCGCTTCTCTATGCCCTTGTCCTTTTCTACCAGATGCTTTCGCTTCCGTCTACCCAGCGAGTACTTACTTCCACTTTATATCAATGGTTTACGGTCGGCACACTGAAAGTTAACATCGGATTTCTGATTGATCCGTTGTCGATGGTTATGGTTCTGGTAATTTTATTTATCGGCTTTCTCATCCATATTTATTCCGCAGGTTATATGAAAGGTGATCCTGGCTTTAACCGGTTTTTCATTTATCTGAATCTGTTTATCTTTTTCATGCTGATTCTGGTTCTGGCCGATAATCTCATCCTGACTTTTGTGGGATGGGAGGGCGTGGGTTTATGTTCCTATCTGCTCATCGGCTTCTGGCATGAAAAAAAATCGGCTGCCGATGCCGGACGCAAAGCGTTTATCGTCAACCGCATTGGTGACGCCGGTTTTATTCTGGGCATACTGCTGATTGTTGTATCTTTCGGCACAGTCAATTATCTTGAGATCAAAGCATTACTGGCCGCCAATCATGGCATTACCGCCGGCGCAATCGGAACAATTTCAATTCTTCTGCTAATCGGCGCCATGGGCAAGTCAGCTCAATTTCCTCTTCACGTCTGGCTTCCCGATGCGATGGAGGGGCCGACACCAGTTTCCGCCCTGATTCACGCCGCAACAATGGTTAATGCCGGGGTTTATCTTTTATGCCGCATCAGCCCATTTTTACAGCAGGCGCCTTTTGTATTGCCGATCATTGTCGCCGTCGGCCTTTTCACAGCTGTCTACGCCGCTCTGTCGGCTTTTCAGCAAAAGGACATCAAGCGCGTTCTGGCTTATTCCACAATAAGCCAGATAGGATTTATGTTTGTAGCTGTCGGGTGCGGCATATACATAGCCGGCATGTTCCACCTGGCAGCGCATGGAATATTTAAAGGTCTGCTCTTCCTGGGCGCCGGGGCTGTCATCCACGCTTTGCATGGTGAGCAGGACGTGAATAAGATGGGTGGACTGGCTTTACGTCTGCCGATTGTGTCGAAAACATTTCTTATCGGCCTGCTGGCGCTCGGCGGAATTTTCCCTCTCTCCGGTTTTTTCAGTAAGGATGCTATCCTCTGGGGGGTCTTTGATAATTACGGATACTTACCATGGCTGATTGGTTTTGGAGGCGCTCTGGTGACGGCAATTTACTGCGGCAAACTATATGGCCTGGCTTTTTCAGGCGAGAGCCATTCTGCCGAACCGCTCCATCTGCCGGGCAAGACAATGACTTATCCGTTGATTATTCTGGCTTTTTGCGCCGTTTTTCTGGGAATATTAGGATTGCCTCTTTTCACAAAAGTGACTTTTCTTGCTGATTTTCTCCATACATCTTTTACCGGAGTTGAAAACATCTTTGCAGCAGCAAGCCCGTCCGCACACATGCAGGAACTAATCTTGATGATAATTACCGGTGTCAGTGTAATATTAATTATCTGGCGCTCGGTTGTTTTGTATTCCCGACAAAAAAGGGAAATGCTTTCTTCCCGGCCGGCCTACCCCCGAGCAGCGGAATTTCTTGCCCATGGTTTCCGGATAGATAAACTATACGAAATTCTCTTTGTCCGGCCCTTTGCCGTTCTTTCCCGCTGGAGTGCAGTCTACATTGACCAGAAGCTGGTGGATGGCATTGTTAACGGTATAGGCAAGCTTTCACTGCGCACAGGTCTTTATGTTGCAAGACTTCAGACCGGTTATACGCGTTCTTATGCCGGATCAATTGTTCTAGGTATATTTATTTTTACCGGTATTGTTATCTGGTATTTTAAAGGATAGTCGTTATGCAAATTAATTTTCCCTTATTATCACTGATTGTCTTCCTGCCTTTAATCGGCAGCCTTTTTGTGCTCGGACTGCGCAATAGAACAGCCATGCATTACATGGCTCTAATTACGACACTGGCAACTTTTGCACTGAGTCTTATTCCCTTGATTTACTTCAACCCGGAACTGTCTGGTTTCCAATTCGAAGAGTCTTTCTCCTGGATCCCCGCCTGGGGAATTTCCTATCATCTCGGGATTGACGGACTTAGCCTCTTTCTTCTTCCGCTGACCGGCTTTTTAAGTGTACTGGCGGTGCTTGTTTCCTGGAAACGCATAACAATTAAAGAACGGGCTTACTTCTTTTCTTTCCTGATTTTAGAGACAGGCATGTTGGGAGTTTTCGTGTCTCTAGACACTATTTTGTTTTATGTTTTCTGGGAAGCGATGTTGATTCCGATGTTTCTGATTATCGGCATCTGGGGCAGCGCTAACCGACGCTACGCCGCCATCAAATTTCTTATTTACACAATGGCCGGAAGCATTTTTATGCTCATTGCCATTATTTTTCTGGCTTCATACACTAAGCAATACAGCGGCGATTGGAGTTTTGACATTACTGTCTGGACACAATTGAATTTGCCGGAAAATATTCAATACTGGCTTTTTGCCGCCTTCTTTATTGCTTTCGCAATTAAAGTGCCGATTTTCCCGTTTCACACCTGGCTGCCTGATGCCCATGTGGAAGCACCGACAGCCGGCAGCGTCCTGTTGGCGGGAGTTTTACTGAAGATGGGAATTTACGGCATTCTGCGGTTTTGTTTTCCTCTCTTTCCCGATGCTGTGCGTTATTTTACTCCGGCAATTATGGTTCTAGGTTTGATTGGAATTATTTACGCAGCCTTTGTAGCCTTCGCCCAGACAGATTTAAAAAAACTTGTCGCTTATTCCAGCGTCTCCCACATGGGGCTGATAGTGATAGGCATATTTGCCGCAAACCAGACCGGTATCGAAGGCGGAATACTTCAGATGGTCAATCACGGACTGAGTACCGGCGCCCTCTTTATAATCGTCGGCGCTCTTTATGAAAGAACCGGGACGCGTAATATGGAACTTATGGGAGGATTAGCCCGACGTGTGCCCTTTCTGGCGGCCTTCTTTATGATCGTCACTCTTTCTTCCATTGGATTACCCGGGCTCAACGGATTTATCGGTGAGTTCTTCCTGCTTCTGGCAGCTTTCCAGTATAAGTGGTGGCTGGGAGCGCTAAGTGCGACAACGATGATATTAGGAGCCATTTATATGCTTTGGATGTATCAGAGAGTCATGTTCGAACAATCACGCGCTACTGCTGAAAAGATTTTCGGTGATTTTTCCCTGCGCGAAAATATTGTGATGGTTCCCATAATCATCATGTTTATATTTATCGGTCTTTATCCTTCGTTTTTCCTCGACCGTTTGACTAAAATATCATCAACGCTCGCTAACGACGTCAATAGAAGTGCAATTGTTCAAACTATATCTTCAGGTGAAAAATAAAATGCCAACATTTTTACCAACCGAGATTAATACGATAAGCATTCTACCGGAAATTATTCTGCTTGTTCTGGGAACTGCTTTTTTATTCAGCAAAAAGATTGCCATAAAACTGCCCCGGCTTTTTTCTTCTTTATCAATTCTCACCGTATTATGTTTTCTGATCTTTCTGCCTTTTTGCTGGAATAAAGAAATCATGGGCTTTTCCGGTGCTATTTACCGGGATAATCTGGCTCTTGTTTTTCATTTTATAATTCTGCTGGCAGTACTATTAACTCTGATTTTTTCCCGGAATTTTCCGACCAGCGAGGAGAGCGCCGGTGAATATTACTTTCTCATTCTCATCTCCCTGGCCGGTATGACCATAATGGTAATTTCCCTTAATTTATTGATTGTATTCTTAGGCCTGGAGATTCTTTCACTTTGTCTGTATATCCTGACCGGCTTTTTCCGCAACAGACAGGAAGGGATGGAGGCTTCTATAAAATATTTCCTTCTCGGTTCTTTTTCCTCCGCTGTTTTCCTTTTAGGCCTTGCCTTTATATACGGCGCAACGGGGCAAACAAACCTTGATCTGTACTACCCTTCAACAATAACTTCTTTTGATAGTCTGCCGCTTCTTTACACCGGAATAATCCTGGTAATTGCCGGTTTAGGTTTTAAGATAGCTGCGGCCCCCTTTCATATGTGGGCGCCGGATATTTACGAAGGTGCACCAGCCGGTATTGCCGCACTTCTAGCCGTTGCGCCCAAAGTTGCCGCTTTTGCGGTGATTTACAACATCGGTATGGTGATGGATTTTTTTACGACCGACGCATTTATTGCTACAATAATAATCATGTCCATTGCCAGCATGATTATAGGTAATTTTGCTGCCTTGAAACAATCAAATCTGATCCGGATGCTTGCCTATTCTGGCATCGCGCAAATAGGTTACATTTTGATCAGTCTTATAGCTCTGCCCCAGGGCGGCGGAAGCGCAATGTTGTTTTATCTTTTTGTCTATATATTTATGAACATGGGTGCTTTTGGAATTGCCGTTTTACTCACGAAGGAAAAAGGCGGGAAAATCAATATTGATGATTTAGCCGGTCTAGCTGCAACCAGGCCGCAGCTAGCTTTTGCCATGTCCATTTTCATGATCTCACTGGCCGGAATTCCCCCCACGGGAGGATTTTTTGCCAAGTTTTACGTTTTCCAATTGGGCATGGAAGCCGGTTATCTCTGGGTTGTAATAGTGGCCATTATTGCCACTATAGTTTCTTTGTATTATTATTTCCGGATAATTATGTATATGTATATGAATGACAATGTCGACAATGTGTTTGAGCGGAGAAAAAAATTCAGCCTTTCACAGGCCGTTTTAATGATTTGTGCATTTCTACTTTTGCTATTCGGAATAATCTCCGAACAACTGCTTAATATTTCGATAATTATTTTATGAACAAAGCAATGCCTTGTTTCATAAAGATGGATAAACAGTATTTTATTTAAACATTCCCGCAACCTGTTTTAAGAGGATTTTTTTACCTTGACATTAAGAGTGTTTCCGCCTATTTACTCAACATTAATAGTATCTTCAGGATAAATAAAATGCCGATTTTTGAATTTCAATGCAAAAAATGTAAAACCGTCTTTGAAGAACTGATTTTCTCCGCGGCTGACGAGAAAAAGACGGTTTGCCCGAAATGCGGGTCGAAAAAAAGCGATAAATTGATGTCTGTTTTTGCCGGGAGCAAGTCCGGCTGTTCTTCCTGTGCTTCTACATCCTGCTCAACTTCCTGAGGCCACTAAATAAGCGGCAGGTTGCCGCTTGCGGACAGATAATCTGTTTCTTTTTTATCATTGCGAAAATTACCACAATGCATTATAAGACGCCTGCATAAATCAATTTATATCTAATCATTATTAAGATTAATGCATCAAAAATCTGCATCCTGGCGATGAGATGATGTAAAGGTTTAATATAAATAATATTTCCCATGAAAGGAGCAAGTCACGTGAATATTCTTATTTTTGGACCCAACGGCAGCGGCAAAGGAACTCAGGGAGCAGTAGTGCAAAAGAAATATGGCCTACCCCATATTGAAACAGGTGTTA
>CAYXZW010000037.1:0-28927 GCA_964469905.1 uncultured Smithella sp.
CCGACTATCTGGAAAACACACTCAACTGGATGGCCTATTACGGCGGGACGGACAATCCCAACCAAGCTAATGCGGGAAGCATAACCGGCTTTACCCCGGGTACGGCTGGAGCCTGTACGACCGAAGCATCTCCGGAAACGGCAACCTGTTACGACAGCAGCGGGTCGCATTCCACCGCCAATTTTAAAGCAAGCACCAACGATCCCGGTTATTCGGCTCTGTCCGGCTATGCATTTTTAGCCGCCAATGCCGATCAGGTGGCAGCGTCTCTGCAGACAGCCATTGACATCATCCGCCAGGCCAATTATTCCTTCTCCCAATCGTCCGTTCAGTCTGCCCGGACGGAGGATGAAAATTTCCTGTATGAGGGATCATTTGAGCCGATTGACGGCGATCCCTTCTGGAAAGGACACCTCAAGAAGTACCAGATCAATGCCGACGGCACCGTTGGTTCTCTGCTCCTGGATGCAGGTGCTGTTCTGCAGTTGACGGCTGCCTCCTCCCGGACAATCAAGACCTATAAATCAAGTGCATTAGTTGCATTTTCTTCACCGACATTCACTCCAGCAGGCAGCATCACAGCGACAGATCTGGGAGTTACAACGGATGCGCAGCGGGACGCTATCGTCGGTTTCATCCGCGGCGAAGCCACATATAACGTGGATGACTGGAAGCTGGGAGATGTTTTCCGTTCGACACCCATTACCGTCGGGACTCCGTCCGCCTTCTTCGAAGATGGGCGCGACAGCAACAATCAGTTTGCGGCTCACCGGTCAAGTCATGTGCGCACTTCCGCCAGCGGCAACCGCCTGATCGTCGCCGGAGCAAATGGTGGCCAGTTTCACGCCTTCAAGACCAATAACCTCACCGAGGCGTGGAGTTTCGTGCCTCCGAACCTGATGACAAAACTGAAAAATATAGCCCATGCCACCCATAGTGCCACTGCGCCCGCGACCTCGCTGACCCATAATTACTTTGTGGATGGTCCGGTTACCGTGGCCGACGCCTGGCTGGGCGATGGTGACGGCACCAGCAAAACGGCCGATTGGAAAACTGTGCTCGTTATTGCCGAGGGCCGCGGCGCTGTTAATTACGCCTGGAGTTCTTCTGCGTCCTGCGATTCCGGCATCAACAGTCTCTATACAACGACTTACAAGTATTACTGCGGCTATCATGCTTTGAATCTGAATGATTCGCTCAATCCGGCTTACCTGTGGCATATCGATTTTGCCGACGACACGGCCCGGGCTGCCAAGGCTCCCTACCTCGGCGATCCCTGGAGCAAGATGATGGTCGGCCGGGTCCGGATTAAGGTGAGCGGTGTGGAAAAGGAAAAATGGGTCGGGTTCATCGGCGCCGGCTATAATGCGGGCGATTGTTCCGGCGGGGGAACCTGCGATACAAGGGGGAAGGGATTCTTCGTCATCGACCTTTCCAACGGGCAGGTGCTCTGGAGTTATACAAAGGCGGACAACAGTGACATGAAATACAGCCTGGCGGCATCTCCCGCCGTTGTGGATACGGACAACGACGGCTTTATCGATACGGCTTACATCGGTGATCTCGGCGGCAACATGTGGCGCTTTAAATTCTGCCTTTCCACCGATACCAATTGCGGGACATCGGGAGCGACGACTAACTGGAGCGGCGGCATGTTTTTTAACTCCTCCTCCGGTAATATCCGCCCCATCTACACCATGGCGGGTGTGACCAAGGATAACAGCGGCAACCTCTGGGTTTACTGGGGAACCGGCGATAAGACCGACCCTACCGCCGCCAACGCCCAGGAACATTTTTACGGTGTGAAGGATAATGACCGGACATCGACTTACACGGTAAGTAACATTGACAACATTACGAATGCCGCCGGCACGTATGATGCTACCTCCGGCCGGGTGGGCTATCGGATTCTGCTGACCGGCAGCGGCCAGAAGATTCTGGCTGATCCGACAATTTTCGGCGGTGTGGTCTATTTTACCAGTTATACGCCGCCCTCGGGTAACGATCCCTGCGAACAGGGCGGGACGGCCAGCCTCAACGCAGTCAAGTATTCAACCGGCGCCGGCGCCCTGCCGGGCGATGTACGCAGTATGACCATTGGCACCGGCATTCCCACAGCGCCCATTATCTCTCTGCCGCCGGGGAGCGGAGCGCCGGACCTTTACGTGACCACAAGCGGCGGAGGAGGCACCGCAGCCAGTACCCAGAGGGCCAATATAACTCCCTCCGGTGCGGCTAACCGGACAAACATGCTTTACTGGAAGGATATGCGCATTCAGTAATTAATCCTGTGTGTGAGAAAATTCTTGACATAAGGCTGATATGTTTATAGTGTTTGCCGCAAATAAATTATAGGATTTGTTTATGGGAGCAGAAAAAAGATATTGTGTGATTTGTGCTTGGCGGGCAAACTGCCAGAAACGTTTCAGCGTCAGCACTGATGCGTCGGGCAATGTTCATTGCCCGGATTATTCGCGTGATTTGTCCATTAAAGATCAGGATATCGAAGAGGCAGTAAAGAAAGATCAAAACTCTTAGGGGCCGTTACGAAATAATAATAACATTTCTAACCCATCGCATTACGGCCCCTTATGCCGGTTGCAATATTACAACGTTGTGGTTATTGTTGAACAACGGTTTAGGTCAAAGGAATTATTCCCAGGAAAAACCCACTGTGACAAACAGCAAAAAATGCGGTTTGTCACTTTTTTTTGATTTACGGACTAAAGTCCGCCAAAAAAGAGGTTGAAAAGGTTGCATGAAAAACAAAATAGCTAAATTGGTTCAAGATACTTTCCGCAATTGTGTGGCCGGCGGATTAATTCCCGCAGCGGATTTGCCGTACATGGAGGTGGAAGTTCCCAATAATCCTGAGCATGGCGATTATGCATCCAATGTCGCCATGATTTTGGCTTCTCAGGTCAAACAAAATCCGCGCAAAATTGCTGAAATTATTCAGGCAAATTTGGCAGATCCGGAAAACATTTTAGCAAAGACACAAATAGCCGGGCCGGGTTTCCTTAATTTTTATCTGAAGGAAAGTGTCTGGCAAAATACTCTGCAAATTATCGAAGAGCAAAAAGAAGAATATGGAAGCAGTGATATCGGCGGCGCACAAAAAGTGCAGGTGGAATTTGTCAGCGCCAATCCCACGGGGCCATTGCATATCGGCCATGCCCGCGGCGCGGTGGTTGGAGATGTTATTGCTAATCTGCTTAAAACCGCCGGATACTTTGTGGACAGGGAATACTACATCAACGATGCGGGCAATCAGATGAACAATTTAGGCAAGTCGGTGCTTTTCCGCTACCGGGAGCTGCTCGGTGAAAAGATCGAATTTCCCGAAAATTGCTATCGCGGCGATTATATCAAGGATGTGGCGCAGGATATTATGGAGAAAGCAGGCAACAAATATGCTGCCCGGAATGAAGAAGAGACAATCAGGGATTTTACTACAATTGCCGGCGAGGTAATTCTGGCGGAAATAAAAGACGATTTGCGTGATTTCGGCGTTGAGTTTGATTACTATTTCAGCGAAAAAGAATTATATAAAGATGACGGAGTGGCGAAACTCCTCGATCGCCTGCAAAAGCAGGAATTCATATATTCCGATGGTGAAACGCTTTGGTTTAAGACAACCGCCTTCGGTGATGAAAAAGACCGCGTCGTTGTCCGGAAAAACGGTGAGCCGACATACTTTGCCGCCGATATAGCCTACCATCTCAATAAATATTCCCGGGGCTATAAAATGATCATCGATATCTGGGGCGCCGATCACCATGGCTATATGCCCCGACTCTGGGCCGGAATTCAGGCGCTGGGGCAGGATAAAGAATCCTTAAAAATAATTCTTGTACAATTAGTAAATTTGCTGCGGGGCGGAGAGCCGGTGGCCATGTCCACCCGTTCGGGCGAATTTGTCACTCTGCGGGAAGTTCTGGATGAAGTGGGGAAAGATGCGGCCCGTTATAACTTTCTGATGCGGCGCTCCGACAGTCATCTGGATTTCGACCTGGAAGTTGCGAAAAAGCAATCTAATGAAAACCCGGTTTTTTATGTGCAGTATGCCTATGCCCGCATCTGCAGTATTTTGAAAATGGCCGAGGAACGTAATATTGCCCTTCCTTCCTATAAGGATATTGATCCCGCTCTTTTGCAGGAACCGGACGAAATAAAATTAATGAAAATAATGGCGCGTTATCCGGAAACCATCTATGGCGCTGTCCGAACTCTCGAACCGCATCGCCTTACATTTTATTTGAATGAACTGGCCTCTGTTTTTCATAGCTATTACAACAAGAACAAGGTTGTTTCGGATAATAAAGAATTGACTGCTGCCCGCTTATTTTTGATGAGCACTATTCGCACTGTTCTGCAAAATGCATTGAAAATATTGGGTGTAAGTGCACCGGAGAAAATGTAGGGTACATAAATTATGGCTTCCGGCAATATTAAAAATTTTGAATTAAAGCTGGGGAGAACGGCGCTGATTATCGTGATAGTTGGCATGGCCGCTTTATTGTGTGGTACTTTCCTCTTTGGTGTTGCCGTGGGGAAAAACATTGATACTTATCCGGGCCAGATAGCTTCGCTGCCGCAGAAATTACTGGCGCTTGTCTGGCGTCCGGCTAAAATAAGAACTGCCCCAACTGTGGCCGAAAATAAAGCAGTACAAAATCAACCCAAGGCACAAGAAGAACCGGATTTGACTTTTTTCAACACATTAACCAGCAAAAAGGGAGTGGCAAAAGAACAGCCAATTCCCGATAAGAAGCCTGCTGCTGAGGCACCGGCAATACAACCAATTGTGCCAGAACTCAAAAAAGAGGCACCTGCTGCCTCGATCACGCCTAATACGGCAGTAAAAAAACAGCAGGCTGCAACTAGTGGTACAGCAGTAGATGAAATTGAAGCTAAAATAAGAGAGGCGGAGCCGGCAGCAAATGCCAACGTAGAGATGTTTGCTGTTCAGGTGGCTTCTCTGAAAGAGAAAACTAAGGCTGATCAACTGAATAAAAGGTTGTTAACTTTAGGCTATAAGCCGCGAATTGTAGAAAACAATGTTCCCGGAAAAGGAAAATGGTTCCGGGTTGTTGTTGATGGTTTTACAAGCCGTGCCAATGCCCAGGCGGCGGCGGAAAAAATATCCGGTAAAACCGGAGCTCATTGTGTTGTCAAAAGGGTGAATGTTGCGGTTAACAGTAATTAGAATAATGATCTAAGGTATATAATCTACTATGTTTGAAAGTTTGTCAGAAAAATTAGAGAGTATTTTTAAGAAGTTAAAAGGACGAGGAATCTTAGACGAAGAAAGTGTAAGTGTTGCCCTTAAGGAAATCCGTATTGCACTTCTTGAGGCTGATGTTAACTTCAAGGTGGTCAGGGATTTTATTGAAGATGTGCGTGCCAAAGCAATTGGCAAAGAAGTTCTGGATAGTATTACTCCCGGGCAGCAGGTAGTAAAGATTGTTCATGACCAACTGGCAACACTCATGGGCGGCGCCAATACGAATATCAAGTTTGGTGCCCGAATTCCGTCTGTGCTGATGCTGGTTGGTTTGCAAGGCTGTGGAAAAACAACATCGGCGGCTAAACTGGCTCGTCTGTTATCACGGGAAAAGAGAGTTTACCTGGTTTCGGCAGATATTTACCGTCCGGCGGCAATGGAACAGCTTGCTGTACTGGGAAGGCAGATAAATGCAGGTGTTTTTAGTGCCGGTAATTTAAAAGATCCAGTGGAAATATGTGCCGGGGCCATTGAGCAGGCCAAGAGGGATGGTTATGAGGTTGTTATCATCGATACAGCAGGCCGTTTGCATATCGATGATCTGCTCATGGATGAGCTCAAAAAAATTAAAGCCAGAGTTAATCCCGCAGAAATTATTTACGTAACCGATGCTATGACCGGTCAGGATGCCGTTAATGTAGGCAGTAAATTTAACGAACTTATTGGTATTGACGGCGTTATTATAACCAAGATGGATGGTGATGCCCGTGGCGGTGCAGCTTTGTCCCTGCAGGCAGTTGTCGGAAAACCAATAAAATTTATTGGTGTGGGCGAAAAGATTGATGCGCTGGAAGTGTTTCATCCGGAAAGAATGGCGTCTCGCATCTTAGGCATGGGCGATATTCTAAGTCTGGTAGAAAAAGCTCAGGCCACAATTGATGAAAAGACTGCCCTGCAATTAGAAAAGAAAATTCGGAAAAACGAGTTTTCATTGGAAGATTTTCGTAATCAATTAACCCAGATGAAGAAAATGGGATCGCTTAAAGATGTATTAGGGATGATTCCCGGTTTGAGCAAGATAAAGGCACTTAAAGATGCTCAACCGGATGAAAAGGAATTATCCAGAATTACCGCTATTATCGATTCCATGACGCCGAAGGAACGTTATAATTACCTGATCATTGATGGCCGGCGCCGTAAAAGAATTGCCCTAGGGAGTGGCACTACTGTTCAGGACGTGAACAGATTGCTCAAACAATATGCGGACATTAAGAAAATGATGAAAAAATTCAGTTCAAAAGACGGTATCAAATCCTTTAAGAGGAATTTTCCCTTTTAAATTAAAATAAACTGTGATAAAAAAATCTAAGGCTAAACTATTTTAAGGAGGTTTTATTTAATATCAATGGCGGTTAAAATCAGACTTACTCGTATGGGTGCCAAAGGCAAACCCTATTATCGTATTGTGGCAGCGGATATCAATTTTCCTCGTGATGGAAAGTTTCTGGAGATTTTAGGCAACTATGATCCCAAAAAGAATCCGGCAGAAGTTAACTTAAAAGAAGACCGTGTTCGGAATTGGTTAGCCAAAGGAGCTAAGCCTACTTTAACAGTTTCTAATTTGTTAAAAACAAAAGGGATTGAAGCTAAAGTGAAGTAAATATTGATTTTCCCCAAAGAACTAATCAAATTCTGTGGAGGTTGTGGCGATGAAGGAGTTGATCAAGTTTATAGCTCAGGCCTTAGTTGATAATCCGGATAAAGTTGAAGTTACGGAAGTTTTAGGTGAGCAGACATCTGTTATTGAGCTTCGTGTAGCAAAAGAAGATTTGGGAAAAGTCATTGGAAAACAGGGTAGAACCGCCAAGGCTATTCGCACTATACTGAGTGCGGCTTCAACAAAGATCCACAAACGGGCGGTTCTGGAAATAATAGAATAAAAAATGGATCTCTTTGTTGTTGGCGAGATCGTAAAAACTCGTGGTCTCCGCGGTTGTCTGAAGGTTTTGACGCAGATGGAGACGCAAAATATTCTTACCGGTCTGGAATTTGTTTATCTGGAAGATGTCCCGGAACAAAGAAAAAGACATGATATCCGGTCGTTTGTATCATCCGGTAAATTTCTCTTTCTCGAACTTAAAGATATCAATGATGTAGATACAGCCAAGGAGCTGATCGGGTGTAAAGTATTGATACCCGGCGATATGCTGGAAGATTTGCCGCAAGGTGAATACTACTGGCGTGATATTATTGGGCTTGATGTCTATGATGAAGATGGTAAGTATTTGGGAAAAATTGAATCAATTTTTCCTACAGGCAGCAATGATGTCTATGTCTGCAAAGGTGAAAGAGAAATACTTCTGCCCGCAATTGCCGATGTAATCTTGAGCATAGATATTGATAAAAATATTATGACTGTAAAATTGCTGGAAGGGCTATAAAAGTGATTAGGTTTGATGTCCTTTCCATTTTCCCGGAGATGTTTTTTTCTCCCCTCAATTTTAGTCTGCTGAAAAAAGCTCAGGAAAAAAGTCTGATCAATATTTGTCTGCATGATATCCGCAACTGGACCATCGACAAACATAAGATGACTGACGATGCCCCTTATGGCGGCGGTTGCGGTATGGTCATGAAAGTGGAGCCTGTCGAAAGGGCGATAGCCGAAATTAAAGGCCGTCAATCAGATTCTCGGGTTATTTTAATGACTCCGCAGGGGGAAACATTTAATCAAAGAATTGCCGAAGATTTGGCTTCCGAAAAGAATATCATTATCATTTGTGGTCGCTATGAAGGTGTTGACGAGAGGATAAGAACGCATTTGGTAGATCGGGAAATATCTATCGGCGATTTTGTTTTAACCGGCGGCGAACTTTCCGCTCTGGTTCTAATCGATGCGGTTTCCCGTCTGGTTCCCGGTGTATTGGGCAATGCCGAGTCATCATCCAGCGAATCGTTTTCCAACGGTCTTCTGGAGTATCCGCAATATACACGACCAGCGGATTATAAAGGCTTCCGTGTGCCGGAAGTTTTAGTTTCGGGAAATCATGCCCAGATTGAATTGTGGCGCAAACGGGAATCACTGCGCAGAACGTATAAACGGCGTCCGGATTTACTGGAAAAAGCAGAATTATCAGCAGAAGATAAAAAAGAGTTGGAACAAATTAAATCAGAAGACATATAAAGTCTTGATTTTAAGAAACGATTAAGGTAAGAGAAACAACTTTTTTAAGGGTGTAATGCTTTACATAGCTCTTTTACATTATCCGGTTTTAAACAAAGATGGTAAGGTTGTAACCACATCCATAGCAAATATGGACATTCACGATATTGCCCGATTGTCCAGAACATACGGCGTGCAGAATTATTTCGTGGTTAATCCCCTGTCTGCCCAAAGAGATATGGCTTATGCAATTATTAATCACTGGCGTCAGGGGTATGGGGCTGTTTTCAATCAATCGCGCCGGCAGGCTTTTGAACTGGTCATGGTTAAGACAAGCCTGGACGAAGTTCAGAACGAAATTATTGGACAAACCGGCTGTTTGCCGCAGATAATTGTTACAGGAGCTAACTTTAAGGACAATCTTTTAACCTGCGATGACCTGAAAAAAAAGATGAGAAATGATAATTTGCCTTATCTATTAATTTTTGGTACAGGCTCAGGCATAGCTGATGAAATAGTAGATAAAGCTGATTACCGTTTGGAACCAATAAGGGGAATGGGCGATTATAATCATCTGGCAGTAAGGTCTGCGGTAGCAATTATTGTCGACAGGATAATGCGGGATTAGAATTAAATAAGTAATGTGAGTTTGACGGGAGGAAATATAGAATGAACGTCTTGGAAATGATCGAGAAAGAGCACATGAGAGGGGATATTCCCGGTTTCAAATCCGGTGACACAATTAAAGTATATGTGCGTATCATCGAAGGTCAAAAACAGAGAATTCAGGCTTTTGAAGGTGTTGTAATTCGCAAGCGACGTGGTAATAGTCGCGCCAATTTTACAGTCAGAAAAGTTTCTTATGGCATTGGTGTTGAAAGAACTTTTCCTCTGCATTCACCGGTTATCGACCGGATTGAAGTAGTTACCCGAGGAAAAGTACGTCGTTCACGCCTCTACTATTTAAGAAATTTGAGAGGTAAGAAAGCAAGGATCAAGGAACAGACAAATAATTAAGAGGCCGTTGTTCAGCGATAACCGTGACAATGTAATATCGTAAACGGCATAAGGGCCGTAACGAAATGGACATGCCATAACCTGATAACCTGAAGGTCACGCGAGGTCACAAGACCAACATGGTGGTTATTATGTAACGGTCCCTAACAATTTGTGTTCGTCAGAACACCGGAGTGGTAAGTAAAGAAAGCTCCTTAAGATGTTTTTAGTGTGTCGAAAAGCCATCGCCTCGACTGGCGATGGCTTTTTCAATGAAGGCAATTTGTTGTTGTAATATCCTGCCGGAAAGGACCGGAAAGTAAGAAATATATTGCTTTTCTTAAGTCTTTAATGGACACATTTGAGAAACTTGCCTACCAACAAGGTTACAAGTTCATCGCGGGCATTGATGAAGCAGGAAGAGGTCCGCTGGCCGGTCCTGTTGTAGCTGCGGCCGTGATTTTCCCCTCCGGTTATCAAAATAACCAAATCAACGATTCCAAAAAGCTTTCCGCCCGCAAGCGAGAAGAACTCTATGAGGTCATCAATCAAGATGCAGTTGCTGTAGGTGTTGGTACCGCTGACGCTGATCTAATTGACCGCATCAATATCCTGCAAGCTTCCCTGCAGTCCATGCGCGAGGCAGTTTTAGAGTTATCCGTCCCGCCCGATTTTCTCTTAATTGACGGTTTGCATATAATACCGATGTCAACTCCGCAAAAGGCACTGGTTAAGGGTGATTCTTTAAGTATTTCCATTGCCGCCGCATCAATTATTGCGAAAGTTGCCCGTGATCGCATAATGGAAATGTATCATCGTCAGTTTCCCCAATATAATTTTCTCCGGAACAAAGGTTATGGAACGAAAGAACATCGTGCCGCGTTACTGGAATTCGGCATGTGCAAAATACATCGCCGTTCTTTTCATCTAAAAAACATTGACGAAAACCAGGTCTCGCTGGATTTGTAGAAAAAATGAAAGACATGTCGAAAATTAGTACTGGCAGGGAAGGGGAACAAATCGCCATAGCTTATCTGAAGAAACACGGCTATCGGATTTGCGAAACGAACTTTCGTTGTCCACTGGGGGAAATCGATATAATCGCATGGGAGCAAAGCGAACTGGTTTTTATCGAGGTCAAAACCAGGAAGTCAAGTCAGTTAGGTTATCCGGAACAGGCCGTGGGAATAAGAAAGCAGAAAAAGTTATCGCAGTTGGCTTTATGGTATCTGCAAAAGAAGAAAAGGGCCGATACCAATGCTCGCTTTGATGTAATAGCGATAACACTTCTTCCGGAAGTTAACGAAATTAAATTAATAAAAAATGCTTTTGACTTTGTTGCACTCTAATATTCCTGCTATGCCTTAAAATGACTGAGCGCCGGCTTTCCAATCGGGTAAACATTAAACCCGATCTCAAAGCATTTTTTATGGTCGATGATGTTGCGGCCGTCAAAAATAAAAGCGGGTTTAGCCATCGATTTATATATTTTCTTATAATCCAGTTTTCTGTATAAATCCCAGTCAGTCATGATGGCCAGGGCATGACAGCCGGCGGCGGCGCGGTAGGCGTCCTCGATGAAACTAATACTCCCTTCATCATCGGCAAGATCCAATGCTGCATTTTTCAGAGCCTTCGGATCGGAAATGATTACTTCGGCCTGTTCCGCCAGCAAACGGCGGGTGATGTATATTGCCGGGCTCTCCCGGGTGTCGCCGGTGTCTGCTTTAAAAGCAAATCCCAGGAGGCAAATTTTCTTGCCGGCCAGAGTATTGAACATAGAGCCCAGAATGTTGGCAATAAAACGTTCCTGCTGATATTCGTTGATTTTGACGACGCTTTCCCAGTAAGCGGCCACTTCCTGTAAACCATAGTAGCTGCACAGATATACAAGGTTTAAAATATCTTTTTTAAAGCATGATCCGCCAAAACCGATGCCGGCCTTGAGAAACTTGCCGCCTACGCGGCTGTCCAGTCCCACGGCTCGCGCGACTTCATTAACGTCGGCGTCGGCTTTCTCGCAGAGCGCGGAAATAGAGTTAATCGAAGATACGCGCTGAGCCAGGAAGGCATTGGCGACCAACTTGGACAATTCACTGCTCCAGATGTTGGAGGTAATAATTTTTTCTTTGGGAACCCAGCGCGCATAGATATCAACCAGTTCCGCGCGGGCTTTCAGACCGCTTTTTGTTTCGCGGGAGCCGATAAGCACGCGGTCGGGATTTTCCAGATCCTTCATCGCTGTTCCTTCCGCCATAAATTCCGGATTGGAGAGAACTTCAAACTGGACTTTGCTTTTGCCGCTCATGAGTATTCTTTCGATGGCCAGGGCAGTTTTTACCGGCAGAGTGCTTTTTTCAATTACTATTTTGGGCGATCCGGAACACTGCATAATCTGCCGGGCTGTTTTTTCCAGGTATTGAAGATCAGACGCCTTCCCGGCGCCGGTGCCAAAAGTTTTAGTGGGTGTATTGACGCAGACAAAAATAATGTCATTTTCCTTAATTTGATTTTCAATGTCTTTGGTGAAAAAAAGATTTTTTCCCCGCGTTTTTTTCACAATTTCCTCCAGTCCCGGTTCATAGACGGGAAGCTCTGGGGAATTCCATTCATCAATTCGTTCATGGTTTATATCCGACACCGTTACCCGGTAATCCGGGCATTTGTATGCAATCATCGCCATCGTCGGCCCGCCTACATAACCTGCACCAATACAGAGAATCTTTTTCTTAAATTTCATTTTGTTCGATATTCCTCCACTCATTAAGATATTTTGAGAAGATTGCAAAAATATTGGATCGTGCCGATCAATCCTTTTTCCAGTTCGATTTTCGGACTCCAACCGAGTTTTTTTATGGCTAGGGTTATGTCCGGTTTGCGCTGGGTGGGATCATCCGCCGGCAGCGGCTCAAAGACAATTTTCGAGGCGCTGTTTGTTAATTTAATGATTAACTCTGCCAGCTCGGAAATCGTAAACTCACCGGGATTGCCCAGGTTGAACGGCCCGTAAAAATCATCCGGTGAGTTCATCATGCGGATCAGGCCATCTACCAGATCATCGACATAGCAGAAAGAACGGGTGTGGGAGCCGTCGCCATATATGGTAATATCTTTGCCTTGGACTGCCTGGACAATAAAATTGCTGACAACCCGTCCGTCATTAATGGCCATGCGCGGCCCATAGGTATTGAAAATCCGGACAATCTTTGCATTGACGCCATTTTGTCGCCGGTAGTCCATCATCAGGCATTCGGCAGCTCTTTTCCCCTCATCATAACAACTGCGAATTCCAATGGGATTGACTTTGCCCCAGTAGGATTCAGTCTGGGGATGCACCTCCGGATCGCCGTAAACTTCGGATGTGGAAGCCTGCAGAACAGTTGCTTTCGTTCTTTTGGCAATTCCTAAAACATTAATTGCTCCCATTACATTGGTCTTGATTGTTTTAATCGGGTTGTACTGGTAATGGACCGGCGATGCAGGACAGGCTAGATTGTAAATTTGATCAACTTCCGGATAGATGGGGTTAATAATGTCATGTTCGATTAATTCGAAATGGGAATTTTCCGAAAGATGATTAATGTTATCTCTGCTGCCGGTATAAAAGTTATCCAGGCAGAGAATTTCATTGCCTTCCCGGAGCAGCCTTTCGCAGAGATGGGAGCCCAGAAAGCCGGCGCCGCCGGTAATAAGTATTCGCTTTGTCATATAAAATAATGGCCTTGACCCGGTTCATTATGGCATTTTCTTTTGGAGTCTGGTATTAAACCTGAAAGACGCCTTGGATGTCAACCACAAAATTTTCAATAAGGGTGCTATGACTACAAACGACGGCAATTCCGGAATTCTCTACATTGTTGCTACGCCAATCGGCAATCTGGAAGATATTACTTTGCGGGCAATCAGGGTACTCAAAGAAGTAAGTCTTGTCGCCGCCGAGGATACGCGACGTACCCGAAAACTCCTTAATGCTTATGAGATCTCGACACCATTGATCAGTCTCCATGAGCACAATGAGAAAGAAAAAAGTTCGACGGTCATTGCAAAAATTAAAGCAGGCTCAAGTGTAGCCTATGTTACCGATGCCGGAACTCCCTGTATTTCCGATCCCGGTTATCATCTGGTCAAATTGGCGCAGCTAGAAAATGTTCGCGTTATTCCGGTTCCGGGGGTATCGGCAGTGATTACAGCTTTGTGCGCCTCCGGTTTTCCCGCCGATAGCTTCCTCTTTTGTGGATTTCTGCCGGCAAAAGAAAATAAAAGAATAAAATATTTGAAAGAAGTCCAGGAAGAAATAAGGACTGTTGTGTTTTATGAATCGCCGGCAAGGTATTTGGCGGCACTCCAGGATATGTATGATGTGCTGGGTGACCGCGAAATTGTGATTGCCCGGGAATTGACCAAAATATTTGAAGAGATCAAATATGGAAAAATTTCAAATTTTCTGCAGAGTGGTGTGCCGGCTAAAACAAAAGGTGAATTTACAATCATTGTAAAGGGGAAAGAAAAAGAACCTGCTGCAGTTACTGCTGAGGATATCGAAGAGAAATTGCTGCAATTATGGAAAAACAATAAAATTTCAGTCCGCGATGCAGTTGACAAAATTGTACAAGAAACTGGTTCTTCCAGGAAAAAAATTTATGATCTTGCCATTAAGTTGCGGTCAGATAGTAACTGATATTTATGAGCAACAGTCCGTTGTATATATTGCTTGAAGAGTTTAGAACACTATGGTAACTCCACCATTTATATTAGTAATATTTTTTAAAGTGACCTGCCTGGGGGAATAATTTATGGCTGAAGATTCTATCATAAAGGACGATAAGAAAATTTATGATTTGACAGAAGTATATGAAGAACGAAACGGTAGAAATAATCAGGAAGTTATTGTTGTTGATGGGCGGGGTTATGAAAGAATAGTTAAAGATAATAAATATATCCATGAATTGGTTGATGTTGCCGAAGATCAAGCAGCAGGAAATAATTTCAATGAAGAAATACTCAAGCGGGTAACCGATATAACAGAAAGAATTGCCCGTGAGATAATTCCGGAAATAGCAGAAAGGGTTATCCGGGAAGAAATTGATAAGTTAAAAAAGTTAAGTGGCAACGGATCAACAATGGTTAATTGAACCATGATGCGCAATCGGGCTGTAATTGTTTTTATTTTAGTTGTTTTGTGGTGTTCCCCTGTTTTCGCCCAGGGTAATGCGGGTGTTTTAAATCTCGAAGTTGAAGGCAATGCTTCAGTTAATCAAAATGACGTTGCCGGTGCCAGGGAGGCAGCAATCCGGGACGCTCTGCAAAGAGCAATCCAGGATACGGTATCTACTTTACTCCTACTACCGGTTAAAGACAAAAAATTTCTGCCGGTAAAAAAAGGAATAATTGATCAGCAGGATAGATATGTAAACAATTATAAAATTACAGCGGAAAGCAAACGGGACGACACATATTTCGTTACCGTAAATGTTGCTGTTGCGCTTACGGATTTAAAAAACGATCTGGCTAAAATGGGTTTTCATCAAATATCCGGTGAGTCAAAAGCGAATATAATTATTTCTCTGGAGGTTAAAGGGGTAAAAAAATATTCTGATTTTTCATATTTAAAAGAGTTCTTGAAAAAACGGGCGAAAATTGTGAAAAATATTAATTCGCGATCTTTCGAATGGCAGCAGGCTCATCTGGGACTGGAAATATCAGGAACTGCGCAGGCATTGGCTGTGGAACTATCCAGAACAGGCCGGTATGTGCTGGATACCGAATTGATTAAAAAAAATCAAATAACGATTAGCCTTTTACCAAGGGAAGGAGAATGATGAAAAGATCCAAGTATCAGATTGTTTTAGCAGTCATTTTGGGAATACTGTTATGCAATGGATGTGCTTCCAAAGCATCTAATGCATTGAAAAAAGATGCGGAGAAGTCCGCAGCGAAAGTAATTGCCGTGCTACCGGTGAATAATAAAACTCCGGATATGAAGGCGCCGCAATTATTAAGGTTAAAAGTACTTGATGAACTTTATTTTAAGGGTTACTCTAAGCTTCCTCTGGAAGTAATTGACAAGAAATTAGAGCTTATATACAACAATGAAAAGAAAAGCATTGACGGTGTTGTATCTCCTGGCGTTGTCAAGGAACTGATAGGTGCAGATGCGGCTATGTATTGTACTCTTACCGAAGGTAACCGCATAGCTAGTTTGTTTTATGTTCCGGTAACTATTGCCGCCCGTTGTGAATTACGCAGTACGCAGACAGGAGAAATTCTCTGGAGAGCTCAATACAAAACAACCAGCAGAAATTTTGATTTACCTGGTAAAAGCCTGGAGATGAAATCATACGAAGCATTCGAAACAGCAATTGAGGAAGTTGTCAATAAAGTGCTGGAAACTTTACCGGATGGACCGAATTTAAAAGGATAAAGTATCAAATTAATTTACAAACATTTTAAGAACAGTAAAATATGCTTTGGGAAAAATGGAGATGCTTATGAAAAAAAGTATTTCAATAATGTTGAGTTTCCTGGTTATGTTGATCATTTCCACGTATGTTTATGCCAAACCGCCGGTTACAGTGAAAATTGCCAAGGGCGAAGCTAAGGTTACCGCTCTGGAAGGTGCCGCCCAGGCTGTCTGCCCCGGGCAAAAAGGCTCGAAGAAACTAAAGATTAATGATCTGCTCCAGCCGGGATGTGAAGTCTCTACGGGAGATAAAAGCCGGATGGAGCTTTTGCTTCCTGATAATAGTATTGTCCGTTTTGCCGATAATACAGTTTTTAAGATCACAAAAGTTAATGCAGGAGATGTCTCAAAGCGTGACGTGAAAATCTTTGTGTCTATCGGGAAAATCTGGTCAAATGTGCGCAAATCTCTCGGCAGTAAAGGTGGTTTTGAAATTTCCTGCGAAAATGCCGTTGCCGGAGTCCGTGGTACTGTATACAGGATGAATGTCGAAGGGGACAAATCTGCTCTGGTCAAGGTTTATGATGGTGAAGTTAGCGTTGCCGCGTCAACTGCCCAAAAAGATCAAAAGGCTCCTGTTGCCGGACCACCGAAGCCTGTAGCGGGACCAACGGCCGTGGCAGGGCCTAAACCTGTTTCCATGGAAGAATGGGTTTACATTGTGAAAGCAATGCAACAAATCCGGATCAAATCAGATGGCAAAGCGGAAGAGCCCAAAGAATTTACCGAAGCGGAAGACAGAGACGCTTGGGTTGATTGGAATAAATCTCGGGACAGCAAACAATAAAATAAATTGCCGGATTCAATTGCTTAAATGAATATACCTAACTTCTTATCTCTATTGCGGATTATCCTAGTTCCCGTTGTGGTTATATTCTTGATTCAAGGGTCGTATGGTGCGGCTTTGTTTGCTTTTGCTGTGGCGGGATTAACTGATGCTTTAGATGGTGCTTTGGCCAGATTGTTGAACTGTCAAACTGTTCTCGGTTCCTATTTGGATCCAATCGCCGATAAGTTGCTTTTGACGGCAAGTTTTGTGACCTTATCCGTCTTGGGTATTATTCCCGGCTGGTTGACCGTTATAGTTATCAGCCGGGACTTTATCATCCTGTTAGGTATTGCAATTCTTTCAATTATATCTGTTCCTTATGTCATTAATCCGGCCTTTGTCGGAAAGGTAACCACCGCTTTGCAAATTAGTACAATTTTATTTGCTTTGTCATTTCAGGCATTTTCTCATGACATTAATTACAATTGGATTATAATTTTATGCTGGTTGACCGGTCTCTTTACAGTTGCATCGGGATTAACATACATAACTCGGGGGATTAAAATTATTAACGCTGCCAACTTGAAAGAGGCTAAAAAATAAGATATTTGCTTGACACTGCGGCGTTTTATTGCTAGGAGAACAAAATTCTGAATAGGTTTATCTGAAGGCAAGTAGCTCAGGGGGAGAGCGCCATCCTGACGCGGTGGATGTCCAGGGTTCAAATCCCTGCTTGCCTACCATTTTTTGCAATACTAAGTTTGTGAAAAGTGCCGGTTTTTAATCAAGGGCATCAGCGAAATGGTGATGCCCTTTTAAAATGAATCAGATGTATGATGAATGGTTTTTGGTGGTTTTTATAAATTTATGGATATTACAATTGTTTTTCCCGATAAATCCGAATCGTCTTTACCTGCTGGCATTAGTGTCCATGATGCTATTGCTACCTGGAAAAAGGAAGCTCTGAATTCAGCTGTTGCAGCAAAAATCAACGGGAAAGCTGTTGATTTGAGCCATTCTCTTGACGAAAATTCGACTCTATCTTTAATTGATATTACTTCCAGAGAAGGTTTGTCTGTTTTACGCCACAGCATCTCTCACGTAATGGCTCAGGCGGTACAGGATGTCTTTCCAGGGGCGAAAGTCAGTATAGGGCCATCCATTGAAGATGGCTTTTACTATGATTTTGAATATAAAGAAACTTTTACCAGCGAAGATTTTACGAGAATAGAAAAGCGGATGAAGGAAATTGTTGCAGCGAATTATCCTTTCATTCGTCAAGATTTTTCCCGTGCCGAAGCGATTGATCTCTTTGCTCAGAGAGGCGAGAGTTATAAGGTTGAACTGATTACCGATTTGCCGGAAGATGTAAAAGCAGTCAGTATTTATAAACAAGGTGATTATGTCGATTTGTGTCGCGGGCCTCACATCCCGATAACTGGTATGATTAAAGCCTTCAAGCTTTTGAGTGTTGCCGGTGCTTATTGGCGGGGTGATGAAAGAAACAAGATGTTGCAGCGCATTTACGGCACCGGGTTTGCCGATGATGCAGCGCTAAATGATTATTTGAACTTGCTGGAGGAAGCAAAGAAACGGGATCATCGCCGTTTAGGTCGCGAACTGGATTTGTTTCAAATTAATGAAGAAGCAGGTCCCGGTTTGATAATTTTTCATCCCAAGGGAATGCTTCTGCGTTACATCATTGAGGAGTGGGAGCGAAAAGAGCACTTAAAGCGCGGCTATGATATGGTGATGGGACCCCAGATTCTCAAGGTTGATCTTTGGAAAAAGTCCGGTCATTTTGATCATTACCGGGAAAATATGTACTTTACGGAAGTGGATGAGCAGTCTTATGGTATAAAACCCATGAATTGCCTCTCCCATATGCTGATTTATAAATCAAAAATACGCAGTTACCGCGATTTACCTTTGCGATATTTTGAATTGGGAACAGTCCACCGCCACGAAAAGACCGGAGTATTACATGGATTGATGCGTGCCCGACAATTTACACAGGATGATGCTCATATACTTTGCACTCCGGAACAATTGAACTCCGAGATCCGGGCTATTGCTGATTTTGTGAATTATGCCATGGGAATTTTCGGATTTGAATATGAGGTAGAATTAAGCACCCGTCCGGAAAATTCCATCGGAACCGATGAAGACTGGGAATTGGCCACATCGGCGCTGGAGAATGCACTCCAGGATAACAAAATTGCTTACGAAACTAACGCCGGTGACGGTGCATTTTACGGCCCCAAGATTGATTTTAAGTTGAAAGATGCCTTAAAGAGGAAATGGCAGTGTGCGACCATCCAGTGTGATTTTACACTGCCGGAACGATTTGAATTGAGTTATATCGGAGCCGATGGAGAAAAACACCGGCCGGTAATGCTGCATAGAGTTATTTTAGGTGCAGTTGAACGGTTTATGGGAGTGCTCATTGAACATTATGCCGGAGCTTTTCCCGTTTGGCTATCACCAGTACAATGCACTTTGTTGACTGTTACCGATAAGCATATACCATATGCCCAGACTGTTTATGATAAACTGATTGCTGCTGGTATACGCTCGGAAAAATACTTTGAAAATGAAAAGCTCGGCTACAAAATTCGCCAGGCGCAGATGCAAAAAATTCCTTACATGCTGGTAATTGGCGATAAGGAAATGGAAGCGGGAACGGTTGCGCCCAGGTTCCGGGATGGCCAGAATTTAGGTTCGTTGTCAGTCGATGAATTTATTGCACTTGTGCAGGAAATGTGCGAAAAAAAGCATTAAAGCTTATTTGTCTCAGGAGGTGACGTATAGTTAAAGATTTAAGAATCAACAGGGAGATTAAGTCGGCCACCGTTCGAGTAATTGACGCTGAAAGCAAACAACTGGGAGTTATTACATTAGATGAAGCACTAGCCAATGCCGAGAGGGTTGGTTTAGATTTAGTGGAGGTGTCGCCCACAGCCGAACCGCCTGTATGCAAAATAATGGATTATGGAAAATATCGCTATCGAATCAGCAAAAAACAACATGATGCTAAAAAGAGTCAGGCGGTTATTCATGTAAAGGAAATAAGATTAAGGCCGAAAACAGAGGAACACGACATACAGGTAAAGATAAAGAATATAAAAAAATTTTTAGATAAACATGATAAGGTGAAAATATCGATGATGTTCCGGGGAAGGGAGATTGCCTTTACCGAAATCGGCCGCCGCATTATGGATAAGATAAAAGGTGAATTAATTAACGAATGTATTATTGACCAGGAGCCAAGGCTGGAAGGCCGCAACATGGTCATGATTGTATCGCCAAAAAAATAACAGCAATAATGATAATTTAAAGGGGTGATTGAATGCCAAAACTAAAGACACATCGGGGGGCTGCCAAACGCTTTTCACTGACCGCGAATGGAAAGGTTAAGCGCAGTAAGGCTTTTGCCAGTCATATCCTCACCAAGAAAACAACAAAGAGAAAGAGAGCTTTAAGGAGAGCTTCGTTGGTACATTCCGCCAACTTCAAAGAAATAAAGAGGCTTATTCCTTACCTGTAAAAATAATGACGATTATATTCGTTCTAGACTAGGAGAAAAGAGGAAATGTCAAGGGTAAAAAGGGGCGTTAACGCCCAGAAAAGAAGAAGGAAAATATTTAAGCGGGCTAAGGGTTTTTTTGGGGCCCGCAGCCGCCTGATCAGAACAGCTACCGAAGCCGTAAACAAGGCGATGAAATATTCCTATCGCGATCGTCGGGCGAGAAAACGCGAATTTCGTCAGTTATGGATTGCGCGTATTAATGCAGCTGCCCGTCTGAATAATATTTCTTACAGTCGTTTGATTGATGGGCTGAAGAAATCCGGTATCGAACTGGATCGTAAGATACTGGCGGAACTTGCTGTCAATGATCCAAAAGGTTTTGCCCAGGTGGTTCTTCTGGCAAGTGGCGAGCAGGCAGCATGATTGGTGAGCTTCAACAGCTGGAAAATGATGCTCTTGCCGAACTAGCAACGGCAACACTAGAAGAGCAACTTCTGGCTGTCAGGACAAAATATCTTGGCCGTAAAGGGCTATTGACGGGACTTTTAAGAAACATTGCTCAAGTTCCGGATGAGGAGAAGCCTTTATTCGGGAAGAGCTGTAATGAAGTGAAGGAACGCCTTAATTCTCGGATTGAGGATGCCCTTAAACTCCATTCCAGCCGAAAAAAAGAAGATATCCTGCTCAAAGAAAAAATAGATGTCACTTTGCCCGGACGTTTTGTCCCTTGTGGCCGTATTCATCCCGTAATTCAAGTGCGTCGCGAGATATGCGCCATCTTTGCATCTTTCGGTTTTTCTGTTGTCGAAGGTCCGGAAGTAGAGCTTGATTATTATAATTTTGAAGCTCTGAATATTCCCAAGGATCATCCGGCGCGGGATATGCAGGATACTTTTTACATTGAAGAAAACGTGGTTCTGCGTACACATACTTCGCCGGTTCAGATACGGATAATGGAAAAACTTCAACCGCCCGTCCGCATTTTGTCCCCGGGCAGGGTTTATCGACCCGATTCCGACATTTCCCACACACCCATGTTTCACCAGATGGAAGGCTTGCTGGTAGATCGTGGTATCAGTTTCGGCGATTTAAAAGGCATTTTAACTGCATTTCTTAAAAAAGTATTTGGTGATAAGACAACGCTGCGTTTCCGTCCCAGCTTTTTCCCTTTTACCGAACCGTCTGCAGAAGTGGATATCCGCTGCGTAATGTGCAGTGGAAAAGGTTGCCGTGTATGCGGACAAAGCGGCTGGCTGGAGATTCTCGGGTCCGGCATGGTTGACCCGGCGGTATTTCAAAATGTTGGGTATGACCCGGAGGAATACACCGGCTTTGCCTTTGGTCTTGGTCTGGAGCGCATTGCGATGCTTAAATATGGCATCTCTGATATTCGCTTATTTTTTGAAAACGATATTCGATTCCTTAGACAATTCTAGGAGAGCCTTGCGTTATGCTGGTTAGTCTTAAATGGCTCAAAGATTATGTAGATATTGATAAAACTCCCTCTCAACTGGCAGATTTGTTGACTATGGCCGGTCTGGAAGTTGATGAAATTAAACTGATCAAACCGGCATTTGCCGGAGTTGTTACAGCCGAAATTCTTTCTGTAAAACCTCATCCGTCAGCTGATAAATTATCACTTTGTGAAGTAACCGACGGTTTACAAAACTACCCCATTGTCTGCGGGGCAAAAAACATTCAAGCCGGGAATATCGTTCCTCTGGCAAAAATAGGAGCAACGATACCGGGAGGATATACAATTAAATCATCTATTTTGCGCGGCGAGAAATCGGAGGGCATGCTGTGCTCGGCGGCGGAGTTGGAAATAGGTGACGATGCTACGGGAATTATGCAGTTACCGTCTGGTACGGCTCTGGGGAAACCACTGGAAGAAATTCTCGATTTGGGCGATACGGTGCTGGATATTGGCATCACACCGAACCGCGCTGACTGCCTCAGCATGATCGGTGTTGCGCGGGAAGTAGCCGCCATAACGGGTAAAAAAATTAAAATAAAAGCAGGCGATATCCGGGAATCGGCGGAAGATATTAATTCACTAACTTCCGTTAAAATAATGGATGCCGATCTTTGTCCCCGCTATGCAGCCAGAATAATTAATAATGTTAAGGTCGGCCCAACGCCTGTCTGGATGAAAACAAGGCTGGAAGCCGTGGGATTGCGTTCCATCAACAATGTGGTAGATGTGACAAATTTCGTCATGCTGGAAATGGGACAACCCCTGCATTCTTTTGATTTTCGTTTCCTGGAAGAAGGCCGTATTGTTGTCCGCAGATCTAAGCAGGATGAAGAATTTGTCTCTCTTGATGGTAAAAGCAGGAAACTGGATGCAGATACTTTGCTGATCTGTGACGGTCGAAAGCCGGTTGCCATTGGCGGCATTATGGGAGGCCTCAATTCAGAAGTAAAGGATGATACTTCAGTTGTATTACTGGAGAGTGCTTATTTTAATCCTTCCTCAATTCGCCGTTCGGCAAGGCGTCTGGCTATGCCCACGGATGCGGCTTTCCGCTTTGAGAGGGGAATTGATCCGGAAGGTGTGCTGAGGGCATTGGATCGTGCTGCCCAACTGATTGCAGAGCTTTCCGGAGGAATTATCTGTAAAAATTATATTGATGAATATCCGTTTAAAGTTCCCGCTGCAACTGATATTCCCTTAAGGCTCAAACGCATCAATGCAATAATCGGTACGGTAATTAAAAGCGAAGAAGTGATAAGGATTCTACAGAGCATCGGGATGGATATAAGGGAAACGGAAGAAGGAAGGTATTTTGTAACACCGCCGACATATCGTGTAGATATCACCAGAGAAGTAGATATAATTGAAGAGGTTGCCCGCCTTTATGGTTATGAAAATGTGCCGGTAACTCTGCCCGATGTCTCCGTTGCCGAAATGGTTGCTATTCCTCGCCTTGACCTGGAAGAAAGAATTCGCTGTCTCTTGACCGGCAGCGGTTATAATGAGGTTATTAACTTCAGTTTTGTCACCCCGCTGTCTATTGATTACCTCAGTCTGAAAGAAAACGATGAAAGACGCCGCCTGGTTTATATTAAGAATCCATTGGTGGAAGATCAATCTATTATGCGGACAACGATGGTTTTCGGCCTGCTTGATAGTCTGAAGAAGAACGCCAACAACGGCTGTGTGAATTTAAAGCTTTTTGAGATGGGCAGAACTTTTATTAGTCGTGGTGAAGGTAATCTGCCGGAAGAAAAAAATATTCTGGCCGGACTTTTATCAGGAACGATCAGCGAAGATTTATGGAATTATAAGCGGAATGCAGATTTTTATGACATAAAAGGATGCATTGCCAATCTTTTTTTAGATTTGAAAATTGACAATTGTCAGTACCGCTCGGAAAATCCGGAGACGTTTTTACACCCGGGAAAATCATGCAATATTTATTTGAATGGCAATAAAATAGGTTATTTAGGTGAGTTGCATCCTGATGTCCAGGATAAAATGGATTTAAAAATAAACTCCTATATATTCGAAATTGATCTGGATATGCTGGCAGACCATAATGCCTCCGGTATTACTTATAAAGAAATATCAAAATATCCGGCAGTAGCCAGGGATGTGGCTTTTGTGATCGGATCTGTTGTAGAGGCAGATTATATGTTGAATATTGTTTTGAGTCAGAAAGAAGATTTACTTGAAAATGTTGTTATTTTTGATATATACACGGGAAAAGGTCTTGCAGAAGAAACGAAAAGTCTGGGGTTGCGGTTTTCTTATCGCGCAACGGATAAAACACTGACCGATGTTGAAGTAAATAATGTCCATGAAAAAATTGTGCGCAACACCATTAAATTAACTGGTGCAAAAGTAAGAGGCGAATAGTCATACGAAGCTAAAACGGAGGAAGAGAAATGACGAAGATTGATATTATTCAAAATGTTTATGAGAAGCTTGGTTTTTCGAAAAAAGAGTCGGCAGACATCGTTGAATCTGTATTTGACATTATTAAAGACAGTCTTGCCCAGGGTGACAAAGTAAAGATCTCCGGATTTGGCAATTTTGTCGTGAAAGAAAAAAGAGAACGTCGCGGTCGTAATCCTCAGACCGGTCAGGAAATATCAATTACCGCTCGGAGGGTTCTGACTTTTAAATCCTCTCAGGTATTGCGTAAAGCCCTGAACTAGTTTTCAAGAGGTTTTGCGGGGAATATTGCCGTAAGGATTTAGGAATTTTATGGAAACAGTTATTCCCGAAAAGGCCTATTTCCGTATCGGAGAAGTAAGCAAAATTCTGGATGTTGAGTCTTACGTCATTCGCTACTGGGAAACAGAGTTCAAGTCTGTTAAACCTGTGCGTACAAAATCTGCTCAACGTCTTTACCGCAAAAAAGATGTTCAGGAATTATTAACGATTCGTAATTTACTTTATACGCAACGTTTTACGATTGACGGAGCCAAAAAGCAGCTGGCGAAAATGCGGGGAGAAAGTGATCCGGAATCAGAAGCTGTCAATAGAGAAAAATTGCTTTTGATTAAACGAGAATTGCAGCAAATAAGAGATATAATTAGCTGATAAAAAAGCCGACTGGTTGACAGTCGGCTTTTTATTTGATCGCAATGTATTTTTCCTAAAAGCAAAGCATGTTTCAGATAACAATTCCCGGGATTGAAGATTATTTCTTGCTTGCTCTTTTGGAAGCTTTCAGTGGATTGACTTTTTGTGTCGTTTCTTTAACTTCCAGTTTGATATGAGTTGCCGTAGGGCATTTGCCATTAATCCACTTACTTGCGGGATCCGGATAAACCTTGCAGTATTTACCTGATTCGTATTCTAATATCTTGCCGCATTCAGTGCATCTCTCAACTATTACATGACAGCTGCCGCCAAAAAAACCACAGCCTTTTTTACTCATAAATGCGCATTCTATACCTGTTTTAACTGTTTGACAAAGCATTTAACTACCCCCTATTGATTTACCCATTTTATCTAAATCGGAATGATTAATTTGCGGGATAAATGAATGAAAAATCGCCGCTTGCGGTATTTTTATGAAAACCGGCGTGTCCTTAACAACAAAATAAGCACTTGTCAAGAAAAAATGGAATATCATGTATTCCTTGTGATTAAATTGACTTCGGTATTGTTTTATGCTACTGGAAAAAGCGTTAAAATACACTGTTTATTGCTTTTGAGGCCTTAAAATAGTGAATGATTTAGTATTAACGAAGATTTTTTTGAGATCATTTTTTATCTCGACTACTCTTAATTTTCGCAGAATGCAGAACATGGGTTTTGCAATGACGGTAATTCCTGCGATTCGGGAATGGAATCTGACACAAAAAGATGCCGCAGAATGCTTAAATCGTCACTTGCAAATGTTCAATACACATCCTTACTTTTCAGCATCTGTAGCCGGCTCGGTTGTTCGTTTGGAAGAAGAGCAGTTTAAGGAAAAGGGAGTCAATAGATCAGTTGATTCTATTGCGATAAAACAAGTTTTGGCGGGGCCTTATGCGGCTATAGGGGATACTTTCTTCTGGGGAGCATTACGGCCTTTTGCCGCCATCGTTTCTTGTGTTTTAGCCTATGCCGGTTATTTTCTTGCACCTTTAGCTTTTCTATTATTATATACTCCGGCTCATGTCTGGGTTAGGCTGCAAGGCTTTCTTGAAGGCTACCGCAGAGGAAAGCAGGGCATTGAATTCGTCCGCATGCTGGATTTGCCGCGCAATGCCGTAAATATACGATGGGGGGCTTTGGGTGTATTGGCCGGATGGGCAGCCTTTCTGATTAATGGTCACGGAAATTTGTCATTTAATTATTCGTCTGATTTTATAGTCAAGGTGGCGGCGCTTGCCACAATTCTTGGTTGCATTGGACTTATGAAAAAAAGAATTTCTCAGGTTTATATTTTATATGGTGCAGCTTTAATATTTCTTTTAATATCACTGAAAGATTTTTTGAATTGATAGAGATTAAAACATTTATATTAAAAAATAAACTGGGAATGCATGCTCGGCCGGCAGCATCATTCGTGAAAATTGCGCAGCAATTTAAATCAGATATTTACATAGAACGCAACGGACAAACTGTTAACGGTAAAAGCATTCTGGGAATTCTGACTTTAGCCTGCCCTCATAACGGAAGACTAACAATACGGGTTGAGGGAAGTGATGTGCTGGCTGCAATGAAAGCATTGGAAAATTTGATCGAAAACAAGTTTGGAGAAGATTAAATAAGAATATGAGCGCCTATCAGGAGAAGAAAACATTGGTTCTTAAGGGCATAGGCATTTCCCCGGGCATTGTTATCGGCAAAGCATATCTGTTTGACCCATTGGATATTCAGCTTTCTTTTTATAAGCTTGATGATGTAGCCCTCATTCCGAAAGAGATTCAACGTTTCAAAAATGCTCTAAAAGAATCCGAGCGTCAGCTCTTAGAAATTCAGGATAATATCAGGAAAACAAAGATTAAAGAACCTCTCTATGTAATCGATGTTCATGTATTAATACTGAAAGACAAAAAATTTATCAGCCGGACGACAAAGTACATCCGCCGATTGGGAATTAATGCGGAATGGGCTGTCCGAATGGTGCTCGACCGGTACAAAAAAATATTTGCCGATGTCGAAGATACTTATATCAGCGACCGGATCAGCGATATTCAATATGTCACCGAAAGAGTATTACGGAACCTTTCTGGTAAAAAAAGAGAGACTGTATGGGGCTTTGATGACAACGTCATTGTAGTGGCACATGATATTTCTCCTGCCGACACCGCGCAGTTGAAAATGGATAAAGTGAGGGGCTTTGCCACCGATATCGGTGGCCGGACATCGCATACGGCGATTGTTGCCCGTTCCATGGAAATACCCGCAGTAGCCGGGTTGGATAATATTACGAGCATAGTGCAAACGTCCGATATCATTATTGTTGATGGCACAGCAGGGCTGGTTATTGTTAATCCCTATCCGGACATGCTAGCCAGATATGAAGAGAAAAAAACACACTATGCCGTTGCTAAGAATGAGTATCTCAGTCATGCAAAACTTCCCGCTGTCACTCTGGATAATTATCGGGTGCAGATCGGTGGAAATATTGAATTTGTTGAAGAAATACCAATGGCAATTACTCATGGTGCCGAATATATCGGACTGTACCGGACAGAATTTATCTATATAAACAGTGAGGTTTTACCCACTGAAGAAGACCATTTCAATAATTATCGCCAGGTTGTGGAAACTAAAGAATTGCTCTGGTCAACAATTAGAACTTTTGATCTCGGCGGAGATAAATTCCCTTACAATTCAAAACCGGCTAAAGAACTAAATCCGCAAATGGGGTTGCGGGCCATTCGTTTTTGTTTGAAAGAAATTGATTTATTCAAAACGCAATTGAGGGCTATCTTGCGTGCCAGTGCCCTGGGAAAAACTAAAATCCTTTTCCCGATGATTTCTGGTATTGAGGAAATTAGAGAAGCAAAAAAATTGCTGTGGGCTGCAAGGGCAGAACTCGTGGCTGAAGGTGTAAAAAGTGCGCCTGATATAGAAATAGGTGCGATGATCGAAGTGCCCTCAGCAGTTGTGCTTGCCGATAAGCTGGCCAAGGAGGTTGATTTTTTCAGCATCGGGACAAATGATTTGATTCAATATGCTCTGGCCATAGACCGGGCCAATGAACATTTGATGTATCTATATGAACCGTTGCATCCAGCTGTTTTAAGACTATTAAAAAGAGTGGTTGATGCGGCCCATAAAGCGGATATTCGGGTAGCAATGTGTGGGGAAATGGCGGGAGATCCGATGTGTTGCCTGATTCTTCTGGGTATGGAACTAGATGAGTTAAGCATGAACCATCTGGCTATCCCCCGTATTAAAAGAATCATAAGGGCATCAAGCCTTAAAGACGCAAAAGTGCTGCTGAAGAAAGCAATGTCTTTTAGTGTTGCTTCTGAAGTACGTGCTTATGTGCAAGATTATATGAAACAGCATTTTCCCAGGGAATTTCAAAAAGAGGAAGATTGATTCTTGTTTGCAGAACAATAAATAAACTGCCGGCGGGCAGTGAAATTGTATTGGAATTGAAAATTGAGTAATATCGAAAGAAAAAGAATAGATTCCCCAGAAAAAAATGAAGAATATTATTCCGGTTGCCTTTATGAGCAACAGGACTTCTTAAGATTTCGGCCGGCAAAAGCATTTCTCTCCCGCGTATCAATTGCCGACGAATATGTGGATAAAATAAAAAATCTTGCCTCTGAAGGTCTTGTCATTTATGCGATAAAACAAAGAAGCAAACTCAATAGTCTCATTATTCATGAACTAACATCACGAAAAGAATTACCAGGGCCATCGTATTGTCACGGGATGAATATGTCTTTCTGGCAGCCCCTCCCGATGATGATTAAATTTCTCTGGTCGTCTTTCCTGCGCAGATTAGGCAAAAAGCAAAAAGCGCTATCTGGCAAATTAGCTTTTCTAGAGCGGGAAGTTATAAAAAGGAAGAGCATTATTATCCATCTGGGTGAATCGGAATTTATTGAAAGCAAATCGTCTGCTGAAGCCATTATTGCTCTGCGTAAAGCGCAGTCAAAAGTTGATTTTCCGATTTTTATCGTACCGGTACTTGTAGCTTATGGCCGCCGCCGGGAAAAGGAAAACGAAAGCTTTGTTAATATTCTTTTCGGCCAATCGGAGCATACGGGACCATTGCGTCGCTTGGTTACTTTTATGCGCTATTCAAATAAGGCTTTCGTTGTTCCGGCAGAGCCGATTAATCTGTCCTGTTATTTAAATGAAAATAAAG
>CAYXZW010000038.1:0-28219 GCA_964469905.1 uncultured Smithella sp.
GGAGCAGGCAATGCCCGATGATAGAACGGGAATACTTTTTCTTCGGTATTGGATCCCATCATGCTGTCAACGCACAGAGTAGTACTCAAGGCGGCGGCATCTACACCGCAACCCCACAGGCGTTTACCATACTGGTCACCGGCAAAATACAGACCTTCGATATCCGGTGATTTTACATCAATTCTGTCTTGGCCGATTGGCTGGATCCAGGCGAAAGCATGGTCAGTGCACATCCAGAGCATGTATTCCATTTCACTGGTCCATTTTTTAGCTCCGAAAGTTCTCTTCCACCAATTTTCATTCCATTCGACAACTCTTTGAACTTTTTGCGGAGTTCTCATTTCCTCGTGGGTCATGGCAGTGGAGAAGATCCAACCATGTTTACCCGCCGGTGCTGATCCAACTTCACTTGTTAAGGCGGGATTGGAGTTGCTGCCCTCGGCGCAATTGGCCAGATTCCACAATACCATGTCGATACATCCGCTGTATCCTTCTTCGGCTCCGATAACATCCGGCATGTAAATAAAGCTTCTCTCTTCGATGCCTTTTTCTTTCCAGACGTCGGATTTCATGTTGCCATAACCGGTAATCATGCCGGCACCCCAGAATTTGTTCTGAACAGTGTCAACAACATCATGTGAGAAATAACGAGGATGAATGACATTAAGCATCTGCTTAGCCGGGATGTTGCAAATTACTTTTTCGGCTAATACTGTTTCGATGCCTTTTGCAGTCTGGTATGTAGCTCCCTTAACTACGCCTTTATCAATATTAACTTCAATAACGGGGGAATTTCTGAGGACCTCGCCGCCGTTTTCTTTTATTACATTTTCCATCAATAAAGCAAAAGAGATGGTGCCGGGATTGGCGACCGTTGCGCAGGAGCCTTCAACCAGATTCATTTTGATAGGAGAAGCGGCAGCCATGTGTCCCAGGACATCAGGTGCCGGAGTCAGACGGAGATCAGCCTGCCCTGTTTGGGAAGCCGCCAGAACTTTGATATAGTCGTATGCCTCCTTATGAACATTTCTAGACTGAAGCCATTGTTCAAAAGACATATGCGCGGTTTGTGCTATATCTTCCAGAGTCATCACGGCCATGTCGCGCAAGGCTATCATGGTTGAACGGAATCCTTGCTCGCTCATCCACTTGTAAGGTTCCCCTTTGCCGACCTGATAAGCCTTGTTGCCTTTTTTGTAGTCAACAAAGGCAAATCCGACATTACAGGGCATATCCACAGGTTTTTCCAGGTAGTTCATCAACATGCGAATCTTGCCCTTGTTGCCCCAGAACAAACCATGGCCGGTGTCGATGGTATATCCGTCAAACAGCCCATCCTTGAAACATGTCTCGAGATCCGGTGTGCATTTGGGTATCCAGGCTCCGGCCAGTGCCAGAGCGCGTCTGAAACCATTGGCATCCAGTTCTACGCCGTCTATGCTTACCTTGTTGCCCTTGCCAACGAAAGAAGCAAGGCGCCCGCCGATAAAGGGGTTTCTCTCCAGCACCAGAACCTTCTGCTTGAAGTCCCTGGCGAGGATGGCCGCTGTGCCTAAACCGGCAACACCAGATCCAATTACCACCACATCATACTTTTTTGTCATAATCGCTCTCCTTAAAAGTTGTTGTTAAAATTGATGCGTTGCGCATTGGCAAGCATGACTCCTCCGGATGGAGAATTTATCTTCATCCATTCCGTTCGTTGAGTCCGAAATCCTGTGGAGGATTTTTCGCTGCCCCGTTCATCCGTTCCCTGCTAAAAAGACCTATTTCATACAAAGACACTTAGTCCTCATGTTCACATCATGGGCTTCAGAAAGTAACGCGCTGCTAATTGTATGCATAATAAATGCCAAGCAACGACGCAAGTAATGCTATGTTATTTCAAGGTGTTGGCATCATGGTTTGAAATGATGTATCGCGGGGTGCGCAGCATGTTGTTTTTCGATAATCCATATGCTGTTCCAGTGTCCATTTCCGGGTAAAAATATTTCGAATCATTTAGCTTCTTCGTCATGTATCGTAACATAAAATATTCGTCTGCAGGTAATGTTTATTTTATCCCCGGATAACGAATCTGTTCCAAAAATATTCAACATATTCATTTTAAAATCATCTTGAGTAGTTTCATCCCCGGATTTTTATCAGGGTGGGCTAAGGCCATATCAAAGCGGACGGAACTTTTCACTATACTTTTTAGATGAGTAAAAGTGTCAAAACTGGCTTTGCCATGATAGCGGCCGGTGCCACTCGGCCCCACTCCGCCAAAGGGCAGGAAATGAGATGCTACATGAACTATCGTATTGTTGATGGCTCCACCGCCGTAAGATATTTCCTCTGTCAGGCGTTTTTGATTTAAACGGTCCTCAGAAAAAAGATATAGAGACAGGGGTTTGGGCCGTTCATTAATTTTGCGGATGATGTCGCTGATATCGGAGAAAATAAGTACCGGCAACAACGGGCCGAAAATTTCCTCCTGCATAACTGGTTCATCCCATTGGGCCGGATGTAAAATTGTCGGTTCGATATAACGGTCGGAGGCATCCATTCTGCCGCCGGAAAAAACATTAGCCTTAGCAAGCAGACCGGTTAGACGTTGAAAATGACGGTCATTAATGATCCGACAATATCGCTGATGATCTGCAGGATTATCCCCGTAAAAGTTAATTATTACTTGTTTTAACTCGGCGAGAAAGTCATTCTTGATAGAGTCATGAACCAGTACATAATCCGGGGCGATGCATGTTTGTCCGGCATTGAGAAACTTGCCCCACGCTATTTTTTGGGCGGCGTGTCGAAGATTTGCATCCGGACAGATAATAGCCGGGCTTTTCCCTCCCAATTCCAGAGTGAAAGGGGTCAAATGACGGGCAGCTGCATTGACGATCACTTTACCCACCGGGACGCTGCCGGTAAAAAAAATATAATCAACCGGGAGTTCCAACAATGCCTGCGTCTGAGCAACATCGCCCTGCACGACGCGCAAATATTCTTCAGGAAAGGTGTTGTTGATTATCTTTTCGATTACATCTGCCGTATGTATCGATATTTCCGATGGTTTAAGAATTGCAGTGTTTCCGGCGGCAATTGCCCCGACCAGCGGAGACATTAGCAGCTGAAAAGGATAATTCCAGGGAGCAATAATCAAAGTCACTCCGTAAGGCTCTTTCTGAATATAACTTTTGGCCGGCCAGATAAAAACAGCAGTCTTAACTTTTTCCGGCTTGGCCCAGACATGGAGATTTTTCAGAGCGAAATTAATCTCATCGTAAATCAGGCCGATTTCTGTAGCATAGGCATCAAAGGCGGTTTTGTGCAGATCCTTGTAAACTGCTTCCAGTATTTCTTTTTCATGGGTTTGAATGGCAGTTTTAAGCTTATTTAACGAGTCGATACGGAAATTGAGATCACGACTGTGGCCTGTCCAGAAAAATTCCTTCTGCGATTTTAACAACTTTTCCCCAATGGACTTTTCCATTAATTAATATCCTTTCATGTTCGGGATAACAATGCTTGATGACGAACAGTTTATCTGAAGTAATTACCAATGAAGCGGTGATACTATAAACAGAAGAAAAGAAAGTGTCAAGGTGAAGGGGTGGGCAGGGGAGCAAATATTTTATAGTCAGGAACATTATAGAAACACCCTTCAGTTTGGCTGAAGGGTGTTTGTTTAGCTAAGGTGCTTTCAAAATAATGAACGGTCAAAAGAAGTCGAATGCAATCTTTTTACTTGGTCGTTCTATAATGAGAGACATGTTCGGGGCGTTTGAAAAGCAGAGCAACAAAGAACCCGATGACCAGACAGGCCGCCGCTGTGTAGAGGGACTGCTGCTTGTCAAATTGCGCAAAGACAAAACCGCCCACGACGCCGGCGGCTCCCCAGGCCGTTAACAGAAATCCATAGACCTTGCCGATGTAAGTCGGACCGAACGAGTCGGCCGCAAAAGCCGGCATGACGGCAAATCCACCACCCAGGCAAGCAAGAAGATAGCATGCAATTATTGTGAACACGAGTACGCTGGTGACTTGAGGAAGCAGAATATATAAAATCGCCTGTGTCAGGAACATGACCATGTAGACGCCTTTGCGTCCGATTTTGTCGGATACGGCAGCCCAGAATAGACGCCCCAAGCCATTGAAGATCGAGGCTGTAGCCAAGACACTGCCGCCAAGGACAGCAAGTTTTGCCGGGTCATCAATGTTTTGCGCAAATTTAATGACTTCCTGCGCCATCGGGGAGAGTTTGGATAAAAGACCCATACCGGCCGTGACATTCAAAAAGAGCATAATCCAGAGCATGTACCATTGACGTGTCTTGTGTGCCTCCGCCCAACTAAAGGAATCAGCCGCACTGACGGTAGTAGAAGCTGGTGTAAAGCCTTGGGGCAGCCAACCGGCAGGTGGATTTTTCAGCGTAAGTGATGCCGATACGCTAAGTACCAGATAGACGGCGCCCAAAACTATAAATGCACTGGCTACACCAACTTTATTGATGAGGCCGGGAGCAATCAAGCCGATGAAAAAAGCACCGAAGCCGAAACCCATAACCGCCAGACCGGTGATCAAACCGCGCTTGTCGGGAAACCAGCGGATCAACGTGGCGATAGGTACCACATAGGCCAGGCCGTTGCCGATACCGGCGATAAGGCCGTATCCGAATAAAAGAAACCAGAAATTGCCTATATAAAGAGCTACGCCGCCTAATAAAACGCCGGCACCATAAAAACATGTTCCCAGAGTTGCGACGAACTTGGGACCTTTCTTATCCACCAGGATACCGCCAAATGCGGCGGAGATACCAATGACACCGATAATCAACATGAAAACACGCGAAACTACTTTCATTTCCCATCCCTGGGCGGCCACGATGGGTTTGACAAAAACCGACCATGCGTAAACCGTACCGAGGGTCAGCATGATGATGACACCGGCAAGCGCAATAAACCAGCGTTTGCCTTCTAAATTTTCATTTCCCATATTTCTTACTTCCTCCCTTGCCTTCATAAAAGGCAAAAAATGTATTTTGTGACACTTAAAAAAACATCCGTGAAAAGACAGGCAAATGTTTTTATTGTGTCGTCAAGACAAAAAATAGCCTGACTTCTATACATAAAGAATATGCCCCTGGCAAGGGGCATATTCAGCTTTTTTTATTTTTTTATAATGCTGTTTTAAATTGCTATTGGTTGTCAGGCCGCTTCCAGTTTAACGGCGCAGACCTTGTATTCGGGAATCTTGCCTGTCGGATCCAAAACAGGATTAGTCAATAAATTAACTGCAGCTTCCGCAAAGTGGAAGTTCATAAATATTGTTCCCTGCGGACTTTTACCGGTTATCTGGGCGCGAGCTGTCAGGGTGCCGCGGCGTGATGTTACTTTAACCATTTGTCCTTCACTGATGCCCAATTTATCTGCATCAAAGGGATTAATTTCCACTAGGCTCTCCGGACAACGCTCGCTCGGACCCAGAGCACGTCTGGTCATTGTCCCCGTATGGTAATGGTATAGAATCCGGCCCGTGGATAGGATCAATGGGAAATCGGCATCAGGCCATTCTGCCGGCGGTATAAATTCGATGGCATGGAATAGCCCACGACCGCGGGAAAATCTGTCTTTGTGCAGAAATTTTGTGCCACGATGATCGGTAGTGGGGCAGGGCCATTGCAGTCCTTCCTTGTCAATCCTTCTGTAAGTAATCCCTGCATAGCTGGGAGTTACGGAAGTGATTTCTTCAAAGATTTGTTGTGCTGATAAATATTGCATGGGATAGCCCATTTTTGTGGCAATTCCGGCAATGATTTCCCAATCCGGCTTTGCCTCTCCCGGTGCGTCAACAGCTTTTCTAATGCGTTGAACGCGGCGTTCAGTATTGGTGAATGTGCCGTCTTTTTCGGCAAAGCTGGCGGACGGCAGGACAACATCAGCTATCTGTGCCGTCTCTGTTAAGAAAATATCCTGAACGATTAATAAATCCAATTTTTTTAGTTCTTCCTTAACATGATGCAAATCAGGATCGGACATCAGCGGGTTCTCACCCATAATATAAAGTGCTTTAATCTGGCCGCTGCCTGCGGCATTCATTATTTCCATCAGAGTTAATCCCGGCTTGGGCGATAAGGTTGCCTGCCAGGCAGTTTCGAATTTTTTCCGTGCATCTTCGTTGGCGACTTGCTGATATGCCGGGTAAACATTGGGTAATCCACCCATATCACAGGCGCCCTGAACATTATTTTGACCACGCAACGGATTTACTCCGCCGCCTTCAATACCCACATTACCGCAGAGCATTGCCAGGTTGGCAATAGTTTTTACATTATCTGTTCCGCTGATATGCTGAGTCAGGCCCATTGCATAGATAACGCTGGCTTTATTGGCTTTGGCATACATCCGGGCGGCCTTTTTCAAATCTTCCGCCGGGATACCGGATATTTTTTCCACATATTCCGGTGTATATTTCTCTACTGTCGCTTTTAAAGCTTCAAAGCCCTCGGTGCGTTTTTCTACATATTGTTTTGCGTAAAGGCCTTCATTAATTATTACATTCATCAAGCCGTTGAAGACAGCCACATCTGTTCCCGGTTTCTGGCAAAGCCAGATATCGGCATATTTAACCAGATCAATTTTCCGCGGATCGATAACAATAAGCTTTGTACCCTGTTGGCGAATTGCCCGCTTGATTTTGATGCCGATGACGGGATGGTTTTCCGTAGTATTGGTGCCTGTGGCTAAAATTAAATTTGTATATTCCAACTCTTCGATAGAATTAGTCATTGCTCCACTGCCGAATGCTGCGGCCAGACCGGCCACTGTAACGGAGTGTCAGAGCCTGGCGCAGTGATCGACATTATTGGTGCCGATTACCGCGCGCATAAATTTTTGAAAGAGATAATTTTCCTCATTGGTGCAGCGGGCGGAAGAAAGTCCCGCGATACTATCCGCGCCGCTTGCTTTTTTGGCTGCGGTTAATCTGTCGGCAATGAACTGATAGGCTTCTTCCCAGCTTGCTTCTTTTAAATCTTCGTTTTTATTCCGGCGGATTAAGGGCTTTTTCAGGCGGTCGGGATGGTGAATAAAATCCATGCCGAAACGTCCCTTGACGCAAAGACTTCCTTCGTTGGGCTTCCCGTGTTCGCGGTTTCCCGATGCCTTAACGATTCTCCCCTCATGAACAAAGAGGTCCATCTGGCAGCCGACGCCGCAATAAGTGCAGGTTGTTTTCACTTTATCCACTTCCCAGGGGCGGCCGGCGAATTTGGCCTGTTTATAGGTGATAGCACCGGTGGGACATACCTGTAAACATTCTCCGCAGAATACGCAGGAAGAATCGATATAGTCAGCATCAAAGGCCGGTCCTACTTTGGCACGGGAGCCGCGCATGGAAAAATCGAGTACTTCATTAATCTGTATTTCGTTGCAGGCTCGAATGCATCGTCCGCAAAGGACACATTTATTGAGATCACGCTGGATCATGGTGTTGGAATTTTCCAAAGCAAAGCCGGGGGAGTTTATCGTAAAGCGAGGCTGCTCTATCTTCAGCAAGTAAATCAAATTCTGCAGTTCGCATTGGCCGTTTTGCTCACAAGTCAAGCAATTATGATCACCTGATGACCAGAGAAGTTCTACAATCATTCTTTGGGCATCACGCACTTGTTTTGTATCTGTACGGATAACCATTCCCGGGCTTACCGGCATACAGCAGGAGGCGATGAGCGATCGGGCCTTTTCCACCTCTACGACGCAAACGCGGCACGCCCCGACGTTAGTTGTCCGCGAGTAATGACAGAGGGTTGGTATGAAAATGCCGTTTTCAGTGGCGCTCTCCAGAATGGTCTGCCCTGGTTTGGCAGCGATTTCTTTGCCGTCAATTGTTATCAGTATCTTTTTTCCCATTTTTCTTCTCCAGTCTAATAAGGGGTAAATATCCGATGCTATTGCTAAAAAGCTCATCAGATTTATCTTATTTTTAGACTGTAACTATTAGTCCTAACCGGCTATTATGTCAATTATGTCAATTATGTCATAATATAATTTTTAATTATGATCCCGGTTTAGCTACCTTCAAGGGGGAGGCGCTCCCCCCTAAATTATTAATATGATTTGAAATGCTCTGTACAGGAGGGGTCGGTGTATCCGTGGTGGTGGTTCAGGCACTCAGGGAACTTTTCGTTGCATATGCCCTGCCATTAAGTAGGGTTGGTTTTGTCTTGTTGGGAAGTAAATATTTATTGATCTGAATGAGTAAATGCGATAAGAACTTACCGATTTTAGACACTATAGGTTGATTTGTTTTGCAATATTCTGAATACATAAAATGATAGCAAACTGATTGTGGGGGCATTGTCAGAACAGACGTGCTCCCATTTTGATTTAGAAAAGCAACGACAATCAGGTTATATTTTAAGCTTTATCGATTGTTTCGAAAAGTTAAAAAATGGGGTTAATTAATTCCCTTCTAGAAAAATGAGGTGAAATGAATGCAAAAGGAACAAAGCGCCAATAAAATAATATTACAGGCCAAAACAGAGCAGCGATCGGCGCTGACGGAAGCGGAATCAAAACAGATTCTGGCCGGCTATGGCCTTCCCGTAGTTGCAGAAGTTATTGCTTTAACGCCGATTGATGCCGCAAAAGCTGCTGAAAAATCAGGTTATCCGGTTGTTCTGAAAGGATTAGGATCAAAACTGACGCACAAAACAGAGCGGGGGCTGGTGCATCTGAATTTATTGAACAAGGAGGCAGTACTGCAAGCGGCGAGTGATATCAGCACTTCTGCGGGAGAAGATCTGGAAGGTTATCTGGTGCAGCCGATGGTTCGTGGGCGGCGGGAATTCGTTGCCGGCATTTTCTGTGATTCGCAATTCGGGCCGGTAATTATGTTCGGCCTGGGTGGTGTGTTTACCGAGGCACTGGACGATGTTGTATTCCGGGTGGCTCCGGTAAGTGAGTCACAGGCCGAGGCGATGCTCGATGAGTTTCGTTCGGCAAAACTTCTCGGGCCATTCCGCGGAGAGAAGCCGGTGAACCGTCGAAAGATAATTGATGTGATCCTGGGCCTGTCGCGACTGGCGACGGAATGCCCCGACATTGTCGAAGTGGATGTTAATCCTCTGGTAGCGAATGCCGCAGGTGAGATCACGGCAGTGGATGCACTGGTAATACTCGGCGATAGAATCGAAAAGACATTGAATCGCCATCCGGTTGATCCGAAAGATATCTATAAGATGTTTTCGCCCCGGTCCATGGCTTTTGTCGGTGTTTCTGGTGATATCAGGAAATGGGGATACAGGCTTTTGGCCAATACCGTAGCCGGTGATTTTGCCGGGGAGATTTATCTGGTTAATCCTAATAACAAGGATATTGCCGGCCGAAAGGTTTATAAATCCCTACTGGATATACCGGGCAAGGTTGATATCGCCGTAGTGACGATACCGGCAGCGCGTATTCTGGATTTGATACCGGTCATGAAAGAGAAGAAGGTCAGATACGTACTTCTGATCACCTCGGGCTTTGCCGAGGCGGGAGGCGAAGGTGTCGAATTGGAGAAGGATCTTGTTGCGGCGGCGGAGGAAGCGGGCATTCTCATTATCGGTCCCAATACTATGGGGCTTAATAATCCCCATGCAAAGTTGTTTTGCGTGGGATCGGCCGCCTGGCCCAAACCGGGTTCCGTCTCATTGGTGGCTCAATCCGGCAATTTGGGAACGCAGCTTATCGCTTTTGCCGAAAAAGAGAATATCGGCCTGAGAGCTTTTTGCGGTTCCGGCAATGAGGCTATGGTTACCGTAGAAGATTTTATGGGCGCTTTTGAGGTGGATGAGATTACCAAAACGGTTCTGCTCTATATTGAAAGCGTTAAAGACGGACGGCGTTTTTTACAGCAGGCCGAACGTGTTTCCCGGAAAAAGCCGGTAGTTTTGCTCAAGGGAGGACGCACGGAAGAAGGCAACACCGCGGCGGCAAGCCATACGGGAGCAATGGCGTCCAATGTCCGGGTATTCAATGCTGCCTGCCGTCAGGCGGGAATAATCCTGGCTCGCCAGCCAATGGATCTACTTGATCTATCCGCTGCCTTTTCATCCCTTCCTCTTCCTTTGGGAAAACGTGTCGCCCTGGTTACGCTCGGCGGAGGGTGGGGAGTCGTGGCCACGGATCAATGTGCTGAATCCGGGCTTTCAATTCCGCCGCTGTCCAAAGAAATTATACAGAAGATTGATGAGATTTTGCCACCATATTGGAATCGCGGTAATCCGGTTGATCTCGTGGGTGAGATAGATTTTGCTGTTGCCACTAAAGTTGTGGAAATGCTGGCAGAATGGGACGGCTGCGATGCCGTTATCCACCTTGGTGTCGTAGGGCTGCAATCCTTAATTGAAAATTTCGGTAAGTCCTGTGTCATATTGCAACCCGAATTGAGTGATTTAATCTTCCAGAGGCGCGACTATGTGGATGAAATGGAGAGTATCTATATAGAGCATACGATAAATTTGATGGAGAAACACCGCAAACCGATCCTGGGTGTCAGGCTTCTGGACGGTCAGGGGAAAAAAGCTGTTGCTGAAATATCCGGAAAGGAATTTAAGGCAGTCTCTTTTCCGACTCCTGAACGTGCCGTCAATGCACTGGCCGCGATGGTGCGTTACGGAAAATGGCTGAAACGCGAGGGGATTCAGAAGTAAAAAGGGCTAATAAAGATGTCACAGGGGATGGTCCCAGCCCATGGCCAGGTCATCCTGGGCGTGACTTGAGGTAATATTTTCTTCAATCCTCCGTCGCAGCGGTTCAAACTCCGATTCCGGGAGATCTTTCGGGACAGAGATAGGTTCACCCCAGCGAATCATTACTCGGCTGAATGGTTTCGGAATCAGGAAATGATCCCAACTTTTCAGCATCCAGGCCCGATTAGTGGATATGATAACCGGATAAATTAGCGCCCCGGAACGCTGGGCAATTTTGATTATTCCGGCCTTGACTATTCCTTTAGGCCCCCGTGGCCCGTCCACTGCATGTACGGCGGCCGGATGGTCGGCCAGATATTCGACAACGGCATCGAGTGCTTCCCTGCCGCCTTTGGAACTGGAACCGCGGATAGGGTGAAAATTCAGCCGGGAGACAACTGTGGCAATCAAATCGCCATCACGGCTCTTACTGATCATTGCGGCAAGAGAAAAACGGCCGAATCTTTTTGCATAATCAATGACCCCGAACATCCGCTGATGCAGAAGGGCAATAACCACTTTCTGGTTGTTTTCAAGAGCGCTTATGATATGCTCATCCCGGATAATCGTTTTACGGATCGTACTCAGATAGGCGCGAATCAGGTTGTGGGCCAGCGGAATGAGACCATATCTTATAGCCAGGGCCGACAAGCGTTTCCACATAAATATCTCCTGATCTCTGCCTGTGGGGCGATGTCATTCACCCGCATATTTTTAAAAGACATTGTTTTCTGACGGGTGGACTATAGAAAAGTTAAGTTTGTATGTCAATTTTTTTCTCAAAATGTTATACCGCGCCGACGAGGAGTAATATAAAAGAAACAGCAGTAAGCAAGGAGTTCTTATGGTTGTCACCCACAATGAAACGTGCAAAGAAAGTGCACGAACAATAGCAGAATTATCTTTTTCCATAGGTACTTACCGTCCGCCCAGCGAAGGAGGAAGTGCCTCTTTACTATTGAGAGTGACTGAGAATTGTCCCTGGAATAAATGTGCCTTTTGCGACATGTACAAGGATCATCCATTTGTGTATCGCAACGTGGGAGACATCAAGAGCGATATTAATACAGTGAAAAAAATCAGTGACGAGATTAAGGCTGTCTCCGAAAAAATGGGTCAGGGTGGCCAGATTACCCGGGATGTCGGGATGGCGATACTGAGGGCCGATCCTTCCTTAAACAACAATCAATATTTCATTTCCGTGTTCAACTGGCTCTATTCAGGCGGAAAGACGGCCTTCCTTCAGGACGCCGACAGCATGATTATGCGGCCTCAGGAACTCGTCGCCGTTCTTAAGCATTTGCGCAAGAAATTACCGAGCTTGATCCGGGTAACATCATATGCCCGTTCCAAGACGCTGGCACATAGAAAACCAGAGGATTTGCGGGCAATCAGAGAAGCTGGCCTTGATCGTCTGCATGTTGGTCTGGAAACGGGCGACGATGAGCTACTGACTATTATCCGCAAAGGTGTGACCAGCGCCCAGCAGATTGAAGGTGGTAAAAAGGCCATGGCTGCGGGATTCCAGCTCTCCGAGTACTGGATGACTGATCTCGGTGGCCGGGAACGCTGGCGGCAGCATGCGGAAAATACCGCCCGGGTGTTGACAGAGATTAATCCCCATTATATCCGGTCAAGGCCTTTTGTTCCCCGGGGCGAAACGCCGATATTTGTCGAATATGAACAGGGCCGGTTACACTTATCATCGCCGCATGAACGCCTGGAAGAATTGCGCGTGATGATTGAAGGGCTTAATGTTACATCCCGGGTATGTTTTGACCATCAGATGAATTCCTGGGTGAACAGACAAGGTGGATTGCTCTTTTCTCAGGATTACGAAGGTTATAAATTTCCGGAAGAAAAACCACGCGTTTTGGAGCTCATTCGCGAAGGTTTGTCTGTAGACGAATCAATGCATATTGATGTCAAAGACCTGATTTCCATGAATTCGCTCTAGGTATCCGAGGGAAGAAATAAACCGGCAGAATTGCCCAGCATCATTAAGAAATAATAATTGACATAGAAACTTATCTTCCCTATATTTCGTTTGCTCCAAAGTAGTATCACGTCAAATATCAAAAAATCAAATCACGGGCCATTGCTTTAGCCTGATTTTCAGCATCATGATCTTTCATTTATCTAAACGAAAGACTGAAATAATAAGGAGGTACTTCATGAGTCAGATTTTCAATTTGCAGGTGGAAGAGGGTATCGGTGTTATCACCTTTGATGTGGCAGGTGACGCGATGAATACGTGGACGGACGCTGCCTTCGAAGATTTTGCCCGGCTGATGGGTGACGTGGAGAAGGAAAAGGGACTTCAAGGGATCATCTTTATTTCCGGAAAGCCGGACAATTTTCTGTCCGGAGCAAATCTGAAGACCATGTCCCAGGTTGAGTCTGCCGATGTGGCCTGGAAAATACTGGATACTTTTCACGGTTGCTTTGCCCGAATGAGCCAATTGGGGTATCCGACTATTGCGGCGATACACGGCCACTGTCTGGGCGGCGGGCTGGAATTCGCGTTGGCCTGTACGGCACGAATTGTGAGGGAAGGTAAAACTACGATTATTGGACTTCCTGAATGCAACGTCGGCCTCTTTCCCGGTGGTGGCGGAACTCAGCGGTTGCCCCGTTTGATCGGTTATCCGGCTTTTGAGCTGGTACTCAAAGGGAAAATGCTGCCGGCAGCGAAAGCTTTGGAACTGGGGATTATCGACCGGCTTATTCCTGCGGATAATGATCTCCTGAGCGCGGCCAAGGTATTTTTGAAGGAAATAAGCGCCGGGACAGCGGACCTGAAGCGTCCCGTCCAGGACTTCTCCCAGGTTGATGCCATAGCGGATATGGCCAAACAGGGGATCATGAAGGCCACGAAAGGGCGTGAAATACCCGGACCTATCTATGCCCTGGATTCCATGCACCGGGGCGTCAAGCTTTCCCTCGAAGACGGGCTGAAACTGGAGAAGGAAAACTTCGTCAAAGTGCTCCTGAGCAATCAGGCGAAGGGCAGCATCAATACCTTCTTCATCAAGGGAATGACCGACAAGCCCAAAGGAATGATGACGAAGGGCTTTGTTCCTAAGGAGATTAAAAAGGCCGCAGTCCTCGGTTTTGGCACAATGGGCCGGGGAATCATCATTGACATTCTGCGCAACACGAAAATTCCTGTCCTCGTGAAGGACATTCCTGAAGCTCTGGAGCCGGGTAAGGCCTTTCTGCGGAAAATTCTGGGCGGGATGGCCGAGAAAAAACGCCTGAAGGAGCCTGTGGAAGATCTGATGGCCCGCCTCACCACTACGTCCGATTATATTGATGCGTTTAAAGAAGTCGATATTGTTATCGAAGCCGTCTTCGAAGAAATTGGTGTCAAAAAGCAGGTATACGGAGAGCTGAGCAAAGTAATCCGGGAGGATTGCATCGTGGCGAGCAATACCTCGTCTATTCCTATTACCTCCATGGCACCTTTCATTACCAATCCGGCGCGGTTTGGGGGCATTCACTTCTTCTCTCCCGTCTGGCTGATGGAGCTCGTAGAGGTGATCCGCGGTGAACAGACGGCCCAGGACGCCATTGACAACCTCCTGAACTTCACGGGCCTCATTCGCAAGCGTCCCATAGTTTGCCTGGACAATCCGGGATTTGTCGTCAACGCCCTGTTGTTCCCCTACCTCAGGCTGGCCTTGGAATATGTGGGAGCGGGTAATCCTATCGAGAAGGTGGACGGAGCTGTGACATCCTTCGGAATGCCGGTAGGACCGATTCGCCTGACCGATGAAGTCGGGATCGATATTCCCTACAAAGCCATGAAAGGGATGGGCTTTGTCGAGCCAACCTTGAAGAATGTTGTCGAAGCAGGCCGATGCGGTTTGAAAAAGTCCGGAAAGGGTTTCTTCCTTGCGGACGGCAGTGTCGATCCCGAAGTTCTGCCACTGATTGCGAAGGGAACGCCGAAAGAGGTCTCCGCAGAGGAGATGCAGAACGGGTTTAACGAATCCATGCTGAAGGTCGGCAAAGACCTCCTGGACCGGAAAATCGTTTCTTCTCCCGCGATGATCGATGTCGGAATGATCTGGGGCACCGGCTATCCGGCGGATAAAGGCGGTCCCATGAAGTGGGGCGACCTGACCGGATTGAGCGAGAAGCTTTTCGGGAAAAAATTCTATCAGTAAAATGATTCGGCAGTGCAGTCGACTTTAACTTAAGTTGAGCTGGAGGGGGAGCAGGAAACTGCTCTCCCTTTTAATTAGGACTATCTATGAAAAAAATATTGATACCGCCGGTATTCCTGATTTTGGGATTTATACTTATTGTCCTCTTCTATTATTTTGTTCCCCTGCTTAATATTATTCCTTACCCCTATAATCTGGGAGGATTGATTATTGCATTTCCCGGATTTGCCTGCATGGGCATGACCAGCCTGTTGTTCAAAAAGCACCGGACGACGCTTTTAATTGCCAAATCATCGTGCATGATTACAGAAGGTATTTTCGGCAAAACGCGCAATCCAATGTACGTAGGCATGTTCATGGCGCTGCTGGGATTTGCGTTCTGTTCTATGAATTTGCTTGCTCTGGTCATACCTTTTGTTTTTATTGCCTTGATAAAGAAAATGTTTATCCCGGTGGAAGAAAAGCTGATGTTGAAAACCTTCGGTAATGATTATATCAATTATCAGAACAAAGTAAGACGTTGGATCTGATATGATCCCCACCAATCATATTCTATCTGCCTTCAGCTAAAACAGTAATTGTTTAAATCCATCCCAGGAAAGCGCCGAAAACGGCGAGCATGGCGGCGTTGAGCACAAATAATCCTCCGATAAATTTCTTCTGAACGGCGGGCTCCCAGTCATAGGAGTAGGCCGAGATAACAAAGAAAGGAATATAGACTGTGATGAAGACTGTGGAGGCGCCCCACCAGGGATACACCCAGATAAAGGCCGGCGTTTTGGCCAGAAAAATCTCTAGAATCGATGCCAGCGCGGCGTTAGCCGTTCCAAAAAACAGACGGTTATTGACACCCATTACTTTGGCTTTCGGATCATCCAGAAGCAGTTTGCTGGCTGCCAAGCCGGCAATCGAAAACATCAGACTGATTTCAATACCTACGCCGACCAGAAGGAGGAAACTGGTGCCGTTTGGTACCGTCCAGAGGGCATGCCCGGAAAAATGCTGGATCAGGGCATTGAGTATTTCATAAAACCAGTGGACCATATACAGAGAAAGACCGGCCGCGATTCCCCGGTAATTCTTTTTAGAAAGCTCACTGAAATAAATATACAAAACAATTACTAAAACGGGAATGATGATCCATTGAAAATTTTCCCACTTGCGCAGGATGGAAAGAGCCATTTGCGTTGCTTCGGGATGATTCATAAAATCCTCCTTGTTGCGATATATATTTACTTCCTATTTAGATCGATTGTAAATGTATAGCCGGTTGAAGTCAATAAGCCGATTACTTCTGCCGGTTGCCGACCGAGAAATGAATTGTCCGGCCAATAAAAGAAAAATCTATTTGCAGTTTGGTCATAATATCCGCTGCCGATCCTACGTCTGCTCTTCCCGGATAAATATCATAACGGCTTTTGTAAATATCCGGCGTAAAATCAGGCATGACGACATTGGCGCCGACCTGCAAAGCCATAATACGTCCCTGAGGGTGGAGTGTGGAAAGCGCGGTTGTTGCGGGAATATTGGTATTGCGCGTAATAAGGCGGGCGAGAGCTAAAACCCGTAGTGTTAGTTCCATATCGTCATTATCCAGGTCGCGAAGCGGTGTGTCGGGGTGAGCAATAAATGGTCCGATGCCCAGCATGTCGGCATCAAGCTTTTTCATAATGAGAAGATCATCGGCTAATATTTCCGGCGTTTGACCAGGCAAGCCTACCATGTTGCCCGTTCCCGTTTCAAAACCGAGTTTTTTTAAGTTAAACAGACATTGCAGACGGCTTTCCAGCTTGCAGCCGGGGCGCAGGTAATTATAGATGTCCTTGGATGCTGTTTCGTGTTTCAACAGGTAGCGGTTCGCTCCCGCTTTCTGAAACGCCTGATAGTCGGCAAGGCTTCTTTCGCCGATAGACAAAGTAATAATCAAACCGGTTTCCGCTCTGATGCGTCCGATCAGCTGGACCAGAATTTCTGTTGAATAAAAAGAATCTTCTCCGGATTGCAGCACTACTGTCGGAATGCCCATGCTTTTAATTTGCATGGCTGTAGCGACAATTTCATCTTCTGTCATCCGGTAGCGGCTGATCTTTGAATTGCCGCAACGCAAGCCGCAATAGAGGCAGTTGCGTGCGCAATAATTGGAAAACTCGATAATGCCGCGCAGGAAAATCTCCTCGCCCACTTGTTCTTTTCTTACGGTGTCGGCGGCCGCAAAAAGAGCCGGCGAATGCTCTGCGGGCATCTTCAAGAGTTGCATAATATCTTCGCGGCTTAGGTCATGACCATCTTTTGCTTTGCCGATCAGGTTTTCGATATTTGTTCCGGATTTAGATAAAGACGTCACGTTTGCCTTCCTCAATTTGCTTCAGCTTGTTGATAACAGAATTCTTGCGCTTGGTTTTGAATGTGTTCCTGATCATCTGCTCGATCAGCTTTTCACCGGCGATACGGGTTTGGGGGCTGGCGTAATCAAGCAGATATTCTTTGAAAGAATATACGGCGTTGGTCTGGCAGAACTTCTGAATCAGGCCGGGTTTGGCCAGATCCATGAAATCCTTGCCGGTGCGGCCGAGGCGGTAACAGGCGGTGCAGAAGCTGGGAATATGGCCGTGCTCGGTAATATCCAGAATGACTTCATCCAGAGTGCGGGTATCGCCCAGATTAAACTGAGAAGCGCGGAAGGCCTCGCTGGAGTCTTCCTGATAACCGCCGGGATTAGTGCGTGATCCGGCGCTAATCTGGGAAACACCGAGCGCAAATACTTCCGAACGCATGGCCGGATTTTCGCGAGTGCTTAGAATCATACCGGTGTAAGGAACTGCCATGCGGATAATGGCCACCAGCTTTTTGAAGTCATGATCACTCGCCGGATGCGGCGGTTTAATTGCGGCAGGAGCATTGAAGGCCGGTTCCAGCCGCGGTATGGAAATGGTATGCGGCCCTACGCCGCAGTCTTTCTCCAGTTGCAGGGCATGCAAAAGCAGTCCGAGAACTTCATATTTGTAATCATAGAGGCCGAAAAGCGCTCCGATGCCGACATCACTGATACCCCCTTCCTGGGCGCGGTGCATGGCAGTGAGCCGATAGGCATAATCTTTCTTGGGGCCGGATGGATGCATCGCTTTGTATGTTTCGTGATGATAAGTTTCCTGAAATAAGACAACCGTTCCGATGCCTGTTGTTTTCAGTTTTTTATATTCCGCCACTTCCAGCGGTGCTATTTCCACATTGATCCGGCGGATTTCTCCGCCGTGTTCTGTTTTTACGGCATAAGCAGTTTCAATGGCTTCCATGAAATATTCCAGACTGGAACGGGTAGGGTGCTCGCCGCAGAGCATCAGCAGGCGCTTGTGGCCTTCGCGTTCGAGGACCTGTACTTCTTTGTATATTTGGTCCATCGTCAAAGCGACGCGGTTGAGTTCTTTGTTGTCACTCCGGAAGCCGCAATACAGGCAGTTGTTGGAGCAGTGATTGGCGACATAAAGTGGCGCGAAAAGGACAAGGCGGTTGCCGTAGATATCCTCTTTGATTTTATTTGCCGCCTGAAAGATCAGGCCGATGAGCTCGTCGTCTTCCGTCTGCAGTAGTATGGCGACTTCTTCGGGCGAGAGGCCTTTGAGCTCATAAGCCTTGGCGATAATTTCCCGAACTCGCTTGGGCGCTGGATTCTTTGCGGAAGCAAGCAGTGTTTCAATTTTTACATCATCAATAAAATCTTTAATCATTTAAGTATTTCCTTAGGCCTTGGTGAGAGCGGATTTAACCTGAACTCCCGTTAATGCTCCTAGTTTGCCGGTCAGCGCGCCGATTTCATCGGTGGTGGCATGAACAATCAGGGAAATAATATACAGCCCCTTGGGTAAATAAGGTATGCCCATCCGTCCGATGATCACATCGCCATATTCGCTCAGGATTTTATTTACTTTTTCCGACTGATTTTTCCTGTTCGTGACGATAATTGTAATAGTTCCAATCCGCTTATCCATAAATAAAAAGGTTTGATCCCGGAAGAATCAAACCTTCAGCTTTTGCTCAGATTTCACACTTCCCTCAAGATCAGAAATTCCTCCCTCTCAGGTAGAACTTTATTGGGTATTACCTTATCTTTTTCAACTTCATTTTGTCAACACGGAATCCAGGAAATGGCGATAATTTCTTTTCCGGTTGATATGTCTAAAGAAATATCCCTTTTCCTTCTGAACCAAAAAGAGTACGATTGTGTCCAAAAAATCACGAAAAGCCAATCAAGGCAGATTAATTGATTTACGGATTTTGAAAAACACAATAACAATCTATGAAATTAATAAATAATCAAAATACCAGTGTCGTTTATTCCACTGAGTTTGGACAATGTTGTCCTGCTTGCGGAAAACCTGCTCTACAGTGTGTTTGCCGCAATAATAAACAGGACGGCATTGTGCGGGTGCGGCTGGAAACCAAGGGGCGCAAGGGTTCAGGCATGACGGTGGTTACCGGCATTCCTCTTGATGAGCATTCGCTCAAAAAACTGGCCTCGCAGCTCAAACAAAAATGCGGCACAGGGGGCACGGTCAGATCAGGAGTTCTGGAGATTCAGGGCGATTGGCGGGTTTTACTTGCAGCGGAACTTTCTAAGTTGGGCTACACCGTTAAACATTTGGGCGGATGATTTTTTGTCAGGCGCCTTTTATCAAGATCACTTTTTATCTTTCATTTCATTTTCGAAGGCCAGCAAAGCGGAAGGGAAGGGGGCGAGGCTGCGCTTGATCACGCCTTGCAGGAAGGATATAGCCACACCATAGTTGGTTACAGGTACGCCGGCCTCTTGCGCTTTGCGCAGGCGGGTGAGCATTTCCCGGCGATTGATCATGCAACCACCGCAGTGCAGAATTATTTTATAATCTTTGAGATTGTCCGGATAATCGCGACCGCATACCGTATCAATCTGCAAGTCGCCGCCAACATACTGCCGCAGCCAGCGGGGATTTTTACCCGGCCGATATCGTCTTCCAGCGCATGATGGGAACAGGCCTCGGCAATCAAAATCCTGTCGCCCGGCTGCAAGGTGTCAATGGCTGCCGCCCCCCGCGCCATAATATTCAAGTCGGACTTTTGCCTGGCAAAAAGAATGGAAAATGTGGTTACCGGAATTTCTTGCGTAACATCAGCCGTCACTTTAAGAATAGCCTGTGAATCCGTTACGACGATGGCGGGAGGAGTATTCAGGCAGGCCAAGGCCGCAGCCAGTTCTCTTTCCTTAACCACCAGGGTCATGGCGTCGTTATCCAGAGCATCGCGGATGGTCTGCACTTGCGGCAGAATCAGCCGGCCTTTGGGTGCTTCGAGATCAATCGGTACTACTAAAACAGCCAAGCCACCCGGCGGCAGCAAATCGCCAATGAGCGATGGTATGCCGATGAAATCTGCAGGGGCAACTTCCAACAATAGTTGCTTTAAGGCTATAAGATAATTCTGACGCTTTGTTTCATCGGTGCAGGAAACGGTCAAAATCCAACCGGATTTTGCTTGCAGGAATATCAGATGATCAGGGGAAGGACTGCGCAAATCGGTTTTGTTGATTACAATCAACAGGGGAATCTTGTGTTTTTGTGCTTCGGTGAGAACCGCTTCTTCAAAATCAGTCCAGATATCAGCTTCGGTGACCAGAATGATGATATCGGTGCGGTCAAATACTTTAGCTGTTTTTTTCAGACGTGCGCCGGAGAGTTCCGAGACATCATCCAGGCCGGCGGTATCCAGAAACAGAACAGGACCGAGCGGCAGAAGCTCCATGGCCTTTTCCACAACATCTGTCGTGGTTCCGGCGACAGGCGAGGTGATGGCGATGTCCTGACCGAGCATTAAATTCAGCAGGCTGGACTTGCCGACATTTGTTCGACCCAGAAGAGCTATATGCAGCCGGTTTCCTTTCGGTGTGTTATTCATTATTTCTTATCCTTATAGCCCAGAGCCGTTAGCTGGTGCGGAGAGAATGCCTTGTCGATCAATTCTTTGCCCAGTTTCTTTTCTAAAAACAACCGCATATTATTTTCGTTTCCGGAAGAAAATTCCGCAATCAACTCCGTTGCCTTTTCGTAACCGATAATCGGCAGCAAAGCTGTGATGATCATTGGGCTGGCGTTGAAATATTCCTCGCATTTATCTTTATTAGCCTCAATTCCGCGCACATGCTCGGTGAGCAGAAGGTCTATATTGATCAGCAGATCCAGCGATTCCAAGAGACAGTGGGCCAGCAGAGGCAGAAATTCATTGATTTGCAGAGTGCCTCGCGCTGCAGTTTCGGTAATGATGCCGTCATTGGCAATGACCTTGATACCTGTCTGGATAGCCGCTTCCGCCAAAACGGGGTTAACTTTGCCGGGCATGATGGAAGAACCGGCCTGTAATTGTGGTAGACGAATTTCACCCAGAAGATTCATCAGACGCAGATCGCCTGCAATTTTAATGAGATTAACTCCATGAGCTTTCAGTATTCCGGATACTTCAACAAACGAATCGGCGTTGGCTGTTTCACCCAAGATGTTTTCGCCCCGGGATAATCCCAGCCCCGTTACCTCCCGCAATTTTTCAATGACCAGAAAAATATAATTCCGTGGTGCGGTAAGCCCTGTTCCCACGGCCGTTCCGCCTAGATTTACAACACGCAGGCGTTCTTCGCATTTAAAAGTCCGCCAGCGATCGCGCGAAAATGCTTCTGCAAAGGCGGAGAATTCCGCCCCCAGTGTTATGGGAACGGCTTCCTGCAATTCCGTCCGTCCCAGTTTGACGATTGCGGCAAATTCTTTTTCTTTTTCCTGAAAAGCTCCTTGCAGAGAGGAAATGGCAGTAGATAAATCGCGTAGTCGATAAATAGCGGCAACTTTGAGAGCTGTGGGATAAACATCGTTAGTGGATTGATGCCGGTTGACGTCTTCCAACGGAGAAACAATATCATAATTGCCTTTGGTCCCGCCCAAAAGTTCAATGGCACGGTTGGCGATGACTTCATTGATGTTCATGTTGGTAGATGTTCCGGCGCCGCCCTGCAGGGCATCAACGGGAAATTGATCGGCAAATCCACCAGCGGCAATTTCATCACAGGCGGCAATAATTGCTTTTCCTTTTTGGGCCGGGAGATGGCCGGTTTCCAGGTTAGCCAGACAACAGGCTTTCTTAGTCAGCGCAAGGCTTTTGATCAGGACATCATTTACCTTCAGGCCACTGATGGGAAAATTATTAACGGCTCGCTGGGTGTGTATTCCCCAATAAGCATCGGCAGCCATTTCCAATGATCCCAGAAAATCGTGTTCGATTCTTTTTTCATTCATAAATAACCTGTGCTTGGGGTGGGAAAAACAAAGAGGTTTGTCCGGGGCAGGACAGACCTCTTTGTTATGGTACCTAATCTTGAGCAAACAATTTATTCATCTATGCGATGAGGCAATTCGTCGCCTCTCTTTACGTATTTGGTATGCAGCAGCTTGTGCGACTTATGTCCCAAAGGTTCCTTTAAAAAATTGTCGTAGAGCTTTTTGACCGACTCATTTTCGTGAGATTGCCTTTTCTTCTGGACATTGCCGTCATCTTTGTATAGGGCCGCAGAGCGTAAAATTCGAATTTCGTTGTTGGTAGGGATCGGTTCGCCCCCGCCGGATATGCATCCGCCGGGACAGCACATAATTTCAATAAAGGCATAATCGGCTTTTCCTTCGCGGATTTTATCCATTATTTTACGAGCGTTCCCCAGACCATGGGCAATAGCAATTTTTACATCGCCCAGGGTTCCAACCTTAACGGTTGCCTCTTTAACTCCTTCCAAACCGCGAACCGGGGTGATGTCCAGGCTGGGCAGGTTTTCTCCCGTAACAACTGCATAGACGGTGCGCAGGGCGGCTTCCATAACACCGCCGGTGGCGCCGAAAATTGTTGCGGCGCCGGTGTATTCACCCATCGGGGCATCGTGAACTTCATCCGGCAGATTGAGAAAATCAATTCCACCTTCTTTAATCATCCGTCCCAGTTCCCGGGTGGTAAGAACATAATCAACATCGCGGAAGCCACTGCTGGCCATTTCCGGCCGCTGGGCCTCAAACTTTTTGGCCGTGCAGGGCATAATGGATACGGAAATTATGTCTTTCGGATCTATTCCGGAAAGTTCAGCATAATATGTTTTGGCCAATGCGCCGAACATCTGCTGCGGTGATTTACAGGTGGAAAGATGATCGAGCAGATCGGGGTAAAAATGCTCGCAAAACTTTATCCAGCCGGGACTGCAGGATGTGATCATCGGGAGCGTTCCGCCTTCTTTGACTCGTTTTAGTAATTCATTGCCCTCTTCGATGATGGTGAGATCGGCCGTAAAATTGGTGTCGAATACTTTGTCAAATCCCAGCCGGCGCAAAGCGGAAATCATTTTTCCGGTGACCAGACTTCCCGGAGGCATACCGAATTCTTCACCGAGCGCCGCTCGAATGGCAGGTGCTTCCTGGACGATCACATGTTTGGTCGGGTCTTGCAGAGCTTTCCAGACTAAATCAACATCATCCTTTTCGTAAAGCGCGCCGACCGGGCAAACAAGAATGCACTGACCACAGGTGATACAATTGGATTCCACAAGCGGCAGGTCGAAGGCCGGAACAACACGGACGTCGCTGCCGCGATGCGCGGGAGTTAAAACACTGACCGTCTGAATCTGCTCGCAAACCGTCACGCAGCGGTGACATTCAATACATTTGCGGCTGTCGCGAACAATCGAAGGGCTGGAACGGTCAATCATTTCTTCCTTCGGGAATGAAGTGTAATCAAAGCGAACTTCTTTGAGGCCGACAAATTCGGCGACTTTCTGCAATTCACAGCTGCCGTTTCTCACGCAATAGTTGCACTCCTGCGGATGATTGGCGAGCAAAAGTTCTACAACCATTTTTCTGGCCTGACGGACTTTTTCCGTGTTGGTGCGGACGACCATGCCTTCAGTAACCGGGAAAACGCAGGCGGCAATCAGGCCGCGCTGGCCTTCCACTTCGGTCATGCACACCCTGCAGGCGCCGGGGGTGGGATTTATTTCGGTCCAGGCGAAAAGAGTAGGTATTTTAATTCCGACGCTGCGGGCGGCCTCCAGAATTGTGGCGCCCGCTTTCGCTTCCACTTGACGATTATCAATAGTCAATTTAACGGTTGACATAAATTATTTCTCCTTAATGACTCGGTAATAATATTCTAAACAGCCGCATCACAGCGCAGGCAGCGGCATGCTTCGGCAATGGCGCCCTCCGGGGTAAATCCTAATTCCACTTCCGCAAAACTTGTTTTGCGGGTGTCGTGATGCATTTCCGGCATGGCCTTCTGAGGAGCTTCGATACTTTCTTCGTCGATGATCAAAGGTATATCGATTTTTTCTGCCGCCGGTTTTTCGTAGGCACGCTCACCATTGGCGATACGGATTGCCGCATCGATATCATCGGCGGCCTGATGTCCGTCGCCGATAGCAGCAATGACGGTATCGGGGCCGGTTACGGCATCGCCACCTGCAAAATACCGGGGGTTGGCAGTGCGGGTTTTGTAGCCTTTGCCGACGTTGTAACAATCCCATTTATTGATTTCTACACCGGTATTCTTATCGATAAAACTCATATCCGGCACCTGGCCGATGGCCGCAATAATGGCATCAACTTTTAAAGTAAATTCGGAACCGGCCACGGCAACAGGCTTTTTGCGACCGCTGTTATCAAAGTCGCCCAGCGTCATGCGCTGGCAGGAAATGGAATTGACCTTGCCCTTGGCGCCTTCGATCTTCAATGGAGCAACCAGATATTCGATTTTAATTCCTTCATCTTCGGCTGCTTTGATTTCTTCCTCAGCAGCGGGCATGTCCTGCCGGAGGCGGCGGTATAGAATTGTCACATCAGCTCCCAAACGCAGAGCTACACGGGCTGCATCAATAGCGGAATTACCGCCACCGATAACAGCAACTTTCGCACCGAGCGATTTTTCCCCTTTAGCCCATTTCTCTTCATTGGCATTATAATCGCGGAGGAATTCAACACCGCCGAAAACATTGCCCAGGTCTTCGCCGGTTACGCCCATTTTCTGACTCTTATGCGCGCCGGTGGCCAGATATATAAAATCAAAATCTTTTTCCAGCTGCGTAAAAGATATTTCCCGGCCAATGCGGGTGTTTAGGCGAATCTCTACGCCCAATGCCCGAATATCATCGATTTCAGAATCAAGGATATTGCGCGGCAGACGGTAAGAAGGAATTCCCCAATAAAGCATGCCGCCCGCTTTGGGCAGCTCTTCAAAAACTGTTACTTTATAACCGCGAAGAGCAAGATCACGCGCAGCGGTGAGTCCGGCGGGGCCTCCCCCGACAACAGCTATTCTTTCTTTACGGGTGACAGCAACGGCTTCAGTTTTGGGCCGCGGAGCGTTGTCCGTAATGAATCGTTTCAGGAATTTAATCGCAATGGATTCATCCAGATTTCCGCGCCGGCATTTAGATTGACACTTGTGGTCGCATACTCTGCCGCAAACAGACGGGAAGGGATTGGTCTGCAGCAATATTTTATAAGCATCGTCAAATCTTCCTGCTCGAATAAGGGCGATATAAGCAGGAATATCCATCTCAATCGGACAGGTATGCTGACAAGGTGATTTGAAGAGAGTCGAACAAACCGCAGCGCGGCAACGGTGATTGCGAATATGTTCATTATATTCATCGCGGAAATAACGCAGTGTGCTCAACACCGGGTTGGGTGCTGTTTGTCCCAGTCCGCATAAAGCGGCGTTTTTAATTACACCGGCCATTTCCTCGAGAAGTTCGAGATCTCCTTCTTTACCCTTGCCATGAGTAATATTGGTCAGAATGTCCAGCATGCGTTTGGTACCTTCCCGGCAGGGCGTACATTTTCCGCAGGATTCGTCCTGACAGAAATCCATAAAGAATCGTGCCATATCAACGGCGCATTTATCTTCGTTCATGACAATCAATCCGCCGGAACCCATGATGGCGCCTAATTCAACAACCTTTTCATAATCTACCGGTGCATTAAGATGTTGAACTGGAATCATGCCGCCGGAAGGGCCGCCGAGTTGAGCAGCTTTAAATTTCTTGCCCTTGGGAATGCCGCCGCCGATGTCATAAACTATCGTGCCTAATTTAGTGCCCATGGGAACTTCGACGAGGCCGACATTGTTGACATCTCCGGTGAGGGCAAAAACCTTTGTTCCTTTGCTCTTTTCCGTTCCGATGGATGAGTACCAGGCTGCCCCGCGCATGATGATTTGTCCTATATTGGCAAGAGTTTCCACGTTATTCAGGATGCTGGGTTTTTGCCAGAGACCAGCAACTGCAGGGAATGGCGGCCGGGGACGCGGCATACCTCTTTTGCCCTCGATAGAAGTCATTAGTGCTGTTTCTTCACCGCAGACGAATGCTCCGGCTCCCTGATAAATTTCTAAATCGAAATCAAAGCCCGTACCTAATATATTCTTGCCTAAAAGACCGGCTTCTTTGGCCTGGGCAATGGCTAAAGATAAGCGATGTAAGGCCAATGGATATTCAGCCCGGCAGTAAATATAACCCTGATGAGACCCGATTGCTTTTGCTGCAATAACCATCCCTTCCAGGACGGAATGAGGGTCAGCTTCCAATACGCTTCTGTCCATGAATGCGCCCGGGTCTCCTTCATCCGCATTGCACAGAACATATTTGATGTCGCTATGGGACTGAGCGGCAAACTGCCACTTCAAACCGGTGGGAAATCCTGCTCCGCCGCGTCCACGCAGACCGGAATCGAGAACCTCCCGGACAATCTGTTCCGGTTTCATTTCGGTTAATGCTTTAGCCATGCCGGCATAACCGTCACGGGCGATGTATTCTTCCATTTTTTCGGGATCAATCAAACCCCGATTCTTCAGTACTCGCAATTCCTGCAGCGCAAAAAATGGAATATCCTGCATTGTCGGAATAGGTCTATCTGTAACCGGTTCTCGATATAATAGACGCTCCAGGATTCTCCCCTTAATTAGATGTTCCTCTACCAGATCGGGAATATCCGTCGCCTGGACGGAAACATAAATGATGCCGTCAGGATAAGCGACAATAATCGGTCCCAGAGCACAAAAACCATTACAACCTGTTTCTACGACTTTTATTTCGCCGGTTAGGCTTCTTTTATCCAGTTCCAGCAATAAAGCGTTTTTTACAGCAAGGCTGCCGGAAGATTGACAACCGGTGCCTCCACAAATTAATAAGTGTGAACGAAAAACCTTCATTGAGCCAATATCCTCCTTAAGAAATAATCATGCTCAAAAGCATGAGGGGCTGGAGCTTTACTTTGTTGTTTCAGTGCCTCTTGCCAAAACGAAAGGCAGTTGAATTTCTCCGTCCAAAATGTGCCTTTTAAAAACCTGTCTTATTTTGTTGGGATTCATATATTCATATTTTATCGGGTCCTGATTTGCTATTTCCACGGTGACCAATGGTTCACGACTGCAAAGCCCCATGCAGCCTGATGTAGTCACAAAAACATCGTGAACATTGGCTTGGGCAATTTCCTGCAGCAATGTGTCGAGAACTTCTCTCGCTCCGGAAGCGATTCCGCAGGTTCCCATGTGTACAGTAATTTTTACTCTGCGATCACCGTCTCTTAAGGACATATCCGCGTGTACTTTTTCTTTTATTTTTTTGAGATCAGCTATTGTTAATTTCGCCATCGGCGGTTCCTCCTTTTATCCTGGCTCATAAAGAAATTATTTGTATTGACTCAATATTTCTCTTACTTTAGAAGGTTTGACCCGGCCATGCACATCTTCATTGACAACCAAAACCGGTCCCAGACCACAGGCGCCCAGACAACGAATGGTTTCCAGAGTGAACATACGGTCCGGGGTTGTTTCGCCATCTTCAACGCCAAATTCCTTCTTTAATGTGTCCGCCAATTCCTTGCCGCCACGAACATAACACGCTGTTCCCAGACAAACACGAACTGTATGCTTTCCGCGAGGAGTCATGGTAAAGAATGAGTAAAAAGTAACGACCCCATAGACACGGCTCAAAGGTAGACTTAACCCTTCAGCAATCTTTTTTTGAACGGAAATGGGAAGGTATTCCAAAGCGACTTGTGCTTCTTCCAGTACGGGGATTAAGCCGCCGGGTTTACCCTTATGCGTGGCGATAATCTCATTGAGCTTAGCCACCTGTTCCTGTGTAAAATCTTTCAAGAGTTCACTGTCTTCTGCTTTCATCCAATTCCTCCTCGATCTTTGGGGCAAGTTAAGCTTCAGGATTTATTTTATTAAAACCTTCTTCTAAAACGCCCCGAATATACTTCAATATTTCAGGATGATTAAT
>CAYXZW010000039.1:0-9925 GCA_964469905.1 uncultured Smithella sp.
CAGGAAACAAAAGTTGCCGATGATAAATTTCCGCAGGCGGAATTTGCCGATCTTGGTTATGCGGTTACTTTTAAGGGTCATAAGCAGTACAGTGGTGTAGCCATAATTTCCAGACAGAAGCCGCAAAAAGTTATCTTCGGTATGGAAAATGAAATAAGCGATGCGGAGCGAATTATTGCCGCGACCTTCGATGATCTCACCATAATTAATACCTATGTGCCGCAGGGGCAGGACAAGGATAGTTCGCAGTATGCATATAAGCTGGCCTGGTTCGGGCGTTTGAGAAAATATCTGATGAAACATTTTCAGCCGCAGAGTCCGCTCGTCTGGTGCGGCGATTTAAATGTTGCGCCCGAACAAATTGATGTTCATGATCCCCAAAGAATTCTCGGGCATGTCTGCTTCAATCCGGAAGTATGGCAGGCCTATGAGGATGTTAAATCATGGGGCTTCGTCGATGTGTTCCGCCAGCATCATCCGGATGAGTCCGGTCATTACACTTTTTTTGATTACCGGGTGCGCGATGCCGTCAGCCGGAAATTGGGTTGGCGGGTCGATCATATTCTGGCGACGGAATCGCTGGCGGCGAGTTCAAAAAATTGCCGAATTGATTTATCGTCGAGGCTTGGTGAAAAACCGTCCGATCATGTTATTTTAGTGGCTGATTTTTAACTGGGGGATTGCTGAATATGGATAAAACAAATGAAATTCGAAGAATTAATCTGGAAATATCGATGAAGTTCAGTAATATTGAGGTGCATCTGACGCATGCTAAAAGCATAGCGGGGCTTTTCGAAACGTTGTTTGCCGGCATTGAGAAAGAATTTGCCGTGCCCTTTGTCTGGCTTACGCTGGTGGATAACGAAAATACCGCCCCCCTTATTGCCGCCGTGCAATCTTCCGGTGCGCTGAAAAACAAGCTCAATGTTATTGGGCCGGCTTTATTTGAGAACATTATTCCTGCCGGGGTGCAACCGGTTTTGGCCAATAAAGAATTACAGCCCTATTATAAGCTGCTGCCTCCTGCTAATAAGTTTTTTGTTAAGTCTCTGGCCATCATACCATTTAAAGTTAATGATGAAATTGCCGGCAGCTGGAATAACGGTGATGTTTCCAGCGAGCGCTATACGCCGGACATGGACACAAGTATGCTGCAAAAGCTGGCTCAAAAAGTTTCCTTGCGGCTGACCGAGCTTGTGTCCGGCAATAAATGATTTTATGAAAAGTCAGCAGGTGATCGCCTAATACCCCCCTCCACATTATTTTAATATACTTGTTGACGAATCAATTTAACTTGTATAATAGTACGTACAACTATATGACTTGGAAATGAGGAGCCGCTGTTTTGGAAACGGAAAAAGTAATTCTTAAAAATAAACGGATGTTGCTGCATTATCAAATTGCGGATTATCTTCTGAATATGATGAAACACAGTGAAGCGCCGATCGATGGCAGGTTAATGTCCGAAGAAAGATTGAAAGATTTATTCGGCGTCAGCCGCGCCACAGTGAGGCATGCGCTCGACCATCTCTCCAGAAAGGGGATGATAGTCAAGAAGCAGGGTATGGGTAATTTTTGGACCACCGCCTCCTATCAATTACGCAAAGAAAAACAGTCAGGTATCAATCGGAACATCTTTCAGATCAGTGAAAACATAAAGGTCAAATTCATTAGCAAAGAGCTGGAAAAGGCTCCCGCTGACGTGGCTGAATTTCTGGGGCTGGATAAAGGCGCCAGGGTTTATAAGTTCCGGCGTCTGCGTTATTCGAATAATGAGCCCTTCAGCTTTACAATTAATTATATGCCGAAAATCATCGGTGAGAAGATATTGAAGAAACATTTGCGGGAAATGATAATGATGGAGACATTGGAAAATGTTGTTGGTCTGGAACTGGGAGTTGTCGAGCATGAGGTGGAAATTAACCGGGCCAATCGGATGATCTCCGTTAATCTGGGTGTTGCCCCGCTCGATCCTGTTCTTACCGTGAAGACTTCGGTTTATGATAAGAACCATCATCCCGTGGAAATAGCCTGGACTTATTTTGTCGAGAATAAATACAAATTCAAGGTAGTGCTCGATAAGTAGTTTATAGAAACAGTATGTTGAGATCATTTGATATAATTATATTTTATTAAATAAGGGGGCATTATGGCAGAAAAAATGAAGTTTGCAGACGTTTACAAGGAATCGGTGACTCAGCCCGATGTGTTTTGGTCAAGAGCCGGGGAAGACGTTAAATGGGTTAAAAAATGGGACAAAGTCCTCGACGACAGCAAAAAGCCTTTTTATAGCTGGTTTGCCGGTGGCGAGCTGAATACCTGCTACAATGCTGTTGATTATCATGTCGAAAATGGACGCGGTGATCAAACGGCAATTATTTATGACAGTCCGGTAACCGATTCTGTTGCCAAATTAACTTATAAGGAATTGCTCGAGCAGGTGGCGAAGTTTGCCGGTGTGCTTCAGGGGATGGGTGTAGTGAAGGGCGATACGGTGATCATTTACATGCCCATGATTCCGCAGGCAGTAGTTGCAGTTTTGGCTTGTGCAAGGTTAGGTGCAATTCATTCCGTCGTTTTCGGTGGCTTTGCTCCCAATGAATTGGCCATACGTATTAACGATGCCATGCCCAAGGTAATGGTTTCCGCATCCTGCGGTATTGAGGGGAAAAAGGTCATACCCTACAAGCCTCTGCTGGACGAAGCCATCCGACTGGCGGAACACAAACCGCAAAAATCGATAATATTCCAGCGTCCACAGGTGTTGGCAGAAATGATTGCCGGTTTTGATTATGACTGGGAAGATATGATGAAAACTGCGGTGAGAGCAGATTGTGTGACGGTCGCCGCCACCGATCCGCTTTATATTCTTTATACCTCGGGAACAACCGGCAAGCCCAAAGGCGTTATGCGCGACAACGGCGGGCATGCCGTGGCCCTCAAATGGTCGCTGAAGCATGTTTATGATGTTCAGCCGGGTGATGTTTTCTGGGCGGCATCCGATGTCGGCTGGGTTGTCGGTCATTCTTACATCATGTATGCGCCGTTGCTTTGTGGTTGCACTACCATATTGTATGAAGGAAAACCAATCGGCACACCGGATCCGGGTGCCTTCTGGCGGGTGATTTCCCAGCATGGTGTGAAAGTTCTCTTTACTGCTCCGACAGCTTTCCGTGCCATTAAAAAGGAAGATCCCAATGGCGAGTATCTGCAAAAATATGACATCAAGACTCTGAAATATCTATTCCTGGCCGGTGAGAGGCTCGATCCCGATACCTACCACTGGGCGACTAATATGTTGAAAATTCCGGTGATTGATCACTGGTGGCAGACGGAAACAGGTTGGCCGATAGCCGCGAACTGCATGGGGATTGAGCCCTTCCCCATTAAAGCCGGTTCACCGACTCGGGCTGTGCCGGGCTATAAAGTCGAAATTCTGGACAACAATGGAAAAGAACTGCCCAATGGGCAGGAAGGTTCCGTAGCTATTAAATTACCGCTTCCCCCGGGTTGCTTGCCCACATTGTGGAACGATGATAAACGTTATCTGGATTACGTCACCGAAGTTCCCGGCTACTATGTGACCGGTGATGGCGGATTTTACGATAAAGATGGTTATCTCTTTATCATGGGACGTATTGACGATGTTATTAATGTCGCCGGCCACAGGCTTTCCACGGGTTCCATGGAAGAAGTTATCTCCAAACATAAGGATATTGCTGAATGTGCCGTGTTTGGCATGAACGACCAGCTCAAAGGTGAAGTGCCGGTGGGATTCGCCGTTCTCAAAGCCGGTGTCACCAGAGAACATGCCGAAATTGTCAAGGAACTGGTGCAAATGGTGCGTAATGATATCGGCGCTCTTGCTTGTTTCAAACAATGCGCTATTGTCAAAGCCTTGCCGAAAACCCGTTCCGGCAAGACTTTACGCAGCACGATGCGCAAAATCGTCAATCTGCAGGATTATGTAGTGCCTTCAACTATTGATGACCCGGCAGTTCTTGATGTGATAAAAGAAGCAGCCCAGAAACTGGCACAGGAAGCATAGGATCACTGCCACCGCCTATGCGGGATAGTTCGACTAACCAATTCCAATGCGCTGCGCTTTTGCAATTGGAGTCTCACTAAAAAACCCCGTCCGGCAAAACACCGGGCGGGGCTTTTTTAAAACTTTAACTATATATAAGGGGGGCTAACTAATTAGTGTTTTCAGAGCGTCAACCACTGGTGCCGTGAAAAGGGCTACCAGTAAAGCATAAAGTGCAAAAGACCCGATGGCTTCACTTAAGTATAGTTTGGAATATTTTTGCTTGAGGGAAACGATTATCAAACCACCGACTATCAGGCATCCCAGGTGAAAATATGGGAAAGTGCTGTTGTCTGTTGCACTGAATTGAGCAAAACTGAATGATGCGGTAGCCAGAACTACAAAAGCGACCAAAAACATTGTTTGAATCATCTTTTTCATAAATCGAATCCTCCGTACATCTTCAGGAACTTTTCTTTTTGTTTATGAAATAAGTGTGCCAATTATGAACTCCAATTGCCGTTGTGTAGGTAAATAATGGAATATATGTAGTATTTAGATATATTTGTCTGAGTCGTTTCTTCAGTGTTGTTCAATTTCAGATGTTTTTATTGAAAGGAATGTTCAATGCTGTTGAAGAAATTAAATGAAACATTTAATTGCGCTATTACAGATAGAGACTTTCCCGCGGCAATTGGGGCAGCAAGCTATAAAATCAGTTTTATTGCCCGGTGGGTTTTCAGGGCATCATAAATAGCCAGGCGTGTCTCTTCGTTATCTACTGATAACTCAACGTTAAGACTATGATATTTAGCTGTCTTGCTGCTGCGGGAAAGTGATAGCTTATATTCTTTGTCCCGGATGATTTCTGCTACGGCACGCTGCATCTCGTCGGCATCAGGGCCGATGATCTTGTAGACCCAGCGGCAGGGGTATTCCAACTGAACTTTTTGATTTTCGTCGTCTGTCACTTCAATCCAGCCTTTCTTGATATGAATCCTAACACACATCAGCAGAAAAACAATTCCTAATGTTCAGCTTATATGGTTGTGCTTGAAACTCCTTTGTTTCTGTGATACTGCACTGCGACGAATAAAGATAATGAACAAATACGCAATTTTGCTAATAATTAAATAGATTACAGGAGCAACAAAGATGGACTACAAGACAAGTTTAAATCTTCCCAAGACCGATTTTCCGATGAAGGCGAATCTGGCGGCCAGAGAGCCGGAAATGCTTAAAAAATGGGAGGATATAGATATTTACGATCAAATACGCCAGTCGGCCAAGGGGAAAAAACCATATATTCTGCACGATGGTCCTCCTTATGCCAACGGCAATATTCATTTGGGAACAGCCCTCAATAAGATTCTCAAAGACCTGGTAATTAAAACCAAAAACATGACCGGTTTTGATGGCGTTTATGTGCCGGGTTGGGATTGCCACGGTTTGCCTATTGAGCATCAGGTCGATAAAGAACTGGGCGAGAAGAAAAGCAAAATGACACAGGCGGATAAAAGACGCGCCTGCCGCGTTTATGCCGGAAAATATGTCGATATCCAGCGCGAACAGTTTAAAAGACTTGGTGTTTTCGGTGAATGGGCCAATCCTTATTTAACAATGGCTTATCCTTATGAAGCGGCCACAGTTGCGGAATTCGGCAAGCTGTATCTCAATGGCAGTGTTTACAAGGGCAAGAAGCCGGTGTACTGGTGCGCCACCTGTAAAACAGCCCTGGCGGAAGCGGAAGTCGAATATGCTGATCATTCCACGCCATCCATCTATGTAAAATTTGCTTTTACTTCTGATGTGGGCCGGATCTTGCCTGCACTTTCAGGACAGAAAGTTCACATGGTTATCTGGACAACAACTCCCTGGACAATTCCGGCCAATCTGGCCATTGCTCTGAAAGATGATTTTATCTACGTTGCCGTGAAAATAGATGATGAAGTACTGATTATGGCCAAGGATCTGCTTGATTATTGCCTGGATGCCTTCGGCTACAGAAATAAAAATTATGAAATTCTGGATGAATTCACAGGTGCTGTTCTCGAAGGGCAGAAATGCGTTCATCCTCTGATTAAAAAGGACAGCGTGCTGATTCTGGCGCCCTTTGTCACTCTCGATGCCGGTACAGGCGCCGTGCATATAGCCCCCGGCCACGGTCAGGAAGACTATGAAATTGGTCTCACATACGGCCTGGATAATTATGCGCCGGTTGATGATGCCGGTCGGTTCACGGAAGATGTAGAGCATTTTGCCGGCCAGTTTGTTTTTGATGCCAATGATAATGTGATTAAAAAGTTGGCGGAAGTAGGAGCACTGCTGGGACATGTTCCCATGCAACATTCCTATCCGCATTGCTGGCGCTGCAAGGAGCCGATAATTTTCCGTTCGACCGAGCAGTGGTTCATCTCGATGGAGAAGAACGATTTACGCAAAAAAGCATTGAGTTCTATCGATTCGGTGCAGTGGATTCCGGCCTGGGGTCATGACCGTATCTACGGTATGGTCGAAAACCGTCCGGACTGGTGTATTTCACGCCAGAGACTGTGGGGTGTTCCCATTACAGTTTTCTATTGTGCCCACTGCAAGAAAGAAGTTCTGACTAAAGAAATGCTCGATTACCTGGTGGCATTGGTTGAAGTCAGCGGAGCTGATATCTGGTTTGAGAAAGAAGCCCGGGACTTGATGCCCGCAGGAACGATTTGTCCGCATTGCCAGAGTTCTGAATTTAACAAAGAAGTGAATATTCTGGATGTCTGGTTTGATTCCGGTGTCAGCCATGCCGCCGTTCTGGAAAAACGCCATGATTTGCGATCACCGGCCGATATGTATCTGGAAGGTTCCGATCAGCATCGGGGCTGGTTTCATTCCTCACTGCTCGAATCGGTGGGTACACGAGGATGTGCACCCTACCTGAGCGTGCTTACCCATGGTTTTGTCGTTGACGGAAATGGTAAAAAAATGTCCAAGTCCGTGGGCAACACAATTGAGGCTGCTGAAGTCATCGACAAATATGGTGCGGAAATTCTGCGGCTCTGGGTGGCGGCGGAGGATTACACCGATGATATCAGGATATCCGATGAAATCCTCAAGCGCCTGGTGGAAGCTTATCGCCGGATTCGCAATACCAGCCGTTTTATCCTCGGCAACCTCTACGATTTCTCTGTCGATTCCGATATGGTGGAATACGGGCAAATGGCGGAAATGGACAAATGGGCGCTGCACCGTTTGCAGGAAGTAATCAAGCGAGTTACTGAAGCGTACGATAAGCATCAATTCCATGTTGTTTACTATACTCTTTACAATTATTGTACGGTGGATTTAAGTGCGATGTATCTGGATGTTTTAAAAGACAGGCTCTATACAAATAAAGCAGCCTCCATAGCCCGCCGTTCGGGACAAACAGCCATGTTCACCATTTTAAAGGCGATGACTCAATTACTGGCTCCCATCCTGACCTTTACCGCCGAAGAAGTATGGGCTGCTTTACCCCAATGGAAAGACAAAGCAGTAAGCGTGCATATGACGCAGTTTCCCGAGCTGAATAATCAATACTTTAATGCTGAGTTGGGTGAGAGCTGGAAGATGATGATCGAGGCCAAAGCGGAAATTACCAAGGCCATCGAACAGGCCAGAAAAGAAAAGGTGATCGGCCATTCCCTCGATGCCCGGGTCAGTCTGCTGCCGCCTTCCAATCTGCGAGATTTTCTCGGAAGTCATCTGGAAGATTTACGCGCCTTGCTCATTGTTTCCCAATTGCGGCTCGTGGATAAACAGGAAGTGGCAAATCCTTATTCGAGCGAAGAAATAAAAGGATTAACCGTCGGTGTCGATAAGGCTCCGGGCGTTAAATGCGAACGCTGCTGGATTTATGCTCAGGTGGGCAGCGACAAAGAGCACCCGACTGTATGCGACCGCTGTTTAACTAATTTGTAATTCCAATTCGCATTCAAGCGGCTCCTCGGAGTACGAAAAGAGTACGCCTGTGTTGCCTTCTCCTAGCCGCCGCGGTGTCATCTTGAATGTAAAAGGGAATAAATATTCGTGAGGGAGCTTTTAGTGCAGAGAAACATCATTATTTTTATACTGGGTGCGGCAGTCATTATCGCACTTGATCAAATAACGAAGAATGCCATAACCTCCAGATTTCTGATGCATGAATCTTATGCAGTGATCAATGGTTTTTTTAACCTGGTTTATGTGATGAATCCTGGTGCGGCTTTTGGATTTCTCGCCTCGGCCTCCACTACTTTCCGCTATGTTTTCTTCATCGGGATCACCTGTCTGGCTATTGTGCTGATTATTTATTATCTGGTAAAAAGTAAGCTCGGCAATATTGTCACGGTTCTATCTCTTACGCTGATTTTTGCCGGAGCAGTGGGCAATCTTATTGACCGGATTCGCTTTGGAGCCGTTGTGGATTTTCTCGATGTCTATATAGGCACCTGGCACTGGCCGGCGTTTAATGTGGCTGATTCGGCAATTACCGTCGGGGCAATATTAATGATTTGGGAAATGATCATTAATGCCCAAAAGCGCAACATCTCTTGAAGCAAATCTTGGTCTTCAGGTTTAAAACACTATGATGATGAAGTTTTATTTGCTGATTTCCAATTTCTTCTCCCGACATCTTACGCCGACCAGAATTTTTGTCTTCAGTTTTGCCGCCTTCATAATGCTGGGAGCGTTGTGCTTATGGATGCCGTTTTCCGCTGCGCAGAGTGATCTGAAATTTGTCGATGCACTCTTCACTGCCACATCCGCTGTCTGTGTTACGGGACTCAGTTCCATCGATGTAGGCAAAGAATTATCCCTGGCCGGACAACTGATTACAATGGTGCTTTTTCAAGTAGGCGGTTTGGGAATCATAACATTTTCCATCATCCTGTTTGCTTTGATGGGCCGCGGCATATCATTCAAAGGTCGTGAGATCGCTCAATCCACATTTTTACATACACCACGGCGTGATTTTTATGTCATTTTGAAAAAAGTTATCCTTTATTCTTTTGTGATTGAAACAATCGGAGCTGGTTTGCTTTTTTTACGTTTTGTTCAGGATTTTCCGGCGGGCAAAGCTTTTTATCATGCTATTTTCAACGCAGTCTCCGCTTTTAACAATGCCGGTTTCTCTCTTTTTTCCGATAACCTGATGTCTTACCAGAGCGATGTTACCGTGAATCTTACCGTTATGGGACTTATTATTCTGGGTGGTATCGGTTTTATTGTGCAATATGAAGTGCTGGCCAGATTTCGCGGGCAGGAAAAGAGATTCTCCCTGCACACGAAGATCGTTTTAGTAACGACAGCTGCGTTAATTGTCGTCGGCGCCGTGTGCTTTTATTTTATGGAGATGAACAATGTCTTAAAAGGAGCTACTTTTAAAACAGCGCTTTTATCTTCCCTTTTTCAATCAGTTACACCGCGGACGGCCGGATTTAATACGGTTGATATCGGCGCTTTGACCAACTCTACAATTCTTATAATTATAATCCTGATGTTTATCGGTGCTTCGCCGGGATCAACGGGCGGCGGTATAAAAACAACAAGTTTCAGCCTGCTTTTGCTGTTTATCTACAACCGCATTAAGGGGAACGCCAATGTTAATATCGGCAATCGCACAATTCCGCCGGAATTAGTCGAAAAAACCATTTACATCATATTTGCTTCGGCTTTTTGCGTTTGTCTGATAACTTCAATTCTTCTTCTTTTCGGTGACAACGCCGCTTCACCTGCGGCGAGCCGTTCGCAGTTTGTTGAATATTTATTCGAAACGGTTTCCGCTTTCGGCACAGTAGGTTTATCAATGAACTTAACGCCGAAGCTGAGCGATGTGCAAAAATATGCCATTATCTTTATGATGTTTGCCGGACGGGTAGGGCCGCTGACACTGGC
>CAYXZW010000039.1:10025-28164 GCA_964469905.1 uncultured Smithella sp.
AATATGCCATTATCTTTATGATGTTTGCCGGACGGGTAGGGCCGCTGACACTGGCATTTGCCTTGTACTCCTCGCGGAGGAAGGGGTTGACTTATGCGGAGGAATCGGTGATGGTAGGTTGACGACGTTGTAAAAAGTCCCAGGCATGCGCCGGGCGTGCATATGCGGAGTTCATCCGGCGTATGCCGGATGCGCTTCATCCTTCGTCACTGCGGCCTACGCAGAAGTAGGCCTCATTCCTCATGATTCGCACGCCTTGCCTCTGGCACTCGCGTGCCCTTTAGGGTATTTTACAACGTCGCTCCAGTTTCGGTTTCTTAGCCTTTTTTACAAAAATATTATATTCGGAAGAAATTATAATTTAGACTGAGCAGGAGGTCACAATGAGAAGAGCTGTTGTCATAGGATTGGGAATATTTGGTTATCATATCGCCCGTACGTTGTTTGAAAACGGGTTTGAAGTTGTTGCCATCGATAAAAATAAGGAAGCCGTGCAAAGAATACGGGATTATTCGAGCAAAGCAGTTCTTGCCGATGGCACTGATAAAGAAGTGATGGAAGAAATAGGCATTCATGAAAACGATATTGCCATAATTTCCTTTGGTGAAGATTTGGCCGCCAGCACTCTAATAACGCTGCATTTGCGGCAACAGAAAGTTAAGAACATTATTGTCAAAGCTCCTAACGAAGAGCATAAATTGATATTGGAAAAAGTAGGAGCGACTGATGTTATTATTCCGGAAATGGATGTAGCCAAGAAAGTTGCCAAGAGCCTGATTTCGCCTAATGTGCTGGATTATATCCCGCTTTCCGAAGACTACATCATTTCGGAAATTGCGCCGCCCAATAGTTTTTTAGGCAAGACAATTCGGGAGTTGGGGCTTCGTGCCAAATATCATATCGAAGTAATTGCCGTACGCGATGTTATCTCTGACAGCATCCAGATGGTACCGCAAGCTGATTTTGTTATTAAAGACGGTGAAGTTCTTGTTGTGATCGGCAAAGATGCAGAAATAAGGAAAATAAAGTAATTATCGATTGTTGTTGAACAATGGACTAATTCTTTGTTTCTTTTAATCGTTCGAGTTCTTCTTTGTAGCGCTCCGCCTGGGCTTTTACCAATTCAATTTCTTCTTTGGCCTGTTCCAGTTTCTCGTCCTGTTTTTGTCTTTCCTCACGAACTTTATCCTGTATTTCATCAATTCCCACGTAAACGGCCAGGGCGCCACCTAAAAGCAGGCTGATCGGAAACGCTCCCCGGATAATAATCATAAAATCCGCCCACCAGAAGATCAGGCTGATCAATCCCAGAACAGCAAATACGACTCCTCCAATTAACAAAGACATAATCAACCCCCGGCGCAAGTAAAATTCAATTAATATTAGGTAAATTTTTTATCATGAAAGATGGGTTTAGGCAAGTTGGAAATAGTAAATCGCGACCAATCCCGACCAAGCCTAAGCTAATAAGCTTGACAAAAATAAGGACATTGCTATAGGAATATAGTATCAACTATCAATAAATCAGGTTTATAGATGACTTGCAGGGAGGAAATCCATGTACACTGTGATCGCCACACTCAAGGTTAAAGAGGGAAAAATGGATGAGGCCATCCAGATATTAAAGGAAGATATTCCGCAATTGCTGAAGAATGAACCGGGATGCCTGGCATATATCCCCCACACCGTAAAGGGCGAGGGAAATAGCGCAACAATAATGATGTATGAGAAATACGCCGACAAGGATGCGTTTAAGCTTCATTCGGCGAACCTGATGTCCTCCATGGGCAGGCTCTTTGCACTCCTCGAGCCGCAGATGGATATCAAGACCTGCACGGAAATTATCTGAAGGAAATATTTCAGTATTCATCCCGCTTTTTCTGAATTATAGTGGGAGCTTTTGGAGATTCCCGAGAATTAATTATACGATAAGAAGGGCGTTTTGGAAAGTAGCGGATATTGCTCTCCAGGAAAACACGCCAATATTGAAGAGGTTTTTGTATGAACAGACTCTGCCCTCATTTGCAAAAATGTGATGCCTGTAATGCTGATTTCGATGAATTTGAGGCATGCGAGTTAGAGGAAATAATTGAAGCTTCACATGACGGACTCTTTATTTCGGATGGTTCCGGCAAGGCAATAATGGTAAATAGCGCCTGGGAGCGCATCTGTGGAATACCCAGGGATTTCGTGGTCGGAAAAAATGCCCAGGATCTGGTGAAAGAAGGATATTATTCGCGATCTTCCGTGATTGCCGCCATCGAAGCCGGAGAAAAGGCCAGCATCATGCTGGAGATGCTGAAAGGGGATAAAAAAGGCCAAAAAATTCTGGCAACAGCCATTCCGCTCAAGGATAAATCCGGAAACATTAGAAGGGTTGTGGCCAATATCCGCGACATAACGGAAATTATTTGCTTGAAGAAAGAACTGGAAGAAACACAGAATCTGAATCAGGTTTATGCCGCTGAGCTCGAACAGATGAGGCTTCAGCAGACAATCAAAAACTGTGATTTGATTGCGATAAGCGAAGTAACTAAACGAGCAGTGGAAATGGCGGTACAGGTTTCCAAGGTTGATACGATTGTTCTGATTACCGGAGAATCGGGCGTCGGAAAAGAGGTTATTGCAGATACCATCCATCGCCTTTCTGTGCGTGCGAACGGTCCACTCATCAAGATTAATTGTGGTGCGATTCCCGATAACTTGCTGGAATCTGAACTCTTTGGATACGAGTCCGGTTCTTTTACCGGTGCGCGCAAACAGGGAAAGCCCGGTATGTTCGAGCTGGCCAGCGGAGGAACTTTGTTTCTGGACGAGGTGGGTGATATCTCCTTTAATCTGCAGGGAAAGCTCTTGCGGGCAGTTCAGGATCAGTCAATCATGCGCGTCGGAGGCATCAAGCCGATTTTCGTGGATGCACGCATCATTGCCGCAACCAACAAGAATCTTCAGAGCATGCTGGTCAAGGGCTCGTTTCGTGAGGACCTTTATTATCGCCTTAACGTCGTATCAATTGAAATTCCTCCCCTGAGGGAGAGGCTGGAGGACATACCGTTGCTCTCCTTGTTCTTTCTGGATAGAATCAATAAAAAGTATAATTATAACAAGAGTATTGCGCCCAATGTCATCGACCACTTTCTAACATACTCCTGGCCCGGAAATATACGCGAACTCGAAAACGTCATTGAGCGAATGATGGTTATGACCGAAGATGCTGAAATACAGACCAAGCATCTGCCCTATAATATTAGAAACCAGGCTTTTTCTGAAGATACTGATGAGGGCATTAACCTCAAGCGATCTATCGAATCGACCGAAAAACAACTTTTCGAGCGGGCTTTGACAAAATATAATAGTACCAGAGAGATGGCCAAAGCCTTGAATATCGACCAATCCACAGTTGTCCGTAAAATGAAGAAATACAAGTTATTGTGTCCTGCTAATCAGCGGTAATCATTTTATAATTTCATTATTCTGCGTAGTCTTTCCCCAAAATAGAGCATGTTTTTGGCGATGCATACGCGCGTTTTGGTGATGCAATGGTGCATCATTGCCGTTGAGCAATAATATGTAACAATATCATATTTTTATATCTTAATGAGTCCGTTTCACGTTGATGGTTGATTGCATCGCATTAGAGTTATTCATTATCCCTGCTAATGTGCAAATACAATGCCCTGTTGGGTTACATGAAGTTCGCAGTATCTGGCACATTAATTGCTGTTGGCTTGTGTAATAAAACTTACTAGGAGGAGGAGTTTATGGTGAAAAAAATCATGACGGCGGAAGAAGCTATAAAATTTATTAAACCGGGCGCAACAGTAGCGATCAGCGGCTTTATCGGCATGGGGCATCCCGAGGAAATATCCAAGGCAGTCGAAGATAGTTTTCTGAAAACCGGCGCTCCTAACAACCTGACGCTGACTTATGGTGCTTCCCAGAATGACGGCAAGTCCAACTGGGGCCTCAACCGTTGGTGCAAAGAAGGGTTGATCACCAAAATCATCGCCGGACACTTTAACCTCCAACCGGATATGATCAAAATGATTAACGCCGAGCAATGCGAAGCCTATGCAATCCCGCAGGGCGTCATGATGCACCTTTATCGGGCGATCGGGGGCAAAAAGCCCGGTGTTATTACGCACGTTGGACTTAAAACTTTTGCTGACCCGAGAGAAACCGGTGGCCGGCTCAACAAACGATCGACCGGTGAAGTCGTCAAGTTGATCGAGTTGGAAGGCAAGGAGTATCTTTGGTATAAATCATTCCCGGTGGATGTAGCGATGATCAGGGGAACCACCGCGGACGAATTCGGCAATGTCAGCATCGAGAAAGAACCGATTCGTCTTGAATTTTACGTAATGGCGCTGGCGGCAAAAAATTCCGGCGGCAAAGTTATCGTGCAGGTCGAACGGATTACCAAGACCGGCACGATTGATCCGCGTAACGTGGTGATACCGGGAACGCTGGTTGATGCCATTGTTGTTGCCAAACCGGAGAACCATCCGCAGTACATGGGCGTCCCTGTCGGGCATTATGACGGTTCCTTGACTGGCGATGTCCGGATGCCGATGTCTGAATTCAAACCGCTGCCCCTGGATGACCGCAAAATTATCTGTCGGCGGGCGGCCATGGAACTGGCTCCGGAATCGGTAGTTAACTTTGGTATCGGCATGCCCGAAGGCGTGGGGTCTGTCGCCGCGGAAGAAGGGTTCATTGATTTATTGACGGCAACCGTTGAGCCCGGCCTGATCGGCGGTATTCCCTTGGGCGGTCTGAGGTTTGGTTGTGCGATTAATCCGATGGCGATCATCGACCATCCCAGCCAGTTTGACTTCTATGACGGCGGCGGTCTGGATTTAGCCTGCCTCGGCCTGGCCGAACTCGATGCTGTCGGCAATATCAATGTTTCCAAATTCGGCCCGCGTATTGCCGGACCCGGCGGCTTCGTCAACATTACCCAAAATGCGAAAAGCGTTGTATTTTTGGGTACTCTGACCGCATCGGGCTTGGAAATCGCTATTGAAAACGGGAAAGTAAAGATTGTTACAGAAGGAAAAGCGAAAAAGTTAGTTAACAAAGTCGGACACATCACTTTTTCGGGAGACTACGCCCGCGAGAAAGGGCAGAAAGTCCTGTATGTCACGGAACGCGCCGTCTTCGAAATGCGCAACGAAGGATTGACTTTGACCGAAATTGCGCCGGGCATTGATCTGGAAAAGGATATTCTGGCTCAGATGGAATTCAAACCAATAATTGCGAAAGATCTGAAACTAATGGACGCCCGCCTTTTCCAGGAAGGACCCATGGGGATCAAAGCGGAAATACTGGCAAAAAGTAAATAAAAATTATTGGCATAATTGTGGCAGCGGCCACTAAAAAATTTTAAGGAGGAAACAGTACCATGTTGATGAACGGAAAGCAGTACATTGAGAGTATCAAGAAACTGAGGCCCAATATTTATAAATGGGGAAAACTGATCGAGGACGTCACTACAAATCCAGCCACCGCGCTGCACGTTAAATCTGTTGCCAAATCCTACGACCTTTCTTTTGATCCGGAGAAGGCACCTATTTACACAACAAAATCATCGATCAGCGGCGAGACTATCCATCGTTGGAATTCATTTCAGGACAGCATGGAGGCACAAGTAGGCAACGCCACCATGAAACGCGAACAGTATCACCAAACAGGAACCTGCCAGGGCGCCACTTGTGCCGGCTGGACCGGACTCAGCACCCTCCGGGATGCGGCTTTTGAATGCGACAAAGAGTTGGGCACCAACTATCACGAGCGGGTCAAAAATTTCATGAAGTTTGCGGAAGATAATGCCCTGGCCATGGCCGGCTGCATCTCCGACGCCAAAGGCGACCGCTCCAAGAAAGCATCGGATCAGAAGAACCTGGATGTAACCATGCGGGTGAAAGAAGTCCGTCCGGATGGCATTATCGTCCGGGGAATGAAAATCCAGATCTGCGGCGTGGCTGCCTGTCACTATCTCATCGTCATGCCGGGCACCGGTTATGGCGAAGTGGATAAAGACTTTGCCGTGGCCTTTGCGGTTCCCCGCGATGAAAAAGGAATCACCATTGTGGAAACTCGCCGTCCGAGTGATAACCGGGATGAAGAAGAAGGGTACGACGCTCCCAAAGCCGGTAACATCACCCAGGCTTACATATTGTTTGACGATGTGTTTATTCCGAACGAGCGCGTATTTATGTGCCGCGAATTCAAATACAGCGGACGCAACATCGGCAATTTCGCCGCCGTTTACCGCGCCGCTATCGGCCACTGTGTAGCCGGCCAGGGCGACATCATGATCGGCGCCGCCATGAACATGGCCCGTGCCAACGGTCTGTCTGTCAAAGTTTTCCAGCCTTCTTTGAACCAGATGGCCATTAACAACGAAATTACAGCGGGCGTGGGTCTCGGTGCCATGCTCAAAGGCAAAAAGCAGGCTTCCGGCTTGTTCGTGCCGGACGCGTTGCTTGCCCATACCAACAAAACCCAGGTGGCCAAACTTCCTTACGAAACCAAAGTTATCGCCCAGGATATCAGCGGCGGTATTGCGGAAACCGGCTGTATGCCTTCCTGGAAAGACCTCCAGAGCCCCATCTATGGCGAACAACTGAAGGCAGCCCTGACGGCCGCGACGGACGGCGAAAGCCGGGCCAAAATGGCCCGCCTGGTCGAGTGGCTGACTGTGGGCGGCGGAATTCCCGGCTGCATGCACGGCGGCGGGTCTCCCGACGGAGCCAAACTGGTTGTCAAAGGCGCTACCAAGTGGGAACAATATGCCGAAATGGCCAAGAAGATAATGGATATACCGACAGAGGCCATCAAAGAGCCGGCAGCACCTGTTAAAAAGTAAAACAACTCACCTGACGGCGCCAACGGCGCCGTCAGGATGCTTACGCCCGTTGACGACTTTGCGCCAGATGCTGGCAGAGTCGCCGGAATCAGCTAAAAACGGGCCTGAGCCGGAAAAGAAAAAACGAGAAATATTGGAAAATGATGATAACAATTTAATGGAGGATTGAAGATGGATTTTAAATTTAAACCCGAACATGAAGAGCTTCGCAATATGGTGCGGAAGTTTGGCGAGAAGGAACTGGCGCCAACCGCTGCCGAACGCGATGAGAAAGAGTTTTTTGACCGGAGTCTGATGGATAAAATGGGCACATTGGGTCTGCTGGGATTGCCTTATCCGGAAATGTACGGCGGCGCCGGCATGGATAATATTGCTTATTCCATCGCCGTTGAAGAAGTTTCCCGCGCCTGCGCCTCTATAGGAATCAGCCTGTCTGTGCATGTTTCCTTGTGTGCATGGCCGATCTACCATTACGGTACGGAAGAGCAAAAGAAGAAATTCCTCACACCGTTGGCCCAGGGAATAAAATTGGGTGGATTCGGTCTTACCGAACCCAACGCCGGGACAGATGTCGGAAATGCGCAATCAACCGGCGTTAAGGATGGCGATTCGTACATATTAAATGCGACAAAGATATTCAATACAAACGGCGGCGAGGCCGAAATCGAAGTAGTTTTTGTAAAAACGAATAAGGAAGCCGGCATGAAAGGAATGAGCGCCTTTATCGTTGAGAAAGGTACTCCCGGACTGAGCTTCGGTAAAAAAGAAGTAAAAATGGGCATTCGCGCCTCCGTGCAGCGCGAGGTGTTTTTGCAGGATTGCCGTGTTCCCGCCGCTAACCTCCTGGGTAAAGAAGGAGAGGGATTTAAGATCGCCATGACGACTCTGGACGGCGGTCGTATCGGGGTTGCTTCTCAGGCCGTGGGTATTGCCCGGGCTGCTTTTGACGCAGCGCTCAAATATTCCAAAGAACGCATTCAATTCGGTAAGCCCATAGCAAGTCAACAGGCTATCAGTTTTATGCTGGCGGAAATGGCCATCCAGATAGAAGCGGCTCAACTGCTGAACTATCGGGCGGCTTATAACAAGTCCAATGATCTGCCTTATTCGAAAGAGGCCGCCATGGCCAAGAAGTTTGCTTCCGACACAGCGATGGCAGTTACCACAAATGCCGTTCAGATATTCGGTGGTTATGGCTTCAGCCGTGAATATCCGGTAGAGCGCCTGATGCGCGATGCGAAGATCACCCAGATTTATGAGGGAACAAGTCAGGCTATGCTCATGGTTATCGGCGGCAGCATTCTTCGATAACTATTTTTGCCGGATGCTGAGGTACGATCCGGATTGAAATGCAGTTTTTTGTAGCATCTGTTATGACTCTGGGGGCGGGTTCGGATAAGTTTACTTGACAGGCAAGAGTAGCTTTCCTATACTCGCTTCCAGTGAAATTAAGGTATTATAAAATAAAAATGGGGGAGGATTGAAAATGTTTAAACCTAAAAGTGTTGCGCCGGGGGTTGATCCAGCAAAAGCGCAAAAAATGTTAACCATGCGATGGGTTTTTTACGGGATGTTTTTATTGACATACATATTTGTTTATTTTGATCGCGTAGCTCCCGCAGTTGTTGCCCCGGAATTGATGAAAGAATTTGGACTGACGGCGACCGCCCTGGGAATTTTGTCGTCAATGTATTTTTATCCGTATGCGGCAATGCAGATACCGGCCGGCGTCTTGTCTGATACCATAGGTCCCAGAAAGGCTGTGACGATATTCTTCATTCTGGCGGCTATTGGAACCGCATTGTTTGGTATTGCCGGCACATTTGGACTTTGTATATTCGGACGATTTTTGATGGGTGTTGGTGTTGCCGTTGTTTGGATGCCTTGTATGAGAATTCTCTACAACTGGTTCCGCCCCAATGAACTGGCTACTCTTACCGGTATGATGCTGACCTGGGGTAATGTCGGTGCTATTTTGGCATCTGCTCCTCTGGCATTTTTGGTTGGTATCGTCGGTTGGAGAAATTCGTTCTTTTACCTCGGTGCGGCAATGTTCATAATAGCGATATTGAATTACCTGATTATCAGAAACAAGCCCTCTGATATGGGTTTGCCGACAGTTTCGGAAATTGATGGTGTTGATTACTACAATGTTCAAGGTTCAAAAGATGGCCAGGCCAAGTCCTCATTCAAAGAGAACTTTATGAAGTTGATTAGAATGAGAAATTATTGGTTGATATCCGTTTACGCGTTCTTTATTTATGGAACCGTAATGGGTTTCCAGGGTCTTTGGTTTATTCCCTACATCCAGCAGATATATGGTCTTACAAAACAGCAGGCCGCAAATATGTTGATGATGTGGCCGATAGGTATGGCACTAGGATGCTTTCTCATTGGTTTGGCTTCGGACCGACTCATTAAGTCACGGCGGAAAACATCATTGTATTTTACGATCGGTTATGTGTTGACCTGGATTCCCGTTGTCTTTTACACGGGTGAAATTCCTGTAAATATGTTTTATCCGTTGCTTTTCATAATGGGATTCTTCTGCGGTGCGTACGTTCCCAACTATGCACACATAGCTTATGGGCAGCCGGCCACATTTATGGCGACCTCCAATGGAATGATCAATATTTGGTATTTTGTGGGAGGTGCCACTTATCAAACGATTATGGGTGTGGTCCTTGATGCTTACGGCAAGGTTGGTGGCAAATTCACAGTGGCGGCGTATCAGACAACCTTTGCGGTTTGTTTGATTAGTTTGGTGTTGGCAACAATAGCGATTTACTTCACCACTGAAATTACGACAGTATCAGAAAAGAAGAAGGCATAGGAAAAAGTTGGAATAGCGGGTAACTATTCTGTGCTGTGTTAAAAAAAAGCGGTGTTGCACGAACAAGGCAACACCGCTTTTTGTTATTCAAGAAAAGAGCACCACCCATTAATGGGCACATATTAAATGAAAAATAACTCTGTCGGCCAATTATATCAAACTTTGGTGAAATGCATTCCGGTCCGGACCCCACAATGGGTTGCTTATCGGTACCATTAAAAAAGTTGCTTCCAATGGTTTGCCAACACAAAAACAGAATAATGGGAGTTGGCAACGGATGATTATCACGATAGCGGAATGAAAATATTAACAAAATATTACTTGATTTAAAAGAAGTCATCATTTAAATGTTATCACTTAATTAATAGATAGATAAGGATGAAGGATGATCAAGCCAAATTTTACCAAAGGTGACGGGCTTATCCCGGTCATTGCTCAAGATGCCGATACCAAAGAAGTTCTCATGATGGCTTACATGAATGAACAGGCATGGGAGAAAACTGTGGAAACAGGTAAAGCCACTTACTGGAGCCGGTCTCGCAATTCGTTATGGTTAAAAGGAGAAACATCGGGGCACGTTCAGTTGGTTAAAGATATCTTTATTGATTGCGACGATGACACAATTTTGTTGATGGTCAAGCAAATAGGAGAAGCAGCTTGTCACACCGGTTATCGATCCTGTTTTTACCGGAAGTTGCAAGACAAAGATTGCATTGTTGTTGGACAAAAGATATTCGATCCCAAGGAAGTGTATAAATGAATGTTTTGAAAATAGGTATTCCCAAAGGAAGTTTGGAAACTAATACAGTAGATCTGTTTAAAAGGGCCGGCTGGCGTATTTCTTATGACAGCCGCAGTTATTTTCCTGATATTGACGATCCGGAAATAACCTGTTCGCTGGTGCGCGCCCAGGAAATGTCACGTTATGTTGAAGACGGTCATTTAGACATGGGACTGACCGGAATCGACTGGATTCAGGAAAATTCATCCGATGTTGTTGCCGTCCAGGATCTGGTTTATTCCAAAGTGTCCACGCGTCAGGCCCGCTGGGTGCTGGTCGTGCGTGATGACTCACCCTACCAATCAATTGAAGATATGGAGGGAAAGAGCATATCAACCGAACTGGTCAATTTTACAAAAAAATATTTCGCCGAAAGAAATATTAATGTTCATGTTGAATTTTCCTGGGGAGCGACGGAAGCTAAAGTTGTGGAGGGCCTTGTTGATGCTGTTGTGGAAGTAACGGAAACAGGTTCCACGATTCGCGCCAATAAGTTACGGATCATTCACGACTTAATGAAAACTAATACGCAGTTGATTGCTAATCGCACTGCCTGGAATGATCCCTGGAAGCGTAAAAAAATCGAACAAATCCGAACGTTACTCATGGGTTCATTATTGGCGATGGGTAAAGTTGGCCTGAAGATGAATGTTGCCAAAGAAAATTTGGCACGAGTAATGTCGCTGCTTCCTTCACTCAAGGAACCGACCGTCTCTAATTTATTCTCCGGTGAATGGTTGGCGGTAGAGACGATCGCCGACGCAGGCGTTGTCCGGGATTTGATTCCGGTGCTTTTAGAAGCGGGAGCCGAAGGCATAATCGAATATCCCCTGAACAAAGTTATTTAATTAAGGGAGACATCTATGGCTAGAAAGGCGAAGATCGTCCGTAAAACGAAGGAAACGGACATTGCGCTCGCAATCGATTTAGATAGTAATGCCGCAAGTTCGATTGACACTTCAATCCCGTTTTTCGACCATATGCTCGAACTTTTCGCCCGGCACGGCTTTTTTAAGCTAGTGGTCAAAAGTAAGGGTGATACACAAATCGATGATCACCATCTGGTTGAAGACCTGGGCATTTGTCTGGGTATGGCCGTAGGTAAGGCTCTGGGAAATAAAATCGGCATCAACCGCTATGGAATGGCATCCGTGCCGATGGATGAATGCTTATGCCGCGTTGATCTGGATATTTCCGGCCGGCCGTATTTGATCTATAAAGTTAAGTTTGAACGCAGGAAAATCGGTGGATTTGATCCGGCACTGGTCAAAGAATTTTTTAAAGCCTTTACCGATCATAGCGGTATAACATTACATATCAATCTGGCGTATGGCAGCAACAGCCACCATATCATTGAAGCGGTGTTTAAAGCATTTGCCCGTGCCCTGAGGGATGCCGTAAACATAGATAAAAAAATCAAGGGAGTGCTTTCAACCAAAGGAAGCCTCTAAAAAGGAAGGCAGAAATTTTGAATAATCCTTTCCGGAAAAAAAATGGTTGTGTCGTGGCTTTGGTGCTGGTTTTGCTCCTGATTCCGGTATTTGCTTCTTATAGTGCGGAAAAAGCAGTTGATAAAGCCGGATCTACGGTACGAATGGCCATAATTCCTTTGCAAGCAATTGCCCCCAAAGCAGAATCGGGCAATACGGTCATTGGCCCGCTTTCCGGTGCAGTTTACTTCGGCGGAAAAATTGCAGAAGGTGGCCAAAAGATTGTGGAAGAATTATTAGTTGAAAAGTTGAAAGACTTTAAGACAATAGAAATAATTCCCCAGGAAAAAGTGGAGGGAATTTATAGACGTGTCAGTGCCGAATCGCTGAAGATGCCTTTGCTGGAAATAATTAAAAAGACAGGTGGAGAATTGGATGCCGATTTAATAGCTGTGGGTTACGTTTTTCGCTATGTGGAAAGAATCGGTTATGATTACTCTGCTGAAAAAACTGCCTCGGTGGCTTTTGAAATCAATTTTGTCAATCCCAAAGATGGCAGCATAATCTGGCGGGGTATTTTTGATAAAACCCAGAAATCATTAATGGAAGATGTTTTGCAAATTGCTTCTTTTTATAAGGGGCATGGTAAATGGCTGACGGCCCGTGAATTGGCAAAACAAGGCCTGGATCAGGCTCTGAAAACTTTTTCCGGCACTGCCAATTAGAAGCGTTACATTTCAGGATCTTTTTCTTCTTTCCGAATTGCCGGTTAAAAGGCATTCCGGAATGATTTTCCGGACGGAGATTTATTTTGGTTATTATTCCAGCTATTGACATTAAAGATGGTAAATGTGTCCGGCTGGCCCAGGGTGATTTTAACCGGGCGACCGTATATGCAGAAAATCCGTTGGACATGGCGACAGCCTGGGAGCAAAAGGGCGCCGAACTGATTCATATAGTTGATCTGGATGGTTCTGTTGCCGGATTGCCCCGTAATGCCGGGAAGATTCTGGAAATCAGCCGTAAAGTGCATGTTCCGATTCAGGTCGGCGGCGGCATCAGAAATATGGAGACGATTGCTTATTATTTAGCGGGCGGCGTCTCCAGTGTAATTCTTGGTACGGCTGCTCTGCAGGACGAACAATTTGTCCGAACAGCCGGAAGAGATTATCCCGGGAAAATAATTTTAGGGATTGATGCTCTCGATGGCCTGGTGGCTATCCGCGGCTGGACGCAAAAAACTCAAGAGACTGCAGTTGATCTGGCCCGCCGTTATGAAAATTGCGGACTGAAAGCAATTGTTTACACGGACATCAAACGCGACGGCATGGAAACCGGAGTGAATGTTGAGGCGACAAGTGCATTGGCTAAAGAAGTAAGCATACCGGTTATCGCCTCCGGTGGGGTTGCATCAATTGATGACATAGAAAAACTCCTGGCAGTTAAAGATTGTTCTATTTACGGCGTTATCATTGGTCGTGCTCTCTATACCGGAGCAATTTCTCTGGAAGAAGCGATCAGAATAAGCCGCAATAAATCGTAGCATGCGGTATCGGGGAGGTGAAAATTATGTCGAATTGCCTGTTTTGTAAAATTGTCCAAGGTGAAATTCCCTGCACAAAAGTTTACGAAGATGATAATGTTTTAGCGTTCGAAGATATTCATCCGATGGCGCCGGTGCATGTTATAGTTATTCCGAAGAGACATCTATCGACACTTTTGGATATTGACGTACCCAACATTTCTCTTGCCGGTAATCTCATCAGCGCTGCCCAAAAAATTGCCCGGATCAAAGGAATTGCCGAAAAAGGTTTTCGCACGGTGATTAATTGCAATCCCGAAGGCGGGCAGGTGGTGTTTCATTTGCACATGCATGTTCTGGGAGGCAGGAAGTTACAGGATCAGTTAGGTTAGGACTCTGATAGATTTACTATAAAATTTTTAATCAGGCCGTTTTTAATGAATGGCTTAATCCTTTTTCAGTGGGTGATGAATATGGATATCAATGCAAAAATAAATACGGAAATGATTATTGCCGCCAAGGCTAAAGATAAAATCCGGCTTTCGGCCATCCGAATGTTAAAAACGGCGGTGCATAACAAGGAAATTGATTTAATGCGGCCGTTAAATGAAAGTGAAGTATTACAGACGCTCTCCGCGATAGTCAAGCAACGGAAAGATTCCATCGAACAGTTTGCCAAAGGAGGCAGAATTGACCTGGTGGAAAAGGAGACAGCCGAGTTAAAAGTAATTCAGGAGTTTCTGCCCGCCCAGATGTCCGATGCAGAGGTGGAAGCAATAATCAAAAAGGCGATTGCCGAAAGTGGCGCTCTGACGGTTAAAGATATGGGCAAGGTAATGAAAGTGCTGATGCCGCAGTTGACCGGCAAGGCGGATGGTAAGGCTGTGGGCGAAAAAGTTAAAGAACTTTTGTCCTGAGGAATTAGTTTTCCACGGCGAAAAAAAGCACGATTAAATCCAGAGCAGGTAATAATACTTAAGTGCGTTTTGATAACAGTAAGATCGAAGAAATCAAAAGCAGGGTGGATATAGTCGAGCTTGCGGCCGAATACCTGACCTTGAAAAAGGCCGGCCGGAATTATCTGGGACTATGCCCTTTTCATCAGGAAAAAACGCCTTCTTTTACGGTAAACCGCGAAAAACAGATATTTTATTGTTTCGGTTGCGGTGAGGGTGGTAATGTTATCACCTTCCTGATGAAGGTTGCCAACAAGACGTTTCCTGAAGCGATAAAAGAACTGGCGGAAAAAACCGGAGTTGTTTTGCCATCGCCGCAGGCATCTAAAGAAAGCCGCCAGAGTGATTCTTTGCGGGAAAGTATTGCGAATTTAAATTTAAGAGCAGCCCAGCAATACGCTCGCAATTTATATTCCCCGGCAGGCAAAATTGCTCAGGACTATTTAGCAGTAAGGGGGATTAAACCGGAGACAGTAAAACAGTTCCGGCTGGGCTTTGCGCCGGATGCATGGCGTTCTTTGGCAGATTACATAAAAGGAAGCGGCCTGTCTTTGAAAATAGCCGAACAGGCGGGGCTGGTGGTTGCCGGTAAAGAAGAAAGTTTCTATGACCGCTTTCGCGGCAGATTGATTTTCCCGATTGAAAATGTATCCGGCGAGATCGTGGCTTTTGGCGGCAGAATTATGGATAAGGGGGAGCCGAAGTATCTGAATTCTCCGGAGTCGCCCATTTATGTTAAAGGTAAAAATTTATATGGCCTGAATAAGACTAAAGAGGAAATCCGTAAAAAAGGTTTTGCTCTTATCGTCGAAGGCTATTTTGATTTGATTTCTCTGTGGAATGCAGGTATTGGCAATGTTGTCGCTTCCTTAGGTACGGCGCTGACTCGAGATCATCTGGAATTATTGCGGCGTTATACATCAGAAGTTGTGGCGCTTTTCGATCCGGACGAGGCAGGCAGAAAAGCGTTGGATCGCAGCCTGGAACTCTTTCTGATGATGGATATGCGGGCTCGGGTGCTTGTTTTACCGGGGGGGCTTGATCCCGATGATTATGTGAAGAAATTCGGTCAGGAAAAAATGGCAGAATTGATCACCAATGCTCAACCGCTAAGTGATTATTATATTGAAAATATTTTAGGCAGCGGCAAAACCTTTGAAGATAAGAGGGAAATGCTCAAAACCGCCATGGAATTCATTAATAAAATCAATGATAAAAAAGAAAAAGATCTTTTTATTAAGCGCATAGCGGAAAAAACAGGCGTTGATCAGGAATTACTTATCAAGGAAGTTTATAAAAGCACATCATCAATAAAAGCAAAAACAGGGAAAGATAAGCTGCCATTTAATATTAATAATGATGTTGTGGAGCTGCATTTACTGCAGATTCTGCTGGAGTACCCGCAAAAAACTGATCAAGTGGCCAATGACAATATTTTAGATTATTTTCTGCAGCCGGAATTGAAGGCTTTAGGAAAAAAAATTGTCGATGCCTACAAACTGCTTGGCTTTGTTGATCTGGGCATCATTCTTTCTGCAGATGAGGAGGCTCCATTACGGGAAAAAATATTTCGCACAATGATGGAAGCGTTGCCGTCCGATGATGTAATGATGGAAAAGATATTTAGTGATAATGTCCGACAGATCAAGAAGAAATGGTATAAAGATCAACACCGCCAAATTAAGCTAAAACTGGCACAGGCTCAGGAAAAAGGAAATGATGAACTTTTAAATAAACTGGTGCAGGAAAAAGAAAAGTTGCTTATCGAAGAAAGAGCATTACATTAAGCCGGTTCAGTTGGGCCGTTGTTTCAAAGAATACTGTTTATAAATTATGCAAAGTGCATAAAGAGCCTGAGCGAAATAGAGAAAAGAACAGATTATTTCGTAGTGGCTCCTAATAAATCACCTGGGAGATACCGAATGGCTAAAGAGATACAATCAGACGAATTCAAGAAGTTAATTTCATTGGGCGAAGAAAAGGGATTTTTAACATATGACGATGTCAATGACATGCTGCCGCCTGATGTAACTTCTTCCGATCAGATCGATGATATCATAATGCTGTTCGGAGAAAAAAATATTGATATTATTGATACCGAGCAGGGCGAAAAGCTGGTGATGAAGAAAACTCCGGAGGACATTTCGCCGATAAAGTTTTCGGAAACATTGACATTGACTCCCGGGACTGGAAAAACCGGCGATCCGGTGAAAATGTATTTACGTGAAATGGGCATGGTTTCGCTTCTGAGCAGAGAAGGGGAAGTGGAAATTGCCAAGAAGATAGAAGAAGGTGCCCGCGAAACGATGTCGGCAATATTCCGCCTTACCGTTTCCATAAATGAAGTCCTCAATATAGGCAATAAATTGGTCACCGGAGAAATTAGAGTTAAAAATGTTGTCGATAATGTGGAGGATGAAGAAGGTTTCGTAGAGGAAGATGAGCACAGGGAAAGAGTTTTAAAGCTGATTGCCAGAATCAAGTTATTTGATGATCGCAACAAAGTAATACAGGAGAAGCTTAAATCCAAATCGATCCGTCCTAAACAACTGGAATTGTTGACGGCGGAATTGGAAAAAAACACAAAGAACATAATTACCCTTTGCCGGAAAATTCGTTTCAGCAAGAAACAGATACATCGTTTTGTTGCCCGTTTGCGTTTCCATGCGGATGAAATAGAAAAAGCAGAAAAAGTTATTCAGCAATATAAGAAAGAAACAGGTTTAACTCTGGTCCAAATGGAGAAGGCCTGGGCCAGAATGAAAAAATCGCCGCAGGATGAAAAACGGGCGGCAAAAGAAGCGCATGTTTCCATAGAATTGCTCAAGAAAAGTCATGTTGCTATAAACGATGCACAAAAGAAAATAAAGAATATTGCCCGGGAAGTTGGCATTCCCCCGACTGCTCTGAAAACAATTGTCGATTCTATTGAAGATGGAGAGGGTAAGGCGGAGATAGCCAAAAGAAAGCTGGTGGAAGCGAACCTGCGCTTAGTGGTAAGCATTGCCAAAAAGTACACCAACCGTGGCTTGCAGTTTCTGGATTTAATTCAGGAAGGAAATATCGGCCTGATGAAGGCTGTAGATAAATTTGAATATCAGCGCGGTTACAAATTTTCAACCTACGCAACGTGGTGGATTCGCCAGGCCATTACCCGCGCGATTGCCGATCAGGCGCGAACAATTAGAATTCCCGTTCATATGATTGAGACAATCAATAAGCTGATTCGCACATCCCGTTATCTGGTGCAGGAACTGGGACGTGAACCGACCCCGGAAGAAATTGCCAATAAAATGGAATATCCACTGGAGAAAGTTCGCAAGGTGCTGAAAATTGCCAAGGAACCTATTTCTCTGGAAACACCTATCGGCGAAGAAGAAGACAGCCATCTGGGCGATTTTATTGAAGACAAAAAAATTATGTCTCCATCGGAAGCTACAATCAACATGGATCTGGCGGATCAAACACGGAAGATATTGACTACTTTGACTCCAAGGGAAGAAAAAGTTTTACGAATGCGCTTTGGCATCAGCGACAGATTAGGTGCTATGGACGAAAATGAGAGTAATGTGCCCACCGGATTAATGGAATCATTGTTGCCGGAGCCTGATGTTGAAGAAGTGTTGGAAACAAAGAAGACGAAAAAAACAACAAAGAAAAGGGCGGCAAAATAGTGTTGACAAACAATTGGTTTGGGTATATCAAAACAGCCCCTGATGCAAGTTAGTAAAGGACATGGCAGGGCC
>CAYXZW010000040.1:0-26479 GCA_964469905.1 uncultured Smithella sp.
TAAAACCTTCTTCTAAAACGCCCCGAATATACTTCAATATTTCAGGATGATTAATTGGCACATCCTCGATTTCTTTACGTATTATTCTTGTGTCCAATTCCGACTGCCGGTCATTATGCCTGTATTTATAAAAAAAATCAACATCTGAATTACCGGCAATAAGAACAATTAATGTGCTGATAATATTTCCCATAGGTTGTCTGTCAACGTGACTTAGGCCGAAAGTTGCTTTAACGGTAGTTCCTTTGCCTTCGTAAGATTCCAGATTAAAACAACCACCGGTTATCCGGGCGGCTTCAGCCAGGAGCGGAATACCCAGACCAACACGCCTGACTGTTTTTGTGGTATAGAATGGGTCTAAAACTTTCTTGATATCTTCTTGTTTCATCCCTTGTCCATCATCGATAATTTCTATGGAAAGAGCATCGCTTGCCGTATCCTCGGAGATATATATTTCAATTAATCTGGCGCCGGCCCGAACGGAGTTTTCGGCGATGTCCAGAATATGTTCGGCAAGTTCCAGCAAATTAATGCTCCATCACATAGCGGCCATTTTGTTTTTTTAAAGCCATTTTTAATTCGGAAAATGTTGGTTCCAGAAGATTCATTCTGGTACATGTATTTCCTATATCTTTGATAAAATGAGAGTCTGATGAAATAATAAAAGGAAATTTACCCATTTCCGGATATTTTATTCTGGCCTGGTCAAAACCGGTGACCGGAGTTATCTCGAGTGCGTCAAAATCAGCCTTATCATCAATGAAGCCCAGTTGACTCAGGACGCTGAAGCTTTCCCGGTCTATATGCGCGGCAATGGCCAGCCCATCCCACTGATGAATATAGCCAATCAGAGTATCCATTGATAAATCAGTCGCTCCAATCAGAAATTGATTATTAATCCCTTCGACCTCACCGATTTCATTTACGATAGCCTGAACACCAAAACGCTCTTCATCATTTTCTCCGGTCAGATGCTGATCAATAATATTTTGCATCAAGATAAGATTGGACAGAGAATCGAATATGGCTAAGAGGTGCACTTCCTCGCTGGTTGTAATTTCCATGCCGGGCAGAATCTTCAGATTGGTTGTTTGCGCGGCTTTGATTACGTATGGAATATTTGCTGAAGAATTATGATCGCAGATGGCAATCATATCCAATTTAGCTTCTATTGCTCTCTGGACTATAGCCATCGGATGCATATCAAGCTCGGCGCACGGTGAGAGGCATGTGTGAACATGCAGATCGCAATTGAAAACTTTCAGCATTGTTCTTTCCGGAATAAGGCAAAAAAAATGACCATAAAGCTTATGGTCACAGAAGTGGTTGCCGGGAATTAATCCTTTTTCTCCAGGAGATTATAGATTTTGCCGGTTATCTCAAAAGCATGCAGGTTGGATACCATTATGGGTATTTTTTCCTGACTGGCTTTTGCTAAAGTATCCTGAGTTGGTTCGCAGGAATTTATCAGAATAATGCCGGCGTGATCTTTCAGACTGGCAACCGCGACGATATTCTGATGGACCTGTCTGGTTATCCAGATATTTCCTTCGTGAGAGTTGGCCATAACGTCACTTAAAAGATCTCCTGTGTAGCCCCCTGTGACGTTATTCTTCAGACTCTCTGATGCACATCTTACTTCCAAACCCAATTCTTTTACTATTGTTTCTAAATTCATTTTAAAGCCTGAAATAAGAATTATGCAATATTGCTATTGTTTCAAATTTATCGTCATTAAAAGACGTGTGCCTTTGCCCAGCTCCGATGAAATAACGAAAGCGTCGGAATAGCTTTTGATGTTATGCAGCCCCATGCCTGCGCCAAAGCCCATTTCACGAATTTTTTGATCGGCCGTAGAGTAGCCTTGCTGCATAGCCTGCTCAATATTGGGAATTCCGGGCCCTTCATCAACGACTTCAATCTGAACAGTATCAGGGTCGATCGTTAAATTAACAACGCCTTTTCTCGCGTAAGAAACTACATTTATTTCCGATTCGTAACAGACAATGGCGCATTTTCGAACTACGTCGCCGGGAAAATCCATCTGCTTGAGAATGGACTTGATGCTTGTAGACACTATTCCGGCGTGATCAAAATTGCCGCCGACTATGTAAAAACTCCGTTTATAAGAAGTATGATCAGTTTCTGGCACTGGCATTATCAACTTTTTGCAAACAACCAACCATTCCTTTCTCATAAAGCCGTCCTGCGGTTTCAAAGAGAATGTATTTGGTTGACAGTATAGGAATATTCAGTTCTTTGGCCAAATTAACAGTATCGGCGCTGGCTTTTTTGCCTCTAACCAGGATTATTGCCGCAATATCAAGAATGTCGGCAGTTCGAATTACCTGATCGTTAGTCAGGCCGGTCAACAAAATGCTGCCGGCTTTGGCGAAAGCCAGAACGTCACTCATTAAATCAGCCCCGAAAGCCGTTTTTACTTCCATATCCAGTTTATCTTCACCAACTATTACTTCAGCGTTGAGAATTTCTTTTACATCGCGTAGTTTCAAAGTTTACTCCTCAATCATAAGACTGTTATTATTGAATATTTTGGGGAAACAAAATCTATTGTTAACACTTTTCCAATATTATATATCATCTAACATGACTGATATTTTTATGTCAATAAGATAAAATTGTTTTAGTCTTTTTGTTTGGCGAAAAAAATGTTATCCAAAAAGAGCTTGATATTAAAGGAGGATATTATTAATTGCGCGGATTAAAGATAAGAGAAGCCAATATTATTCAAATAGTTAAAGAGAGTATGGCGAGATTGGCTAAGCATGATAATGTTGAAATCAATATAAAATCTTTGCTGAAAGATGGAACAATATGGATAGATCAGGAACAAATAGTAACTGTTTTTTATGATCTGGCAAAAAACGCTGTTGATGCCATGCCAGCTTGCGGTACGTTGACGATTATATTTGAGGGTGACGAGCGGAATGTATTAATTACTCTGATTGACAGCGGAACGGGTATTACCGCAGAAAACATGCCTCTTCTTTTCACGCCTTTTTTTACAACCAAAGCGATCGGTGACGGAACAGGCCTGGGCCTGCCGCAGGCCTTTGCGGCCATTAAAGCTCATAGAGGTAATATCAGCATCGAATCCAATGTTGACCCGAACAAAGGGCCGACCGGCACCACAGTCAAAGTTTCCCTGCCCCGGCGTCAGTTTTTTAAGGAAAACCAGGCAAGACTCATCCTGCATGAGGAAGAAGGGGAATAGGGGGTTAGGCTGAAGGATTGAGGTTTATTTTATGGCCTGCGGCGATTTAAAATATTTCCGGCTACCGCATGCAGGGCGTCTCGGTAAGGGCATTTAATCTTAAGTCTTCAGCCGAAAAGACTTCAGCCGGTCGTTAGATTCTCTCCACTGTTACAATCTTATTGCGGGCATTTAGATCGGATACCAGTTCCCGAATATAGCCCATTCTCATCGGTTCGCCACGGATAAGGTCGGCAACCTGATTGGGGTTAATGGCTGTTCCCACAATCAGACGAATGTCATCGGCCTCCAGAAAATATCGGGCCAGACGCGTGGCGGCGTCGTTGTCTCTGGGAAGATCATGAATCGTTCGGGCAGAGCGCATAATCTCGAGGGCCTGACCGATGGTTAATATGCCTTCAGTCACCAGGTTGATGCCTTTTATTATAGCGGTGGGAGGTGAGCCTTTCTTTTTTGGTTCTTCACTGGTGCGTTTCCAGGGGGGTACCCATTCCACTTCCAATTTCTCCTGGAGGATACGTGCCGTCATCTGGGCAGTGCTGCCACCGCAGATTATTTTATCTCCTGCGGCGGCCATCAGGCGGGAAACCGCGAACTCATCCATGTCCTTGTTGGCTGGTGGACCGGTCAGGATACAGATGGAAATAGAGGGACGCACTTTCATGCAGATCACTGTTGCGTCATCACCCGGTTTGTCGTTGTAGAGCTTCAGGCAGGTTTTAGACATTGCTTCCGTAAGCTTTACGGTATCAACGCCGGTTTGTACGAAACGCTGCACCGCAGTGGCCACGTTTTTCCAGCCCCAACCCAGGCGGTAAATACCGCCCAGTCCGGCGTGTTCGTAGCCGTCGCTGACTAAAACCATGTAGTCGTTATCCCGAAGTTGAAAATGTGCTTCCTTAATAATTCTGCCTTTGACCTGACGTTCTTCGACCGGAATAGTGACGATCGCGTTGTCGCGGATGAGAATCAAGGGCGGGGAATCAAAAAGGACGATATGGGCGTCGTGTCCGTTATATACAATCAATACGGCAAAAGTTGCATAGGCTAGTTTACGGACGGAGCATTCCGGCAGGGTCTCGACAAGCGTTTGCATGACCTCTTCCACCGTGCCGTCCGCTTCAAACATCCGTGCCGCGATTTCAGCGGTAAGCGACGACAGAATGCTGGCTTTAACGCCACTGCCGAGACCATCGGACAAAACAGCAACAAAAGAATCCGGTTTAGTGCGGATCATGACCGAGTCACCGCATAATTCCTCGCCGGCTTTATTCAGGCTGACCCAGGTGCATGCGACAAGCTGCCTCACTTCAATCCTTCCTCTTCCAGCAGTTTCGCCAGATGTAAGACGATCATTTTACTTTCCGCCGTCGTCTCTCCTAAAAGATGCGCGATTTCATGAGCAACTCGCATCTGTTTTTGGACCACTTCCCGGGTTTGTTCCAGCGTTTTTGTCCGCAGTTCCAGGAATTTCTGTTTTTCCGTTTCATGTTCGGTGATGTCGCGCATAATGGCAACGAGCAGTGATTGTCCTTCCACACGGACAATGTTCTGTTCCGCAACAAGATGATCATTGAGGCGCCGGATCTTTCCGATCACAGGAATTCCGGTATTGCGCACGGATACGAAGTCGTCGTAGAGCGGGATCAAGCGGGAAAGGTGTTTGCCTTTGGCGTCCGCAAGCGAACAGACAAAGAGGTGTTCGGCTGAGGGAGACATGTCCTGAATGACCAGGTGATCATCGAGAATTATAATAGAGTTCGGAGATGCATCCATGACAACCTGACGCAGGGATTCGGAACGGCGGCGCATATAGGGAATGCACATGGTGACTTCCGCCATACCGCGCAGAGTGGCGACTGCTTTTTCGCGGCAACTGGAATAGCCGCAGGCGCCGCAGTTGAGTTCGTCATCCGGAGTGTATTTGTTGACACGTTGCAGTACTTCAGTGATCTGTTCTTCGCTGAATTCCGGAATGGGCTCTTTTCTGTCTTGATACGAGCGCGACAAATCCGGCCATTCAGTGCGGTTAACAGGGGCATAGTGCGGGCGATGCTGTTGGTAGTCTAAAATTTTCTTGCGCGCCGCATAAATTCCGCCCGGCAGGTCGGCCATGGCGGGTCCGTTAATGCAACCGCCGGTGCACGCCATGAGTTCCACCAAAGAGGCATTTAACTGACCGGCACGAATGTCGTTCAGAATGTTACAACAGGCTTCCAGACCGCTGGCGACAACCAGCGAGCTATTGAGCATATCGGTACTCAACCCTGCCGTTCCCAACAGGCCTCCTTCGACAGGAAATATTCGTGCATCGACGGTTGAGGATGATTCCCCGCTGCTTTCTGTTTTCGTAAGTGCTATGCCCGTCTCAAGAAGCCAGTTGGAAAGACCGCGAAAAGTTATTGCTGCCGAAACGTCGCCCGCTTCGGATACATCGTATATTTCCAGCTTTTTGGCAATGCATGGACCGATAAAGACAATATAAGCGTCCGGACCGTATTTAGCTGTAAGGAGGCGGCCGTGCGCGATCATTGGCGAGACAATGGGTGCCAGATGAGGGATCAAGTCGGGATGATACTTTTCAATCAAATTGATTATTACCGGACAGGAGGAAGTAATTACCGGCCAGAGATCGGGCTTCTGTTCCATGTAGTCCCGGTGAGCGAGTCCCACAATTTCGGCACCAACGGCGGTTTCCTCGGCCGCGAAAAAGCCCAGTTGGTGAAGCGCGGCTTCAATTTCGGAAAAATGGTGGAAGCCAAAATAAGCCGGCGCTGACGGAGCAACTGATGCGATGACCTTTCGTCCTTCCGCGATCGCCTTTTTCACATCCTGTGTTGTGCTGAGAACGTCCTTGGCTTTCTGGGGACAGGTGCGGATACATGTTCCACAGACAATACATAATTCCGGCACCACCTGCGCCTGTCCGTCGTGAACACGAATAGCCTTGACGTCGCAATGGCGAACGCAACGGTAACAATCGCGGCAGCGGGCCGGGTTTGTTATAATAACTGGATCATTCATGGTCATCCTTTATTGATGCTTTCGGGAAAAAAGATTCAATCCATTTATTTTGGTAATATCTTGTTTTCAACATGTCCGACGATTTCTCTATAAAAAAACTCTTCAGCCTGCTGTGGTTGGATACCGCTGAATTCACGTTCGCCTACGCGCACGGAAATTCCCTTGGAGCAGGCGTCCATGCAGAAAGCACCAACGATATCGACCAGACCATCGAGATTTTCTTTTTGAATCAGACGGAATAATTCCGCCGCCAGTTCATCAGAACCGCGCACGCTGCAAGAGCTGCCTACACAAATTGTTATTATAAGCATTTCATTTTCCCGCTTCTTCCGCCTGGATCATCGGCAGCAGATGGTTGTCAATAAAATCTCCTGCCTGATCGATATTATCTACGGAAATAATTTTATTGCCGATCACCACATTAGGGCCGCCCTCACACTGTCCGGTGCAAAAACGAGCTTTGATACGGAAATGATCGGCTATCCCCCGCCGTCTTAATTCTACGGGCAATCCTTCCAGCAGCTTCCAGGAACCCTTGATGTAGCAGTTTGTTCCGATGCACACACCGACATCAACGACGGGCAATGATAAAACCGGTTCTTCTTTGATGTCCTGCATGCGCATGGAGCGGCGCTTGTAGGCCGTATGGAGAGCGTGGTGTGATATTTCGCTGTCCGGTTCGCCCAGCCAGTTCGTGTAAATAGCCTGGACGGAAGGATTGTCCTGGCTGGTGCGGATTGATGCGTCCTGATCGAGGCGATAGAGGACTTCCAGGCGGTGTTCGGTATCGCTTTGCAAAAGCGGCGCCGGATTGCCTGATCCATTGATACATCCTCCGGGACAGGCCATAACTTCAATCAGATCATAAGGAGCGTCGCCCTCTCTCATCCGATCGATCAGCCTTTGGGCATTTTGCAGACCGCTGACGACTGCCAGGCGCACTTTGGAGTTACCCAGAGTAATGGTTGCTTCTTTTACACCCTGAAGACCGCGTACTCCCTCATAAGAGAAGCTTTCCATTCGTTTGCCCATAACGCGTTCCGCGGCCAGTCTTAAGGCCGCTTCCGCCACACCGCCGCTGGCTCCGAAAATAATCCCGGCACCGGATACTTTACCGAAGAAAGCATCCACCGGCACAGGTTTAATTCGAAGGGGATCAATGCTTTTTTCGCGAAGCATGGTCATTACATCCCAGGTTGTCAGCACACGATCAACATCCTGAATATTGTTGGTTTTGAACTCGGGACGCATCGACTCATATTTTTTGGCGTTACAGGGCATGATAGAAACAAAATAAAGAAATTCTGGTCGCACCTGGAGTTGTTTGGCGAAATATTGTTTCATCACAGCGCCGAACATTTGTTGCGGCGATTTGCAGGAAGACAGATGCGGCAGGAGATCCGGCGCCATTTTTTCGCAGTAATTTACCCATGCCGGACAGCAGGACGTAATCTGCGGCAGAATACCGCCTTCGGCCACTCGCGATAGAAATTCCGTGCCTTCTTCCATGATGGTCAGATCAGCCGCCCAGCAGGTATCGAAAACAAAATCAAATCCTAGTTTCTTTAAACAGGCACTTAAAACCGGCATTACGTCAGCGCCGGCAATACCGTATTGCTCTGCAAACGCTGCGCGCACGGCCGGAGCGATCTGCGCTACGACGGTCAAATCCGGATTTTTCAGGGCGCGGTAAACGTCGGGCAGCGTCGGTTTCAGGGTTAGCGCGCCGGTAGGGCAGACCATGGCGCAGTGGCCGCAGGCCACGCAGGCAGTCATGTCCAGCGGACGATGGTCGTTAGGGCCAATGGTAAGAATATCATTGGTTTCATAGAAGCTCAGCGCCGAAGCACCTTCCATTTCCCGGCATACTTTCAGGCAAAGACCGCATAAAATACACTTACCGGAGTCCCGTATTATGATGGGGTGGTTATCATCAATAGGTAGTGGTTTTGCCGGTTGCGTGGAATCATGTTCAACGTCATAGGCGCTGGCGTAGCTGCGCAGCTCACAATCATAGCGTTCCGTGCAGCCGCAGGCAATGCAGCGGGAAGCTTCCGCCATCGCTGTGTCATGATCCCATGTTGCAGAAGATTCGCTGAAATTGGTTTTTCTGGACTGCGCGGCAAGAACCGGCACTTCCTGACGCACGGACGGAGTTATGTTCCGGAAAACATCCGGTGGCAAATTCTTCCAGTGGCCTTTGGTGCAGGTATAAGGATCGTTTTTCGCGGTAACTGAGCCCATCCGTACAAATTCATCTATTGATTCTGCGGCGCGCTTACCAGCGCCGATAGCGGCAATAGCGATATCCGGGCCGGTGACGCAGTCGCCGCCGGAGAAAACCCAGGGCAGTGCTGTTTGCATTGTAGATTGATTTACTATCACGTTTCCCCATTTATCGATTAAAGTATCATTCCCGATACAGAAACCATCAACCGCCTGGCCGATGGCGGAAATAATAGTTGTCGCCGTAAGCAGAAATTCCGAACCTTCTTTAGGCACGGGACGCCGCCTTCCGCTCTTATCCGGTTCGCCCAGCTCCATCCGGACGCAGGTTAATTGCAGAATATTGCCCGAGGGGGTGATGGAAACCGGGGCAGTGAGATACTGTATATTGACCCCTTCCTCAATAGCTTCTTCAATTTCGATATGCTGGGCAGGCATTTCCTGACGGGTGCGGCGATAGGCGACAATTACTTCTTTCACTCCCAGCCGGACCGCGCTGCGCGCAGCATCCATGGCCGTGTTGCCGCCGCCGATGACAATGACACGATCGCCGATGGCCGGTTTTTCACCGCGCGCGAGCTTTGCCAGAAAGTCGAGGCCGGACATAACCCCGGGGTTGTCTTCGCCTTTGGCACCGATGGCGGTTGCTTTTTGTGCGCCCAATCCCAGGAAAACTGCGTCAAAGCCTTCTTGGTGGAGCGATTCTAGTGAAAGATCACGGCCCAGTTTCTGATTATAGGAAATGTTGATGCCCAGATCGAGAATTGTTTGAATTTCCGCAGCAAGGTCTTTTTCGGGCAACCGGTAATAGGGAATTCCCCAACGCAGCATGCCGCCGGCTGCTTCCTGCATTTCAAAAATCTTCACTGCATGACCCCTGCGGCGCAAAAACCAGGCGGCAGTTAAACCCGCCGGGCCCGCTCCGACAATTGCTATTTTCTTTCCGGTATCCGGCAGGCACAATGGACGATAGCTATTCGGCTGGCCTAGGTCCCAGTCGGCAACAAAGCGTTTGATGCCGTTGATATTGACGGCACCGTCCTGGGCGTTGCGGCGGCAATCGCTTTCGCAGGGATGGGGGCAAACGCGTCCGCATACCGCCGGCAGGGGATTGCTGTCCTTGATTACCATGAGCGCCTCGAGAAAATTGCCGCAAGTGACATGATAAATATATTCCTGAATGTCGATATGTGCCGGACAACGTAAAACACAGGGAGCGACACAATCGCCATAATGATGGCGCAGAAGAGCCTGAAGGTAAATCTTTCGATAGCTAATCAGTGCGTCAGATTGCGTATGGATCACCATGCCGTCGGCAACCGGTGTGGAGGTTGCAGAAGCAAATCTGGTTTTCAAGCCGTCGACGATTTCCACAAATGCGGCTTCAAAATTACTAGGCGGGCTGACACGGGGATCGTATCCCAGGGCGGGAATGTCTATTCCGGAAGAACGGGCAACGTCAATAATCGTCAAACCGTTTACCGCTACACAATCTTTTCCGTCAATATTTACAGTAATCATACAGATACTTTCTTCCAGCGCACTACTAGCTGGATTGTAAACTAAGGATATTATTACACAAAACATTAAAGCGAAAACATATTATCAGGTAGCGCCAGTTCACAGTCGTAAATATCTTTTTAACTGACCGGCAGTATAGAAAAAGCATTGCGGCAAGTCAACTCAAATAATCAGAAAATAATTGTTGATCGCCCGTAAAGGTGCTTTATCTCATAAAACGCCTTAATCCGGCAAGATAGACAAATCGAGGAAAGATAGAAAGGACGGAAAATGTTGACTTCCGGAACTCTTAAGGGAGAAGCAAAAAATGAAGAAGCCAAAGAAACTTCTTAGGTCATCGATGGAAAACCGGTGCACTTTATTCCCCGTCAACTGGCTACTTTAATGATTTACATAAAGATCTTCAAGCATGAAGAAGGAATCTAATTACTTTGTCTGCTCTCATACCCTTGTGTTAGATAAAATGTTGCCAGATCAAAAAATATTGTCATACGCCGTTGCATTTCAAAGGTCATATAAAGGTCAATGCTTTTACCCCAGCCGTCCTGATGAATGCCTATTGCCCAAATATGTTTGCGGATCAGGCTGAGCGCACTGAGAGTTTCACTGAGCATGAAGTGTTCATTTCTTCTTTCCCTTCCCAGTTTTATATAAAATTTTTTCAAGTACTTGATGTTATATAAGCCGCCTAACCAGAGAATAATTTGAGAAATGATTCTATCGCAAATATTAAACAACTTCTTGCGGTCATACTTATGGTATTCGGTTGTGGAATCGCTATAGGATACATCTTCTATCCAATTGTAAATAATATTTTCTTTGTTTTGCACAATGATGTTGACTAAGCGCTGGGTTAAAGCATTTTTTGCCACGACCGGCTCGAGAGAATTTATATCGGCATGCTCGATGGAATCCAGAATCGCCCAATAATCTTTTTTGCTATTTATATAAGCAGCAAGCGCCCGACGGTTCGGCGGGAAAGCTAAATGAGGTATTTGCTCCACCGGGCAAAATTCAGCTTTGGCGCTATCATCACCTGCTGCCAGTTTTCCGCCGGTTTGTTCCACTACAAAGGTCAGGAAAAGCAAATCACCGTAAAAGCGGCTTTTGTAGGAATCGACATCCAGCAGACGGAGTATTCTGCCTTTTATGCCGGTTTCTTCTTCCAGTTCACGCAAGGCAGCATCTTCAATGCTTTCACCGGCCTCGGCAAAGCCGGTCGGCAGACACCAACGCCCTTTGAAAGGTTGCCGGTCGCGCTTGACTAACAGAATATTACGTGCAGAATCAAGAACAGTGGCAACCACGGGAAGGGGATTGTCATAAAAGTACGATTTGCAGGAAGGACAAAAATCCCTTAGAATATTATCTTCATGTTTTTTGATCAGGGCATCACTGCAATATATGCAAAAATGGCGCTGCTTTTTCATGTCTGCTCCTTCGTTATATTAATGGCTGAGAGCAAATAAAAATACGGTCATCCTTACACATGGTGACAACTTTTTTCTTTACAGCTATTTTTTGCAGTTCTAAAATAAGTTCATTAACTATCAGTTTGCTGTTCGTATTTGTTCCAATTAAGAAAAACGGACTTTTGAAATGAAAGTACTCGATGAAAAAATTTATTTCCTGCGGCTGAAAAATCAGTCTGTTTTTGAAATCAATGGAAATTACCTGCCCAAAACTCTCAGACAGGAGCTTCTGTCCGTTTTCTGCGGAAAACTGGCGGATAATAACCTCAATCGGGAGAGGCTCATCATGGTCGAGAAACTTGTTTTGCTCAAGAATTTTTCTGGTCAGGCCAATTAACTCTCTCATATTGGATTGGTAATGAGTAATAGTAATAAATTTGCCGTCCTTTTTCAGAACACGGGCAATTTCAGGAATCATATCCGTAAAAAAGTACAAGGCGAAGCTGCAAATCACTAAATCAAAAGAATGAGCCGGTTGTTTTTTGATCTGGTTAATGCCGGAGGAAGAAAATATTCCGGCATACCCTGCTTTTTTACACGCATTTAGGAAGAAAGGTTTGCATTCAGGGACAATATCCCAACCCGTAATCTTTGCCGCCGGATGTAATCTGTCCTTCAGGGATTCGGTAAAAGAACCAAAAGCACAGCCTAGCTCCAGGACATTTTTACAGCAGGAAAGGTCGGTCTGGGTAAGGGCTTTTTTTCTAATGTCTTCTTTGTTTATGGAAAACTGCCGGATTAATTGCTCGATGAGCAGGTGTTTCTGGACTTTACGAAAAACTTTACGAATTTTTTTGTTGTCCGGTAATTCAACCATATCGCCTGCCAATATGCTGAGTTAATATTATTGTACCTGAAAAATAATCCTATATACATATTTATTTTTCGTGATTTTATAGGGGTAATGAATGGAATAATCATGACAATCTTCTTCTCCCTTCGGACAATTCAATAAGACCTGCCCGGTCTAAAATCTGAATCTGGTGTGCACCGGCCTTAATCAATTTTTCTCTGCCCATTCTTTTTAAAATACGGGAAAGAGTTTCCGGAATTGTACCCAGAAGGCCGGCCAGTTGATTTTTGGAAATACCGAGCTCGATAATATCCGGATCGTTCTTGTGCTTGCCGGAATACAGGAGATAGGCGGCAAATCTTCCGGGTACCTCCTTCAAGGAAAGATCTTCAACAAGACTGGTAAGTCGGCGTAATCGACGCGAGAGAAAAGCCAGCATATTTAAAGAAAGAGAAGGGTTTTTAGTGATCAACTCCACAAAAGACAGGCGGGGGAAAAATAATACTTTGCTTTCGGCCAGGGTGCGGGCGGAAGCCGGGAAATGTTCGCCTGCAAAAACGGCAGCTTCACCGAAGGGTTCACCCGGTCCCATAATATGCAGAATTTGTTCCTTACCTTCAGGCGAGAGTTTAAAAATTTTTACTTTGCCGGATAGAATGATATAAAAACCGTTGCTCTCATCACCTTCAGAAAAAAAGCTTTGCTCCCGCGAGTAATTCCGGCGTACTGCTATTGCGCCCAGACTTTCGCACTGCTGCTGCGTCAAACCTTCAAACAAAGGGATTGCGGCAATGATTGAAGTTACATTCATAAAAATATCACCTGGGAAAAAGAAATATCATTGAAGTTTGACTTAAGTCAAGGCGCAACAGATACAAAACGTTTATATTGCTGAAAAAAGAGAATAACAAATATAAATAGAAAAAGGAGAGAGTAAATGGAAAATTCAGCAATGTTTTGTTACCAGTGTGAGCAGACGGCAAAGGGCGAAGGATGCAATAAGTCGGGAGTATGCGGCAAGCCGCCGGAAGTTGCGGCCCTGCAGGATATTCTGGTCCACTCGCTTACAGGTTTGTCACTGGTAGCTCATGAAGGACGGAAGGCCGGCATAATAGATAACGAGGCGGATGTATTTGCCGTTAAGGCACTATTTTCAACGCTGACAAATGTTGATTTCGATCCGGCACGTTTTCCCGGGATGATTGAAAAATGCGTTAAGTTACGAGATAATCTGCAAGAGAAGCTCAAACAAAAGGGAGTTATTCTCGAGGAAAAAAACAGCGCCATAAAATTCAGGCCGGCAGAATCAATGGACGGTTTACTGCAGCAATCCAAAGGAGTCGGTCTTAAGGCAGATAGTTCCATCAATCCGGATATATTGTCCCTCCAGCATACACTTCTTTTCGGAGTAAAAGGTGTAGCCGCCTATGCCGATCATGCGCAAATTCTGGGACAGGCTGATGACAAAGTATATGCGTTTATCCATGAGGCACTGGCCGCAATGTTGCGCACTGATCTGAGTCTGGATGAATGGCTTGCTCTGGTTTTAAAATGCGGCGAAATCAATTTGCGCACCATGGAACTTCTGGATGCCGGAAACACCACAACTTACGGCCATCCGGTACCCACCAAAGTACCGCTGGGTGCTAAGAAAGGCAAGGCCATTCTCATTTCCGGCCATGACCTGAAAGATTTATCGGAACTCCTGAAACAAACCGCCGGCAAGGGAATAAATGTCTATACACATGGCGAAATGCTTCCGGCACACGGTTATCCGGAGCTGAAGAAGTATCCGCATTTCTGGGGCCATTATGGAACGGCCTGGCAGAATCAGGCCAAAGAGTTTGCCGAATTTCCCGGCGCGATTCTCATGACGACCAACTGCATTCAGCGGCCGCGCGATACTTATCAGGCTAATATCTTTACTTGCGGTCTGGTCGGCTGGCCTGGTGTTGCGCATATCGACGATTATAATTATGAAAAGGTTATTAAAAAAGCATTGGAACTTCCTGGTTTCGCCGCCGATAAGGAAGGGCAGCAGGTTACAGTGGGATTTGCCCGCAATACGGTTTTGTCTGTCGCAGACAAAATAATCGCGGCGGTGCAGAGCAGGGCTATCCGGCATTTTTTCCTGGTTGCCGGTTGTGACGGAGCCAAGCCCGGCCGGAATTATTACACGGAATTTGTGGAAAAAGCGCCGAAAGATACCGTCATCATGACGCTGGCCTGCGGAAAGTTCCGATTCTTCGATAAAGAGCTGGGCGACATCGGTGGAATTCCCCGTCTGTTGGATATCGGACAGTGCAATGACGCCTATTCCGCCATCCAGATTGCACTGGCTTTATCCAAAGCTTTTAATGTTGGAGTTAACGAACTGCCGCTTTCGATGATATTATCCTGGTATGAGCAAAAAGCAGTGGCCATTTTGCTGACGCTGCTTTATCTGGGTATTAAGGATATTCGCCTGGGGCCGAGCCTGCCGGCATTTATTACAGCTAATGTGTTGGATGTGCTGGTAAAGAATTTTGCCCTCAAGCCGATTACCACACCGGATGAAGATTTAAAAACCATTTTGGGATGAATAGCTTATAATTAATAGATTCTTACGGTGCAATCAGGAGAGACATTGCCGGCAACGTCTCTCCTGATTGGAATAAACGCTGCTCTTTTCCATCAACTGAGTAATAAGCGAAGTTCCTTTATATGGGCAGGACTAAGAACCGGCATAATCCAAATCAATGCTGAAATTTTCCGGAGTGTGCGGTACAATTATTTTATAAAAAGCCATAATTTCCTGAAGGTCTTTTTTCATGTCGCCACTGGGATAAACCACTTTACCGACACCTGCTTCTTTCTTCTTGTAGTCTAAATAACCTAATGCTACAGGAACATTGGCCAACACGGCAATATAATAAAAACCTGTTTTCCATTTGGTACGCAAAGAACGTGTGCCTTCAGGTGTCACCAGCATAACTAAATCATCGTGCTCTTTAAACAGATCGGCCATAACCTGTACCATGCTGGGCCTTTCATCACCTTCTTTTTTGGGAAGACGATTAATGCCAATACAACCCAAGGCGCGGGCAAAAGGGCCAATAGGAAAGCGCATATAACTGCTTTTAGTGGTAATTTTTACATGAATGTCCAATATGATAAAGGCTAGACGGGTATAAAGAAAATCCCAATTACTGGTATGGGGGGCAGCAATCATAACGCATTGTTTCAGTCCTGCCGGCAGTCCACCTTCCACTTTCCAACCACTGATCTTTAAATAAATCTTCGATATTGTCTTTAATATTTTGGACATCTTCCGCAATTATCTCCTGTTAAAGGATATTTTTCTGTATCTTTCCTGATTGGGACTGGATTACGCTGACTATCCGGCAGGAACGGGCCAAACAAGAAAATCGTTTTCGGCAGTCACCACAATTCAACACTTATCTTCGATTTTCTTTATTTTGCTTACTCTTCTGATGTGTCTTTCATTGCCAAAACTGGCATTCATGAAAATTTCGATCATGGCGGTGACCGGTGCAGAGTATTGCACCCGGCCGCCGAAGGCAAGAAAATTGGCATTATTATGGGCTTTGGCCATTTCTGCAGTAAACAGGTCATGGACTAATGCACAGCGAATGCCTTTAATCTTATTGGCAGTAATCGACATGCCGATTCCTGTGCCGCAAAGCAAAATGCCGAAATCATAACCACCGTGATTAAATTCCCGGCAGGCATCTACAGCAACATCGGGATAGTCCACAGATTCCTCACTATTAACGCCCATATCCTGAATCTGGTAACCCTTAGCTGTTAGAAAAGAGATAATCTTATCCTTTAAACTAACTGCACCGTGATCAGAGGCGATAATAATTTTTTTCATTTGCTGCTCCCGATTTATGTCATTTATATTTTCCTGACTCTTCTTTTACGAGATTGCAAAATAAGTCAATAAAAAAACTTTGCAACGCCTTCATATTTGCGTTAAAAAGTCTCATGCAGGAATTATTGGGAAAATATTTGAATTATTTGTTGGTTGAACGCGGAGTAGCCGAAAACACACTGGAAGCCTACAGACGTGATTTGCGTAGGTTTATGTCAATTATCAGGGAAAAAGGTTTTACGGATATTAAGCAGGTTGTGCCGGAAGTTGTCATTGAATATTTGGTGCAAATTAAAAATGAAGGACTTTCGGCCAATTCGATGAACAGGTCATTGGCTGCCATCCGGGGTTTTTATAAGTATCTCTTACACGAAAGGATAGTAGAACTGACACCGCTGGCTAATATTGAGTTGGCTAAAGTATGGATGCGTCTGCCGGATACGATAAGCCGTGAAGAGATGAATCTAATTTTATCCCAGCCGGGAGTGGAAACCGCCGCAACCCTGCGCAATAGTGCGATGCTGGAATTGCTGTATGCGACGGGTATTCGTGTTTCGGAATTAATCGGGTTGACAATGAATAGCATTAACTGGCAAGTTGGTTTTCTGGTTGTTATGGGGAAGGGCAGTAAGGAGCGAATTGTTCCGATCGGCAAAACAGCTTATGATTGCACGAAGCTTTATATGGAACAGTCCCGTCCGCAATTAATGCAGGGCAAAAGCACCGATGTTTTATTTCTCAATCGTTTCGGTGGTAAATTCACCCGCCAGGGGTTTTGGAAAATGTTAGTCGGGTATGCCAAAAAATCGGGATTGCATAAGAAAGTTCATCCCCACACTTTTCGTCATTCGTTTGCTTCCCATCTGCTGGAAGGCGGAGCCGATCTGCGCACAGTTCAGGTAATGCTGGGGCATGCCGATATATCCACTACGCAAATTTATACTCACATCACCAGGGAGAGGTTAAAGGAAATTCATCAAAAATACCACCCGCGGGGCTGAAAACAAAACGGGATAAGACTGATTTATTTATTGAGGGTCGGATGACAGAGGATAATACCGAAAACAACGGGCAAAAGAAAAGAAAATTGTGGAAAATATGGTTAATCCCGGCTGCTATTGCCGCTATGCTGGCAATTTTGGCATTATTATATTTCCTTCGTCCGCAAGCGATTGAAACTATAGCTCTTAACTCCATCCGCATGAAAAACACCATTTCCTATTATCTGCAGCAAAGTCAGCCTCATTTTTATTATCTGGAAATGGAAAAAAACGGAAAAGATATTATTGTTCGTGCCAATGAATCCCTGGAAATTACTTACCGGGATGAGTTTGTCGTGAAGTCAGTTGCCAGTGACGATATCAATGGTAAGAATATATCCGTACGCATTGATGGTGTGAGTAAGGGCGCTAATGATTTAGGAGTGTTGATGCGGGGGATTGATCTGGTAAATCGAATAATGGAGAAAGGTATAATGAGCCAGGGTGGCGGTACTGTATCGGATTATTCCATCCGCATTAATTACCGCAATGAGGCGTTGGCTGTAGTTCCGATGAGGGTTGTTATTACGCCACAGGACTGGCTGCGCTTTGCTAAAGATACGACAAATGTCAAAACACAAATTGAATATCTGAGAAAAGCAATTGCTCTCAACAGAGAAGATACGGGTGTGCGCAAAATTCTGGCGGGAATCTATACGAGATTGGAGAGGGTCGATGATGCCATAGTCCAATATCAAGATATACTGGCGTTAGCCCCGGATGATCATGGGGCTTTGCGGGAGTTGACCAAATGCTATATTCTGAAGAAAGATTATGACCGTGCCATCCCGATAGCTAAAAAACTTATTAAAATAAATCCGCAGGATGCAGAGGCTTATGCCAGTCTTGGTTTTTCTCTCGAAGCTAAAGGGCTTTGGGATCAGTCCATTGAATACTATAATGCTGCTGTTAAAAATGATCCGGAAAATTACACTATTCGATTCAAGCTGGGAGATGCCTATGTTCAGGTAAAAAAGATGAAAGCGGCCATTGAGCAATACGAATATATTGTCGCCCATGCCCCGGATAAGAATATGGCGAAGATGGCTCTGGGCGACACTTATTTAAAAATAAGCAAATATGATGAGGCCATTGGTTACTACAAGGAAGTAATAAAATATCAACCGCGGTTTGCAGTTGCCTATGCCAATTTAGCTGCTGCCTATGCCGGAAAAGGAAAGACTCAGGAAGAACTCGATTATTTAAAAAAAGCGGCAGCTCTTGGGCCTTCCGAGCCGGTAATACGTTATAATCTTGGTGCTGCCTATGAAAAACGGAATCTGAATTCCGATGCCGTGAAAGAATATGAGCATGTCTTGAAAATTAAACCGGATGATTCCGATGCCACTGAGCGGTTGGCGGAGGTGTTTCTAAAAAACAATAACTATACTCAGGCTGTTAAGTATTATGAGAAGCTTGCCCGGATGCATCCCCGCAAACCGGCAATCTATTCTAATCTTGGATATGCCTATGGTGAATTAAAAGATTTCACCAAATCGGCGGAATACTATAAGAAATCAATCAAACTCGGTTCAAAAAGTGCGAACTTGCATTATAATCTTGCATACACCTTAGGTAAACTGGGAAGGGAGAAAGAGGCAATAGCCGAGTATGAAAAAATGTCGCCTCCCACAAGAGAAGTGATGAGTATTCTCGCCCATTACTATCTGAAAGAGAAAAAAAATGATCAAGCCATAAAATACTTCAAAAAAATAGCGGTATTGGAGCCCAAAAAAGCTGCATCGTATGCCAGTTTAGGATATGCGTATGCGGCACGCGGTGATGCCGATAGGGCCATTGAAAATTATCTCCTTGCTTTAAAATATGATCGGGAAGATGATGAGCTTTATGCCAACCTGGGCGATGCTTATGAAAAGAAAGGGTTATATCAGGATGCGCTGAAAGCTTATACCAGCGCCTATGAGTTGAATCCCGAGTCAACACGAGTGGAGAAAAAAATACCGAAGCTGAAAATATTGCTGTTGCAGAAAAAAATGCAGAAAACAAACTAGGAGTAAGAAAAGTATGAAGCCGATTGCAATAGATAATTTTGCCATAGGTGATCAAAAGAGATTTGTTCTCATTGCCGGTCCGTGCGTACTGGAAAATGAGGAAGCAGCTATGGATATCGCCGATTATCTGAAAACGCTTACTGCCAGGCTGAAAATTCCCTTCATCTTTAAGGCATCCTACGACAAAGCCAATCGCACCTCGATCAATTCTTACCGTGGCCCGGGGGTAAAAGAGGGAATAGCTATTCTTCGGCGAATTAAAGAGAAACTGGGAGTTCCCCTTCTCTCGGATGTCCATCGCTTTGAAGAAATAGATCAGGCGTCTGCAGTTCTGGATATAATCCAAGTGCCGGCATTTCTTTGCCGGCAGACCGATTTTATTGTGGAGGTGGCGAAAAAAGCCAGGGTAATCAATGTTAAAAAAGGACAATTTTTAGCACCGGGAGATGTAGCCAATATTATTACCAAGGCTAAATCGGCAGGTAATGATAATATTATGATAACGGAAAGAGGCACATCGTTTGGTTATAATAATCTTGTTTTTGATGTTCGCGCTTTACCCATCATCAGAGACATGGGGTATCCGGTAATATTTGACGCCACGCATGCCGTGCAGCTACCAGGTGGTGCCGGTACCGCCTCCGGCGGCGAGCGGGCAATGGTAGAATATCTTGCCCGGGCAGCTGTGGCAGCCGGTGTGGACGGTATATTTCTGGAAGTTCATCGTAATCCGGAAATGGCCTTGTGTGATGGACCAAACTCGCTTTATCTCGATTCTCTGGAAGAATTGCTCACAACATTGAAGCAAATTGATGAACTGGTGAAGAGGAATATTAATAAAGGATAATTGCACAGATGAAAAAAAATATTAAAGAAAAACTGAAGAACATAAAAATGCTGATTCTGGACGTTGACGGTGTAATGACCGATGGCCGGGTAATTATGGATGACAGTGGCCGGGAAATTAAAAATTTCGATGTAAGAGACGGCCATGGCATCAAGCTCATTCAACGCTATGGAATTAGCGTGGTGCTGCTTACAGGGCGTAAATCCGAAGTGGTATTGCATCGGGCGCGCGATCTGGATATTAAAGAGGTCTATCAGAAAGTGTTTAACAAAAAAGAAGTTCTGGCGAAGATATTGAAAAAGAATAAATTAACGGCCGCCGAGGCCGCGTTTATCGGTGACGATGTTATCGATATTCCGGTATTAAAAGCAGTCGGCTTTTCGGCTGCGGTAGCCGATGCACTGGATGTAGTCAAAAAATCGGTTGATTATATAACGCAAAATAATGGTGGTCGCGGTGCGGTGCGTGAAGTCTGCGATATGCTCTTACAGGCGCAGGGGCAATGGCCGCAGATCGCGGCTAAATATGAGTTTACCGAATATCTCTAGTGTTACTGTTGTGTCAGATTGATATTATCCTGATAATAATGGACAGTTTTGTAACTAATACAAATTATTATTGGATGTGTCCAGAAAATGAATGTAATAAAAAATTATTAATCCAGCGCATCACGAATGGCCTTGGCCATTGAGCTTATACGGAGCGGTTTAGCAATTAACTGTCTGATGCCGAGGGCGGTGAGTTTGTCCATATCACCAATTTCCTGATATCCTGAACAGATCAATACAGGAATATCCGCGCGAAGACTATTAATCTCCCTTACCACATCAAAACCCGTCATATGAGGCATGGTTTTGTCTGTAATTACCAGATCAAATGCATCAGGATTTTCCTGGAACATCTCGATAGCTTTAACAGGATCCGTTTGGGCAAACACCTTATAGCCAAGTCTCTCCAGCATCTCTTTGCTTATTGCGACAATCATCTCTTCATCATCAATAAATAAGATGGTTTCACCTTTTCCCGGCAGCAGGGTTTCCTCTTTATCCTCCCTGTATTCTTCTTGCTTTTCCATCAACGGCAGATAGACACGGAAGATGGTTCCCCTGCCCACCTCGCTGCCCACCCTGATCTCTCCGCCGTGATCCTTGACGATCCCATGCACAACAGCCAGCCCCAGACCAGTTCCCTCTCCCTTTCCCTTCGTCGTAAAGTAGGGTTCAAAGATTCTCCCGAGATCATTCTCAGGAATCCCTGCTCCCGAATCTCTGACGGTCAACTCCAGATAATGACCGTGTTGGCTTGTCAAAGGAAGCAGCAGTAAGTCTTCTGTGCCGACAACGACTCTATTTAAACTGATCTCCAGAATACCCCCGCTATCCTTCATGGCATACCCGGCATTTGTGCACAGGTTCATCAGTACCTGATGCATCTGTGTGGGATCAGCCATGATGGCATCGGATGTGACATCGATAGTTTCGATGATTTCTATAGTGGCCGGCAAGGAGGCCCGCATGAATTTGATCACTTCTTTAACTATTGGCGAGAGCAGGACGGGTTTTTTTTCATGCTCGGCCTTGCGGCTGAAGGTTAGAATCTGTTTCACCAGATCTTTTGCACGATCAGCGGCCCTGAGCACTTCTTCCATGCCGTGATAGACTTTTGGCCGGTCCCTTACAGCATCCATGTATAATTCTGTGTAGCCAATAATACCGGCAAGAATGTTATTGAAGTCGTGGGCGATGCCACCGGCCAGGGTGCCGATGGATTCCATCTTCTGGGCCTGGCTAAGTTGGTTTTCAAGCTCTCGGCGCTCTTCTTCTGCATAATTACGCTCGATGAGTCGCCACATTCCTTCCATCAGGAGTGTCAACTGCTGAACGTCGTTCTCGTCGTACTCTCTTTCCTTGTTACCGACACCAGCTACCAATACTACCCGCTGGCCGCTAAATACCGGAACGCTCATATGACGTGTTATATTGACATGCCCTGCCGGAATACCCTTTTTCAATGGATTGGGGGCATCGTAGTCGTTGATGATGATTGGTTGTCGTTGACGTATCACCTCTGCCCACAGGCCGGCATTATCAAGGGGTAAGTCAAGTGAGCTATTGACTACATTACATTCTGACATGACACTATGGGGCCACACTTGCACGGACATAACCGTCTGATCCTCGTTCATCAACCACAGAAAGCCTATCTTACTTTTGGTTAGCCGGACCACCTCTTCAAAAGTGAAATCCATGATTTCCTGGAGTGGATTACCGGCCATCTGATTCAGTTTGAGCAGGGCGACAGAACGCTCGTAATTGAGTATGAGCAACTCTTCTGATCGCTTGCGCTCGTTGATATCTACAAGCGTCTCCACCGCACCGATGATATTTGCATCATCGCCGTATATCGGGGCGGCCGTGAAATAAAGCCAAGTTCCACCTTTCATTGCCGGGAAAAAGTCGGTGGCTTCAAAAGCATTTTCGATCAGCCTTGATCGGCTATACTTACCCGCGTACCATTGTGATATCAAATCGGCTGACCCGTCCACGATCAGGTCGGCCAGGCAGGGACGCTCACTCTCGTAAAACGCCCGCCACTGTTGGTTGGTGCCGATGATATCATCAGCTTTGATTCCACTGTATTCATCCAGAGCCCTATTCCAGTGAATTACACGGTGGTTCTTGTCAATAACGAATTGCGGAATGGGAGAGCCACTTACAATGGCCGTCATCTGCCGTTCACTGTCTCGCAGGGCTGCTTCCACTTCTTTTCGATGTGTGTTATCGCGAATACACTCAATGGCGGCAATAATCTCCCCTGTGGAATCACGCAAAACTGATGCCGTAGCGGATAGGTGCGCAACTCCGCCGGGAAGATTCGGCGTAAAGGCCTCGCCAAAAAGGATTTATCCCACACTCCTTTGAATGATCGTGTAATGCTTCTCCGTTGCCGGATTTGGATGCAGGGCGAGATCAACGAGAATTGGTCTTCTATCCCCATAGAAAGGCAGTGCGTATTCATAGTTACCCTTGCCCAGCATCTCCTCCGCCCTTACTCCTGTCATGGATTCTATGGCGTGGTTCCAGGCAATGACTTTACCGTCTCTGTTAATGACCAGTGTGGCGTCCGGGAAAAAATCAATAATGTCCTCAAGTTTCCTTTGGGTATCCTGCAGCCCCTCGATTGTCTGTCGGAGTCTTACCGTCATAATGTTGAATGTTTCGGCCAGTGCGCCGATCTCGTCACGGGAATGAACATCCACAACATGATCGAGGTCTCCCTTGATGATAATCTCCGCAGCCTCCTTCAACTGTCCAACAGGACGGGCAATCGTCCAGGCAACGAAGATACCGGCGAGACCAATCAACAGAGTGATTGTCAGTCCGGCCAGGCCCATGATGGTTGTCATCCTGGTCCGCCCGCCACTTAAAACGGCCCGGTATTTCAGGAGTTCATCCTCGTAAACGCTGGTACCGATTACCCAGTCCCAGGGTTCGTAATAAGCGAGGCGGGCGATTTTCCAGCGAGGCACGGGTTCGCCCGGGTTCTGCCAGAGATAGCGCTCGGTGGTGAGTTCGCCGGGATGCAGGGTGATCGCTTTAGCAATGATATCCTGAATGACATAGCGGCCGTCGGTGTCCTTGTTCCCCCAGATGTCTTCGCCGTCGCGTTCGCCTCCTTGTGATATGATGTAGCGGCCCCGGTCTTCACCCCTGCCGCCCAGAACATAGACATAGCCAGTCTTGCCGACGGTTGTTTGCAGGATCGCCTGTCGCACCCGCATTTCGACCGCTTTCTGTTTGACGCCGACATACAGCATGCCCAAGAGGTGTCCTGCTTTATCCTTGATCGGCTCATAAGCGGTAAGATACCAAGTATTAACGACAAAAGCGCGTCCGTGGTAGGTTTTGCCATTCAGAATGGCAGCAGTTACGGGATTGGGTTTGCCGCTTCGGTCGAAAGCAGGGATATAGGTGCCGATAGCCCGTCTGCCGGCTCCATCCTTGATGGTGGTAGCTACGCGGATCATGTCACCCCGTTCATTCATGCGCTGGAAGATGGTTGCTGTTTCGCCGACTAATTTTGTTACTTCGTCAACCACGGCAGAATCGACATGGGGGTTGAAATTCTGCCCTAGCCATTTGCCTCCAATAAGCATTCTGGGCAGTTGAATTCTCTTTTGTGCGTTCGTAAATTGGTTCGTTGCCGTCCAGATTACGGAATCTTCCGACAGACTTACAACACCGCTATTGGCAAGGACATGCCGTGCGACGTTCAGGTTGTAATTGACCTGTTGCTGGACTGCATCGTTCTCCGTTTGCACGAGGTTGTAGACACCTTGCGTGATATGATCCAGATCGGCGTCGATCAGAGAGTCCACTTCGTTTTGGGCCAGAGTGTTGTATTGACCGCTCTGCCATACAGCAAGGGACAAGAGAGCAATTGCGGTGATCAGTACACTGCCTATTCCCAGCAGAGATACTTTGATGTTTAATCGGAGATTTCGGAAAAAATTGACCATAATGCTTTCTCCAGGCATGATCATATGCTCTTAAATAATCACTATTTCTATATCTGCTGGAAATTACTTGTCTTGTGAATTATGGAATAATTGCTTGCCGGAACCGCGAATAAAAGCCGCACTCTTTTATGTAACGGAATTTTCTTCATCAAGTGCACGTGGGCTCAAAGGTGTAAATATTTCGAAATTGATATTGTCGCTCGATTTTTTTAAATATTATCATTATTATACGGGAAAGCAATAAAAATGTGAGGGTTGATGTATCAATAATTCATGTTTGAAAATCACTATTCCAATTCTGGTAACTTAATTTAATTCAAAATATTAAAAGAGCAGGTCGGGCAATTGATTTATTGGATCTGGTAAAAAATGTTGATTATATAACGCAAAATAAGGGCGGATGCGGTGCGGTGCGTGAAGTTTGCGATATGCTCTTACAGGTGCAGGGGCAATGGCCGCAGATCGCGGCTAAATATGAATTTACCGAATATCTATAGAGTTGCTTTAACTTTAAAATGCAGTAAATATTAAATGGTTTTTCGAATTGAAAATGACTGGGTGATTGTTCGAAGGGGGGCACAACACCTGGATAACAAACAAGCGTTATGCCCCGGGATCGAATACCAACAGTAAAGCATCCAGGGTATTACGGGTCAGGCTTTATTGATCAGTTTTAACAAAGACAGCAACTTGTCATCCCGCCAGCGGCTGATTTCTTCATTTGTCTTTCCGTCTTCGGCTTTACGGTTGGCCATTTCCTGATTAACACCTTCCTGCAGGATGTCAACAAAACCCGCCGGCCATTTTTTCCAGGCGGCCATATCATCCATCCACACTTCAACAGTTGATCCGATATGCGTCATAATTCCTTTAAGTCCGAACGGGCCGCCGCCCAGTTGAAAAATCAGATTCTGCCCCATCAGGGCATAACGCAAGCCCGGACCGTAGCAGAGAGCCTTATCCACATCCTCAACGGTGCAGACACCGCGCAGAACAAGATCAGCAGCTTCGCGAAAAATAGCTATCTGTAGGCGGTTGGCAATGAACCCCGGGGCTTCTTTTTGTAGAATTATCGGTTCCTTGCCGGTTTCTTTAAAGAAATTGAATGCCGTTTGCAGTACTGCGGCACTGGTTTTTTCACCTTTGCTGATTTCCACCAGAGGAATCAAGTGGGGCGGGTTATAGGGATGAGCACCAATGCAGCGTTCCGGATATTGAGAATTCTTCGCTATTTCAGTAATCAGCAGTCCCGAAGTGCTGCTGGCGAAGATGGCGTCTTTTGATCCGTGCTGGTCCAGAGCGGCCAAAAGAGTCTGTTTGAGTTCATATTTTTCCGGAGCACACTCCTGAACAAACTGTGCATCAAGGAGGGCATCCTTAATCTCATTGGTATAAAAAGCTTTACCTAACGCTTTATCTTTGGCCTGCTGAGTTATAATACCTTTATCGGCCAGATAGGATAAGTTGGCAGTAATGCGCTCCTGCGCTGTCTGCAATAAAGCATCATTAATATCATAAACATTTACATCAAAACCCTTCCAGAGGAAAAAAGTTGCCCACCCGGAACCGATAAGACCACTACCGCCCAAAACGGAAATTTTCTTGATATCTGCTGCTTTCATAATATCACCTTTTATCTTTAAAAAAACGGGCCGCTCATTAATTATCAGGAAGGGGGCAATGAGTAAGTGATGCTCATACTATTCTTTAATGAGTGGCCCGCATAAAAATTAATACTTCTGCCATTAGTCCTTCGTTTTTCGATGTCGAAGGTCTATAAGAAACATTAGTAATTAACCTTGTCGATACCCTTGAGACCAAGAATTTTTCGTGCCTCCTCCGGAGTCGCCGGTTCCAAGCCCAGTTCTTTGGCGATACGGGCGATCTTGGTCACTTGTTCGGCACTGCTCTTG
>CAYXZW010000041.1:0-25907 GCA_964469905.1 uncultured Smithella sp.
TTTGTTCTGGAGACGTTCTTACATTAATAACTGCCTGCGGGCAAAGCTTTTTTATTGCCGCAATGTTATTGCTTCGCGGTCCGCGGAAACTGGAAACATCGGAATTGTGCAATTTAAAGGATATTTCCCGGGTTTCACCAGGGATTTGCTCCAGAAGCTGCCTTGTTTTATCATAATAAATCGCTGCGAGGACAAGGCTGCCAAAAGCCGGATGCAATGGCCCGGCGAGCACGGCGTCATCATTTTCCATTTCTTCTGTTTTGTGCAGGCCGGTGCGAATTACACGGATTCCCGCGGCCGATAGTTTTTCCCAAGCCAGGGCGCATAAACTGACAGCTTCCGCCAATGGCAACGGTTGATAATTCCCCTCTTTAAATTCCGCGGCCAAAGCGGTGCCGCGAAAAACAACAACAGGATGAATACGGACCATATCCGGTTTTAGTTCAATTGTTTTTTCGAGACTATAGACAAAGCCATTTTTGGTGTCTTTAGGCAGGCCAGCCATTAAATGAAGGCTGGTTTGAAAATTATCTTCTTTTAAAAGACGAATTGCCTTTATGGTGTCGGCACCATTATGTCCTCTTTGCGCAAATTGCAGAACATCATCAATAAAAGACTGCGCGCCTATTTCCACTGTGGTGACGCCATATCTTTTCAGGCGTGCCAGAATGCCCTCGTCTATGTAATCCGGCCGTGTCGACACTCTGATAGCGTGGACAAGACCTGCCTGCAGGTAAGATTGAGCCCAGGAAAGAAGATGCTCTTGATACACCTTTTCAATTCCCGTAAAACTGCCGCCGTAAAAGGCAATTTCGACAAGGCGGGATTTGTCCTTATTCCATCCCAGGTAAGAATTAACTTCATTTTTAAAATATTCTTTATTGAGTTTCTGCGGATGATTTCCGGCCGCAATCTTCTGGTTGCAAAAGATGCAACGATGCGGACAGCCGCTGTTCATAACGAATATCGGTATGATCAATGGCTTGGCGGTAGTTTTTTTAAGATGATTATTCTTTCTCATTGTGCAGTTTCTGCCATGCCTTTTGTGCCGCCTGCTTTTCGGCTTCTTTTTTGCTTTTGCCCTTGCCGGTCTGGATTGCTTCCCCGGCAATAGTTACTTCCACGGCGAATGTTTTTGCATGGTCGGGTCCGCAGGAATCAATAATTCTGTAAGCGGGCGCAGTTTTATATGTCTTTTGGCAAAATTCCTGCAGGGCGGTTTTGTAGTCAAAATATTGAGAATGCAAGCTGTCATCATTTAAAAGTGGTCCCATTATTTTTTTTAAGATTGATTTTGTTTTGGCAAAACCGGCATCAAGATATATTGCGGCAATCACTGCTTCGAAAGCATTGGCCAGGAGAGAATCCTTAGAGCGCCCGCCGGAGATTTCTTCTCCTTTACCCAGTAACAGGCAGGTGCCGATTCCCAGCTTGTGCGCCATTTCGGCCAGTGGTTTTTCGTTAACGATAGCTGCACGGATTTTGGAAAGAGTGCCTTCGGAAAAATCAGCATATTTTCTAACCAGGATGTCGCTTACGCAAACACCCAGAACGGCATCACCGAGAAATTCATATCGTTCATTGTCGGCAATGGCTAGTTGCGGATTTTCATTCACATAAGAGCGATGGGTAAGGGCAGTTTCCAATAACGCTATATTGCGGAAACTATAGGAAAGCCTTTTTCCTAACCCTTTTAGTGCTTCGATCCTTTTTTTATTAGGTAATGATTTTGCCATAAAGCTTTCCATTTAGATATTTTTCTGCATTTATTGTTACGATTTTGTTAACTGAAGAAGAAAAATTTCCGTCCAGCAAAAATGGCAAATAGTTTTGTGAAAATCCTTTAAGTAGCCCCGTCTTTTTGTCTTTTGTGCTTTCCACGAGTATCTTGAGCGGTTTTCCCAAAAAACGCAATGCAAATTTTTCCCGTTTTTGTGTACTTAAATTTCTCAAAATAGTTGCCCGTTCGTTTTTTACGGCCTGTGGTATTCGGGGCTGAAGTTTTTCTGCCGCTGTTCCCGGTCTTGGTGAATAGGGAAAAACATGGAGATAGGCAACTGGTAAATTTCCCAGCAACTTTAAAGTGTTTTCGAATTGCTTTTCACTTTCCGAGGGAAAGCCGACCATGACATCAACGCCAATAGCCACATTACTGATTGAGGAATAAATATTGTCCATAAGATTACGGTAGAAAAGAGTATCATAATCTCTTTTCATTAACTGAAGAATCCGGTCATCGCCGCTTTGCAAAGGAATGTGCAAATGCGGGCAAAGCAGGTCTGAATCTTTAAAAATATTCAGCAAATCGGGAGTTACTTCCCGTGGCTCAATAGAACTCAACCGGATCCTCATGTTTTCCTGCCGGTTGTCAATCTGCTGTAAAATCTGAGAAATATTGGTGGCTGGATTAAGATCCTGTCCGTAAATTCCCAGATGAATTCCGGTCAGAACAATTTCTTTATAACCTTTCTGAGTCAGTTTGGCCAGGGCGGCGAAGACTTCCGGCGGCGCCAGAGAGCGGCTGTTCCCGCGGGCAAAGGGCACTACACAGTAACTGCAAAACGAATTGCATCCATCCTGAATTTTTAGAAATGCTCGCGTACGGTCACTAAATGTGGCAAGCGACATGTTACAAAATTTATCCTGTTGGAATATGTTGTTGATAAAAACGCGTGGGGATATATCTGACTTGTTTTGCAGCAGAGTTGCTATCTGATCTTTGCAATCGTTGCCCACAACCAAAGTTACTTCATCCAGTGCTGCGATATCCCTAGAGGCGATTTGAGCATAACATCCGGTTACCAGAATTTTAGCCTGCGGGTTAGTCTTGTGAGCCCTGCGGATTAATTGGCGGGATTGCCAATCGGAAGATGCCGTAACAGTGCAGGTGTTAATGATGTAAATATCAGCAACGGCATTGAAGGGCACTAATAAGAAATTATTTTTTTGCAAATCTTCTTCCAGTGCGGCCGATTCATAGCGGTTTACCTTGCAACCTAAAGTTGCAATTCCAACTTTGCAAGGATGCGCTGAAGTGAGTTCAGGTTTTAGGGATAAAGATTGTAATTCTTCCGGTGTTTTGTTCAATCTAATTCTCGATGCTTTTTGTCGCGAATTTAGTAGGTGGATTTGAGTTTGTCAAGATAAACAAAATATGGATTTTAGAAGAAATATGAGATAGATTAGCAAAGAAATTAGGGAAGGGAGTTAACGATTATGGATGCGATTACCGGATATTTGATTGCAAATCCGACTGTTTTTAAGGTTATGGTCGTCTTAGTTCTGATCGTCGTTGCCTATTTCATTTTCAAGCAATTCCTCAAGCTTTCACTGGTCCTGCTGCTGATAGTACTTGCCGGTGCCGGCTATCACTATTTCAATAATCCTGAGAAAATGTCCGAAGATGTCAAAAAATCAATTACTACTGTGAAGTCCGGTGTGGAAAAGGGTAAAAGCTTATATAAAGATTCTAAAGATCTGATCGACAAATCCAAAAAAGTGCCGGAAGATGTCAGTAAGTTTTTTAAAAGCTCGGAAGATAAAGCCGCAAAATAAACTTTTTATGCTTTTGCGCAACTGCTGGTATTCATTTTACGGTCTGAATTATTCATATGTCGAACCTGCCTAAGTACATAAGTTGGACATTATTGTTTCTGCTTAGCCTCTTGATTATTTTCGCTGTTATTATTTTACGGACGCCAAAGCCCTGCCAGGAGAGTATAACTTATCGTATAAATAGAGTAGACGATAGGTTTGGTCTTACCCGTCAAGAGTTTGCGTTGGCGGTGAATATGGCGGCAGCAATGTGGGGAAAACCATTGGGCCGGGAGATATTTCGTGAAGATTCCTCAGGGGCAATAGAAATAAACCTGATTTATGATTACCGGCAGGAATCCTCGGATAAACTCAAGCTTCTCAATTATAAAATAGGTAATACAAAAACTTCTTATGATGATTTGAAAGTTCGCCTGGATAATTTGCAGACGGAATATAATCAAATGAGTGCAGAGCTGGCTGGCAATCTTAGTGTCTATAATTCACGCCTCAATGCATTTAATGCCAATGTGGAATATTGGAACAGGCAGGGCGGGGTAAGAGAAAATGTTCATAAAAATCTGATGCAGGAAAGAGATGAATTGAATTCTCTGCGGGAAAAGATGCAGGTGCGGCAAGATGATATCAGAAGATTGACAGACACAATTGACAGCATGGTTGTTGTCATCAATGAAATTGCCACCAACATTAACTTGGACTTAGTAAGTTACCGGAATACCGGAGATGCTCTCGGGCGCGAATTTTGTGAGGGATTGTATGAAAGCAGGAGCGGCAGGCAAACAATCAACATCTACCAGTTTGACAACGACAACCGGCTTACGCGTGTTCTTGCCCACGAATTCGGCCATGCATTAAAACTGAATCACAGTAGCGACGCCAGTGCAGTTATGTACAGATTAATTCAATCCGACGTAATCGAACTTTCACCCGATGATATAGCTGCTTTGCAGAAGAGATGTGATAATTAGCGCCCCTCAGGAAATGAACAGATTAGTCGTGGAAAAATTCGGGTCGCTGGTTAAATTTACTCCCATACGTCTGAGGCCTGCCTCATCTCCGGGCGTGGGAATATGTGTCATGTGAATTTCACACTGCTGAAGATCCTTTAATTTTTCTAATGCCAGTTCCGCGGCCGGATTTGATGTCGAACTGATGCTCAGTGCGATCAGAGCCTCTTCTAGATCAAGACTGACGTTCTTTTCATCGAGTATTTCCGTTTTCAACTTGCGGATCGAATCAGTAATGTTTGCCGGCAGTAATTTAATCTTTTCCGGAACGCCAGCTAAATGCTTGATGGCATGAATGATAACACTGGAGGCGGCGTGCATTAGAGGTGAATTGCTGCCGGTAATAATGGTGCCGTCTTTCAGTTCTATAGCTGCTCCGCAATAGATACCTTCATTACCCTTGTCTTGTTCCAGGGCTTCACTTGCTGCATCGCGTGCCGGTTTTACAACTTTTCTATCTTCCGGCTTAATATTGAAATCGTTAAGAAAAAGTTCAACCCGTTGGACTGTTTCTTTGTCGGTGAAACCCATTGCATATTCGCAGCGGTAACGGAAATAACGGCGAATGATTTCCTGTTTGGCCGCCTCTTTGGCAACATCATCATTGATAATAGCAAACCCGGCGCGGTTCACACCCATATCCGTCGGTGAACGATAGAAAGATTCCTGACCGGTAATTTTCTCCAGAATTCGTTTTAATACCGGAAATACTTCCACATCACGATTGTAATTAATTGACTTTTCTCCGTAAGCTTCCAGATGAAAGGGATCTATCTGATTAAAATCACGAATGTCGGCAGTTGCTGCTTCGTAGGCTACGTTAACGGGATGCTTCAGCGGTATGTTCCAGATGGGGAATGTTTCAAATTTTGCGTACCCTGACTTAATGCCCCTTCTGTAGTCATGGTAAAGTTGCGACAGGCAGGTTGCCAGTTTTCCGCTGCCCGGTCCCGGTCCTGTAACAATAACGAGAGGTTTATCAGTTGTGATGTAATCATTGATGCCATATCCTTCATCGCTGACGATCAGTTCCACATTGGTTGGATATCCTTTGGTGTAACGGTGAGTGAATACCTTGATGTTTCTTCTTTCCAGCTTGTTTTTAAAAAGTATGGCTGAGGGCTGGTTTTCAAATCGAGTAATGACGACGCCCATAACATTGATATTCCACCCTCTCAGGTCGTCGATTAATTTCAGAGCATCAGAGTCGTAAGTTATTCCAAAATCAGCCCGGATTTTTTTTCTCTCAATATCTCCTGCATAGATGCAAAGAACAATATCTGCCCTGTCCTTCAATTCTGTAATTAGTCTCATTTTTACATTAGGATCGTAACCGGGTAAAACCCTGGCAGCATGGTAATCAAAAAGAAGTTTGCCGCCAAACTCCAGATAGAGCTTATTGTTAAATCGTTCTACTCTTTTGAGAATTTCAGCAGTCTGTTCTTTGATGTATTTTTCGTTGTCGAATCCTTTTATTTGAATGCTCATGAGTGTTGCGGTGCCTCCCTGAACGTGGATTAGTGCGATAAAGAAGTACAAAAGTGTAATTAATAAAGAACATTAATGTATAAAAATAATTAATGTCTCATATATCAATCGGGGTTATTTGGCCAAGTGTTTTTACTAAAAAATTTATTTATGCGATGGGAACGCCTGACATATTAATCTGATAATAGAATGCTGTTGGCGCAGGCTGATTAAGTAGATTGTTTGTAAAAATTCTGAAGGCAGTAGTCTGTGGGATATGCTGTGTTAAATCTGATCACAATTAGAGAAGATTGATTTCCATGGCGCGAACGGGGCAGGCAGATACGCAAAGTTCGCATCCGTTGCATTTTTCGGGATCAAAGAGAACTTTTTGGGTTTGCTTTTCAAATGATAACGCGCCGGTTGGGCAAAATGCAGTACAGGCACCGCAATGAACACACTTGTCGATGTTTTGACTGACACTTTTCGATAAAGGCTCTACTTTGAGCCCCATTTCTTTTAAAAAAAGAATGCCGCGGTCGAAGTTTTCTTTAAGTCCGCTGAGCTCGAGAACAATAACGCCTTCCCGGCGGGGAAATATCCTTGCTTTAAGAATATTAAAGACCAAATCATATTGTTTAACGAGCTGACAAATTATCGGCTGTTGAACAATATCCGGTGTATAACGAATCACTATCTTTTTCGAGTACATAGCTTATGTCTTTAACCTTAGGAATTCGCGGCATGTTAAGGGATAGAGAAAACATTGTCAAGGCAATTTATATTGTGTGTCAGAAGCAGATAAATATTCTGACAGTGTTTAATGCATATCAGTTCAAGTACTTTTACCGAATATTGACATCTACTGCAAATTGGCCGAAGGCAGTGTTAAATGGAATGATGATACTTGGACCATCCAGAGCATGTTTGATTTCATGGCCTTTGCCGGATACTACTGTGGGGATGCCGGCGGTTACAATAAGACCTTTGCTTTGCATTCTCTTGCGGGCATCGCCGGAAATAATATTTGTTATTTCAGCAGCCGTATCCTGAACCATGTCGTTGATGCCGCCGATCTCTTCTCCCAGCATGTTGGATACGATCTTGAGGATACAGCTCTCGGAAAAGCTCAAGGCCAACGACCCCTTCATGGAACCGGAAAATATGATGATTCCGGATACGTCGCCAGTGGCTAGTTTGTCCTTTTTTAAAAAGGGCTTTCCGGCAGTTACATCCATAAACGCCATGATTTTCAAAACATGAATTGAGCTATCCGCAAAGGCGTTAATGACATCGACATTCATGATCGTTATACTCCTGAAAATGATATTTAGGCTGTCTGCCCCATGACCCGGTTAACGCTGGCAACCAAATCATTGCGGGTAAAGGGTTTGGAAATAAAATCGTTAGCCCCGCTTTTGAATGCCTGATCCATGCTGACATCGCCGCCTTCCACTGACACCATTATAAAAGGAGTTTGCGCTGTTTCCTGATTTTCCCGGACCTTCAGCAAAAGTTCAATCCCGGTAATTCCCTTCATATTCCAGTCGGAGATAATGAGATCGATTTTTTTACTCTTTAAAATCCCCAGTGCCGAGACGCCGTCTTCTGCCTCATCGAAATTTTCATATCCTTCTTTTTCCAGAATAGCTCTGATAACAAGCCTGATTGGCTTGCTATCATCGACGATCATAATGGAGATGTCTTTATTCATGCCGTGCCTCTTCAGTCTTTGTTTCGGGTGAATTAAAAATATTAAGAAGTATACGAAGAACGATATCGTTTGTCAATCTGATTATGCCATTCATGCTGCTATTTAATGATTCAATTCGAGTTGTTAATTACTTGTTGCTATTTGTTTTCAGTGGTTTTCGTTTTATCTATGTTTCCGGAAAAAACGTCGAAAAGAGCCTTGAACGGTAAAAGACTATTTAATGTTTGTGAATTGGCCGGAGAACGGTTTGCGCTTAGATCAAGCCATTTTTTGTATTGGTCATCGGCCAGATCACGAAATAAAAGATAATTTTTAATAGTATGTTCCAGATATTTTTCGAAAAACTCACTCAAAACCGTTTCTCCATATTGAATAATCAAATAGAGCAGCGGGTTTGGTAAAAGATAATTCTTTTTACGGGCTTCTTCTAAAACAATTTGAGTTAAAATCGCTGCTGTAACGTCTTCACCGGTTTTGGCATCCAATACGGATATTTGCCTTCCTTGTCGAATGATATTAGTGACATAATCAAGAGTTACATATATGCTTTTTTCTGTGTCATAAAGACGGCGGTTGGTGTATTTTTTCAGCAATAGTTTCTGGGCATCCATTTTTTATTCACTCCTTGCTTAATCTATATCCAATTTCATTTCGTATTGCAACAAATAAATTTAATAAAAAATAAAGAATGCATTGGTCTGAAGCAATCTATATTTATGTTATTATTAAATAAAATAATGTGTCATATGCTTGCCCTGTTCACGCAAAAACATATTGCAATGCAACAATTTTTCTTGACACGGTTTAAAAAGTGCCTATAATAGCTTCACGATTGATGAAAATAACAAAGGAGGAATGATTAAAGATGGATAACAAAATAATTGCTAAACAGATCATTGATTATCACAAATCAACATTTGACAATAATTTTAATTCTCTGGCAATTTTGCAGCAGCAGACGGAAAAAATGGTTAAGACATTTATGGAACAGGCCACATGGATTCCGGCAGAAGGGAAAACGGCAATTAATGAGTGGTTGAGTGTTTACAATAAGGGGCGTATCGGCTTTAAAGAAGCAGCAGATATTAACTTTAAAAAAGTGGAAGAATTTTTTGCTGCCGAAGAAAATGTTGCCAAAGCGAAAACTTCGAAAACAAAATAATGGAGTTGCAAAATGCATTCAAAGATAATCGCCCGACGGGTAATCGACTTTAATAAAGCTGCTTTTGACAATAGTTTCGATACTATTATTGCTCTGCAGGATCATTCGGAAAAGATGGTGAAGGTTTTTCTGGAAAAAGCAAGTCTTTTCCCCCCTGAAGGTAAAAAAGTAATTGCGGAATGGATAGAGGCTTATAAAAGAGGTCAGAATAATTTTAAGAAGTCTGTCGACGATAGTTTTAAGACCGTTGATGATTATCTTATGGATTCAGCCAATACAATGGGTTTTTCTATCTATGGTCAAATAGAAAAGATGTATTGTTCCGGAAGTGAAGATACTGACGAAGAGAAACAAGCATCCAACGAAATTGTCGACAAATCTATCCAGACAAAGGCAACAGTTTCAGAAAAAACGCTAAAGCAAAATATGGTTGTAGAAAAGAAAAAAGTAGTTGCAGGAAAAACTGGTGCCGGCATCGCTAAGCCTGCACATAAGGTAGTAAAACCCATAAAAAAATAATTAATTAAACTTTAGGAGGAAGAAAATGGAACCGAAGCAAATCGCAAAGCAGATGATTGATTTCAGTAAGACGGCATTTGACAATTCGTTTGATGCTATGGCCGTGTTGCAAGATCAAACGGAAAAAATGGTTAATGCCTTCATGGAACAAAATGCTATGATGCCGGACGAAGGTAAAAAGGCAGTATATGACTGGATCAAGAGCTATAAAAAAGGACGCAATGATGTCAAAGTAGCTGCCGATGAAAGCTTCAAAAAAGTCGAATCTTTTTTTGCTATCAAATAAATTTTCCATGAATGACAAAGCCAACCTGTTCACTCTTAGTCCAGTGGGCAGGTTGGCATAATCAACGGTCTGTGCTCAACTGGATTGGGAGTTAATTTACTATGGATAAGAACATTCTCGAATTTTTAGGGCGAGCTTTGTTGAATGCCGCCCAGAGCCAGCAGCAATTGGAAGATATGAATAGAATTATTGGACATACTATCGGTACCGACAATCCATTTATGCAACCGTTCTTAAAGGCCTTTGGTTGGCAGAATAAAGAGAAAAAAAACGACGAAAATACTGCTGAGTTTGCCAAAAAATCGTCGGAAGGATACAAGGAATTTTTCAAAGTTTATTGGGCGATGTTTGATATTGTTCCCAGGGAAGAATACCTGAGTCTGAAAAAAGAAAACGATGATCTGAAGTTGAAAATAGCTACGCTCGAAACAAATACAAAAACTGATAAAAAAATACTGGATAAAGATAATTATGCCCCAGAGCAGATTATAGATGATTTGACTGTTATCATGAAAAATCAGACGCAGCAATTTCAGGAATTAATGAAACAATTGAATCAATCTTATAAAAAAGGGACAACTACCAAAAAGAAATAAAACAACCGGCCAAATTATTGTCCGGTAAATATTGTTTCAATCATTTCTTGGCTTTTGGTGGGCTCACCAGCGCTTCACCATCGACTACGACAACTCCAGCTTGATTAGTGCAATAAGTTTTCAGCCTGATACGATTTTTTTCGGCGATTAATTCTAATACTTCCACCCGGCCGGTAATTGTATCGCCGATGAGCACCGGAGCTAAAAATTTGAGTTCCTGTTTTATATAGATTGTTCCGGGGCCGGGAAGTTGATTGGCCAGAATTGCAGAGATAAAACCAGCTGTAAGCATCCCGTGGGCTATTCTGGTTTTAAAAAAAGTATTTTTAGCGTAAGCCTCGTTAACATGGGCGGGATTAAAGTCGCCGGTAATACCTGCATATAAATAAACATCAGTTTCCGACACAGTTTTGGCAAATTCTGCTGCATCTCCAACTTTAATTTGATCAATTGTTTTTCCCATAATCATAAAGGTTACCTACCTGAGTTCGTTTTGGTTTACATAATACATATAGCTTTATCAGAACCAACTTTTGTGGCTCCATATATCCTGCTTAAGATCTTTTATATCCTCCTGCACCATCAAGTAAAGACTTGCATTTTGAATGGCAAGGCCGCCCTGGTAAGCCAGAGTTGTAACCAATGTAATTTCATCTTCGGTGAAATCTCTTTTTCTGTCGCTATAAAGACGCAATACACCAATGACGGCATCCTTGGATTTAATCGGAACACATAATATGGAAACGATACCTTCTTCCTGCTTCTCTTTTTTATATTGTACTCCATCGTCGGTGAAAGCATTTTTTACCACGACAGGTTTGCCTTTAAGGGCCATGGCAATACTTTTTTCTGCAGAGATGGGACCTTTGTTTAAATACTTTTCACTTAAGCCGAAACTGGCAACAAGTTTTAAATTGCGCTTATCATCATCCAGCAACCTTACTGATGCTGCTTTAACGTCAAGATTCTTCGCTATATCTTCCGTAAGTGTCTGAAGGATTATCTTAATATCAAGACTCGATGACACACTGGCCGCTAATTTCAAAAATATTTGTGTATTGTCACGCATTTTCTTTATTAACTGGGCATTTTCGATGGCAATGCCACCTTGTTCGGCTAAAATCGAAAGGAATTCAATTTCATCGGTGGTGAATTTTTTAATCTCACTGGTGTATAAACTGAGAATGCCCAGCATTTTTCCCTTGAGCATTACCGGGACTATCAGAATAGAACCGATGCCTTCTGCTTTTTTCATTTCATGGTTCATGAGACGCGGATCCGTTGTAGCATCACGAACGTAAACGTAACCGTCTTTGAGCAATTGGGGGGTGATTTTTCCAGCATGACCAGAACCGGCGTGCAAATATTTATCGGAAAGACCTATTTGTGCTACCGCTGCGGTTTTTTCTGATGATTCCGATTCCTCATCTATGAGGAAAATTGCTGCTGCCTTTGCCTTCATTGTTTTAACGGCACTATCAACAATTAAAATAAGCAATTTATCCTGATCTTTAGTTGTGCCAAATTCTCTGCTGAACTTACTTAAACTATGGAAATAATCTGTCTTTATAGTCATGATAATCTCCCTTTATGTTATATTGCTTCGGCAATTTTTTGCAGTAACAATGATTTCCCCTTTGGGGGCGCGTGCTTGTTTGTTTGAGTGCGAGTGTTCCGAAGAGGTTTTAATTTTTTCTTCTCTGGGACAGGCATTCGTGGTTGAGCGGCTTCTTTGGTGCGGTTAACTTTAGACTGGCGCACAGTTTTAACTTTCGGCTGAGGAATATCCTTTGAATCACGTTCTTTAAGCCACTGAGCAATTTTGGGGGCGAACTGCTTCTGAAATTTAGAACTGACATAGATCCCAATATGCCCGGTATCCAGGCAAACATCTTCAACATCTTTGCTGCCCGTGGCTCCAATAAATTGCTCACAGGCTTCCGGTGGGACAAGATGGTCGAATTTTCCATAAAAATTCAAAAGCGGCATGGTGAGCTTTTTCAAATCAACACGTTTACCGCCCAGATACATTTTGCTTTGGATGAGAAGATTTTTATTGTAACAATCTTCAATGAACTGGCGGAATGTCTCCCCGGGCACATCAGGGCTGTCAAAAATCCACCTTTCCATACGGACAAAGTTTTCCACAAAATCTTTGTTGTCCATATTTTCTGCAAACCCTACATATTTATCAATCATCAAGCGCGCCGGGTTAAGGAGCAGAAAACCAAGATTCATCAGATCGCCAGGTATGTTGCCGAAAGCCTTAATCATCTTGTCTACATTCAGATTTTTCATCCAGACATGTAAAAGTCCCTTGTCGGTGTCAAAACTGGTAGGAGTAACAGTTGTAATCAGGTTTTTTATTTTTTCCGGATTCAATGCGGAGTACATTGCACAAAAGCTTCCGCCCATGCAAATACCCATGAGATTGATTTTAGGAATCCCATGTTTTGCCCGGATAAAATCGACGGCGCTATTGATATAGCCATTAACATGATCGTCGATAGTCAAAAAACGATCCTTGCGCGTCGGGTAACCCCAGTCCATCATATATAAATCAATACCGTCGGAAAGAAAGTTTTGCACAACACTTCTGTCCGGTTGCAAATCCAGCATCGTTTCCCTGTTTATCAGTGCATAAATAACTAACAATGGTGTTTTAAGCTTGTTTTCAGCGCTTTCCGAACGGGAATAATGCTTCAGTTTAACTCGGTCTTCTTCATAAACAATTTCATAAGGGGTCAACGCCGCATCGGTATTGAGCGGACCTAGCAAAATATCGGAAGCCCTGGAGACACGGTTTCTTGTATCTTCAGCGCTTTGCGCCATATTTTCCAATATAAGGTCAACTGGAATTTTGGTTTGAGTCATAAATTGCCTCCTGAAATCGAAACCTGCATTAAGCCGTATATCAATAATAACTGCAATACTGTTAACGGCATATGGAGCTGTAACAAAATGGTCTTGCCATAACCTGATAACCTAACCACCTAAAGGTGGCGAGAAGTCACGCGAGATCACAAGACCCGCAGAGGTGGTCATTTCGTAACGGCTTCTAAGTGGACTTGACCTTTCTTTCGAGTTCTTTTACGCGTTTTTTCAGTAGATGGAATTCTTTGTATAACTCATCCATCTCCTTGTTCGTCGGTACCGGCAAGAATTGCAATATATCCTGTAGCGTCTCGTTTTTAGCCACAATAAAATCTTCCAATTTTTCAAGAGTATTATGTAATGCATCGGTGTATTCTTTTGATTTGAAAAGATTCATGTAATGTCCTTCCAGAATCTTTATCCAAATTGCATAATTTTCTTTTGCTTCTTTGGGTAAGACGCCTTCTTGAGCCATGGTTTGAAGCTTTTCCTGAAGGACTTTAAAAGACTTTTCGATCGGGAGGTAAATAATCGAAAGAAATTCAGCTAATGTTGTTTCGAAGATATTCTGTTTATCCAGCAGCGCATTAAATCTTTCCTGATAATATCTGGTAAGTCCCAGTTGAGGTATGCGGAAGTACTGCCGTAGTTCTTTTTCATAAATATCAGTTAATGCTTTAAATACTTCCTGGTCTAAATTGTCAAAGTTGTATGCTTCGACACGTTGGCCGATTTTCCCCGACTTTTCCAAGATGCGTTGCTGAGTTTGAAAATATGCTTCCCATCCGGATTTGGCCATTTTTAAAATTATTTCCGGCAGCGTATTGATAGCATTAAGGGCAGCGGCAGTAGATTCGGGTTCGCTCATGGTTTGGGAAAAAGACTTCATTAACTTTAAATTCTTTTGCCATTGCTCTGCAAAACGATTACCGGTGCCGGTTTGAAATTTTTGTTCATAATTGTCTTCAGTGCCGGATGCTGTCTGGGCTAATTTAGACCAGGTATCAAAAGATGCTTTCAGCCAGGATGGAAAAAACAAGTCGGATTCTTTATTTTGATGGTTGTCCTGGGGCATAATTCACCTCGTAATTCATTTCAGTAAAAAAGCGCTCGAAGATTGAATAATGTGAAGTGCAAAGCCGGACAATACAATAACTGCGAAAGACGATGAAGAGGATACATGTAGCATCATAACATTCTAAATGTCTTTTTCAGAAATACTTGCCCTGCGTAGTAGTAAATTTTTTAATATAGAATATCTATTTTGTCAATGTTTATTGGGTTGGGTGGAATTGAGAAAATAAGTGCTGGACAGAAAAATAAAAATTTGCGATTTTGATAAATATATTAATCAATTAATTCAAATACGGTATTTTTGAAATCACGGGGGGATCTTTATGAAAAAAGATATTATTACCCAGGAAGACAGAATAACACCGGACAAGCTTCTATCTGTAGTTGGTGTATCACCGGCAGATAATCTCCAAGGATTATCTACTGCAATACCCTGGAAAAGTAAAATTGCGGGCCTTCAGGTAAGAGGCTTATTTGGCTATCAAAAACTGCTGAACACAGTCAGTAAGGATATCGCTATATTCGGCCCCTGGGCATTGGCTGCTGCCTGGCAAAGTAGTATGATGGATACTTTCGTGACCGGACCTATTAAAGCACAGGCACGTATGGCAGTCGGTTCCGGGAGAAATCCCGATCTTATTGCTGATCAGAATGGTTGGATTTACAAAGGTTATTCCCGCCTGCTTTATACTTTCACCGGGTTTTTTATTATAGATGGCAAATTTAACAGGGAAAAGGCACTGAAGATATCAACGACGTCCAGCGGTAAAGAATTTCTGGTAAACTATCTGGAAGAATTTTCCCAGATTGAACATAAATACAGCAATATCGGCCTTACCCGCCTTAAGGCCATGAAGGAGCTTTTAAAGTGCCTGTTGGTTCTAATTACAGAGGCTCCTTTTGCTAACGGGGAATTGCCTTTTGCCAAACGCAATCCGGATGGAATCTTATCAATATCATTTGAAAAGTACCTTGCGGAAAACCGCACTCGAATGGAAAATCTCTATCGGGAAAATGCTTTTGATATAAAAGAGTATTCGGAAAGAGCAACCGGCGGAAATATCGGCTGCTCCGCATATGAATATGTGGAAGGATCTCTTATTCACCGGGTTAGATTGCGCCATTATATGTTACCCAAAGGGATTAAACCAAATGGTAAAATAATTTACTTGTCTACACCGCTGATTAACAGGCCGGAACTATTTGATCTGGCTTCCGGTAAATCCGTAGTTGAAGGCATGCTTAAGGAAGGCTACCAGATATATCTTGTAGATCATGGTGATCCCGGATGGGAAGAGACAGGCCTGGGTTTGGATTTCTATGGTAAAACTGTACACGATCATTTCTTAGGCATAATCAAGAAAAGACATCCTCGTGCACAAATATATGTAATGTCGTATTGTATGGGCGGCACACTGGTTCTGCCTTATATTGCCCGCCGGGCTCAAGAGTTACTGGCTGCCGGTCTTCCGATGGATATTAAAAAAGTGGCGCTGCTGGCTTCACCGGTGAAGTTCGATGATGAAGGAAGTGGTCATAAGGCCATGCGTTCACTGATTCGGGCGAATTATGATCCTCTGCTGATGAAAGAACTTTTCGGAGCAGTTAATATACCATCGCAAACGATTGAATTTGGCATGAATGAAATTCAGCCGGGTGTGCAATATACGGTTGTTCTCGGTTTTTACGGACGTGCGGAGATTTTGGATGCTATAGCGGATTCCGCTCCGTTTCTTTTCTGGCTGACACATGGGACGAAGTTTCCGATTACCTCTCATTTACAGTGGATTCAAAATATTTTTATTGAAAATCAGATTTATGAAGGTAAGTATTGCCTGCCTTCCACTAATCCTGAATTTGACAATAAACCTGTCAATATGGATATACTCAAAGAAGCCGGAGTGTCCATCTTTGATTATCGGGGGACAAGAGATCCAATTGCTCCTGCTGGTTCCTGTGTTGCGGGTGAAACCTGGGGGCAGGTTGATGCCGGAAATGTAAGATTTATGAGGTCTGATTTTAACCGGACGATTGAGAAGAACATCGGCCATATCTTTGTGGTGAGTCGCAAGCATTTAGCGGAGTATCTGGATGCAGTCAATGCTTTTTTCCGCGCCTGAGATCGGCTTCTATAAACAATTATAGTAATATTTTTTCCCAAGCGAGAGAGGGGAAAGTTGTGTTCAGAGAATGATCATCGTCAACCAAATGATATTCTAATTGGCGGAATACCTTCACGGCAATGCCTTTGACGATATAGGGATCCACTATATTGTCGTCCATTCCATGATAAATTATCACAGGAAGATGCAGCAGCTGTCCGGCTCCGGGGCAAAATTCGGGAAGATTGAGTGCCGGTGCCAGCAAAATTATTTTTTGTATCCGGGTCTCATTCTGCAAAGTAAACTGGGCTGCCATCAGGCCGCCATAACTTGAGCCTACCAGAATCAGATTATCCTTTCCGGCAAGTACCGCCGCCAGTTTATGCATCCGTTCGGCAAAGTCGCCGGTATAATCTTCAATAATCATTTCCGGAAAATGTTTCCGGAAATATTGTCCTTTTGTCCCTTGTGATGTGCTTTCCAGGCCATGAATAAAAACAAGAGTGGCAGTCATCTTAATCAATCCCTTTAAGGTATTTAATCGGTCAATTTTTATTGCCTAGATTATGCCAGTATGTTAGGAGTCGCGCAAGAGAAGATTTAATCAGAGGAGATTTAGTTATGGCTTTAGTATTACCTTTTAGAGCGGTAAGGCCGCAGCGTCAATTTGTTGCCCAAGTGGCCGCATTACCTTATGATGTTATGACGCGTGATGAAGCAAAAATTGCTGTTGGCGGAAAACCATTGAGTTTCCTGCATGTTGAAAAATCGGAAATTGATGTTCCTGACCAGACCACTGGCAACGCTGCTGTGATTTATGAGACAGCCAAACGCAATTTTACTCAAATGCAGGAAAAAGGAGTGTTGTTCCAGGAGGAATCCCCCTGCTTTTATATTTATCGGCAGCAAATGGGCGGGCAAATTCAAACCGGTATTGTCGGTGTTGTAAGCGCTTTAGAATACAATGAAGGTATAATTAAGAAGCACGAGCTCACCAGGCAGGATAAAGAAGAAGACCGCATCAATCATGTAAGTAAAGTCGACGCGCAAACCGGTCCGGTATTTATAACTTATCAGTCTCGCCCGCAATTGAATGCCGTTGTTGAACGGGTAACGGCGGGTAATCCCGAATACGATTTTACCGCCGGAGATGGCGTGATGCATACTGTTTGGATTGTGACGGATGTGCGACAGAATGATGAAATAAAAAACGAGTTTTCAGAGATTTCCGCTCTTTATATTGCCGATGGTCATCATCGGGCGGCGGCGGCATCTGCTGTGGCCAGGATGCGGCGTACGAACGATGATTTTAATGGTATCCAGGAGTATGAAAAAGTCCTGGCCGTGCTCTTTCCCCATAATCAATTAAGAGTTATGGATTATAACCGTGCAGTGAAGGATTTAAATGGTTTAACGCCGCAGGAGTTTAAAGATAAAATAAGTTTCTGTTTCACGATCACTAATCATAATCATGTGAAATCGCCGCAACGATTCCATGATTTCGGAATGTATTTACAGGGCGAGTGGTATCAGTTGACAATCAAAGAAGGAGTATATGATAACAATGATCCGGTGGCGCGTCTGGACGCAGCAATACTGCAGGAACATTTATTGGCGCCGATTCTGGGGATTAATAATCCGCGTACCGATGACCGAATCAAGTTTGTCGGTGGCATTCGGGGTATGAGTGAGTTGGAAAAACTGGTGGATAAAGATGGCTTTGCCGTTGCTTTTTCTCTCTATCCTACATCGATAGAACAGGTAATGCAGGTTGCCGATGCCGGAGCAATCATGCCGCCAAAATCCACCTGGTTTGAACCCAAGTTGCGTAGTGGGATTTTTGTTCATAAACTCAGTTGATATAGATGAATGATGTAACTCTTGACGAAATTCTGGCCGGGCGTTTGCGAGTGTTCCAGAAAAAAAGAGGTTACCGTTTTTCTCTGGATGCCATTTTGCTAGCTCATTTCGCTTCTCTTAAATCAAGAAGCAAGGCTATTGATTTGGGAACAGGCAGCGGTATTATTCCTCTAATCCTGGCAACTCGGTACCCGAATGTTGCCTGGACTGGTCTGGAAATCCAGCCCCAACTGGCCGAACTGGCAAATAAGAGCATCGAACTCAATTGTTTGCAGAATCATATTAATATTATCCATGGTGATGCCCGCAAAATTAAGAATATATTTCCCGCGCATTCTTTTGATGCTGTAATTTTTAACCCTCCCTACCGGAAAATAAATTCCGGCAGAATTAATCCTGACCTGGAAAAAGCGATTGCCCGCCATGAGATTAAGGGATCTCTGAAAGATTTTTTACAGGCGGCAAAGTATTTGCTGAAACCGGGAGGAAAGGTTTTTACTATATATCCGGCGAAGAGGTTAGCTGAGCTGGTATCTCTCTTTCGTGCTAATTACATTGAACCAAAAAGAATGAAATTTGTTTTTTCTGATGTGAAGTCTGTTGCCGAGTTTGTTCTGGTCGAGGGGCGTGCAGGGGCGCGTGAGGAATTGAAGATTGAATCTTCTCTGGTTATCTATGATGAAAATAAAAAGTATACGGTCCAGATGAATAACGTCTTCAATAATCTTGCCTGATCTGTAAACGGCGGCGACGGTTGATTTCCGTTTGCATAACTCTTTTTAATATTGCGGCCAATTCGGGGTCAGCTAAAGAAGCGGTGCAATCAGCAATCATCTTTTTGTCCCGGCTTTTCAAAAATGATTTATTAGCGGCAGCAATTTCTTCTTCCATTGTTATTTTAGCAAGGCTTATTTCATGGCCAACTGTAAAACGAATTTCTTTAATGGCATCTTTGCCGGCAAGTTCATTGAGCTTTTGGCGAATATCCTCCTTCATGAAGTGCAGTTGTTGTACCCAAACCGAAGACGTGGCTTTTACGAAAAGAGTCCCGCCGCGCAAACTGTCGGGTTGAGTTTGTAAAGAAATTTGCCGGCCTACAGCCTTGGGCCAGAATTTCAAGACGGCATTTTCCTCGAGTTTTGCCGCCATGCCGCGCCGCTTAAAGGCGGAAAACAAAATTTCACCTATCGATTGTAATCTGGTCTGGTTATTTCTTTTGCGCATGATTTTTTGTGACACAATTTGGGAAATAGGTCAAGAAGGCAACTTAAAGCTTAATACGGCATTAGATGATTCAATATTGTATGTCGTCTAAAACATTACGCAGTTGACGGGCTATCTCCATTATTGTGAAAGGTTTTTGAATGAAACCAACACACCCGCGGTTGATGATCTTACTGGCTTGACCGTTGATGCTATAGCCACTGGATAGCAAGACCTTGACATCAGGATTAATCTTTTTGAGTTCGTCAAAAACTTCTCCGCCGTTCATCTCCGGCATAACCATATCCAGAATTACTAAGTCAATAGTTTCTTTTGATTGTTGGTAAATGTCTACTGCCGCCATGCCGTTTTGGGCAGTTAACACCTTATATCCCAATGCTTTTAGCAAATCCCTGGCCACATCCAGGATCAAGGACTCATCATCAACCAGCAGGATCGTTTCCGTGCCTCTTGTTATCTCTATATTCTGCTCCGTTTTTTGTTCCTTGACTTCATTGTTTGGAGAAGCCGGCAGATAAATATTGAAAGTAGAACCTTGTCCTTTTTCGGAATAAACATTGATAAACCCATTATGGTTTTTGATAATTCCGTAAACGGAGGCTAGTCCCAGGCCGGCTCCCCGTCCCATCTCCTTGGTAGTGAAAAACGGTTCAAAGATTCGTTCTTTTGTTTTTTCATCCATCCCGACGCCGGTATCGGTTACGGAGATCTTTACATAACGACCATTTTTGCCGTCATAATCTTTAAACATTTTTTCTTCGAGAATTATATTGGATGTTCTCAGATAAAGGTCCCCACCGCCCGGCATCGCCTGCCAGGCATTGACATAAAGATTGAGCAGTACCTGATCGATTTGACTCGAGTCAACGTCTGTCAACCATAAATTAGCGGCGAGGCTTTGGTGAATCGTGATTTCTTTCTTGGTACGGCCGATTGTTTCCGTTGTTCGGCGAATCAAAGAATTAATGTCAGTTGTTTTTACTTCGTATTTGCCGCCGCGGGCAAATCCCAATAATTGTTTGGTTAATTCTGCTCCGCTCGTAACCAGTGTTTCGATTGTTTTCAGGTGCCCGTGGATAGGAGTATGGGGATCAATTTGTAAAAGTGCTAAGGAAGCGTGTCCCTGTATTCCCATGAGCAGGTTATTGAAATCATGAGCAATGCCACCGGCCAGGGTGCCGATGGATTCCATTTTCTTTGCTTGCAATAGCTGTGCTTCCGTCTTTTTTTGGCTGGTGATATCACGCAGGAAATTCAATGTCGCCGGCTGATTATCCCACTTGATAGCAACACTATTTGTTTGGGCCCAATAAGTGGAACCGTCTTTGTTAATAATCCGGAAAATGTAGTTATTAGTTGAGTCTTCTCCCTGCAGAGAACTTTGCTGTCGCGCACGAACCATATCGCGATCCTCTTCCAGAATCAGCTGTAGAAAAGAACTATGGAGTATTTCCGGGAGATTATAACCAAGCATTTGAGGAAGACGCTTATTGGTAAAAATTATATTTTCTTTTTGAATAATAAATATTGCTTCATTGGAGTTTTCGATCAGCAGGCGGTATTTTTCTTCAGAACTCTTGAGAGCTTCCTCGACCTGCTTTCGGTCAGTGATGTCCTTGGATACAATAGCAACGGCAATATTATTTTGAGAATCGCCTTTTTGTCTTACGGGGCTGAATGTTCGTCCTGAATTGATTGCCCTGTAGTAAATACTTGTCTAACTTTTTCGGCAAAGTCTTCGCTTTCTTGAGGGGGATGAAAATCATTGTAAGAGCAGCCGACAATTTTTTCCGCGGGCAAATTTAAACGCTGCAAATGGTTGTCATTGATGAAAACATAACGTCCCTGCTCATCAACAAGATAAAGGAAATCACTCGTGGAGTCGACTAAATAGCGATATTGGCTCCCGGATGTTTCCACCTGGTGGAGTTTTTGCTCTAAGTCCTTTATTCTTTGCCCTAGATCACTATTGGTGAGACTCTGTGTCATTCAGTTGCCATTGTGATAGTTGAAAGTATTTTCTTAAACTCAATGGAAAAAATTTCATAAGTCTGCAGATCATATAAAATATGGCGAATGAGCTCAATGCCGGTATGTTCGCAGGCAAACTCAATGCACGTATTAAGCGCCAGATGACCAGCTTCATCAATCGGGTAGCCGTAAACGCCGGTACTTATAGCCGGAAAAGAAATACTTTGCAAACTATTTTCCAGGGCTAATTTTAAACTTTGGCGATAAGCACTTTGCAGATACTTTGCTTCATCTTTTGATCCGCCGGAATAAATCGGACCAACGGTATGAATAACGTATTTAGCTTTAAGGTTGCCGCCGCTGGTAATTACGGCCTGACCAGTCGGACAACCACCGATCCTGCGGCACTCTTGCATAATCAGCGGCCCGCCGGCACGGTGAATCGCTCCATCTACACCGCCACCGCCAGCCAGGCGAACATTGGCGGCATTTACTATGGCGTCGGTAGATTCTTGGGTAATGTCACCACAAGCCAATATTATCGTAGTTTCGTTAATCTTAGCTTTCATGCGATTTATGCTCCCCGGATTATTGTTGCGTCCTCATATACCAGCATACGGTATGTTTTTTCAATTCCCTATGCCAACAACAGCTCCTTTGGGGAAATTACAATCTGAGCCATCATAACATCTGCTGGCATAATTCATATTATCGTCGGTTGTTAAATTTAGCGAGATTACAGAAAACTGTAAAGACAAACTTACATCATGTCCCGGAATCCATTTGTTTGGGGCTGAGAAATGGAATAAGTTGAAAAGTAAGCTTTTAAATGATAGTGACTCGGGATATGTTTTCGGGAGAGTTGAAGTTATGCTATTGCCACGATTACAAAAGGAAGAAAAGCATGATAATCTGTGTGAAGAATTATTAAGAGAGCGGGCGGTGGTGCTGGGCCGTGCCGGAATGGCGGTCGAAGATGCTCTTGCTGAATTGACAAAACTGGATTACGAAATTGAAACAAAAAAAGAACAACTGAAATTATTAAAGCTCCGGGAACAATATCTTCAGGATCTGAATGAACAACAGGAAGCCATTGCAGAAATCAATGCGAAAACAGATATATTCAACGCAGTTCGTCAGAAAGCTCAACGGCAATATTATTATCTCATTGTAACACGCGAAGCAATGGGTTTAAGGCGTCACAACATTATTAGGGAAATATATGTGATTCCGATAAAAAAGCACAAGATACAGGATTCTTAATGGATAGGTATAGAAAACAACGGGCACGAATGATAGAAACACAGCTGATGGCGCGTGGTATAGCGGATGCCAGTGTTCTGAAGGCTATGGAAACAGTGCCCCGCCATCTTTTTGTTGATGAAGGTCTGATTGATCAAGCCTACAGTGACAATCCGCTGCCCATTGGTGAAAAACAGACTATATCCCAGCCCTACATTGTTGCTCTGATGACGCAGGGGCTGGAAGTGAAAAAGAATGACAGGGTGCTGGAAATCGGAACAGGCTCCGGCTATCAGGCGGCAATTCTGGCGCAATTAGCTGACCGAGTATTTTCCATTGAACGTATTGCCGCTTTAGCGTCCCGGGCTCGCCGGATTTTTGATCAGCTCAATTATTATAATGTTGCCATCAGAGTAGGTGATGGTTCTTATGGCTGGAAAGAAGAGGCACCGTTTGACGCGATCATCACAACTGCTGCCGCGCCGGGAGTCCCCAAATATTTAATCGAACAGCTTGTTGTCGGAGGCCGGCTGATTGTTCCCGTTGGGGGACGAGATGTGCAAACTTTGTATAAATGGACTCGCCTTTCTGAGAATATAACCGACATCAAAAAAGAAGACCTTGGTGGCTGCCGCTTTGTCAGTTTGATTGGGGAGAGCGGATGGAAGGAATAAGGCACAGACTGTTGAAAAACGCCCGTCGGCTTCGTTGCTCTGCATCCATCGTCGTTGCGGCGTTAGCACAAAAGTTCGCCTCACTCCTCGGTTTTCACGCGCCTTGCCGACAGACATTCGCGTGCCCTTCAGGGTATTCGAACAGTCTGGTTAAAAGCACAATTCATATTATCAAACCAATAGCTAATATTTATGTTGTGTTGCTAATTTCAGTTTTTATTGCTTCCTGTTCGGTGCCTTCACCTTATGTTCAAAAAGAGCCGGCGAAAGGCATTTATCATCGTGTAAAAAAAGGTGAAACATTACGAGGCATTGCCCGTGCTTATGCTGTAAAGACACAGGATTTGGCCGAAGTTAACAATATCAGCAACCCCGGTTTAATTGAAGAAGGATCTGTAATTTTCATTCCAGATGCCAATCAGGTTATAGATGATGTTATTACTTCTGCAAAAAAAATAGATACAGAAGCCAAAACTGCAACCATGGCTGATAGCACTATAAAGGCAAAGCCGTCTCCGGAAAACGATAGTGGAAAGAAATTCCGGAGTTCAGCAGAGGAAGCAAGGAGTTCTGACAAAAAATTATTACCGCTTGCTGCGGCACCGGAAAAGGAGAAAATTGCCATGTTGACGCCGCGTGCAGATGCGACGTTGAAAGGATCAACTCCGGCGCAAAAACCTGCGGACGAAAAATTGGAACATAAATCCAAATCAAGTGTCGAAGAAAAAGAAGATATTCACTTTGATAAAAAGCAGTTTATCTGGCCGGTGCGTGGCAGTGTGAAAACGCGTTTCGGGATTCAACCCAATAAAACTTATCACAACTGGGTAAAAATTGTCTCTGTTGCCGGATCTTCGGTCAAAGCTGCCGCTTCCGGTATGGTTATATTTTCTGCACATTTAAAAGACTATGGCGAGACTATTATTATTCGGCACGAAAACAGCTATGCAACGGTATATACCCATCTAAAGAAAAGATACGTCAAAACTGATCAAAAAATTAAGAAGGGAGATGTTATTGCCATCATTGGAGAAACTGATGAAGCTGGCGATTCATTTATGAATTTTGAAGTAAGGCTACATGGTAAAGCACGCAACCCCCTTTTTTTTCTGCCTTAGTAATTTCAATATCCTAGCCAGAAGTAATTAATAAACGCTGAAAAATGACCTTACAATGATCTAACCAATTATTTGGCTTGAATAAATCGCCGGGCCACCATCTTACCACTTATGTATTAAATAGTATTAATCATTGACTAAAAATTAAAATGGTGGTAATCTGCTACGTTCTTAAGGAAAGGTAGGTAGATAAAAAATGTTTAAAGTAGGTGATTTGGCAGTATACCCTGCGCAGGGCGTCGGAGTCATTGAAGCTATTGAAAACAGGGAAGTAATGGGGAAGAAGCAACCCTTTTATATTATGAAAATCATGGGTAATGGCATGAAGATTATGATCCCGACAACAAGTGCCGAGGCTGTAGGTTTGCGCGAAGTCATTCTGGAAAAAGAAATACCCAGAGTATATGAAATACTACGCAATAAAGATGTAACGATAGACAAGCAGACTTGGAATAAGCGTTACCGTGAATACCTGGAAAAAATTAAAACGGGTTCCGTGTTTGAAATAGCCAGTGTTTTGCGCGACCTCTTTATATTGAAAAGTGACAAAAATCTTTCCTTTGGTGAACGGAAAATGATGGATACGGCAAAAAATTTGCTGGTTAAGGAAATTTCCGTGGCAACCAACAAGCGGGAAGATAAAGTTGAGCAAGATTTGCAGACGATTTTTACAGTACAATAACTTGTTGTTTTGTGACCATCTGGCAGTGTTCTTTGAAAATCAAAAAAAGAGTAAATAGTCTTTCCTGGATAATTTTAAGGAAACCGCAAATAATGCCTCTGTTTTGAAGAAACTGAAATTTCCGAACTGAACTTGAATGTGCGAAAATAAAAAATAATAGCTGTGTAAAGGAGGTGAGACGGTTGGTCATTAGAATTCTCTTAGTTTTGGCTTGTTCCATAAGTGGTGCCGCTATAGCCTACTATATGGTATCTCCGGATTCATCATATTTAATTATTCAATCGATTATCGGCTTAATTATCGGATTATTTGTTGCCTTATTGGTGATACGGCTGGAAAAAGATCTGCGCAAGATTTCATTGAGAATTATTCTAGGTGGCGTTTTCGGTATGATCATTGGTCTGCTGACTGCATTGATCCTGGGATTTGGCTTGAATATGTTCAGCAAGATAAGAGAAAATCAGCAAATCATTCCATGGATTTACCTTATTTTAACCGGAATATTAGGATATCTTGGTCTTGTTCTGGGATCAAAAAAAATTGAAGAATTTAACTTTTGGAGTAGCAACTTAAAAAATGATTCAGAACAAAGGATTTTGGACACAAGTGTTATAATTGATGGCAGGATAGCCGATATTTGCGACAGTGGATTTATGGATGGAGAATTAATTGTTCCTCGTTTTGTATTAAATGAGCTACAGCTTGTTGCCGATTCTTCTGATTCTATAAAACGGTCACGCGGCCGCCGCGGGTTGGATGTCTTAAACCGGATGCAAAAAA
>CAYXZW010000042.1:0-25716 GCA_964469905.1 uncultured Smithella sp.
CGTAACACCATAATATCAATAGTAAATACTGATTATGTTACGTATAGGTAGATGAAGTCAGCGTTTCCGCATGTTCAGCTATCTTGGAAAATTAGTAATTTATATCTTTTTGTGCTCAATAAAAATGATATCTTATCCATATTCAAGTCTTGTTAATTCATTCCACCAATGAACGGCGCAAGATATTGTGCGCAGAATAATATTGACGCACAAGAGTAACTTTCTTATACTGCGCCCACCGGAAAGGGAATTATAATCCATATATGTTTGAATACACCATTACCCAGGAATCATCCTACCATTGTGTGACGGCAAAAGGTCGCATTGACGCGCTTTCCGCCCCGGAACTGCAAAAAGTGTTTCACCAGTTGATTTTAGGAGGCGGACGAGTGCTGCTGGCCGATCTGTCCGCCGTGCCTTACTTAAGCAGCGCCGGACTGCGCATTTTTATTATTACACAAAAAGAGCTCAAAAAAGTCGGTGGTGAAATTCTGCTTGCGGGCCTCACGCCGCAGGTACTCGACGTCTTCAAGATGAGCGGCCTGGATAAACATATCCGCATAGTTTCGGGTAAGGACGATATTAGCGCGCCTACCGGAACGGATCAAGTATCCCCGTCCCGGCATTGTTTCCGGACCGATGAAGTCTTAATCGAGTATAACGAAAAAGATGTTCCTGCCGGTTCTCTGTTTCTCATCGGTTCGACCGACAAGATGGAAAACGCCGCCTACTCTGAAAAGGATGTCGTGGCTGTGCCGGCCTCAAAAATACGCTTCGGCTGCGGGCTGGCGGCGTTGGGCGACAGCTTTGAAGAATATCAAAATCTTTTCGGCGAGGCGATGGTGATCAATGGCAACTTTTTGTATTACCCTGCCGTCCGCCATCCGGCAGTTGATTTCATGCTGGGCGCGCACAGTGATTTATCCGCTACGTATAAGTTTCTCCACGGCTTCGGCGTAAGCGGCGACTACCGCTATCTCCTGTCCTTTAAAAGCGATGACGGGGCAGTGGATCTGGCCTCACTGGCCAAAAGCATGCTGACCATTTCCCGGGCCAATCTCATCGGCATCACGCTGCTGGCCGAAAGCAAAGGTATTTGGGGTATGAATATTAAAAAACCACCGGTCGTTTTACCTGGATCTGCTCGCGAGGAGAGTATTTTCAGCAATCGCTCCTTCCCCGACTGGTTTGATTTTCCCGTCGAACCGGCACATGCGGGCGCAGTTGTGGCTGCAACAGGCATCTTAGCGCGCAATCCCCGGGATCTGCCCGAGGCTTTTCAGCAGCTTTTTTCCGGCGGCAATGTTTTTCATCTGCACGCAGGTATTTTCAACAAAGCGCCCCTCAGTAACAACGTGAGCGATTTTGACCGCGAACTGGCGCGTGTTTTCAACGAATTGGATGTGTTGAAGATTCAGCACCTTCTCGGACAATCCCGGTTTTCATGTGGCATGGCCGGAATTGTGGAAATCGAGGTATAGCAGTGGAGCTCTGGGTCGGCGCAATCAACCTCGGTTTCTTATACGCCTTCATGGCGATGGGTATCTTCATCACGTTTCGCATTCACGATTTTCCCGATATCACCGTGGATGGCAGCTTTGTCACAGGCGCTGCCGTGACGGCTGTTTTAGTCGTTGCGGGTGTCAATCCCTGGATCGCACTGACACTTTCCTTTCTGGCGGCATCAGCGGCCGGCGCGATCACGGCGCTGATTCATACCCGCTTTCAAATCAACGGATTGCTGGCCGGAATTATGGTCATGACCGGTCTGTATTCCGTCAACTTGCACATTATGGGGCGATCCAATATCCCCCTGCTCAATGAGCCGGGGCTGCTCGCTTACGCGAAGAACTTCAATCCCGGCCTGCCTTATGAAATATGGCTTTGCCTGATGTTCGGTGCCATTATTGCGGTATTCTGGCTGGTCATTTCATTGTTCTTCCAGACGGACTTCGGCATTTCCATGAGAGCCACGGGCAACAATCCCGCTATGGCAGCCGCTTCCGGAATCAATGTCAATAGTATGAAAATATTTGGCATTGCGCTGGCTAACGGCCTGGTCGGCCTGTCCGGCAGTCTGGTCGCCCAGTATCAGGGATTTGCCGACATCGGCATGGGCATCGGTTCCATTGTCTTCGGTCTGGCGGCGGTAATCATCGGCGAAACGATTCTGCCGTTGAGATCGATCTGGGCCAAGATATTAAGTGTCGTTGCCGGTTCCGTCATTTTCCGCCTCCTGGTGGCCCTGGCGCTGTATGTGGGTTTAAATCCCATCGACCTGAAACTGATTACCGCCGTTTTCGTGCTGGCTATTCTGATTGCGCCGAAAATATTACAGCGACGACAAGTAAAAGCAGGTGTTGCGACAAGGTGTTTGCCCTCTTTTCTTTCTGCGAAAAAACAAGCCATTGCTCTGGGCTTACTGATCATTGTGGTGCTTGGTGCGGTTTTCGGTTATGCGCTGTTGCCGACAAAAAATCCCGCTGAAAAACCTAAACTGCGCATCGGCGTGGTTCAACTGAGCGATCATGCCGTCCTTAATATGACACGGGACGGCTTTATCAGGGAACTGAGCAGGCTCGGTTATGAAAACGGAAAAAACGTCACCCTCCATCTGGAAGACGCGAATGGCGATATGGCGACCGTCAATAACATCATGGACAAATTTCTGCAGGAGAAAGTGGATGTGGTTGTGCCCATCTCCACCGGCTGCACTCAGGCAGCCATTAACAAGATCAAGGACAAACCAGTCGTTTTTGCCACAGTTGCCAATCCTTTCATCATCGGTGCCGGCAGATCCGATACAGATCACCTGCCCAACGTAACCGGTGTTTATGGGGCGGCGCCAGCGGATAAAATAATTGAACTGACTAAAGCAATATTGCCGGGCAAGATCAAGGTCGGCTGTATCTGGGATCCGTCTCAGGTCAACGCGGTGTTCAATGTCAAACAGCTTCAGGCCGAGATCACCAAACACCCGGAGATTACCTTTGCCGGCACCACCGTCACCGGATCGTCGGAAGTTCACCAGGCCGCTCAGGCGCTTACACAAAAGGGCATTGACGCTTTTGTGCTGGTGACGGACAATATCGTTTTTTCCGCTCTGGAATCGATTGTTAAAGCAGCCGATGCCCGCAGGATACCGGTCATTATCAGTGACGTGGAGCGCCTCGGCGACGGCGCGCTGGCCGCCTGCGGATACGACTATGCGCAGAGCGGCATGCAGGCCGCGCGACTGGTGGATCGGATTATCAGGGGCGAAAACCCCGCGCGCATTCCTTTCGAACGCTATTCCAAGCTGACCGTCGGATTTAATCCTGCTGTTGCCAAAAAGCTGGGAATTGACCTGCCGCAGGCGTTGCTTTCCACCGCCACGCCTATGTCCAGTAGCGCGAAAAAAGAAGCGCGGCCCAAACGCCTCGCGCTCTTTGTGTTTTCCGACAGCGCCGTTCTAGAACTAAGTGCCAAGGGTATTCAAGATGAACTCAAACAAAGCGGCGTTTTGCAAAAGCACAATATCACGGTGGATATGAAAAATGCCCAGAACGATTACAGCACCGCGCAGGCGATTGTGCAGGACATTGTCCGGCAGAACTACGATTACATAATCACGGCCTCATCGCTGGCCCTGCAGGTTGCCGCCAACGGCAACAAGAAAATCCCCCACGTTTTCGGCACGGTGACCGACCCTTACCGGATGGGTATCGCCAAAAACGCAACCGAACACCTTCCGAATATCACCGGCGTGGCCACTTTCCAGCCGGTGGAATCAACAGTCAGCGCGATGCGGGCGATTTTTCCGCAGGCAAGGCGCATCGGCATCGTCTGGAATCCCTCCGAGGCCAACTCGGAAGCCTGCACACTCAAGGCGCGTGCCGCCGCCCGGAAATATTCCTTTGAACTGGTGGAAAGAACCGTTACCCGCACGGACGAAGTCAAAGATGCGGCGATGGCCGTCATCAACTCCGGCGTCGACGTATTTTTCACTTCCGGCGACAACACGGTTATTCTGGCGCAGGCCACAGTCGCGCAGATCATGCAGGGACATAAAATTCCGTATTTCACCAATGACCCTTCGGATATCGAGCGCGGCGCGTTCTTTTCCATTGGGGCAGACTATTATTCGGTGGGTGTGGAAACGGCAAAGATGGCTGTCCGAGTGATTGAAGGCGAAGATCCGAAAAATATTCCCATCCGGGAATTTGTTCCCGAAGTAATCGGCATTTCCCTGATACTGGCTGAGCGTTATGGTGTGACGATTCCGGAATATCTCCGAAAAAAAGCAAAAGTGCTGAAGAGGTAAATCATGATCACCTTGCGCGACATTCATAAAAAATTTAACGCCGGCACGCAAAATGAAGTTTACGCACTGGCGGGGATTAATCTTGATATTTTCCAGGGAGAGTTTGTCACCATCATCGGCACGAATGGTTCGGGAAAATCCACTCTGCTCAATCTGCTGGCCGGCACTGTTGCCCCCGATACTGGTACCGTTTTTATCAATGATCAAGACGTTACCCGGCAAAAAGAATATCAGCGGGCGCACTCCATCGCGCGTGTTTTTCAGAATCCTTTTATGGGAACCGCCCCGGACATGACTATTGCGGAAAATCTGTTGATTGCTTCGCTGCGGGGACGGAAACACCATCTGCGGATGGGACTTTCCGCGAAGCGTCGTGCCGAGTTCCGGCGGCAAGTTGCCCGTTTAGAGATGCAGCTGGAAGACAGGCTGGACAATATCATCGGTTCGCTCTCCGGAGGGCAGCGTCAGGCCGTAAGCCTCCTGATGGCCGTCATCCGCAAACCGGATGTGCTGTTGCTTGACGAGCATACCGCGGCGCTGGACCCCAAGTCGGCTGCCCAGATTATCAAACTGACCAAATCATTTGTGAAAAGTGAGAATCTCACCACCTTCATGGTTACCCATAGCATGCAGCAGGCGCTGGAGTTAGGAAACCGAACGCTGATGATGCACAAGGGGCAGATCATCGACGATATTTCCGTAAAGGAAAAAAAGCAGCTCACCGTGGACGACCTTCTGGACAAGTTCGCCCAGTTGCGTAAAGAGGAAAAACTGACCGACGAAATCATTGAACAGCTCAAAAGAGAATATCTGTAGTTGAATATCCGGGAAGCAAGAATGTTCTTGTTTTGCTTTCCCAGAGTAATATTTTTATGCGTGGCAATGCCTATTTCTTTGACATATAAGATTTGATTAACTATACTCCTTTCGCTAAAAGGCAAGTTCTCGGTGAACAAAAATCCTCGATCCCAATGGGACATAATTTTTTAATTGATAGAATTCGTAACCAATGAGTAGCAAGTAATCTTTAATAAAATCCCGGAGGTTGTATGAAGGAGATATTGGAACTGATCGTGACGCTGATTAACAGCACGGCAGTCATATCCGTAATTGCCTATGTTTTGTCGCGGAGCCGGTTCTATGATGACTTCCTGCAAAAGAAAGTTACCTGGAAAAGCAGGCTTCTTATCATCCTTGTTTTCGGCGTTTTGTCTATCTATGGCACCATGAGCGGTTTCAAGTTTATGGGCGCCGTCGCCAATACGCGGGATCTTGGTCCTGCCCTGGCGGGCCTCTTTGCCGGTCCCGTGGCCGGCATCGGCGCGGGACTGATCGGTGCAATCCACCGTTATTCACTGGGCGGCTTTACCGAGGTATCCTGTTCCGTCGCCACTATTGTCTCCGGACTTGTCGGCGGATTGGTCTTTATGTGGCGGCGGGGAGAATTCATCGGTGTGACCGGTGCGGTTGTTGTGGCGGCAGTCAATCAGATACTGCATTCGGGATTAGCACTGCTGATTGCCCGCCCGTACGAGCAAGCGTTGGAAATTGTTGAAAAATTCACTATACCCATGATTATGGCCAATGCGATTGGTATGGCTATCTACACATCCATCGTTGTCAATCTGGTTAAACAGCGTTCCTGGGAGCAGGAAAAGCACACCATTGAAGGGGAACTCAATGCGGCCCGGGAGATACAGATGAGCATTGTTCCCAAGATGTTTCCACCGTTTCCCGACAGACCGGAGTTTGAGCTTTCCGCTGTTCTGGAACCCGCGAAGGAGGTGGGCGGTGACTTTTACGACTTCTTCTTTGTCGACCGTCATCATCTAGTTTTTTTACTGGGAGATGTTTCCGGGAAGGGAATTCCCGCATCGCTCTTTATGGCTGTTACCAAGACACTTCTCAAAGCGGTGGCCGATGAAGACACCAGTGTTGAACAAATCCTCTCCAAAGTGAATAATGAGCTCTGCGAAGGAAATGACATGTCGATGTTTGCCACTGTTTTTTGCGGCATCATTGATACCCGGACGGGCCAGGTGGAATACAGCAATGCCGGACATAACCCTCCTGTTTTGTGCCGCCGGGCAGAAAATCCGGTGTATCTGGAAACGCAGGGTTCCCTGCCCATTGCTTCCTTTGAGGACAGCCCCTATGTCAAGGAAAAATTTACTCTCGGGGTAGGCGATACCATCATCATTTACTCGGACGGTGTTACCGAGGCAATGAACAAAGATGATGTGCTTTTCTCCGAAGAACGCCTCCTTACATCACTGAAGGAAGTCAATGGTCAGCACACCGACGAACTGATGAAAAAGATTCTGAAGGATGTCCACGGCCATGCTGCCGGGGCCCCCCAGTCGGATGACATAACTATTCTGGCTTTGCAGTACAAGGGAATACAGCAGGAATAATAAAGGGTAACAGCCGCTATGCCGCAGAAACCTGCCAATCTAGTCTATGGAGTTGATGATAAGCCACCTCTTCGGATCATCATCGCCTTGGCTATCCAGCATGTTTTCTTTCTCACTGCCGGACTGATCGTAGCCGCTATGGTCACGCGGGCGATCGGTTGCCCGCCGGAACTTGTGCAAAGCGTTGTCTGCATGTCCATGATAGCCGGGGGCATTGCCACCATCATGCAGGCTCTGAATAAAGGTCCCGTGGGGAGCGGTTATCTGTGCACGGCGGGAATTGACCCTACTTTTGTTTCTTGTTCCATCCTGGCTGGTCTGACCGGCGGTATTTCCATGATTCTCGGAATGTCCATCTTTTCCGGTGTCCTGGAGATCCTCATATCCAGGGTCATCAACCGGTTGAGGATACTGTTCCCCCCGGAAGTAACCGGTGTGGTTCTCACCATGGTTGGCCTGAATATCGTTCCTGTTATGATCAGCAATTTCTTCGGTATAACGGGAACGGAAAGTAAGGTTCTGCCGGCCAACATCTTCGTTGCCGTCATCACCCTGGCGGGTATGGTGGGGACGAATGTCTGGAGTAAGGGGAAACTGCGTTTTTATTCGGTAATCATCGGTATGGCCGCAGGTTATATCGCTGCATATTTGGTAGGTGTTCTGACGTTTTCCGATTTGGAATTGATTATCGAATCCCCGCTACTTTCCTTTCCCGATCTTTCCTATATCGGATGGTCGTTCAGTCCGATTCTTGTTGTGCCCTTTATTGCCGCAACACTGGCTACCGTCTTAAAAGCAGTGGCGGCGCTTACCATGTGCCAGAGGATCAACGATGCGGAATGGAAGAGAGCCGACCTGGATAATATCCAGCGAGGGACGTTGGCCGATGGGTTGGGGTCTGTTGTCGGCGGTCTGATGGGAGGGATGAGACAGTCACTCTATGCGGGCAGTGTGGGGCTAAGTGCCGCCACGGGAACGACAAGCCGCATCATCTCCTTCGTAACCGGCGGAATGTTCATCGCGCTGGCTTTTCTTCCCATGATGTCCGCGGTCTTCAGTATTATGCCCCGGCCGGTTATGGGGGGTGCACTTGTTTTTATGGTGAGCTTCATGTTGATTTCCGGCATTCAGATCATGACATCCCGCATGATTGATATCCGGAAGACCTTTGTCATCGGCATATCGCTCATGTTTGGGATCAGCGCGGACATATTTCCGAATCTTTACCGCAATATTCATCCCTGGCTGGAGCCCTTTTTCCAATCTTCCCTGACTGTGACGACAATGCTCGCCATCATCCTGAATCTGGTATTTCGCATCGGTATCGCCCGCCGGGAAGTTCTGGAACTGGAACCCGGCGTTGATTCCTCAAACAAAATATTCCATTTCATGGAGAACCAGGGAGCAACCTGGGGAGCACGCGGAGATGTTATCCAGCAGGCCAAGATGGCGCTCAATGAATTCTTTGAGATGGCGACAAATCTGGAGCTAGCCCGGGGCAAAATCGCGGCGGAAGTCTTCTTTGATGAATTCAATCTGGATATCACTATCCGTTATGAGGGAACACGCGTTGAATTTGCCGAAGTCTTTCTGGAGGGAGACGCCCTGCTGGACGATGATAACGCCCTGACTAATCTTTCTTCCCGGATCATCAGGCAGTATGTGGACCGGATTGAATCGGAAGAGAAAGACGGCCATTGCAAGGTCATATTCCACTTCGACCATTAAAGGTATGTTGCAATGCCGAAGAAAATAATGGGAACGACTCTATATATTTAAAACACCATATTACCTGAAGAAAAAACCAATTTTTAGATCCGGATCCAACCTACTGTTGGAATACAATCTAAGCTCCGTATTAAAACACATGGCGAGGACTGGTGGAGATTTGGCAATCGCGTAGCCTCCGGGGACGGAGAATGTTGCCGTCGCTGAGATGGGACATATTAATCCCGGCATTGTACAAATAACTTCGGAATGTGGTTGCACTGTCTTTACACAATCTACCTGCCGCCAAAACAGGTGCTCGCCGTCTATTTCGACTTTTGCAACATGGTTCGTAGTGTTTTTTATGTAAACATCCCAGGCGTTTGCTTCTGACGACAAAATAAATAGCAATCCAGCCATTACCGCAAATTGTGTAAACTTCTTCATTGAAAACTCTCCCTTAATGAAAAATAGTTGATTTTGCCTTGTCACTTCTTCGGGAAAAAGACAACTCTTTTAAATTGCTTCCTTCTTTAATTAACCTTTGTCTTGGCTTCTCATAATAGCAGATTTTGTGCCATTATAAAATATGTGGTTATTTGCGATAGTTACGAAAACCATGGATTAGGGCACTTCCGGAAATGCCCACTTTGTGGGCAGGGGTGCCAACATAAGTTGGCAGGAGATTGTTCTTCCTGATTATCAAATACAAGGGATAGGCGGCCGAAGTATGAGACGCTATATTCCCAGATTAGAAAGCATTATGGATAATCTATTAATAATCCCCACCAGTCGGGGATGGGATATTTCAAATTCCTGAACTGATGAAGTCAGACCTTCGATCGACAAATTTAAGAGCGCCGGACTCATTTCGCTGCGGGTGGCTTCATGGGCGGATAATTCGGCAAATCTAACGATGCTTTCCGCATGTTCGTTGTGCGTCCGGGAAAGTTCGGCAATCTCCGTCCGCAGTGTCGTCAGTATGGTCAATAGCTCGGCCTTGTCGCTCTCGTTGACTTCTTTGCTCTGCGTGAGCTTCTCTTCAATCTTGTCAAGACGATCCTGAATCATTTTCTTTCACCTTTAATTTACCGTTATTCTTAATATATCCCAAAGCTCTCCACCACTTGGTCTCCAGAATACGATAGGTGGTCTTTTATGTCAATTAAATCTTGGCACATAATAAAGCGTAACTAAGTTGGCATTACTGCCCACAAAGTGGTCAGTAATCAAATTCCCTTGAGAAAATAAACCTTGCCAATACCCGGCAATGCTGCTTATTGCCAGATGGCATATAGATTGCTGTACTGATGAATAACGTAAAGATGAAAAAGAAAAGGAGAGAGCATAATGAAAAGGATTCTGGTTTTGGTTTGTCTGGTATTGTTTTTGGCGACTTTAGTTTCTGTAGAGTATGCGGCAGCGGATCGTATTGTAAACAACAAAGACGGCACGGTTACGGACACGCAAACAGGCCTGATGTGGGCTGATCATGACAACGGTTCGGATATTAACTGGAATAATGCCAAGAGTTATTGTCAGGGATATAGCGGAGGCGGGAAATCCGGCTGGCGGATGCCGACGATGAGTGAGCTGGGGCAGCTGCATAGCAGCGGCGCCTATGGATCTGTAATAAAGAAAACCGGTCGATTTGTATGGTCATCCGAGACGCGCGGTTCCGAAGCCTACGGCTTCGAGTTCAACCTTGGTGTTAAGGCCTGGAGCCCCCAGTCGTTTGCCAGCGTTGGTGACCGGGCCCTCCCGGTGCGGTCAGGCAAATAGATTATTTGGTCATTATCTTAAATAGACAGATACTTCGATGCATCAATAATTTTTGGTGATAAGGCAAAGGATAGTAACATGAAGAAATGTATAGCCTTAGCATTTACAGCTGTTGTTTTACTGATTGTTGTCATCTGCCCGGCGTTTGCCAGCAGCTTGGTGTTAGATAACAAAAATTCAGACTTCGCCCGCAAGGTAGCATTTGATAGCTATGTGTTTGGCATTGAAACAACAGGATCATTTTGCGTAAAGGCAAAGCGGAAGCACTCTGCAGCTAGTATTGGGTCAATAGGCAGAATCTATGTCAAGACAGTCAGCGAATGCGGTTCTGGGTCTGGATTACCCGATAAAGAGGGCGTCACCCCCTATGTTGTGTCTGGTACCTGGTTGCCCTGGAGGAGTTTCACGATCACGGCCAATAACGATGGTTTTAGTATATCAGAACATTGACCACGGGGATTTTCAGGCGTTTGGTGCGGTGGTGCCAACTCCGGTTGGCAGGGTACTGCTCTGGCTGATTAGCGATGGAAACAGATGACGGGTTTAGGTCAAATCAGCGACAGAACGCTGAACTCCCAACACCATTGAGACAGGATTGGTAAAAGTATGCGGGGGGGGCGGGTTGCCCCCCCCCTGATTGTTATGATTAAATAACTGTGGTGATTGCTTAAAATTATTTATTCGCTTTTGGTTTCTGTGCCTGAAGCCCGGATGCAGCGCCGACTTTCACATCCAGCAGTTCCACTTCAAAAATCAGCGTTGCACCACCGGGAATAATTGGTGGACGTCCATTATCACCGTATGCGATATCAGAAGGGCACACCAATTTGGCCTTGCCGCCCACCTTCATCAGGCCGACGCCTTCCGACCAGCAGGGAATAACCTGACCTACGGGAAATTCCACAGGCTGTCCGCGCTTGATGGAACTGTCAAATTCCTTGCCGTCGGTAAGAGTGCCGGTGTAGTGAACTTTAACGACGTCCGTGGCCTTGGGCTGAGTGCCGGTGCCGGGCTTAATTTCTTGATAGATCAGGCCGGAAGCCGTTTTTTGTGCGCCCTTTTCGGCGGCAGCTTTTTCTAAAAACGGCTTGGCCAGTGCTTTTTGTTTTTCAGTGGCTTTAGCCATCCGGGTTTTTGCCAATTCGCTGAGCTTCTGCATGTTGGCGTCCGGTTCGGCCGCTAACTTCTTGCCGGTGGCTGCATCGGACATTCCCTGCTGAACATATTTCAACTCTTCGGGCGACATGTCGAAAACAGACAGTTGTTTGGTGATGCTGGCGCCCAGGGCATAGAAGGCTTTCTGGTCTTCTGTTTTCGGTTCCTGAGAACAAGCCGGAATAAACAGAAGAGCTACAAAAATAACAAGCATTAATTTACGCATAAAAAAATCCTTTCATCTCTCCTTAAATTTCAAATCTGAAGGTCGGAATATAGGGAAGTTGTGTTTGTATGTCAATTAGTTTGTCCTTAAAAAAATGATAATAATGGTAAAATAATGGGGACGGCCCATATTATTCTTGCATGCCGCCGTCGGAAAAAAGAATTAGTCTATTCGATATTGGCACTGACAACAGATGCCATTTGCATCATATCGATAGTCTGACCTTCTTTTAACTTTGTCAGATCGGTTAATTTGCCGGTCTTGCTTGTAGTGTTGGTGTTGTTAAATATTTTAATTAATTTAGCATCAGCCACAATATTCTTGCCGGCATTTTCCGGTTTACCATTGATTGTTTTGGTTTGAAGTTTGTTTGCCTTGATGTAATCCCATAACTTTTTGGTTATTTCGGTACGAGGGAGTGAGCCGACACCCAGAAATGCCGCCAAGTCCGCTTTCAATTTCACCGGTTTATTCAGTCCTTTTTCTTCAACCATGTTTATTCCTCCGTTCTTTAGTTTGATCAGATATTGCGGCGGATGTATAAGAACATTCGACCGCGTATGTCAAGTAAATAGACCGTAAAATACGGTGTGCTGTCGATATTTATCGTCTGATGTGGCTTGTGTTTAGTAAGGATGGAAGTATTGCATCTTCATTTTATTGAACGGGTTGGGTGCGTTGCCCGGTTTATTTCTTGTCGGAAGATGCCGGAGTATTATAGATAATTAGTGTTAATTTGTTTTGATCGTCCTCACGTCGATACCGGACTTCGTCCATAAGCTTTTTTACGAAGAAAATCCCCAGTCCCCCGATTTGGCGCTCGTCGATGTCCAGCGATATGTCCGGTTCACGAGCGGAGAATATATTGAAAGGTGTTCCCCAGTCGTCGATCTCGATAACCAGATTCAGCTTGTCGTCCTGTGTACAGGTGATCCTGATATTGCCCTCAATATCACATTCCTTATAGGCGTGTTTAATAATGTTGACGAGGACTTCCTCCAGGGCCAGCTCTATCTCGCTGACTTTCTCACTTCCCAATCCCTGTTCCCGGGCTAAGGAAGTAACGAAATCCATGAAAGGATAGAGGGAGTCTAATGTCCCCGGCAATGTGATAGTTGAGGGTATGGCCATAAATTTGATTTACTTCAATGCATCTTCCCGGGTTTCAAATATTTTAAAGATGGTGCCGAATCCGGAGATTTTAAACACATCTTTGACGGGACCCTGAAGCCCGCAGAAAAGGATGCTGCCGCTTTTGGGCTTCAACTGCTTCGCCGTAGACAGAAGACTGCGCAGGCCAGCACTGCTGATGTATTCCAGTCCGCTGAAGTTGAGCAGAAAAGTAATCTCGCCCTCGGCAATCAGTTTCCCCAGTACCTCTTCAAATTCCGGGGCCGTTACGGCATCGATTTTGCCTTTGACGGAAACAACAACGGTATTCTTTTCTTTTGCTGTCTTAATTTCCATAAATGTTACCCAACACTTCCTGATTGAATTTTGCAAGGAGTATAAGCAGAATGGTCTGATATGTCAATGAAATACATGATTCATTATTTCCGTCTGCGCCATACTGTTGGTTTATACTTTAAGACCTCAAGGCCTTTATCGGGTCCATCCGTGAGGCAGTGCGGGCAGGGTAATAACCAAAGAAGACGCCAACCGCTGTGGCCACTCCAAAACCGAGAATAATAGCCATATAGGAAACAACGAATTCCCACTTGGTAAAATAAGCGAAGAGATAAGAAACAAAGGTGCCGAGGATAATACCGATCAGGCCGCCCACCAGGCAGAGCATCACGGACTCAATAATAAACTGACTCTGAATATCGGACTGCTGTGCACCCAGTGCCCGGCGTATACCAATCTCCTTTCTTCTTTCGGTGACGGAGATGAGCATCACGTTCATGACGCCGATGCCGCCGACAATGAGAGCGATACTGCCGATAGCACCCAGAAGCAAAGTAAACAGGCGCATCTGTGCCTGCATCCTCTCAATCAATTCTTCTGCTGTCTGGACGTTTACGCGGATTCCTCTGGACTTAAAAGTAAAATAGTCGGCGATGGACTGTTTCAATTGGGCTGTTTTTTGCTCGGCGCCCACTCTTGCCAGAAAAACGTTGATATCCGGCGATTGAAAAGTCCTTTTCGCTGTAGAAATATGGATCAGGGCGGCGTTATTGATTCCATAGGGCCGCATGCCGCCGCCTTCCGGGACCTTGTCAATGACTCCAATTACGGTATAGATCCGCTGCCCCAGGGCAATCTGTCGTCCCATGGGTTGTGAAATCCCGAATTTACGAAGTATATTTGCCGTTCCGCTTCCGATGACGCAAAAATAACGGTTTTCGTCCAGATCGGTAATTTGCCGCCCTTCCTGGATACGAAGCTTGTTTATCCGGAAAAAGGTTTCGCTAACACCCATCATCTCAATGGCTTCCGTCTTTCTGCCTTGGCCATAGCTTATCGAAGAAGTGATATACGGAGCAACTTCTTTAACATCTTTGACATGTGAGGGAATTTCCTTGATGGTGTCCAGGCGGAAACCACCCGTCTTCCCGGTATTGCCGCCATCCTGCCGGACGGTTATGATATCTATGCCCATCTCCTTAAACTGCTTGAGAGCTTCGTTCTGCACGATAGAACCAATGGATATCATGCCGATCACGGAGCCAATGCCGATCACTATCCCGATCAAAGCGAGAATAGTGCGCTGTTTGGCCGTAGTCAGGCTGGTGAAAGCCTCTTTGAGGTTTGAGCCGAGAATCATTTGTTCTTAGTCGTTCCTTTTATTCACAAATTCTGCCATCCATCATTTTAAGACTGCGGCGGCACTGCGCGGCAATCTTATTGTCATGAGTGATGATAATGACCGTAACCCCTTCATCTTCATTAACTTTCTTGAAGAGATTCATAATGTCCTGGCCGGTGGAGCTGTCCAGGGCGCCGGTGGGCTCATCGGCCAGGATGAGCGTCGGCTTGCCGACCAGAGCGCGGGCTATGGCCACCCTCTGCTGCTGTCCTCCGGACATTTCATCCGGTTTGTGATGAGCCCTGTCCTGCATCTCTACTCGTGTGAGATAGTCCATGGCCTTTAAGGCAATCTCAGCCTTGGGCTCATTACGATAGGCCAGCGGGAGGCCGACGTTATCCAGGGCGTTCAATCGCGGCAGCAGATAATATTGCTGAAAGACAAAACCGATATTTTTGTTGCGGATTGAGGACAGAACGCGGTCATCGTCATAACTGACTTTTGATCCATCTATAGAATAGTTGCCGGAACTCGGCTTATCGAGAAGGCCGATAATATTCATTAACGTTGATTTGCCGCAGCCGGACGGCCCCACAATAGCCAGCAGTTCTCCCTTTTTGACTGTGATGGAAATACCCTTTAGTACATCCAAAACGGTGGGGCCTACCTGATAGCTCTTGTATATGTCTTCAAAAACCAGCAATGGCAGTCCCCCGGGAGCGGATCATCTTCTGGCAATTATTTGGTCTGATATTTTTCAAGGTACGAGCACCTCATCACCGGCACTAAGTCCATTCAGTATTTCCACGGAATCCGCAGTTGTGATCCCTGTTTCTACTTTGATCTTTTTCAAGGCCTTGGAAGTCTTGTCTCTTACGGTTACAAAGCGGCCGGCGCCTTCCATCGAGACTGCGGGGATGGGAATCAGCAGCGCCTGTGGTTTCTGTAATACCTGGATAACAATGCTGGCCGACATGCCGAGGCGAATCTTTTCCTTTACTTCGGGAGCTACTTTGTCGACAGCTACGGTAACTTTAAAGGAGGGTGATTCCGGCTTGCCTTCCGCCGAGCCCGCCTGAGCGGACACATGGGAGACCCTGCCCTTGAGCTCAATTCCCGGGAAGGCATCACCTGTAATGATCGCTGCCTGATCACGCTTTATCTTTAACACCTCTATCTCATCCACATCCATCCGGACAGTAAATCCTTCGGTATCAGCAACGGCCAGCAGGATTTCTCCCTGATTGAAGGATGCGCCTTTGGAAACCATTTTGGAGGACTTGTCCTTATCCGCTGTGTCCGGCATAACGACGGTTCCGGATACAGGCGCGACAATATCGGCCCGATTCAGTTGCTTTTCCAGTTCGGCAAGTTTTGATTTTGCATTTTCCATCTCCAGGTGGATAACAGTGTAATTATCTCCCCGTCCTTTGGCCATGCCTGTTTTGAGTTCCTGTTCGGCAGCTTCATAATCAAGCTGTGCATTGATGTGCTGTTGTTTGGCGTTTTCGTATTCAGTTGCCGGCACGATGCCTTTTTTAAACAGATACTCGGTTTCCGTCAGTGTTCTTTTCTGGGTATCGAGACTCATTTTCGCCTTGGCCAGCGAACGTCCGATCTTGATTATCTCGTCGCTTGTCTCCCATTTTGTAACTTCCCGGAACTTTTCCTGCGCCTTGATAAAGGCGGCCTTCGCTTCCCGGTATTTCGTCTGTGCCTCTGTCCGGTCCAGTTTCAGCAAAATTTGTCCTTTTGTTACCGGCTGGCCATACTCAAAAAACATTTCCTGAACGTTGCCGGTAAAAGGAGTGGGTATATTGACAACCTGGATGGGCTTTAATGCCCCTTTCAGCGAGATGCTGTCCGACAGGGCCTGGGGAGATACCGGATAAAAATTCTGCGCTGCTCCCTTGGCCGTCTTTTCCACCGGGCTGCCTTCCGTTTTGTGAGCGGTGGAAGTTGTTCTTACCCAGGAGAATAAGCCGAGGGCAAGAAAAAGGACAATGACGAACGCTGTGGCGGCGATGCGAATCATATGGACTTTCTTCAGCGCCATCTCCAGGTTCTTGGTAGAATCTTCCAGCTGGAGATAAGAATCCTGCAGTTCCTTATGTTTATCCTTGATCTGTTCGGTGAGCTGGATCTCGGCTAAACGCATCCGTTCCAGCTCGGTCATATCACTGAATACTGCAATCACGGCAACCTTCTCCTTTTTGCCGTCTTGCTCTTTCTTTAGGAAGGATGTCGTCAGGGTAAGGGTGCGGGCAATCTCGTTTGCTTGAATGGAAACGACGCCGTTCTGGATGGTCGCCGACTCATATACTGCGTTTAAGATGATCTGGTTAAAGTCATCGTAACCCTCAAGGATGAGAAATATTTCTCCGAAAGGTCTGCCGATAACTTCCGCGGCCTTCATCCGCAGCATTTCCTCGGCGGCTTCATTAAATGTTATGATCTTGCCGTCGAGGCCAATGGTCATAACCCCGTCGCTCATATTTGCCAGGATGTTCTGGTAGATCAATTCGTCGTTTTTCATATTTGTCCCGGGCCCAGTTAGTTTCTCTTTTAAGGTTTAGCTGCGGCTTGCGGCAGCATTACTTTATCGTCTTCTTTTTTAACTTCAATCTTCCAGGTTTTAAGTGTTGTGCCGAGGGTATCATCCAGAGAAGTCAGAGAATTGTGATAGGCAATGACGGCGTTGAGTTCGCTGGTCTTGGAATTATTGAGATCGTTTTGATAACTGACAATTTGAAAGTTGGTGGTGCGTCCCACCTTGAGCTTTTCATTTTCCACTTCCAGCTTCTGTTCGGACAGGGAACGCGCCCGTTTGGCCAGCTCCATTTGCCGGTAGCTTGTTTCCACAGTCCTGATGGCATTCTGGACAGCTATTTCCAGATCAACTTCCATCTTTTGCAGATCCATTTTGGCTTTTTCCAATGCGTTTTTGGCGCTGAGATAGGCGCGCCGCTCGGCGGTGAACATGCTGAAGGGTACCGTCAAGGTTAATCCGGCATTCCAGTTTCGCTGGGCGCCGCTGCTCGTCGCCCGGCGCACTGCGTCGCCGTATTTGTCGAAGGCAATAGCTGCCTCACTGTCATTTTGTGTGCCGGCCACAAGGTCGAGAGACCACATCCGGTTCCACTTGGCGTTGGAAAGATCCCACTTTTTTATTTCCATGTTTTGCAATGCCGTCAAATAGGTGGTCTTGTTTTTTTTGGCAATTCCAACAGCTTCTTCCAGAGAAGGAGGCTTAACCTGGTAATCGTTATCCTCGACCAGATCAAACTGTGTATTTTTCTCAACATTTAAGGACTGGACCAGGGAGAGGCGGGCTGATTCGAGTGAATTAATCTGTGTTGTGACAGACAATTCCTGATTGGCGATGTTGGCTTCCGTTTCGACCAGCTCCGTTTTCGCTTTTCGTCCGGCCGTGACGAGGGCTTCATTTGTTTCATAAGTCCTCTTCGCCTCCAGCAGTGATTGTCTGCTTATCTCCAGCTGGCGTTTGGCGCTCAAGTATGTTCTGTAGGCGGTAATGGCCGCTTTGATTGTCGTTGATATTTTGTCCGTCATCGCCAGGATGTTCTGTTCCTCTGTAATCCGGGCGACCTTGACGGAATAAGTGGCGTTGTCGATGCCGCCACCTCTGAGCAGCGGCTGCGTGAAGGTTAGTGACCAGGCGGATGTGTAGGCAAAAGCCTTATTGGTATCGGGACTGTTTCCAGTATTGTTCCAGGTAAAATTAAAATTGCCTCCGGTAGGAATTGTCAGCGTTGCCGTGTAGTCGCCACCGGTGTTCACGGCATTGGTTCTTTGGTCCACAGAGGCGTAGTTTGATGTCCGTCCGGCAGTCAGCTTCATTGATTGCTCCGGAAAGAATTTATTTTCCGCTTTCTGTAGATCGAACTGCTGAAGAATACGGTCGAGGTAGGCGCTCTTCAGGTCAATACTATTATTCAGAGCAATGATGACGGCATCGGCCAGAGTCATTTTGACTGCCGCTTTGTTCTGCTCTTTGCCGCCTTCCGCAGCCCGGACTGCTGCAGGACTGCAAAGCAGCAATACGGTCATCAGCAGGGCGCCGCAATATAATATGCCTCTTTTAGATTTTATCAGCACGGTGAATTGATGCTTCCTCGGAGTTTCATTATCCATATTACTCGTCAATTAGGATTTAATAAAGCGCTGTTTTTGGACAACGGCAAGATAGGGAAGTTCCGGGAATATGTCAATTATTATTTTCCCTTAAGCAAGCAGGCGCTCCCCGTAATTCCCTTATATTTAATCTTTTGCCTTTAACTCCGACAAGGGAGTGAAGGGGATGGTCAATTCATAAATGCCCTGGGAAAGGACAGTTTGAACAGGAAAGGGCGCTTTTTCAAATACTTTCAACATTGATTTATTGGTTGACAGAACATCGGCGGTGAAACCGCCGATACCATCCTCACGGGCCGCGCGAATCAATAATTCAAAAAGATATGAAGCGATGCCTTTCCCCTGATAATCTTCGTCAACAATGAAGGCGACGTCGGCAAAGCTATCCTGTTTGGCCCGCGCATAACGCGCCTCGGCAATAATTTTTTCGGTGCCGGCAGAAACCTCGATTATGCCTACAATGGACAACACCAAGCGATAGTTCACGTTAACATATTCCTGCATTTTTTTATGGGGCATTGCCTTTATGGAAGTAAAATAGCGGGAGTAAACGGCCTGATCCGAAAAGCGATAGAACAGATCGCGCATCTTATCCTCATCAGAAGGTTTTATCGGCCGGAAATTGACTTTCAGCCCGTCTTTGAATTCATGAGAGCAGCTAACCTTGGAGGGGTAAAGGTGCCCTGATTCGGGGAAATAAATCTGGTCGGCGTATAGTAGTTTTGCTGCTTTGGCCTGTGCGACCAGCTCTCCTCGGTCATCCGGATGCGCGATATCAATCAGTTCCTGTGCTCGCTCCCGCATTGATTTTCCCATTAGATAAGCCACACCGTATTCTGTGGCGACTAAATCCATGGATTCGCGATTAGTAAACTGAAAAGGCAGATTATCCACGGACAGGACGATATTGGGCAGGCCTTTGATGTTGCGGCTGGGCAGGCCGAAGATAGTCCGGCCTTTTTTGGAAAGTGCCGCACCCATAAAAAGTTCCTGTACATTTCCCGGGCCGGCGGTGATGTTGCCCTTGCCGGTATGCAGCGCGACATTTCCCGTCAGATCAATTTTTCTTGCCGGCAGAATAGCCATCATTCGGTCATTGCTGCCGATTACTTTCGGATCAGTAATTACATCTTCCGGTTGAAAGTCGACCAGCGGATTGCGATCCAGCCAGCGCATTAATTCTTCGCTGCCCATCAGATAAGAAGCGGAGCATTTGCCGCGAAAAATATTTTTATTCCTGTTAGTTACGGCACCGCTCTTTACAAGATCCATCAGTGAATCAGTGAAAAAAGGCGAATGGATGCCCAGATTCTTCTTTGTTGCCAGCTGCACGGCCAGGGCTTCATAGAGAGGTCCTATGCCTAGAGATATACAGCTTCCGTCTTGAACCACCATCGCAATATTAGCGGCGATTTTCAGAAAAACATCAGCCACCGGCCACCGGGGAATGTAAAGCGGAAGCTCAGTTGACTCCACAAAATAATTGAATTCATCCACGTGCACCAGAGTGTCGCCCATAATGCGGGGAGCATGTTCATTAATCTCGCCGACAACCAGCGCTGCTGTTTCCATTGCCTGCCGTTCCACATCCACGCCGAGCAGGCAGGCATAACCGTTTTCATCCGGGGGTGAAATCTGAATGATGGTCGCATCAATATGGATGGCTCCCGATTTGAACAGCTCGGGTATTTTGGAAAATCTGCTGGGAATAAGATCAACTCTGCCGGCACTGATGGCCTCCGAAGCAATCCAGCCGGAAAAAAATGTTTTCAACCGGAATTTCCACGAATATCTTTCATCAATGGGTATTGTATCTCCGAGACTTACCAGTTGAATTAATTCCAGATCACGCAGGTTGTTTTCTTCCGAGGCCATGAGGTGTTTAACCAGTGTTCGCGGTTCCGCCATTCCCGTGCCGAGAAAAATGGTCATACCCGGTTCGATTCTGGAGAGAACTTCCTGCGGAGAAACGATCTTATCCTTCCACATATTTTTCCACCCTTTTTATTTGAGAATCTCGCAGGCAGTATACTAAATTACTGATATGGCAAGCAAGTTGAAAGTTATAGCTGTTCGGCTATTGCTGCTCTAAGCAAAATTTATTGATAGCTTCGGGAGGGGCGAGGGGATAATTGCCGGTGTAACAGGCCAGGCAGAAACAATTTTCATCCATTCCGGTAGCCCGGACCATACCCTCCACGGTCAGGTAGTGTAAAGAATCCAGGCCGATGAAATCGGCAATAGCTTTTTCATTTTCCTTTTTTGCTGCGAGTAACTCTCCCTTGGACGAGAAATCAATGCCATAGGGGCAGGGATGCATAGTGGGCGGACAACTGATGGCCATGTGGATTTCTTTAACACCAATTCCCCGTAAATTTTCCACACGGTTGCGGCTGGTGGTGCCGCGAATAATCGAATCTTCAACTATTAATACTTTTTTCCCTTTCAGCAGAGGCCGCACGGGATTGAGCTTTACGCGCACGCCGAAATCACGCATGAGCTGGGTCGGTTGAATAAATGTTCTGCCGACGTAATGATTACGAATCATTCCCATTTCAAAGGTAATGCCGGATTCCTCGGCGTAACCCAGCGCCGCATAGTTGCCGGAATCGGGAAAGGGCATTACAATATCAACATTGGGAATATATTCGCGCGCCAGTTCGTGGCCCAGCCGTTTCCGGCATAAGTAAACATTCTGGCCGAAAATCTGACTGTCGGGACGGGCAAAATATATTAATTCAAAGATACAATGACATGGTTTTACGACCGGAAAAGGTTGCAGGCTTTTACAGCCGTCTTCATCAATAATCATTATTTCGCCGGGATTGACATCACGGATGTATTTGGCGGCAACCAGATCAAAGGCGCAGGTTTCCGAGGCGATAACCCAGCTGCCGTTGAGTTTGCCCAGGGCCAGCGGCCGAAATCCCCGGGGATCGCGGGCGGCAACAATTTTATTACGGGTGAGCATGATGATGCTGTAAGCGCCTTCTATCCGGGAAAGGGCGGCAACCAAAGCATTTTCCAGGCCATTCTTCAGATGTGGCGCCATCAGGTGAATAATTATTTCGCTGTCCATCGTTGACTGGAAGATCGACCCGCCATTTTCCAGCTCCTGCCGCAATTTGTGGGCATTAATTATATTGCCGTTATGAGCCAGGGCATAATATTCCTCGCCAAAATGAACCAGAAAAGGCTGCGCATTGGAAAGAACCGAAGAGCCGGTGGTGGAGTAGCGGACATGTCCGATTGCCAGCTTGCCCGGCAGTTTCTGCAGAGTAGGTTCTTTAAATACTTCCGAGGCCAGCCCCATTCCCTTATGATCCCATACCTGGCAGCCGTCGGAACTGACAATGCCGGCTGATTCCTGGCCGCGATGCTGCAGGGCAAAAAGCCCGAAAAAGGCCAGACGGGATGCTTCTTCATGACCGTAAATGGCAAAAATTCCGCATTCTTCACGGGGACGACCGGACTCATTTAAATTATCTTCTAATAATGATGGCATAAGGCTCTTTCCATAAAGATATAGTCTGTAATATCTAATTTTTTTTATGATATTCCTGTAACGAACAAACCTGCCAGTCTTCGTTAATAATAGCTTGTGTGGCTTCACATAAAGCACGTGCTCCGGCAATGGTCGTGGTGTAAAGAATATTATAAGTCAACGCGCCGCGGCGGATGTGATAAGCGTCGCGGGTAGATTTACGGCCGAGACTGGTATTGATGACCATGGAAATGTCACCGTTTTTAATGTGATCGACAATGTTCGGTCGTCCCTCACTGACTTTAAGAACCACTTGTGCCTTTACGCCATGGTTTTCCAGATGCTGGGCTGTTCCGCGTGTGGCCAGTATCTTGAATCCGATATCCTGCAAAGTTTTGGCAACCGGCACTATTTTGTCCTTGTGGTAATCGTGTGTACTGATAAACACAGTGCCTTGCCGCGGTATTTTAAAGCCGGCAGCCATTTGCGATTTGGCAAAAGCTAATCCGAAGGAATGATCGATACCCATGACCTCACCGGTTGATTTCATTTCCGGTCCCAGCAGAACATCGACATTGGGGAAACGGTTGAAAGGGAAGACGGCTTCTTTCACGGATACGTACTGTGGTTTGATGGTTTTAGTAAATCCCAGTTGGGGAAGAGTTTTACCCAGCATGACCTTGGTGGCAAGCTTGGCCAGAGGTACACCGATGGCCTTGCTGACAAAGGGAACCGTCCGGGAGGCGCGGGGGTTAACTTCCAGCACATACAGTGTTCCATCTTTGATGGCATACTGAATATTCATGAGGCCGACGACCTTTAATTCGGCCGCGAGCATGATCGTCTGTTTTTCGATCAGCTCCAGCAGTCCGGCAGGTATGGTCAGGGGTGGCAAAATGCAGGCGCTGTCGCCGGAATGAATTCCCGCCTCCTCGATATGTTCCATAATGCCGGCCACTACCGTGTTTACGCCATCGCTGATGGCATCCACATCAACTTCCGTGGCATCCTCTAAAAATTTATCGATCAATATCGGGTGATCGGGGGAAACCAGCATTGCTTTACCCATGAAAGATGTCAGTGTTTCCGGGTCGTATACTATTTCCATCGAACGGCCGCCCAGGACATAAGAAGGACGCACTAGCACCGGATAGCCGATTCTCTCCGCCGCGATCAGTGCTTGTTCTACTGTTCTGGCCGTGTCATTGTCCGGTTGATTAAGATTTAATTTGGTGATAATTTCCTGAAAGCGGTCTCGGTTTTCCGCCCGGTCGATAGCATCGGGTGAAGTGCCGATAATGGGAACACTTGCTGCTTCGAGGCCGCGGGCCAGATTCAATGGTGTCTGACCGCCAAACTGGACGATAACACCGTCCGGTTTCTCTGTCTGCAGGATATGCAAAACATCTTCCAGTGTAACCGGTTCAAAAAACAGTTTGTCGGATGTATCATAGTCAGTGCTTACTGTTTCCGGATTGGAATTGATCATTATGCTCTCCACGCCCTCTTCCCGTAAGGCAAATGATGCGTGAACACAACAGTAGTCGAACTCAATACCCTGACCGATGCGGTTGGGGCCGCCGCCGATAATGGCTACTTTCTTTTTATCCGAAGGACGAGTTTCGTTTTCTGTCTCATAGGTAGAATAATAATAAGGAGTATAAGCTTCAAATTCAGCAGCACAGGTATCCACCAGTTTATACACCGGGATGATTTTTTCCTCTTCTCGCCATCTGCGGATTTCAGTTTCAGTTTTTCCCCAGACGTAGGCCAGGGCGCGATCAGAAAACCCCATTTTCTTTGCGGCGAGGAGCAGCTCCACTGAAGGGGCAGAATTTTTTAATTCTTCTTCTGCAGCAACAATTTGGGCAATCTGGTGTAAAAACCAGGGGTCGATTTTTGTCAGCTGCTGTATGTCATTTACGCTCACGCCCTTCTGGAGGGCGGCTGCGATATAGAATAAGCGCAGGGAGTTCGGTACGGTAAGCTTGCTTTTTAATAATTCCTTATTGTCGGTTATGTCGGCAGGCAGTGGATATACCAGACTGAAGCGGCCGATTTCCAGCGAGCGGACGGCTTTTTGCAGCGCTTCCTTAAAAGTTCGGCCAATGGCCATGGTTTCGCCGACTGATTTCATGGACGTTGTTAATAAATCTTCCGTTTCCGGGAACTTCTCAAATGTCCAGCGCGGGATCTTTACCACACAGTAATCTATTGTCGGTTCAAACGAGGCCATTGTTTCCCGGGTGATGTCGTTGGGAATTTCATCGAGAGTATAACCCACCGCCAGTTTGGCGGCAATCTTAGCTATCGGGAAGCCAGTTGCTTTTGAGGCCAGTGCCGATGATCGCGATACGCGGGGATTCATTTCCACTACAATCATTTCACCGGTTTGGGGATGGACGGCAAACTGGACATTGGAGCCGCCGGTCTCCACGCCGATTTCGCGCATAATGGCTATGGACGCATCACGCATGTGCTGATATTCGCGATCAGTCAGCGTTTGGGCCGGAGCAACGGTGATTGATTCGCCGGTGTGAACACCCATTGCGTCGAAATTTTCAATAGAACAGATAATGACAACATTATCCGCGCGGTCGCGCATTACTTCGAGTTCATATTCTTTCCAGCCCAGCACGGATTCTTCAATCATAACTTCCTGGATCATGCTGGCATCCAGGCCGCTTTGTGCAATTTCTATGAGTTCTTCGCGGTTATAAGCTACCCCGCTGCCGGTGCCGCCGAGCGTAAAGGATGCCCGGACAATTATCGGGAAACCAATTTCGGCGGCAATTTTCATCACTTCCGGGATGCTGTGGGCAAAACCGCTCTTCGGCATTCGCAAACCGATTTTTTCAATGGCATTGCGGAATTTTTCGCGGTCTTCTGCTTTGTGGATGACGGGAAGCGATGCTCCAATCATCTCCACTCCGAACTTCTCCAGCACACCGCTTTCCGCCAGCGCTACCGCTGTATTTAAACCGGTTTGTCCGCCTAAAGTAGGCAGGAGCGCATCCGGTCTCTCCAGGGCAATAATCTTGGCGACTGCTTCCGGGGTAATGGGCTCCACATAAGTGCGGTCGGCCGTTTCCGGATCGGTCATTATTGTGGCCGGGTTGCTGTTGATTAAAACAACTTCATAGCCTTCTTCACGCAAGGCTTTACAGGCCTGTGTTCCCGAATAATCGAATTCGCAGGCCTGACTGATGATGATCGGCCCGGAGCCGATTAAAAGTATTTTTTTTATGTCTGTACGTTTTGGCACTGATTAACCTTAACAAATATTTTTTCTTCCCATCTCAGGCGATATGCCGGCTCACAAAATTGCGAATGGAGCTTTTTCCGGGTAACCCTGTCTGCGCAGCGAAAAGTCCGCCGGTTCGCTTGTTTGAGCGCCAGAGGCGCGAGTTTGCGAACCGGCAGTGAAGCGAGCCGTTACAGGGTCGGGGAAAGATTCTGAGCACTGTAGCTGGTATATCGCCACCCCCTTACTCCCACTCAATAGTACTGGGTGGTTTGGAACTGATGTCATAAACAACGCGGTTGATGCCGCGAACTTCATTAATAATGCGGGTGGATATGCGCGCCAGAAGATCCTGCGGCAGTCTGGCCCAGTCGGCCGTCATGGCATCGTCGCTGGTTACGGCGCGGAGGGCGACGATGTTTTCATTAGTTCGCTGATCGCCCATGATGCCGACGCTTTTGATCGGCATCAATACGGCAACCGACCGCAATAATTTT
>CAYXZW010000043.1:0-25047 GCA_964469905.1 uncultured Smithella sp.
GCGGTCAATAAAAGTCAATCTCGATAAAAAGTCATTATCATCTTACGAAATCTGCGTCGGTAACGCTATCCTCGACCGGATGGTGCTGCTGATTGCCAAGAACCATAAAACCGGGCGTTATATTGTTATAACCGACAGCAATGTCAATAAAATGCACGGCCCCAAGTTTCTTGCCGCGCTCAAAGATGTAGGTCTGAATGTTGATTTAATCGAATTTCCTGCCGGGGAGGCATCAAAGAATATCAACACGGCTGTTGATATTACCGGAAAACTGCTCGAGTTAGGGGCCGACAGGAATTCGCAGCTGGTTGCCTTTGGCGGTGGTGTGGTGGGCGATCTGACAGGATTTGTCGCTTCTATATTTATGCGTTCTATTCCTTATATTCAAATTCCCACTACTTTGCTGGCGCAGGTAGACAGCAGCATTGGCGGAAAAACAGCGGTTGACCTCCCTCATGGGAAAAATCTGCTGGGGACTTTTTATCAGCCGCAGGCAGTATTTGCTGATTTGAGTTATCTTGCGACTCTGCCGGAAAATGAGTTTAATAATGGGCTGGCGGAAATTATCAAATACGGCATTATTGACGATGCAAAAATGTTTCGCCTGCTGGAAGATAATATGGAGCAGGTAAAAACAAAAGATCCGGTATTGTTGTTAAAGATTGTAGAAATGTGCTGCCGTATCAAGAAATCAATTGTAGAAATTGATGAAAAAGAACAGGGCTTACGGCGTATCCTCAATTACGGTCACACCCTGGGACACGCTCTCGAAGCGCAATCTGATTTCACTCTCTCGCACGGTGAAGGCGTTGCTTTAGGGATGATTGCCGCCGCCCGAATTTCGGAAAAATCCGGCTATCTGGAATCATCCTCGCGGGAGCGCATTGAAAATGTTATAAGGAAAGCCGGATTGCCCTTCCGGATACCCGGTAATCTGACAACGGAAGGAATAGTTGCAAGGCTAAAAATGGATAAGAAAAAAGAAGGTAATATTATCCATTTCGTATTGCTCAAAAAAATAGGCATGCCTTTTGTCAACGGAGGTATCGATGAGAAAATTATCACACCTGTAATTGAAGGAATGCGCCAATGAAATCAAGGCTGGAAAAATTAAGAGAAAACATGAAAGAGAAAGACAGGGAGATTATCCGTCTTTTAAATGAACGATCTGGGATATCCGTTCGCATCGGTGAAGTTAAAGGCCGGGAGGGGTTGAATATATATGATCCTTCCCAGGAAGCGAGAGTCTATGGTTACTTGCAGGAGCTCAATTGCGGCCCGTTGCCGCCGCAGGCGATAAATAATATTTTCCGGGAGGTTATCTCCGCTTCCCGTGATTTACAGAAGCCGACAACAGTTGCTTTTCTGGGACCGGATGCTTCGTTTTCTCATCTGGCGGCGCAATTGCATTTTGGTCAGTCCAGCCGTTTTGTAGCCCAACCGGTGATTGCCCGTGTTTTTGACGAAGTGGAACGGGGTTTCATCGATTGGGGTGTAGTTCCTGTGGAAAATTCGCAGGAAGGTTCTGTTAATGTCACACTGGACCGGCTGGTTTTGACACCTTTGAAGATTCGTGCGGAAATATATTTGCGGATCAGCCAATGCCTGATTTCTTCGGCCAAAGACATGCAGCGGATTAAAAAAATATATTCACATCCCCAGGCATTAGCTCAGTGCCGGTCCTGGCTCAAGGCCAATCTTCCTAACTGTGTGCTCTCCGAGGTGGAAAGCACCGCAGCCGCTGCACAGATGGTTAAAGGTAAAAGGACCGAAGGAGCGATAGGCAGTCGTCTTGCAGCGCAAGCCCACGGGCTGAATATTCTTGCGGAAGGTATAGAAGATAATACTTCCAACACAACGCGGTTTTTGATTATCGGTAACGGAGCGAGCACGGCAACAGCAAAAGCTAAGACGTCGTTGATTTTTGCCACACAGCATTCCCCGGGTTCGCTGCATCTTGCGCTGTCGCCATTTGCCGCCCGCCGGATTAATTTGATCAAGATTGAATCGCATCCGGTTAAAGAGAGGTTGTGGGAGTATCTCTTCTTTGTGGATATTGTCGGTCATGTTGAGGAGAAGGTAGTAAAAAATTGTCTGGAGGAGCTACAGGAGAAAACAACTTTCTTAAAAATTCTTGGTTCCTACCCGCGAGCGGAAGGCCCGTTATGATCTGTATACCAATTACAGCAATATCTCATAAAGAAGCATTGCGTGATATTGAGCGCAGTTGCCTGCTGGCTGATGCCATTGAGTTGAGAATGGATTTAATTACAGATGGCGTACTTCCCGAATTGATTTCCGCCGTGCGCCGCAGTTCCCATAAAGTTAAAATAATTGTCACCTGGCGTAAAAAAGAAGAAGCGTCACAGACCTTTGAATCTCCCGATGTAGGGGGCCTGATCAAAGATCAAAAAGATAAAAAAATGGCAATGCTCAAACAGGCTGCTGAACTCGGCGCCGACTATATTGATATTGAGCTCTCCGAAGGTAACGATGCCATTGAGGAGTTAAAATCTCAGTGTGAAAAACGAGGCAACTCGACAAAAATTATTATTTCTTATCACAATTTTCAAAGAACCCCCTCTCTGGCCAGGCTAAAGGGAATATTTAAACAATGCCGGGAGTTTAAGCCTGCTGTTGTGAAAATAGTGACATACGCCGTAAAGCCCGAAGATAATTTGAAAGTGCTCAGTTTGATACCCTATGCCCTCAGACATTCGCAGGAAATAATTGCCCTGTGTATGGGAGATAAAGGACGGATAAGTCGTATAGTGGCGCCTTTGCTGGGTAATTTTCTGAATTTTGCGACTTTGGAACAGGGCACACAATCCGCGCCGGGGCAACTGACTGCGTCCGAGATGAGGCAAATAAATCAACTGGTGAAAGGCGATGAGCAACGGCAACAGGTATTTATTTCAGAGGCCGATCAACTGAAAAACTATGTTTTATTAGGCAATCCGGTCGGGCAAAGTCTTTCACCATTGATGCATAATACAGCGCTCCATGATTTGGGTATTGGCGGGTGCTATAATGCGTTTTGTGTATATGATCTGGCCGCGGCGATAAAGGGCATCAGGGGAATGGATGTTCGTGGTGCGAGTGTAACCATACCATTTAAATCGGCCGTTATGGAATATCTGGATGATATCTCCGCAGATGCTTTGAACATCGGAGCGGTAAATACAATTATCAGCAGCAATGGACGTCTGACGGGCGCCAATACCGACTGGCTGGGATTGCTTACTGCTCTGCGGGAAGCCATGACGATTAAAGGCAAAAAGTTTGTGATTATCGGCGCCGGCGGTACGGCCAGGGCGGCAGTTTACGGAATAAAGAAGGAAGGCGGCCTCCCGATTATTGCCAATCGTACGGCGGAAAATGGCAGGCTTCTGGCAGTAAAGTTCAGCTGCCGTTTTTATGCTTTGAACGATATCGAAAAGATAGAGGCGGATTGTCTGATTAACACGACTCCGGTGGGCATGCACCCTCATATTAATCAATCGCCGGTAGATTCCGCTGTGCTGGGCGGCTATAAATTCGTGATGGATGTTATCTATAATCCTCTGGAAACAAAATTGCTCAGAGATGCCAGGCAGCGGGGATGCCATGTATTGTCGGGGTTGAATATGTTTGTGCATCAGGGTGCCGAACAAATAAAACTATGGACAGGTCTTGAGCCTAATCGGGCATTGATGAAAAAAGTAGTAATTTCATCTCTAAATCAAGCGCTATCTTTGTAGGTAAAGCCTGCCCCGGCGCAGGCCGGGGTCATCGGCTTCCTCAACGTGTGTAACAATACGCCTCGTCGCCTCGGACTCGCCGCCGCGATATCATCATTGATTTAGAAATGAAATAATGGAAAGGTTGATTCAAGTTGAATAAAGAAGCAGATATTAAATCAGTTTCGGCAGCGATCCATATTCCCGGATCCAAAAGTCTGACCCAGCGGGCTCTAGTGGCGGCGGCACTGGCCGAGGACAATTCTTTTATCGGCAATGCCCTTGTTGCGGAAGATACTCTCTATCTGATGGACGGATTGCGCGCATTGGGAGCGCAGATCGTTGCCGCCGACGGTGGTATTTTCGTTTCGGGGACGGCAGGGAAAATAATCAATAACTCACAGGAAATATTTCTGGGAAACAATGGGACGGCGCTGCGTTTTCTTGTTGCGCTGGTAACACTGGGCAGCGGAAAATATGTTTTAACCGGGGGGAAAAGACTTTGTGAGCGTCCCGTCGGCGCCTTGGTCGAGGCGCTGCAGAGCATGAATGTGGATGTTTCCTGCCGCAATAATTGTCCGCCGGTGACTGTGAATGCCTCCGGGCTTACCGGTGGCAGGATAACACTTAAAGACATCGAAAGTTCGCAGTATGTCTCCGCGCTATTGCTTTGTGCGCCCTATACGAAAAAAGGTATCGATCTTTCTTTGCTGGGGGAAATTGTGTCTGCGCCCTATATCGATTTGACCCTTTCCGTTATGCGTGATTTTGGCGCCAAGGTTAGCGAAACAGGCCAAAGGAAATATTCTGTTGAAGCCGGGGAAATTTACAAAGGGCGCGACTATTTTATCGAAGGGGATGCCTCCAGTGCTTCCTACTTTTTTGCAGCAGCGGCCATTTTGAAAAAGCCGGTGCGAGTTAATGGCATTAGTATCAGGAGCAGGCAGGGAGATATGCGTTTGCTCGCAATTCTGGAAGAACTGGGCTGCAAGCTTAATTGCACAGATACCTGGATAGAAGTGGCCTGCGACAGTTTGCGGGAAGGGGATTATATATTCGATTTAAATGATATACCGGATATGGTGCCGACGCTGGCGGTGCTGGCTGCTTTCCGCAAGGGAATAACAGCCATTACCAATGTTGCTCACTTGCGTTTAAAGGAAAGCAATCGCCTCGATGCATTGGTTAGCCAATTAACACGCATCGGCATTGCAGCTTCGGAAACTGCGGATGGTATTATCATCTCCGGTGGGCATCCTCGGCCTGCAGTTATTGAAACATACAACGATCATCGTATCGCCATGAGTTTTGCCGTAGCTTCCCTTGCTGTTCCCGGGATCGAAATATACGATAAAAAATGCGTGGATAAATCTTTCCCGGGGTTCTGGGAGGAGTTAAAAAAAATATGAAGGTGATTCTGATCGGCTACCGGGCCTGCGGAAAAACTACGGTGGGGAAACTGCTGGCGGCTAAATTAAAAATTACCTTCTGGGATACCGATATGCTGGTGGAAGAGAGCCTGGGTATGCCCATAAAAGAAATTGTGGCTCGCTGCGGGTGGAACTATTTTCGTGATCGGGAAAAAGACGCAATTTCGAGGCTCGCGCAAGAAGGCGCGTGTGTTGTTGCCACCGGGGGTGGTGCGGTTCTGTCCGAAGAAAACGTTGATTTGCTCAAAAAAATGGGTGTTATCGTATGGCTTTCGGCGCCTCTTGCAGATGTTGTTGAACGGCTGGCCGCCGATGCGGAAAGCCAGGGAACACGTCCGCAATTTACCGCCGATAGCCTGGCTGAAGAAACAGCTAAGGTGCTGCAGCAGCGTATTCCTTTGTATGAAAAAGCTGCCGATTATTCTCTGGATACATCAGGAAAAAGCGCTTCACAAGTGGCGGAAGACATTCTTAAATACTTAAAAGGATAAGATTATGGCGGGGAATACTATTGGTGCTTTATTTCGGGTAACAACCTGGGGGGAATCGCACGGCGAGGCTTTAGGCGCAATTGTTGACGGCTGCCCTGCCGGTCTGGAAATTCAGCAGGGCGATATTCAACAGGCGCTCGACAGGAGGCGACCGGCGAAAAATGTTGCTTCGACAATAAGAGGAGAGGGTGATCGGGTGGAAATCCTCTCCGGAATTTTTGAAGGCCGCACTACAGGTATGCCAATTTCACTTTTAATCCGGAATTCCGATGCGCGGTCTTCTTCCTATGCGGACTTAAAAGATATTTTTCGTCCCGGGCACGGAGATTATACTTATCTGCAAAAATATGGACACCGAGACTGGCGCGGTGGTGGGCGGGCGTCGGGCCGCGAAACTGCCGCCCGTGTAGCAGCCGGTGCCATTGCCGAAAGGCTGATCGGCACGGCAGGGATGGAAGTGCTGGCCTATACGCAGGCTATCGGCGGAATTCAGATGAATCGCGCCAAAATGCCCCAAGACAAGAATTTGAGCAAGCAGGTACGAAGTAATATTCTTTTTTGTCCTGATGTTGAAGCTGCTCAAGCTATGGAAGAAAAACTGATGGCCCTGCGCGCCGCTGGTGATTCAGCAGGTGGTGTTGTGGAAATAATTGTCCGCGGGTGCCCGGCAGGTTTGGGCGAGCCGGTATTTGAGAAAATAGATGCCGAGTTGGCATCCGCTTTAATGAGTATCGGTTCGGTGAAGGCGGTGGAAGTTGGTGATGGTTTTGCCGCAGCCAGTATGAAAGGTTCCGAATTTAATGATCAAATGGGTATAATAAAATCGGATGCCAAATTGCATTCACCAGGATACCGCGGCGGCAAGGAAGAGGCGACGCAGTCGTATAGTACCATACGTCGAGGAGCCGATGACGAAGCCAACAAAGGTAGCCGCATGAAGGCTGTTTGGCATAAATCTAATCATGCAGGGGGAATCCTGGCGGGCATAACCAATGGAGAAAAAATTATTCTGAGAGCTTATTGTAAACCTGTTCCGTCAATAAGCAGTGAGCAGCAGACAATAGATGTTAGGGGTAAGGTTCAGAAAATCAAAATTAAGGGAAGGCATGATGTTTGTGTACTGCCGCGGATTGTGCCGGTCTGTGAAGCAATGGTGAGTATTGTTTTAGCCGATCACTGGCTGCGGCAGAAGGCGGCAAGAATATGAAAGACGTTATCATTGGAATTGTCGGTGGTACCGGCGGCATGGGGCGCTGGTTTGCCGATTTATTGCTAAATGAAGGTTATACTGTCCATGTCCGGGGGAGAAAATCAGCAATGGACATCAATGAACTGGTTAAATTGTGTAATGTCATTGTTATCTCCGTCCCGATTTCTGCCACCACGGAGATGATAAAAAAGGTCGGGCCATTGCTGCCTGAAGGAACGCTCTTAATGGATTTGACCTCGCTCAAAAAAGAGCCGGTGGAATTGATGCTTTCCTGTTCGCAAGCCGATGTCATTGGCTGTCACCCGCTTTTCGGCCCGCAGCTTTCGGATATCACCGGGCAAAATGTTGTCCTGTGTCCGGCCCGGGGAAGTAAATGGCTGTCCTGGTTGAGAGGTGTTTTGCAGAAAAACGGATTGGTTGTAACAGATAAAACTCCCGAAGAGCATGATGAAATGATGGCAATTGTTCAGGTGCTCAATCATCTCAATACTATTTCGATAGGACTGGTGCTGGCCGAAACCGGGATTGATCTTACCGAAATCAACAAATTCTCCACGCCGATTTTTCAGACGAAAGTAGAAATAGTTAAGAAAGTATTCAACGAAAACCCGGGGCTTTATACAGACATTATCGCCCGGAATCCCGCAACGCTGAATATATTGGATCGCTACGAGAAAACTCTGACCGATATCCGCACACTGGTGAAATCAGGAGATGGAACAAAATTGAAAGAGGCGATAGAGCAGGCGGCAAAGAAACTGTTCTAGTAAAACAGGTTCAGGACTTCCGGAGAATATCGATCATCTCATCAACGTAGGCGGGCGGGAAATGCTCTCCCCTGTATTTCCGCAAGGCATCCGCCATGCATTCCAGGAATACGGCTGCCACTGCGGGATCAAATTGATTACCCGCGCCACTTCTCAGAATGCTGATAACTTTAGGCAGTGGCATGGGGTCGTAACTCATGGTTTCCGTCTCTGTATATTTCTGGTAATCACGGGGTGATGTCAGGGCGTCAAAAACATCCGCTACTGCCAGTATTCTGGCGCAAAGGGGAATATCTTCCCCCCGGAGTTTGTCGGGATAGCCATTGCCGTCAAAACGTTCGTGATGGTGAGAGGCAATGAATGGTATCTGTGCCAATGTTTTGGAGAAATGAAAGTTGTCGAGAATTTCTTTTGTTCTTATGGCATGCTTCTCCATTTCCATTCGTTCTTCCGCCGTAAACTGACCGGTTTTGAGGAGCACGGCGTCTTTAGTGCCGATTTTGCCGATATCATGGAGAAGACCTGCATATTTGAGCAATTCTTCTTCCTCCGGTCCGATGCCCATACGGCGGGCAATCATCAGGGAGTATTCCGTTACACGCTCCGAATGCCCGGCCGTCAAACGGTGTCTGGCGTCAACTGTTGCGGAAAGTGTACGGATTGAACTGTCAAAGGAAAGCTTGAGTTCATCAATTAACTGAGCGTTCTCGATGGAAATCGCCATCTGGGAGGCCAGCGATTTCAAAAGATTCTCATCATCGGTGTTAAATATTCCGCCGCCCTGTTTGTTTATGACTTGAATGACGGCGATTCGCTCTCCTCGCCGGTTGTTAATCGGCATGCACAAAATAGCCTTGGAACGGAAATTCTGTTGTATGTCAAACTCACGTTTGAAATTAGGTGTTTCCCAGGCATCAGCGATATTGACTGTTTCTCCTGTTTGGGCAACAAAGCCGCTGATTCCTTCCCCGATAGGCAGGGAGAAATGGTCAATTTTTTCCGCAACTGTAGTCCAGATTTCATTTTTTTCCCAGTCGATTAAGTACAGGCTTGTCCGCTCGGCATTCATGATTTTGGTGACGCGGCTGATAATCAGGGGAAAGAGGTGTTCAAACTCCACCTCTGCCGTCAGATCAAGGGCGATCTCCAGAAGGTTCGATATCGTTTTATTGGACGCGATTTCTTTCGCTAAAAGCTGATTATTCTCGAATGCCAGACGCCTTTCTTTCAGTATGCGATAGAGCTTGCTATTGAGTTCCGCCTGAGTAAAAGGTTTTTTAATGAAATCATTGGCGCCGGCGGTGACAATTGATTCATATGTAAATCCACTGCCGTAACCGGTAACGACCACAAAAGGAACATCGGATTGAATCTTACGGACGTCGGAAATTAAATGGAGGCCATCAATTGTTTCGATATCGGCAATAACTATATCGAAATGCCGCCGCTCGAGGATATCCATGGCTGCGTCTTTGCAATCCACCGCTACGCAATGAAAGCCGCAGGAGGTCACGAGCTCCGTCATCATCGAACTGGCCTGGGGATCATCATCCACAACAAGAACTGTTTCGTGATTCATCATCCGTTCCATTGCCATTACCTGTTATTGCCTGATCGGAATCGGACACGAGTATAAATGATTGTTCCGGATTTGTCAATGCCAGGTATTTCGCCCGTCGGTATTTTCCATAAAAGAAATGTATTTTTTGTTTTGATTTTAAAATGACATGGTGTATTTTAACTGGCAAAAATAAAAAGAGGTCGCATTGATGGAAGATAAAATTAACCAAGTAGCGGCATTGATTGCAAAGGCGAAAAGGATTGTGATTTTTACCGGTGCCGGTGTGAGTACGGAATCCGGTATTCCCGATTTCCGCAGCCCGGGCGGCCTCTGGACAAGGTTTGATCCCGACGATTTTACGATTGATAAATATATAAAGTCGAAGGAAACACGCAGAAAGATGTGGAAGCTCCTTCTGGAGGGCGGCTTGCTGGCTGATGCTGCTCCCAATGCCGCGCACTATTCTATTGCTGAACTGGAAAAAATGGGAAAACTTAGTTCCGTAATCACGCAGAATATCGATAACCTGCACCAGAAGGCCGGCAATAGTCCATCCCTGGTCTATGAATTGCACGGCAATATGCAGTGGCTTATTTGCCTTGATTGCGGCATAAGATGCCCGGTGGAAGTCATGCTTCAGAAAAGCATTGAAGAAGATAATGTCCCTTGCTGCAGGAGTTGCGGCGGAATACTAAAACCGGATGTTGTCTTTTTTGGCGAGGCCTTGCCCCAGAATGTTTTAAAGCAAGCGACTTATTCGGCGCAGGAATGCGATTTATTTATCGTTATCGGTTCTTCACTGGTTGTTTACCCGGCGGCATACATGCCTCAGTATGCCAAGCGCGCCCGGGCCGGCGTAGTTATCATCAATATTGGACCGACTGAGCAGGATGAACTGGCCGATGTAATAATTGACCATTACGCCGGAGAAACAATGACAAAGATTATGGAAAGACTGAGGACTAAAGACTGAAGTCGGAAGGCCAATATGATCGGGCGTTAAGCGCCCCACAGAATTCCCTGGCAGCCTTTGGTCTTCAATCAATGGAGTTATATTATGTGCCTGATTCTTTTCGCCTATAAAGTTCATCCAGCATACCCTTTAATTGTAGCCGCCAATCGTGACGAGTTTTATGAACGTCCATCTTCACCCGCTGAATTCTGGGGAGGTGCCCGCCAAATTCTCGCCGGTCGCGATTTAAAAGAAGGTGGTACCTGGTTGGGGATCAACAGAGAAGGGAAATTTGCCGCCATAACGAATTACCGTGATCCGGCAGCATTTAAGCCAGGCGCTCCTTCGCGCGGCAGGCTGGTTAAAAACTATTTGCAGGGCTCTCCTTGTGCCGCTGATTATATAAAAAAGATTTCCCGGCAGGCAGATCAATACAACGGCTTTAATTTAATTTGTGGGAGCAAAACAGAGCTCTTTTTCTATTCCAACCGGGGACAACAACAAAAGCTTGCAGCTGGAATTTATGGACTGAGCAATCGTCTATTGGACAGCCCCTGGCCGAAAGTTGTGCGGGGCAAAAAGGCATTGTCCGCTGCAATGAGTGAGAAAGGCGCTGATTTGGAAACGGCGCTTTTTGCACTTCTGGCTGATCGCAAGATTGCCCCGGACGATAAACTTCCATCAACCGGTATCGGCCTGGAATGGGAAAGACTTCTGTCGGCAATATTTATTGAAAGTCCCGGTTATGGTACCCGATCCTCGACAGTGCTACTGATCGGAAAAAACGGATGGGTAAAATTTGTGGAAAAAGTATTCGACGGCAAGCCGGAACCTTGGGTAGAAAGCCGTTTTTCCTTCCGGTTGGCCGGAGGTAAACAATAGATGCAGAAGAAGAGAAACAATGCTTATCCTCCGGTTCCCCGCGTTGGTGTGGGAGCGATTGTAATTCATGAAGGCCGGATATTGCTGGTGAAAAGAGGTATAGAACCGAGCCGGGGCTTATGGGCTATTCCCGGTGGAACTCTAGAATTGGGTGAGACGATGCAGGAATGTGCCGCCCGGGAAATTTTAGAAGAAACAGGCATAACGATAAAAGTCGGTAAGTGCGTTTACGTTTTCGATTTTCTGGAACGAGATGACAGCGGAAAAATAAAATTTCACTTTGTCGTTGTTGATTTTGCCGGGCAATATTTATCGGGTGAGCCAAAAGGCTCAGATGATGCCGAAGATGCCCGCTGGCTTAAACCGGAAGAATTAAATTCATTGCCGGTGGCGAAAAACACTCTGGCGGCATTGAAGGAAATCGGGTTTATAGGCTGAAGACTAAAGACTGAAGGCTGAAGGTCAGATGGTACAAAAAATAGTTTTTTGACTAACTTCTTTTGTCCTTCAGTCTTCAGCCTATTCACCTTCAGCCTTTTTAAAGGAGGTTTTTATGAAGGTTGTTTATTCCGAAGAATACAAGCAAGTGTATTCAACTGATCCTGCATCTGCCGCCGGAAGAATTGAAGCGATAGAGTTTGCATTAGGCGGCAAGGTAACTTATCTGGAACCGGTACCTGCCTCCGAGGAAGACATCCTCAAAGTGCACACTCCTCATCATATCAGAGATGTCGAGCGTGAAGGTGTTTATGATATTGCCGCACTTGCTGCCGGCGGGGCAATACTTGCTGCTTACACGGCTCTTGTCGAACCGTGCTTTGCCGTTATACGTCCTCCCGGTCATCATGCTTCGGCCGGAAACGCCTGGGGCTTTTGTTATTTCAATAATATGTCCATCGCTCTGGAGAAGTTGAAACGCGAAGGGAAAATCAAAAAAGCTTTTGTGCTTGATTTCGATCTACACTATGGCGATGGCAATGTAAACATTCTGGATGGCAAAGGATATGTAACGATTCTTAATCCATCAGCGTCGAACCGTAACGAATATTTGAAAAGCGTGGAGGCGAAGCTCGGGCAAACCGATGCGGATATGATTGCCGTTTCCGCCGGGTTTGACAATCATGAGCAGGATTGGGGTGGTCTTTTGAAAACAGAAGATTATCAATACATGGGAAGGCTCGTACGTGAAACGGCACAGCGCAACAAGGGCGGCTGTTTTGGCATACTGGAAGGCGGCTATAACCATGCTGTTTTAGGCAAGAATGTTCTGGCGTTTATCGAAGGACTTGCCAATAAAGAGACATAGATGTATTGTCAGCAATTACTTATAATGAAGGGATCTGTTTATTCCGGTCACAGCTTAAAGCAACCATTTCGAGAAAGTGGACTGGTCAAGCCTGCTCTTGGCTCATGTTGGAAAATTATTCAACGATAACCCACGCCATTTCTAGCATTTCGGCGATTGATGATTTTTCTTCAGTCGCCGTTTTGGTTTGGGCAGCGGAAGTTGTTTTGCTGTTATCTTGACTAAATCGCTGATCCATTCCCGATCTTCAAAGGCATATTCTATCAGAAAATACATCTTCGCCCCCGGATACGGCGGGGCTTCACAAACATTGCCGATGTACGTTCTTCCTTTTTCCGTCTGTTTTACAAAAAGCTGATTGTTGCAAACAAGCGCTACAACTTTGCCGTCGCAATAGATGGCGTACTCGCCAAACATTTTCCTGTATGTAATGTGTCCGGCATCCCTCATCTGGTCGGCGACAAATTCAACGAAACTCTGCTCAGAAGACATTTTGATTTGCTTCCTTATTTCAAATTTTAAAGATGCCCCGGTCATAGATGAGAATTTTCTTGCCGTTGGTCAGCTGTGCCGTTACCGTTTTTGGTTCGGTGTTGACGAGATCCCAGTGGAGCGCTGAATCGTTAAAGCCCAGTTCTTTCTTCAAAGCGGGGGTCAGTTGTGTCGGGTCGCCTTTGTATGTATCGCTATATGATGAACCCAGAGCGATATGACAGTTGCCTTCTTTGCCGCCGAAATTCTCGTCGAAGAGGGTGTCGGCCATAAAACGGTCGATCCGGGAAAACCTCTTGTCCGTGAGAGAGAATTCTCCCACCCGGCGCGCGCCTTCGTCCATGGCCAGTTGCTTTTTCACAAACTCTGCGCCCTGCTTGGCCTCGATTTTGACGGCCTGCCCTTTGGCGAATGTAATGCGGACATCCTCGATATAGTTGCCGTTCCGGAAGGAGGGGAGGTTGGCAAAATAGACCCCTTCCGTACCACGCCAGTCGGGAGAGACAAAGAGTTCAAAACTCGGTACGTTATGGCCGGAGACGCCTGCCCATTTGCGTTCTTCTCCGGGTGTAATCCGCAAATCCATCCGGGCCGATTCCATATGGAAATATTTGACTGGCAGCGAACTGAGCCGCTTTTTAATGGCGGTTACTTCCTGGTGAATCCTTTCCCATTCGGCGACAGGATCTTTCTTATCGAGATAACAACCCTTGATGACCTGGGCTGTATATTGCGCCAGAGTCATTTTTGCCTGGCGGGCCATTTCCTCCGTGGGGAGGATGCAGAGCGTCCAGCTATACTTGCGCAATTCTTCGCGGCGGTCGAGAATGTCCTTGAGGGGTTTTCTCGAGACGATGGCCTTGCCGATTTTGGCCGGATCAATATCCTTGAGGTGGGTCAGTGACTGCGGCGCATGCAGATAAATCCGGCCGTTGATGTTTTTGTAGAGTTCTTCGTCGCCGGGGGCGATAAAGGTTAGCTGACCGGGGTTGGCCTTCGAATAAAAGCTGTGCTCCATGCCGCAGGTGGCGGCCATACGCTGCACCGGGCGCATGCCGAGATCGAGCAGCCGTTCGTAGAGAATCTCGGCTAGTTTTATTGCCGGCAGGTCGTACTGGATGAGGACGATTTCATTTTTCTTCAGAGCTGCTTTTTTCGCCGTCTTCAGCGCCCAGAGGAGTACATCGGCATATTTTCCCAGGTTATTTTTGGTGAGCATTGTTTTCTGTTTCCCTTCAGGTTGTTAAGAATCATGAAAATCTTTGTACCAAGAAACTTTGCGGCTGGCAAGTATTTAGGGTAATCAGGAAATAAGCTTGCCTAAAAAGATTAGGAAAGGTAATATTAAACTGTAGATTACTGGTATGATTAAAGGGATTGCAGCGGGGATGGTGTGGGAAAGTCGGTTTTATATCTTTTATTTCTCAGTCTCATTTTTCAAATGCCCGCATTCGCCTGGTCAGGGAGTGATTTCTCGAGGAAGTTTCTTGCCGACCAGTTGATTGCCGAAGGCATTGCTCAGTCGCAAGCGCAAAGCATCGTGGATGATCCCCGGATAGCCGTCCGTCCGGATTTTATCGTCAAGAATATGTTCTATTCCAGCCCCCGGGGCACGGAGCAGAAGCCCGATGTTATGGAAGTGTCTTCCCGGCAAATCGAGCAAGGCAGAGCTTTCATGAAGGAGCACGCCGCCTGCTTATCAGTGGTGGAGAAACGGTTTGGGACGTCGCCCCGGATTATCACGGCCATTCTTATTATTGAATCACGGCTGGGTAAATATCCGATGCCCTATAATGTGGTCAACGCCTACGCCAATCTGGCTTTTTTGTTGAATCCGGAGTATCTGAAGGAAGTGCAGGACCTTTATGCGGAGGCCTATCCGCAGCTTTATGACAAAGCCATGATCGTCCGGGCGAAACGAAAAGCGCAATGGGCGATAGGTGAGCTTTCTTATCTGGTCCATATCGCTAATAAACTGGGTGTCGATCCTTTTACTATTTCCGGATCGTTTTCCGGGGCGCTGGGACCGGCGCAATTTCTGCCTTCTTCCTTCTGGCTTTTCGGCATCGACGGTGACGGCGACGGCATAGTCAGTCCATTTAATCTGGTGGATGCGCAGTTCAGCATGGGGCACTATCTCAAAATATTCGGCTGGGCGGAGGATGCTCCAATTGCTCAGAAGAGGAAAGCCGTTTGGTTTTACAACCGCAGTAGTGTTTATGTTAATACAATTATGATGCTCTACGATAAACTCAACCTGGAATGAGAAGCTTGAAACCCGTTGCGGGGTCGGGAAGGCGGCGGGCTGATGTGTCGGTAAGTTCGAAGATGATAGCCTCCATCACATGCCAGACTTTGACACCCTGACGAATGCACCCTGTCACCGTCGATGAATTTCGGCCGCAAGCCATGTGGAGGTGAAGAATCGGGTTTCCCTCGTCATCGGGAAAGATGGTTCCCGTGCCGGTGACTTCCCGGACATCATCGATGACATGTTCCATGGGAACGATCGGTGAGGAACGGCCCTTTTCCGGTCCGACGATGAGTTTGCTGCCCCCCCGTCGGCGCCACCGAGAATGATGAGAGAGGCAGCCCAAATGGACTGCTTTGCGGCGAATGCTTCGATGACTTCATGAACGATTTCACCGTCCTCCAGGCGAAGAATAAAAACACGTCCCGGTTTAGCCTCCGAATATTTCATAAAAATTATCTTCCGTATTTTTTTGAAGAAAAAATATTGACATAAAAAACCAATCGCATTATAGTCACCCCCGCCTTTAAGCAGAGAACCGGACGGGTGAAATCATCAATATTTCATGCTGGGGAATCGTTCAATGGTAGGACAACGGACTCTGACTCCGTTTATAGGGGTTCGAATCCCTTTTCCCCAGCCATTTAAAAGTCAACAATAATCTTAATCTTTCTTTTCCCCTGCTATCTTTAACCAGGAATCTCGCAGCGCAACGATACGGTTGAAAACCGGCTTGTCTGGTTTTGAATCCGGATCAACGCAGAAATACCCCAGCCTTTCGAACTGATATTTATTACCAGGTTCTGTATTTCCCAGGCTTAACTCGGCGTAACAATCGGTCAAAACCTTGAGCGATTCCGGATTCAGATATTTGGTATAATCGTCCTCGTTGCCCGGATTATCAATGTTGAATAAACGGTCATACAGCCGCACCTGAGCCGTCACGCAATGCTTTGCTGAGACCCAGTGAATAACTCCTTGCACCTTGTGCCCATCTGCCGGCGGCGCATTGCGGGTCTGGGGGTCATAGGTGCAGTGTAGTTCAATTACCTCGCCTGTTTTCTCGTCTTTCACCATGCCGGCAAACTTAATTACATAAGCATTTCTCAAACGGACTTCCCGTCCCGGACCAAGACGATGATATTTTTTAGGTGGATTTTCCTGAAAGTCGTCTTGCTCGATATAAAGTACTTTGGAAAAGCTGACCTGTCTGGTTCCCATCTCGGGATTTTGCGGGTGGTTGGCAAATTCAAACTCCTCCACCTGGTTATCCGGATAATTGTCGATTATCAGACGCAATGGTCGCAAGACACTCATCACCCGGGGTGCCCGATTGTTGAGGTCCTCGCGGACGCAATGCTCCAGTAGTGATACGTCAATCAGGTTGTCGTTTTTAGCAACGCCTATCTGTGCACAGAAATTGCGTATAGCCTCAGGCGTGTATCCCCGGCGTCGCATTCCCGTTACGGTGGGCATACGCGGATCATCCCATCCTTGTACATAATTTTTCTTTACCAATTCAATGAGCCGCCGTTTGCTGAGAACTGTATAGCTTAGATTGAGCCTGGCGAACTCGATCTGCCGCGGGCGCAATCCGGAGATTAATCTCTCAACTATCCAGTCATAAAGGGGACGGTTATTTTCGAATTCCAGTGTGCAGATGGAGTAAGTGATTCCTTCCAGAGCGTCGGAAAGGCAGTGGGCGAAATCGTACATGGGATAGATGACCCATTTTGTTCCGGTGCGGTAATGAGGCTCCCGTTTGATCCGGTAGATAACGGGATCACGCAATACAATGTTGGGTGATGCCATATCAATTTTCGCGCGCAGCGTATGGGCGCCATCGGCAAACTCGCCTGCCCGCATCCTTGAAAACATGTCCAGATTTTCGTCAATGGAGCGGTTGCGGTAGGGACTTTCCTTGCCCGGTTCGGTGAAAGTTCCACGTTGTTCCCGCACTTCATCGGCGCTCAAACTGCATACATAGGCATTGCCGGTTTTGATGAGTTCTACGGCAAAGGAATAAAGCTTTTCAAAATAATCGGAGGCGTAAAAGAGGCGACTTCCCCAGTCAAATCCCAACCAGCGCACATCACGAATGATCGATTCGACATATTCCATGGATTCGCCCAGCGGGTCTGTATCATCAAGCCGGAGATTGCAGGTCCCCTGATATTGCCGGGCAATGCCGAAGTTGAGGCAAACCGACTTGGCATGTCCGATATGTATGTAGCCGTTGGGCTCGGGCGGGAAGCGGGTGGCGACATGGCCTTCATGCTTATTCGTCCGGAGATCGTCATCGATTATGTCACGGATAAAATCGTTAGGGAGTGAGTTTGTCGGTTGCGTCATATTTAATTCCTTCCTCTTGAATTCTGCGTGTGGGGATACTTTGCAGAATTATTTGTTGCTCAATTGTTCTTTTAACCTGCCTTTGTTTTTGATAGCGTTAGCAGTACGGTTTAAGGCCAGAGTGATGTCGTCATCAGGTTTGCCCAATTTCTTGTCAGCTTGCTTGTAGAGTGATAAAGCGGCGTCAAGGTCACCCCGGCTTTCGGCGCAGACACCCAGGTTATAGAGCAGGGCAGGGGAATTGCCGGCCAGATTTCGTGCTTCGCCCCAGAGCTCGCAGGCATTATCCATTCTACCCTTATCAGCGTATGCAAGACCGCGCTTAAGTTTGTCTTTGGCCTCAGGGGAATCAATGCCGTCGGTGGAGTCCATCAGCTTGATTTCCGCCGTTACGTAGTAGGGGGCAATGTCGCGGCGGAAATCTTTTTTTACAGCTTCTTTTGCTTTTTCGATCAGGACACTTTCGCCCTGCACCGGCTTCGTATCTTCACAGCCGACGGAATCGGCTGTTGCCGAAAGATTGCGGGAATAAAGTATTTTGCCGGTGGATACTTCCACCAGTTTGGGGGAAGCGGCGAAACTGGCAACTCTCTTGGTGCAGTTTACATTATAATAACGCCATTGAAGGCAGGCCCCCTGGTAAGGCTTGCCGTCTTTGTCACGCTTTATTTCGTGTCTTGTGCAGGTGGAACGCTTTTCCTGATACCGGCTGTCATCGCAGTTGTTCTGCGAGACGACTCCCGTATAAATGCCCTGAGCTCCGACCAGTTTGCCCAGCTTTGCCGCTGTTTTCTGATCGACCAGGCCGCTTTGGGAAAGTTGCATCTCAGAGATTGTTTTATCCAGAGCTGTGCGGTCAACAAGCGTAAAATAGCGCTTGTCATCAATGCCGATGCTGGCCAGTACCCCCTCGATTTCCGCTGCAAATTCTTTGCCTTCCGGGCCGCTGAAAGGTAATACTGCTACGGTCTTGGTGAGCGATGCTTCATGATATTGTGCCGGCTGCAGCATGTTTACTTTGATTTTCGATGCACATCCGGAAAATATAGAAATAATAAAAAGAGCCATGATTAAGTGAAAGGTAACGGCGGCAAGATTTGTTCTCTTTTTCATTTTGAGCCTCCCTGGTTCTGAATTAATATTGATAATTATGGAATAGCCGGATGTCATTCTCCGAATTGAATTACTGCTTTGTTCTTTTCTTTTCTTTTTGTTCCCATTGCTGTATGTTTTTTCATACATTCTTCATCTTTTATTATCAGGAGGCATTCCAAATATCCGCTTATCTCACTGATGCAGTTGGAAATTGCTTTGCCCACCGGGGTCTTCTCCATCTTGCTCAAATTGCCGCAAAGAACGGAGCTATGAACTGCGCGGCCAGTTTGTTTGGTTGAGGCGGAATCATTTGCTGTAATAGTGCGGTAATCAGCAATAATGCCGGTTTCTACGTCTATTACTTTGACATCAATCGCGACGTATGCCTTTTTCTGTTCATCGCCGAAAAAATGAATCGAGAATTTTGCTCCATTATCGCTGCCGCTGGTGTTTTCCTCAAAAGCGGAAACAGTGGCAACAACAAGATATCTGGCCCCTCTTGTTTTCCCAATTTTGGATTTTGTCTTTGTGTCCAATGATACTGATTCAGTGAATTTCTGTTCCAATAAGGAGTAGATTTCCTGACGTTCCAGTAAATGAAAGGCTTTAGTGGCCGCCAGTTCGTTAATCAGCATATCCTGCAGCTCTGAAGCTGTGCCGGCTGACCACCAGTAGGCATGAGTGCTGTTTGTAAAACGCAGAACACCGACGCGTGGTTTTTCCGCAGCGAAAACACTGGAAGCAATATTCAAAACAAAACAACTGAGAACAACTAAAACAAATTTACTTATTTTTTTCCCCTGGAATGGCAAAGTGCGTTAGTCTCCTATTCTTGGTTACTTCATTTTTGATAATCTAAAGTAAGAGAATATGGCGAAAAATTCACAACTTTAAAATTACCTTTTTGTTTGATGCTGTTAGCGAGATAAAGAGTGTTTTCGGGATAGCTGACAATAAAATCACCCATTTGCTTTTCTTCAACTTCGGAAACCCAGACAATGCTTTGCAGATGTCCTTTAACTTCCAGAACAGTGTCGACATCGTTTATACCGCTGATTTTGACAGCTACCTTTTTGGTATTGCCTTTGATGTATGTCGCTATTTTATCCAGAATTGCCGGTGCCAGGTTTTGCGCCAGTTCTTTCATTGCTTCGGCAGTGGCATCTTCTGTACTGTTGGCCAATCCCTTGGCCTGTTCGGTGCCGGCGGTCAATATTTCCATATTGCCGGTTTTGTTGTTTTTGGCAATGATCCGGTAATTCAATCGGACGGTTACATTATTAAAAGGCATACTCATCCCGTAGCCGATGTTTTCTCCCTTTTTTGTGGAAATTGTATAATCCACCTTGCCGATGATAATCAGATTGGATAAAAATTTATACATCATACTACGGACGGCAAGAGTACTCCCGCTCTTCATGGAATTTTCGATTTCTTTGGCATCAATTGTGCCCGTGGGTGCAACATCAACAACGGTATAGTTTTGCTCGGTTATCTTTCCGATAAGTGTTTCCGAGAGTATATTTGTTTCTTCAAATTCATCACCGCTGCGTCCCGGTTTGCGCGCCGGGATAAAAACAGCAATGGAATTGTTCAGCGCCAACTGGGAGACTGCCTCTTTAGCGACGGACGGTTCCACGCAGGCGTTGATCGTCACGGTAATGCTTTCCTGACGGTTTTCCTGATTGATTACTTTAAAGCTTTTTACGATTCCACCTGCCTTCGTCTTGATAACATCTTCAACAAGCGTGAAGTTTTGCACAAAACTTTGCGCTTTAATTTCCGTGCCGACGACCTGTTCAATTGCCGACCATTTGGCGCGGGCAATTGCTTCCATCCTGGCCGAAGGGACATCACTATTGACAATTACAGCTTCCGCGGCGGCATTAACACATTTTTCCGCACTCACCGCTGTGTTTGTTCCGCAGCCTAGTCCCAGGGCAATGCAAAGCAAAAATAATAATTTTTTCATAGCGCAACCTCGATTTAGTTGTTCTTAATGCGAGCTATTCGGAGCAACCTGATATGGCAATTAAGTTTATGTTGAAACACTAGCATATATCTAAGCCGTTGTTCAACAATAACTGTAATATTTTATATCGTAATCGGCATAAGGGGCCGTAACTAAATAGTCTTGCCACCCGCATGGGTGGTTAGAAATGTAATGGTCTTGCTATAACCTGAAGGTCACAAGACCAGTAAGATGGTTATTTCGTAACGGCCCCTAAAAGAGATTCAAATTACTTACCGATACAAAAGCTGGAAAATATTTTGTCCAGAATTTCTTCATTAATCTTTTTGCCTGTTATTTCATCCAGATTATCCAATGCTTCCCGTAGATCGAAGGCGGGAAATTCCGGTGAAACGCCGCTGAGTATATTTTCTTTGGCTCTGGAAATATTGGCGAGAGCTTTTTCCAGTGCAATCTTGTGGCGCATGTTGGTGATCATGACTGCCCCGGCATCTTCTTCTTTATTTGTTGCGTTTTTATCCGCGATGGCGTTTTTCAGTTCATCAATTCCGTCACCGAATTTAGCTGATATTTTCAATATTTTGCTATCGGATAAGATCTGCTCATGAAGTTCGTTTATTTCCCAGGCTGACGGCAGGTCTGATTTATTGATGACGACAAGGTAATTATTTGTTGATATTCCGGTAAATATTGCACTGTCTTCTTTCGTCAACGGTTTGCTGCCATCGAGGAGTATTACTGCTAAATCGGCATTGGCAAGATTTTCCCAGACCAGATCTATTCCTGCTTTTTCAATGATATCAGCCGGTTTACGAATTCCGGCAGTGTCTATGATGTTGATTGGTATCCCGCGGATGTTGATTTGACCTTCAATGAAATCGCGGGTCGTGCCGGGAATATCCGTGACAATCGCTCTCGTCTTCCCCGTCATAGTATTGAGCAGGCTGGATTTCCCTACGTTGGGCTTACCGGCAATAACGACATTCAGGCCTTCGGTGTAAAGTCTGGCCGTTTGATACGAATCTAATAGTTTTTTCAGACGGCTCGATAAATAATCAAGCGGGGGCAGGATGCCCGGGGTGTCTTGGACACAGACATCTTCGGTGAAGTCGATAGAAACTTCGGTATAGGCAAGTGCTTCAATTAATATAAGACGCAGGCTTGTTATTTCCGAACCAAGCGCACCTTTTAAATGGGAGATGCCGATTTTGCAGGCTGCCTCCGAGCGGGCGACAACAAGCGAAGCCAGAGCCTCCGCCTGCGATAAATCGAGGCGGCCATTGAGAAAAGCGCGTTGGGAGAATTCACCGGGGCGCGCTGGACGGCAGCCTGATTGCATCAGTTGAGATAAAACAGCCTGCATGATCACAGGGCTGCCATGACAATTGATTTCCATGACGTCCTCTCCGGTAAACGAATGCGGTCCGGGCATGAGTGCAACAAGAACTTCATCGAGAACGCGGCCGTCATTGGAGATTATGTCACCGTGATACAAATGATGGCTCTTCCAGGAACAACTTGTCCGTTTGGGCTGAAAAATCTGGCGGGCGATTTTGTTGACAGCAGGACCGCTGATGCGAATTATACCTACGCCTCCCGTACCGGAAGGAGTAGTAATTGCTGCTATGGTGTCTGGGCTGCGCACAGTATGGCACTTCCTTAAATAGGCTGACGGCAATTAGGTCGAAGGCTTCCAATTGCTTCAGTCTTCAGCCTTCAGCCTTATTTTCTTTTGTCTGCGCATGGTGTCTTCTGGCCGGGAGAATTACAATCTTTCGATATTCCCCTTCGCCCCGGCTTTTTGTGGTGAGGGATTCATCCTCTTGTAAGGCCAGATGGATGATGCGCCGGTCATGGGCATTCATGTTGGAGAGCGATACCGGCTTTTTAGTTTTCTTTACTTTTTCGCGTATTTTTTCGGCTAAAACCAATAACGATTCTTCCCGTCTTTTCCGGTAAGCTTCTGAATCCACCATGATCATTTTACGTTCAGTGTCGGCTCTGTTGATCGATTTATTCAGAATATATTGAATCGCATCAAGGTTCTGTCCGCGTTTGCCGATAAGCAGGCCGCTGCCATCGCCCTCAATATTGAGAATTATTTTCTCCTGTGTTTCCTTTGCGGTCACCTGACATTCAAAAGACATTTTCTGCAGGATGCCTTCCAGAATTTCTTTGGCCCGGGGAGCCAGCAGCGAATCGGCAACTACCAGCGGCGCCTTTTGAGCGTCGATTTCCTTTTTCTTTGGCCGTTCCTGTGTTTCGCTTCCGGATTTCGCTTTAATTTTTAATTGTGATTCGGTTTTCGCTACTTTTTCTATTTTTTCTATTTTTTCGACTTTTGCAGGAGAACTATCATCTTCTTTCAGATCAAAGGACATATCGAAAGAAAGCAGGGAAGCCCTGATTTTTGCTTTCCTGGAAAGCATTCCCAAGAATCCGCTGTTGCCTTCGGAAATTATTTCGATATTTAATTTTTCCCGGGGAACGCCAAATTCATGACAGGCAGTTTCAATTGCTGCGTCAATTGTCTTTTCTTCTATATCCAGTGTTTTAGTTTTATCGCTCATCATCTAACCTCGTGAATCAACTGGCCAGTCTTTTGTTATTGTAATATTGCTGGCCAATGCTCAAAATATTGTTAAACAGCCAGTAAATGACCAGTCCGGAAGGGAAATTCAGAAAAAAGAATGTGAAAATAAGAGGCATTAACAGCATAATTTTTTGCTGCATCGGATCGCCCATTGCCGGCGTCATCTTCTGCTGGATAAATTGAGTTGCGCCCATCACAATCGGGGTAATGTAATAGGGATCATTGGCGGAAAGATCCTGAATCCACCAGAAGAGCGGCGAGTGACGCAGTTCAATGGAATAAAGAAGCGCTTTGTAAAGGCCGAAAAAAATGGGAATTTGAATCAGCATTGGCAGACATCCGCCGAATGGATTGACTTTATGAGTCTTGTAGAGGGCCATTGTTTCCTGGCTCACTTTGGTCTGATCGTTTTTATATTTTTCCCTCAATTCGGCAAGTTTCGGCTGCAGATCCTGCATTCCCTTCATCGATTTGGAGCTTAAATTGCCCAGTGGCCAGAATATAATTTTGATCAGTATAGTCAGAATAATAATTGCCAAACCGTAGTTGGCAACATAACCATGAATAAAATTCAACACCCATAAAAGCGGCAGAGCCAGCCATTTGAGCCAGCTGCCGAAATCAATGGAATCTTCCAGTCCTACATTATGTGCTTTGAGCAGTTTATGTTCTTTGGGGCCAAGATAGAGTGTATAGCTGAAGCTGCCGCTGTGATTACCGGGTATCAGTTCTTTTTGTCCGCGAATAGCTACCGAAGTCATATTGCCGGTATCAAGATTCATAGTTGTACTTGTTAATGAAGGATTTCCCGGAATAAAGGCCGCAATAAAGTATTTGCTTTCAAAGCCACTCCATAAGACATTGGGGCCGAATGTCCTTTCTTTTTCCAGATCTTTGACTTCGTGCCTCTCTATGTCCTTGGCAACTGAGGCCACCGGTCCGTCGTGACCATAAGTATCCAGTTCTCTTTTGGGATCAAACGCTTGATGCCAGCTTAGTTTTGGTATCTGACTTAAAGGGGAATCAGTCAGATTGAATACTTTGATATCCAGGCCGATAGTGTAGTTGTCAGGATTAAATGTGAAAGTTTTTTCCACTTTAATTTTGTTATCATAAGTCTGCGAAAATACTAAGCTATTTTTTTCTTTGGCAGTAATCAGATCCAAGTTGGTTGTGCTTGATTCATAAATAGCATCCGGCGCGATATTGATGCTGGATTCGGGAAATGTAATATCCAGAGGATAAGGCATGCCTGCTTTAACATCAACCAGTTCAACCAATCCCTTGCTTTTGGTAGGTATTTGTTCTTTGCTGCCGGTAAAGAGATTCTTAATACGCGGGTAAATATCGTCTGTACACTCAGTGCAGTCTTTTTGATATCCTTTGAGCTGGAATGATTTCAAGGCGCCGCCGCGAGTGGAAAAAATTGCAGTGTATTGAGCGGTTTCCACTTTGATATCTTTGGGGGCAACTGTGCTTTTTTTCTTGTCCGCTACTTTAGCAGCTAATGCCCGGGGGGCTGCAGTAGTGACTGTTCCGGCCTCTTTCTTGATCTCGGCAACTTGCTGGTTATTAGCAGCCGGCTGTTGCTGTGGTATCTGTGGTTTGGCAAAAAATATCTGATATACTGAAAGTACAGCCAATGACAGAACGATGGCCAGAATTGTCTTTTTGTCCATGGGAACCCTCCCTTTTTATTTTATTTGACTGGATCGTAACCGCCGGGGTGCAGTGGGTTGCAGCGCAGAATTCTTTTCATGCCCAGAAAAGTTCCCTTTGCCGGTCCGTAAAGCTCAATTGCCTCAATGGCATATTCCGAGCATGACGGATGAAAACGGCAACATGAAGCAAAAAAGAATGGTGATATGCAGGTTTGATAGAAACGGATAAGAAAAACAAAAATATTTACCGAAATTTTTCGAAACATAGCTATATTTTGGCTTTCCGCGAGAAGAGTTCCGTTAATTCCCTGCA
>CAYXZW010000044.1:0-24990 GCA_964469905.1 uncultured Smithella sp.
GTCCCAGCCGGGATTATAACGCTTCGGTCCATACTGTCCATAAGTGCTCAGGCTGGCATAGATAACTTTAGGATTAACTTTACTGATCTGTGAGTAGCCGATACCCCATGCTTCCACAGTCCCGGACGTGAAATTTTCAATGACAATATCGGCTTTTTCCGCCAGCTTCAGGATCAGATCCTTGCCTTTGGGTTTCTTGACATCAATAGCAACAAAATATTTGCTCTGATTGATGAAATGCCACAGGGGATTGGAGTGTTTCCAATACTTGCCCCAGTAAGTGCCGCCCCGCCAGTAGTCGCCCTGATTGGGGACCTCCACCTTAATGACCTCGGCGCCATATTGCGCCAGGAATTTCGCCGCCGTCGGGCCGAAAATCATATGCGACAGATCGAGCACGCGGAGACCTTTGAGCGCTTCTGCTTTTTTATCGGTGTCCTGCGGGGCGAAAAGCTTGTTGGTAAAACCAAAATAGTCTTCTGTCATCTTTACATTCCTATATAAGCTTTCTTCACCAGTTCGTTGTTTAAGAGAAAATCGTTCGTTCCTGTGAGCACAATATGACCGTCCTGTAACACATAGCCCCGATCGGCGATTTCCAGAGCATAAAGCGCATTTTGCTCCGACAGGAGCACGGTAATTCCATCAGCAGGAAATGTTTTAATGACGTCATAGATCTGAGACATAATGAGCGGGCTGAGCCCCAGCGACGGCTCATCGATCATGAGTAGCTTGGGCTGGGCCATTAATCCGCGGGCAATCACCAGCATTTGCTGTTCTCCTCCGCTCATCAGGCTGGCCCTTTGACCGGAGCGTTCCCTCAGGATGGGAAATAAATTGCATACCTTGTCCATCGTTTTCTTCCGCTCGTCCCACGCTCGCGGTGTGCAGGCTCCCATGAGCAGGTTTTCTTTCACCGTCAGATAAGTGAATATTTTTCTTCCTTCGGGAATCTGAGATATGCCGAGCTGTACAATCTTGTCGGAAGACAGTTTATTTATTTCAGTACCCATGAAGGAGATACTTCCCGTTTTGATGGGCATTACCGCGGAGATATTGTTTAGCACCGTTGTTTTTCCGGCTCCGTTACCCCCCAGCAGGGCAACAATTTCTCCCTGGCGAACTTCGAGATTCACACCGTGGAGGACAGGTATTACGCCATACGCGGCGCTCAGATCATTAATGTTGAGCATAGCGAGCTCCTAGATAAGCCTCAATGATTTTGGGATCCGAGGTTACTTCTTTGGGTGGACCCTCGGCGATCTTTTTGCCGTATTGCAATACAACAACCCGTTGGGTTGCGTTCATGATAATCTTCATCACGTGTTCAATCCACAAAATACTGATAGCGAACTGATCCTGGGCACTCCAGATCATATCCAGCGCCCATGATGCCTCCGTCGGATTGAGACCGGCCATAACTTCATCGAGCAACAGGAGCTTTGGCGTAGTAGCCAGAGCGCGGGCCAGTTCCAGCATCCGCAATTCGTAGAGATTCAGATCACGCGCCAGCGTGTCCCGCTTCGCGAATAACCCCACGAACTCCAGATAGTAGGAAGCCTCCAGAACGGCATCGGGAAGGCTCATGTTGGGACGGTTTTTACCATTGAGCACCCCTACGAGAACGCCGGCTAATGCCGTCATGGATTCAAAAGGCTGGGGAATCTGGTAAGTCCGCGATATACCCAGTTTACATATTTTCGCACTGTCCATCTTCGTGATGTCCGTTCCGTCAAAGCTGATCGAACCGGTGTCCGATTTGTAAATGCCGCAGATCAGATTTAACATGGTTGTCTTTCCGGCCCCGTTGGGTCCGATCAAGCCAACTACCTCTCCCTCTTTAACGGAAAAGCTGACATCACTCACAGCGGCAAGACCGCCGAAATTTTTGGATACCGTTGTTATCTCCAGCACTGGACTAGTCTCTCCTTACATGCAATTTTGGAAAATAATCTCGGGGGCGCCTTTTGTGATAGAGCCCCCAAAGACCTTCTCCCCGCGGCAAAAAGACGATAAGGGCGATCAGCAACAGAGGGAACATAAAGTAGTTCACAGGACCGAGCCCCCGCAGAGAATCTTCGAGAATTGAAATCAGATAAGCCCCGGGAATGGCTCCATAGAGAAAAGCCCTTCCTCCGACTATGACGATGATCAAAATTTTAGTCATAAATTCCAGGGGCAGATAAGTAACGCCGGCGAAGGTGCGAAAGGTATGGACAATGAACCAGCCGACAATTCCGGTTAAAATGGAAGGCATTACGTAATAAAATACTTTATAACGATCTACATTCACCCCCATCATCCGGGCCACGTTTTCATTTTCGTTAATCGCAGCCACATTGATGCCGAAACGCGAACGGACGATCCGGTCAGAGAAAAGTAGATAAGCCAGCATCAGAAACAAGGAGAGATAATAATAAGCAATGTAATTCCACGAGACTTTTTCAAACGTCAAAAGTGGGCTCATGCCCACAAGGCCAACTTCTCCCCGGAAGATATCTCCCCAGATAAAAGTGACATCCATGAAGGTCAAAGGCAAAATCAGGGTAATCAGAGAAAAATAGAGCCCTTTGGCAATCAAGGTCGTCGGACTTAAAAGCAGAGAAACGGCAGCACAGACTGTTATGGTTGCCATCAGCGTCATTGCAGGACTCCAACCGAAGTGGAGATTCAGGAGGGCCGCCGTGTAACCGCCGATCCCCAGATACAACTGTGGACCAAAATTAACCCGGCCCGTCCCCAGCATCTGGAGCGACAGGGGAATAGCAATAGCCGCATAGAGGTTGGCTGTTGTAAACATAGACAGGATGTGGTGATAAGACGAAACAAAGAACGGCAGAATAAGCAGAACACTGATACCGATTATCGGATTTCTCCAGTAACGCGGCTCAATTACCCATTCCGATTTTTTGTCTCGAAAACGTGCTACAATGCGATCCCGACGTAATTCAAAGTTTACCATAAGGTCTCTCCTGCAAAAATACCCCCGCGTCGGTAAATCATCACAACTAATGTAATAATCAGGGCCGCAAGCCCCATGAAACGGGAAACCAAAACGAAGCTGACCGTGGCATGAATGAATCCGATCAGGTAAGAAGCAACGATACTGCCCTTGAGATTACCCAAGCCCCCGAGAATGGAAATAAGCATGGCCGTCATCAGAAGTGACGAACCCATGAAGGGATCCACCCCCCAGAAGGGCGCAATAACGATCATGCAGATTGTCGGGGGGATCACCGAGAGGATCATGGCCAGATAGTACATCCGGTTTACATTAACCCCCATCAGCAGGGCAGCCGGCAGATTCTGGCTGATCGCCCGGATAATCAGACCAATTCTGGTCTTCATAAACCAGATAACATAGATTGCCGTCACTACGATTCCCACAATTGCGGCCGCAATCATCTGATAGGCTATAGTGACACCACCTATATTAAGCATACCGTCAATAATCGTTGAGGGAATACTGACACCATCGGTGACCGGATACAGATAGTTAGCCAGATGGGCAATGACGAGAAAAATGAGAATCGACAAAGTCAGGAGGACTTCCTCCTCTTCCAGATAGCGCTGAAAGACACCTTTGTAAAAAACAATAAGAGCAAAGGCGAACTGGACCAGAAACATGAGCAGAATGCTGGGTATAAGACCCAGCCCGGCGTTCTCCATGAATGCCCAGGTGACGTAGGCGGCCAGAATAAAGGTTACCCCGTATCCGAGATGAAATATTCGGAGAACCCCGCAAACAAGGGAGAACCCCAGGGATATCAAAAGATAGATTGAACCCCAAATAACAGTATAGATGACAATTTGTAGCAGGATATCACTCATATGATCTCTTTGTTTACTCCCGTTTCCCTGAACCTAAGATTAGTCAGGTTATTATTACCGCAAACAAATTTTACTTATGTGAATATTCCTTGTTCTATAAAATGGGGATCTGCGAACGCAGATCCCCGGTATAAATTATTTGCGTAAATCAGTGGGCGATATGTAATCGGCATTCTTATACTGGGCGGGATAGATGACTTTCATTTCCCCCTTCTGCCACTGAACTACCGGCGTCAAATATTTGGGATGGGGCAGATTATAGTGGTATTTGGCATTCCAGCCGATTGTACCCAGTACAGCCACTTCTTCCACCTGCTCCAGTTGTTTGATGAGCTTGTCAACATTGCCTGTTCCGCCTGTTTTTTCAATGGCCTTCTTGAAACCGTAAATTGTATCGTATGTAGTGTGGGAGCCAAAGATGGGACCGACCTTGTAGTTCTTTACCAGATTTTCCATAAAGGGCAGAGTTTTGGGAGTAATGGCTACTTTTACCATAGAGGAACCAACCATAACACCGTTTACTTTTCCTTCCGTCATTTTCCAAGCCGGGGGCATACCGGCTAGCCCGCCCCAGATCAGCATGGGAATGTGCCGGGCGCTTGATTGAGCCCACTGCTTGATAAAGGCTGACTGGTCAATATAGCCCACGACACAGTCGATAATCCCGGCGTTGGATTTGGCGATCTCTTCGAAAATGGGGTTGAACATTTTCTGATCAAGAGAAATGGTAGTCTCATAAACGACATTTACTCCCTTCTCTTTATAAACACCGGCCAATGAAGGAGATACATTCGGCAAACCTTTCCGCAGCGGTTTAGTCCATTCCATATCTTCATAAATAATGGCCACATTATTGGTCTTAACCTGTTTTTTGAACACATCCGTGTTTTCGGGAGCCCATATCTTCAAAAAATTAGTGGAGATGTAATAATAAGTCTGAAAACCGAAGCGGTATTTTTTGTAGTTGTCGCGCACACGATGCCAGATATCATCTCCGGAACCGACGGTGCTGAAGAAAAGGTGCGGGTATTCAGAGAACAGTTCCGCTCCGATCTCCATTCCGGCAACGCCCATTTCGACTTTTTCCGCAATGATAATTGCCAGCACCCGGTCATTCATGACCAGCTTTTTGTAACTTTCCACGCATTTGGGAATTTCGCCCTTGGTGTCCTCAACGATCAGTTTAATTTGCCTGCCTTGGATGCCGCCCGCCTTGTTAATCTCATCGACAGCCATGGTGGCCGCACCCTTCGAGCTCAAAGAAGAGGGAGAAGACATGTTTCCCATAAAGCCGATCTTGATAGGCCCCGTTGTGTCAGGGCTTGCCGCCCAGACCCCTGTGGTCATAAGCAGAAAAATAAAAATCATTCCGATATACAGACATATCTTTTTCATCATGCTTCCTCCTCTAATTTTGATATTTTTTTCTGAAAAGAACTATTCTCAAGTACGATTCTCATAAACTAACATAGTACGACTGTCAAGTTTTTTTTTATTCCAGAGCATAACTATTTTTTTGCCGTATTATATAACAGCCTTACTAAGATCATTGGCCATTCTTTACTAGTGGTATTGTTTCATGTTAACTGAGGTTAAAAAACTTTTTGCTTTAAACCTTTAGCCCTTTTTGCTACTGCCGGCGGGGAATGAAGAAAGCTGAAACACAATCGGGAAGAGTGATTGACATTTTTTAATTTGTTAAATAAGCTAAATACGATAAGGAAATTTTTTACTGTCGGCCTGAATAACCGCGTAAAAACAGATTCTTTTACTTAAATTGCAATCACGCCATAATAAGGAGGAATAATCATGTCGGGAATGGAATTCGATTTAAAGAGTAAAATAGCATTGATCAACGGCGCCAGCCGGGGAATAGGCGAGGCGATTGCCCGGAAGCTGGCAGCGCATGGTGCTCATGTCATCCTGACCAGCCGCAAGCTGGACAACCTCAAACAAATCGCCGAAGACATAACGAAGGCCGGGGGCAATGCCACCGCCCTGACCTGCCATATCGGAGAGATGGCCCAGATTAATCAATTATTCGAAACTATCCAGAAGCAATTCGGCAGACTGGATATTCTGGTGAACAATGCCGCAATAAATCCCTTTTTCGGAGATGTGTTGAGTGCCGATGAGCAGGTTTGGGACAAAACTTTTGCTGTCAATTTGAAGGGTCACTTTTTCGTCAGTCAGCAGGCGGCAAAGATGATGAAGGTTACAGGCGGCGGTGCCATCGTGAATGTAGCTTCGATCAACGCTGTCCGGCCGGCGCCTTTTCAGGGGATCTATTCTATTACCAAAGCCGGCATCGTCTCGTTGACATTGTCCTTTGCCAAGGAGCTTGCCCCCTACCACATCCGCGTGAATGCCATTCTCCCGGGACTCACAGATACTAAGTTTGCCGCTGCTCTTACCCAGAGTCCGGAGATAATGCAGCTCGTCCTACCCCAGATACCAATGGGCAGAATAGCTAAGCCCGAAGAAATGGCCGGAGCGGTTCTTTATCTTGTTTCCGATGCCGCATCTTATACAACCGGTGCTTGCATCAATATTGATGGCGGTATGCTGGCTTAGGGAAGAGAAGTTTTGCCAACGCCTCTCCGTTATCACATAACATTTTATACCCAGCATCGCATTATGCTGCTTGATTACCATAACCACATAATCTATTGCCGCCGCGGCCCTTGGCCCGGCACAGGGCGATATCTGCGTTTTTCTTCTCCCCTTTCTTGGTATGGATATCCCATTCCATCCTTTTAACTGTCTTTCCAGTTTTAAGATCTTAGCCCACAACGAAAAAATATGATGCTGTGAGGCCTTCCAGGAGCTGGAAAGAGTTAATCCGGACAGAAATTAATTCCACATCAGGATCTTGAGCGAATGTCTTCAGATGGGGATGTCGCTCCATAAGACGCTTCAGCGCTATTTCGCGCTGGCCTTCCTTGGTTATTTTTTGAAATGTGCCGTTTATGGTCAGGGCCATTGTTTCCTCGGGTTGGCGGGAGCTCCCGGAGCGGGTATCGATCAGGAGACTGACGGCAGGATTCGCCAGCAGGTTCCGGTATTTTTTCGTCTTCCGCTGCGTGAGCATATAAATTTCCCGTGTGTCATCATCCGGTGCATAAGACATCAGAGAGCAATGGGGCTCAACATCAGAAGTGGTGGCCAGGACACAGCTATCCTTTTCCTGTACCAGGGATTTAATTTTTTCCAGCATAAACAGAACCTCTTTTTCCAGATAAAATAAATAATCTTATTCAGACTGAACCGGTCTGAGCTTCGACAACAAAATCATTGATATTTCATTTATTGAGTATTTCATCGGCCATTTCCGGATACAGCTTAGTGACGCACTGCGGGCAGAGGGAGTGGCTGAACTGCACCAGTGAATGATCGCCGACATACTTGTCCAACTGTTGCCAGTATCCCCCGTCATCCCTGATTTGTTTGCAGTGAGAGCAGATGGGAAGAAGCCCGGATAACTGCTTGACGCTCGCCATGGCTTTTTCCAGCTCCTCTCTCTGTTCAACAATTTTACGTGTATATTGCCAGCTTTGATAGCGCACGCGATCCATCAATATGACAAAAATTGATGTCACGACAAAAGCTGCTATCAGATCGTTAAGGCTATACATTTCCCGAACAGAAGTAAAAGACATTCCTTTAATAAGGCCTACTGTCATAAATGTTGAAAACGAACAAAGAAGCATGGATAAGGCAACCCAACGCCTGATAGGGATCACGGCGGTCATTGTAGTTACAAATAAATATCCACCGATATAAACAGGGTCGCCTTTAGTCAAGGCAGTTATTAGCCCTGTGGCAATGTTAAAATATGCGCCGCTGATGGTCAGCATCAGCAAACTGTACTGAGTATATTTTTTTGTCCTGTGCAGGACAAATATTGTCAAACCGATGAAACAAAGTCCAATTCTTAAAACAATTATACCGGGTTCCTGGGGATGAAGCTTCATATCCACCGGAATATAGGCAAGCCAACTGAAAGCCATCAGGAAGGAGGCATAAGAGAGGATCGTACTGCACTGATAATTTAATTCTCCCTGAAATGTCGGCTGGTACTCAATTCTTTGCTTGGAGAAATCAAGCGCGATCTTTTTCCAATAAGTTCTGATTGCCGACACGTTATCCCCTGCAGATAATTAGTTTATATAAATACCATCCCAGTAAGCACTGACGGAAAGTTGCCATTAAGAGGAACCCAACACCTCGTTGAACACTTCAGCAAGTTTCTCCAGGGTATATGGTTTTTGAATAAAGGCCTTCACGCCCTGCTCCAGGGCAAAGATCACTCTTTCATCCTGCTTGAAACCTGAGGTCATGATGACCTTGACCCGGCTGTCAATCTTTTTCATTTCCAGGTAGACCTGTTCTCCCGATTTTTGGGGCATGACCAGATCCAGCAGGACGCCTTTGATTTCCTTGTGCCGTTCACCGAATATCTCCAAGGCCTGTATGCCGTCTGAGGCGGTTATAACGTCATAGCCGCATTTTATCATGATGTTTTCGGCCGCACGCCTCATTATTTCTTCATCATCGACGACGAGGATTATTCCCTTGCCTTGCGGGAGCACAAAGAGCTTCTGATTAGCTTCCGCCAGCTTAGCGCCATGAAGAACGGGAATATAAACCTTAAAGGTGGTGCCCACACCTATTTCAGAGTAGATGGTGATGAATCCTTCGTGTTGCTGAACAATGTTGTAAACCATAGAGAGGCCGAGGCCTGTTCCCTTCCCTTTCTCCTTGGTTGTGAAAAACGGAACGAATACTTTGGAAATGGTCTGCGGATTCATGCCTACCCCCGTATCTTCGACCGATATCCGCCAGTAGTCGATCTGTTTGGCCTCGCGATGGACTTTACAGAAATCTACATCCGCACGCACCATATCCAGATTGACAGTTAAAACACCGCCTTTGAGATCTGCCTCCGGGCGCATAATGGTCATGGCATGACTGGCATTTAGACAGAGGTTCAGAAGCACCTGTTCCATATGGGCCGCATCGGCATAGGCAATGGCCTTTTCCCGGGGGACATTAATCCTGATCTCGATGGATTTATCAAAGGTATTCTTACAGATATTCCGGACATTCAGTATGGTCGTATTCAGATCGATGGGGGCAAACAATGTTTCCTGTTTGCGCGACAGGGTCAGGAGCTGCTGGACCATGTCCACAGCCCTCTGCCCCGCTTTGTCCATGATATCCAGCTTTTTTTTGAGCTTTTCCGAATCGATCTGCTGACTCTTTTGGACTTCGAATTGCAGGATGGACAGGGTGCTGACAATCCCTCCCAGGACATTGTTGAAATCGTGGGCCAGCCCTCCGGCCAGTGTGCCGACTGTTTCCATTTTCTGGGCCTGGAGAAGCTGTTCTTCCAGCTTTTGTTTCGCGGTGACGTCGCGAATGCTGCCTCTCAAACCGGCCAGACGGCCACTTTCATAGATGGCAATGCAGTTATTTTCTCCGAAGATATGGTGTCCATCCTTGTGCGGAATCTTGTGGACGGCAAGGAATTTTACCTGTTTTTGATCGATGTATCTGGATACTTCATCGAAACCGGCTGCGCCGATCAAGTCCTTCATCGGGAGACCTTTTTCCAGGTCTGCCCGGGAATTACCGGTCAGCTGGTATCCGGCGCGATTCAAATAAGTAACCTTCAGTTCGGCATCAGTTTCATAAATAATGTCCGGGGTATTATCCGTGAGCGACCGGTACCGATCCTCGCTTTCCCTCAGCGCATTTTCCGCCTGTTTGTGCTCCATTATTTCCGCGTGCAATGAGTCGCTGTTGCGTTGCAGTTTTTCCATAAATACATTAAAATACTGCCCCAATCTTCCTATTTCGTCTTTTGATGGGGATTGCATGCGCACAGAAAAATCATCCGTGACGCCCGCGGCAAAATAATCCATCAGCTTCTTGAGCGGGTTTGTGATGGCGGAACTGATCCAAAGTGTCAGGACAAACACGAACGCAATAGCCAGTATTGATACAAAGATGATCATGTTGCGCAATTGCTGGAGCGGTTCGTAAAACTCGTCTGTATATCCGGAGGAGGCGACGATCCAGTCGAATTCCGGAATATAATTCATAATGACGATTTTCTCGCGTGGTTTCTTTTCGTCGGTATTCTGCCAGCTGTACAAAAGTTTTCCTGTCTTCTGCTTAACGATGCGCAAAGCAGCATCGCGCTGGCCGGCATCACCAAAATCTTTCAAGTTACCTGTCAGGGATGGATGAACGATGATGTTACCTTTGGAGTCGATGATATAGGAATAGCCGGTTTTTCCGAAACGCTGCGAAAGGACACTGCTTCGGATGTCACTGACGCTGATCAGATGAATGAACTCCGACCGATAGGACGAAACGGAAATGATCCAGTCCCACGGCTGGAAGTGGGTCATGTACAGGGCCTTTGGTCTTGGTAGGGTTTCTCCGGGGTTCTTCCAGTCATAGGTCAGATAGCCCTCTTTGCGCTTCATCTGTTCACGTACGAATTCGTGTTGGATAAAACTTCGCCCTTCCACACCGCGGACGGGATGAACAACGGCATTGCCCTCCTTGTTCGTACAGTAGACATAGCCTGTTTTACCGATGGTTTGACTAAACAGGACATCACGCGACCGGCGTTTCGCCTCCGCTTCGGTGATCAAGCCCTTTTTGTATTGCGAGTAGAAGTTCTCCACAATCATTTTGTTGGCCTCGGCCGATGATCGCAAATAGTTCTTGATGGAGACGTCCGCCGAGGTTTTAACCATTTTCAGCAGCATGTCTGTTGAGGTAGTTAACTGGCCCTCGATGCCGGCTTCCAGATTTTTTTGTGTCACCCCATAGATGATCAGACTGCTCAATCCGAGGACGATGATCAATGTCACGCCTGTGCCGAGCAGCAGCTTGTAGCGAACGGGAAGATCGGAGAAAAAGCGCTTCATACTTTTTCCTTTTGTTCAAGGCGTCAGCAAAATTGGGTTGATCAGCGGGTATACTGCATTGACTTTATTGCCGATTATCTTGTTTTTAATAAGACATTGTTTGAGCATGGCTGAATTATAGAAAGACCGGCCTTGTATGTCAAGGCAATCTTATTGCACATTCCTATTATCGTCTATCTTGCTGTAATTAATCACAGTCCCCGCATGTGATCGGAGCGGATCAACCGCTCGTCCCGGCTTTTCAGGACATGATCCACGGCGGCGATCATCTGGGCCCGGTCTTTCTGGAGGGTGCCGCTGATGGGCAGATAGTTCGAGGCGTGGGCACCGACAAACTTCAGATTGTCCATCGTGATGTTCTCGAAGATCGTCTTCATCTCTTCCAGGGTTTCGAAGGGATCCAGCAGTTTGAAGTCTCCGGACTGCACCTGCCGGTGCAGCACTGTTCCCGGCACTGGAGTGCAGGTGAGAGCCGCCAGGTACTGGGGCTGCATCTCATTGCATATCTTCGCTGTGGCCAGAGCATGCCTGTGGGACGCCTCGCCTTTGCCTGCAATTCCCAGCAAAACCATAACGGACAGATTGATCCCCGCTTCCACCAGGCTTTGTCCTGCCCGGAGCATTTCCTCGTAGCCGACGCCTTTTTTAACCTTCTGCAGAAGCTCGTCGTCCCCCGTCTCCACACCGATGTAGGCCTTGCCCAGTCCCGCGGCGCGGAGGGCTTTGAGTTCATCCAGGGATTTACTAAGTGTGCTCTGCGGACCGACATAGCTTCCCACATGCCGCAGTGACGGAAAGTTATCCCGGAGCGTCCGGAGAATTTCTAAAAGCGTTTGGGTATCAATGGCGATGGCGTCACCATCACACAGGAAAACCTTCTCGCAATCTCCATAGTGGGCTTTAGCCATTGCTATATCCTCTTTGATCTCTTCGAGAGTGCGTATACGGTAACGCTTGTCTTTATACATCCCGCAGAAGGTGCATTGGTTATGCGAGCAGCCCACAGTGCACTGGAGAAGATAGCTGTTGGCCTCGCTGAAAGGCCGGAAGATGTTGCCTTCATATCTCATGTATTGATCCTTTTTCAGTTATCAGGGAAACGGCCGGAGTCCGAGGACCGAAGTCTGTCAGTTCACTTTGAACAGAGGACTGTCTTTCCCGAAGTTGATAATAAATGGTGTCTGGGGATGCCCCAGTCGGACGGAAATTTCCGTTGTCTTGTCCTTCGAATATCGCCCCAGCTTCGTCACCGTTACCATGCCGTCTTTTTCTGCATCCACCTCGCTGCCCCGGAAAATCCCCTGCAATAGAGTATGCGTGTATAAGCCATTCCCCTGAAACCCATCCAGCGCCGTCTGCACACTGCCGGCGGACGCAAAAATGTGCAACCCCATTTTCTTGGCCAGCACCGACATCCGGGCATCGTAAAGGCCACTCACAATATTGTCGACACCTCCGGCATGACAGGTATCAAAGACGAACAATTGCGAAAGAGCTTTTATCTTCTTGGAGATTTCGACAATTTCATTGGAACTGATCAGGCTATTATTATTGAAAAGCTTACCGTCAAAGCTGCTGGTAACTATGTAGTACTGACCTTGCAGCAGCAAGCCATGCGAGGCGTCAAAAAATATAAACCGGTCGCCATGCTTGATCTTTTTGGACAGGCTATCTATCGTGGCCAGAATATTTTGTTTGCTGGCCTTTTCATTGACCAGACTAATCAGATGAATGTTTTCCGGTTTGTAGATGGTCCGGGCAGCAGCCGACAGCCGGCCGGAAAAATCTGCTGCATCCTTGGCCGCATACTTGAGATTGATGGAGGCGTCACGATATTTGTCAATGCCGACAGACAGAATGTAAAGATGAGGCTCGGCCTGTTTTACCGTGGAAACAAACTTGGCTGTTTCCAGAAAACTCTGCACAGTATTGGGAGCATTAAAGGCGGTCAGGCTGATTTCATTTTCTCCCGCCATGGCTTCCACCTCAACACACTCCTCCACGATGTTTCCTTTCGGTGCAGCCTGTGGAGCAAGGGATGATGCTTTTTCCTTCACCGTCAGGGAGCGCATATCCTGATAGACAGCCCGGCTATTGATTGATGCCAGTTGCATTTTGGCCGTGGTTTCATTTTTGACCACCTCACGATAAAATCCGTCGGACTTAATTAGTTTGCCGTTTTGGAAAATCCGTATTTCGCCGATACCACCGCCGGCGCTTTTAACGCGATAGCAAACTTTGGCCGCAGGCGTCCCGGTTTCACCGGGCAAAGAGCTGATACTGACCCGGGGCGGAGGATTCCTGATCGCTTCGCTGAGCGTAAGAGTAACCAGGTCCGCAATATTCTCGCCGCGCAGTTTTGCCGTCACAATATCGGGACGGTAAAAGAGATCGTAAAACTGGTCAATCGCATACACCTTTTTATTTACAAGAATGTTCAGTTCCTGGTGACCCTTGGGTGACGAATTGTAATAGCCGTCCGCGGTGACAATTATCCACTCTCCATCTTTTAAATCAACGAACTTGATGAACTCTTCGCCGGTATTGGCGTTCCATAACCGTATGGTGCCGTCCGCCCCGCCGGATATCGCAATGTGCGGTTTGCTGAAAAATGCGGTTGTTTTTACTTCTCCGGTGTGTCCGGCAAGTGTTCGCAGTTCCAGCCCGGAAGCGGTATCCCAGATTTTTACCAGATTGTCACGGCCTGCCGAAATGATGCGCCGGCCATCGGGTGAAAACGCCAGGGCGTTAATTCTCCCGGAGTGTCCGGCAATATTTTTTATTTTTTGCCCGGTGGAAGCATCCCACAGACTGATGACGCCGCCCCAGTTTCCGGAAAGCAGATATTTCCCGTCCGGTGAAAAGACAACCGTGCTGATGCGATTCTTCCAGGCTTCCATATTCCAAGCCATTTTATCGCCAATTCTCACAATGACGGCAGGGGGAACATCAGCCTTGGCGGGCGCAGCAACAGCAGCAGGCTCTGCACCGCCTCTTCCTCTCCCGCCGGCTCGCACATAATCTCTGGCGGCTTTATATTCGGCAGCCGGTTTATTTTCTTTAAAAGGTCCGGTTTCGGTTCCGGTAGCAACATCCCAAAGCTTGATGGCGCCATCCCAGCTTCCGGAAACCACAGATTTTCCGTCCGGTGAAAAACCGACGGAGTTCACCCACGCCGTGTGTCCGGTAAATGTACGTATTTCGCGCCCGGAGGCCATATCCCAAAGCCTGATAATTTTATCACTTCCGCCGGTCAACACTAAGCTACCATCGGGCGAAAAAGCGACCGACTCCATCAGGTCATCCTTAGTCTGTCCGATAAATGACCTGATTGCTTTTCCTGTTTCCACATCCCAGAGGACGGCTTTATGGTTGGCGCCGCCGGTGAGGATAAATCTGTCATCCGGTGAAAAGGCGACGGAATAAATAACATCGGTAACGCCGGCAAATGTTCTGATTTCCCTGCCTGTGGATGAATCCCAAAGCCTCAGCGATGTCCCGCCTGCCGAAATAATCAGCTTACCATCGCGGGAATAACCCAGGGATTCAATTTCACGATGCCCCGGTGGTGCATAAATTTTTGCAGTAGTATCAGCCTGGGCCGGGGCGGAAATTTCCGCCAGAGGCTCCTGCGCCTTTTGCTGACCGCCTGCTTCCGGCGATTGCCCCATCCTTCCTACAATAGTCAATATGGTTGGAGACATGCGAAATACGGATAAAACTATTCTATCGCCGGGACTTGATCCGGAAATGGCACGTTCAAATTCACTGATGTCTTTAATTCTCTGATAATTGAAACCCACAAAGATATCATTGGGTCTTATTCCCATTTGCTCTACGGGTCCCCCCTTTGTTACTGAGGTAACAATAACACCGCTCTCCAAGTTCGTAAACCGGTGAAGCCATCGATTCATACCTGATGACTTCGCCTGCACACCGAGCCACGCCTTTTCCGAGGCCAACGCCTTACCGGGAACAGCGGCGGATATAAACAAAAAACAGATTATCAGCGCACAAAAGCACACTATTGAAAGCAAAAACGGATTGTTTAATCCCTTTTTACAAACCATTCTTTTGTCATTTAACTTCACCATATCTGAACCTCCTGCCTATTGGAAACGAGTTGACGTTTCTTTCCATTCAACCGGTTAACATTTTTTTCTCTGATTACAGCGGGAAAACCGTCCGGCGGCAAAATATTGCCAGTGCCTAAGCTATCCGGCCACAGTACTGCACATATATTATAAATACCGGGAAAACAACATTAATGATTAGGACGGAAAATCTCGTCTTGGCGGTGAAATAACCGGCCAAAAGCATCATGCCGGAGCCTGTTGTTAGCTCTTTTAATTTCCTGAGAATGTTAACCAGTTCATATCAGCTTTTTGGATATTACCGGGAATATCTCTGCTCCACTTTTCATACGCACTTTCACTGCAATTCATGTAAAGCTTTTCATTGAGGATATTCCATACTTCAGGGTCGGCCTGGGCTTTTCGTGCTTCAGTCATAGCCCAGGCACAATAACCGTCATACTTTGGAGCATATTTTTCAGGATCAGCAGCAAATAAATCTCTATTTTCTTTGTTTATTTTATCCGGCCAGAAGCCCCTTGCGATGCTGCTCATAAAGATCGTAATGGGTTTTCAGCATCTCCGGAATCGGCAAATCATAAGGGCATTTTTCCAAACACTCTCCGCACCTGTCACATTTCAACACGCTTTCCATAAATACGCCGGAAAATTTGACGGCGACTTCCGGTGACATTCGTAAGGAGATGACCCGGTAGCTCATGGCCGGTGTAATCAGAACTCCATTCGGGCAGGGCTGACAGTATTCGCAGCGGCGGCAGAACTGCTTGCCCAACTCGATTCGGTAACGATCCATAGTATCAAGGTCCCTTTGATTTATTTCATTGGCAATTTCATAGAAAGAGGCAACCTGATCCACGGCTTGGACAGAGTCAAATCCCGGAATCGGTATAACAGCGGGATGCTGCCGCAGAAATTTAAAAGCAATAGCAGCATTGTCGATCATGCCGCCGGCGAAGGGCTTCATCGCCAGAATACCCATTTGCCTTTCTTTCGCGACATTATGCAGTTCATCTTTTGCAGCACTCTCAATAAAATTGAAGGGAAACTGAATCGTGCTGAACAAATCCGTTTTAACTAATTTTAACGCCATCGCCAGACTATGGGACGAAACGCCGATATAACGGATCTTTCCCTTGTCTCTGGCCGTGAGTAATGCCTCCATCGCCCCGCCCGGCGCCATAATGGCATTCCAATCCTTTTCTTCGGACACCTGATGCAGTTGATAGAGATCAATATAGTCAGTTTTGAGCCGGTGCAGGCTTTTCTCAATATGTTCGCTCATGCCTGCGGCATCCCGCCGGATGGATTTCGAAGCAATCACCACTTTGTCCCGCATACCTCTAAAAGCCTTACCGATCTTTTCTTCGCTGTCGAGGTACATGTTGGCCGTATCGTAAATCGTAATGCCTCTGTCATAGGCCCGGCGCAACGCTTCTACGGCCAATTCATCATTGAGGCGAATCAGGGGAATCCCCCCGAATCCCAACTCGGAGACTTTCAAACCTGTTTTCCCCAAGATGACATATTGCATTTTGAATGCCCTCTCTTTTGCCAACTTATAAAGAAGATCGATGGGTCATTTATGATTAAATTTAAGTAAACGCCGGTCCCATTCCAGCTTTGCAATTCATTTTCTCCGCAGGGTATGGCTTTAGTCCGGAAACCAGATCGGTCTTATCTTTATTTTTATCGTTCAGCCATGCCTGTTCCAGTTCCCCGGGAATTATTACCGGCATGCGGTCGTGAATGGACTTGATCATTTCATTAGCATCCGTTGTGATGATTGTACAGGTATTGATCTGTTTTTTATCGGGGGAAATCCATGTTTCATACAACCCGGCCAAACCGAAAGGTTTTCCCGACTGGAGATAAAAATACAATGGCATTTTCTTTTTGCCTTCGAGTCTCCATTCATAAAAGCCATCGGCAATAATCAGGCATCTTCTCGTTTCCAATGCGCTCCGGAAACTCGGCTTGTCGCTAATGGTCTCAGCACGGGCGTTGATCAGCTTCTTTCCAATCGCAGGATCTTTAGCCCAGAAGGGAATTAATCCCCAGAGAAAGAACTCCAGAATATTTTGACCATTTCGATGAACAACGGCGGGGACGTATTGCCCAGGAGTGATATTCCAGTTTGGTTGAAAGTCAGTTGAAGTCTTGCCGACATCAAATTGTTCGGCGATTTTTGTCAGATCAGTAATTAAGGCAAACCTTCCGCACATATTAACGCTCTCCAAGTTATTGAAAGTATTGTAACAGATGTTGTACCAGAAAAATATTTAAAATTATCCTTGACAATAGAACATATGTTCTATTATGGTGCAATCCATGGAAACGAAACGCACGATAAAATCAGTAGCACAGAGCATAGCCGATTTCAGCCGTGAACACCGGCGTATGCCAACCTATGAAGAAATGCTTACTTTACTTGCCGTAAGGTCAAAAAGCGTTGTCCATTTCTGGATGAACAAACTCCTGCAGGAAGGGATTCTGGAAAAGGACAAGTCCGGGCACCTTACGTTCATAAACTCGCTTGTCGGTGTCCCTCTCGCCGGGGGAGTATCAGCAGGCTTTCCCTCACCCGCCGAAGAAGAATTGCGCGATGTTATCTCCTTTGACGAGTACCTGATCACCAAGCAGGCGGAGTCCTTTCTGCTCAAGGTTGATGGAGATTCCATGATTGGCGCAGGAATAATGCCGGATGATCTGGTGCTGGTCGAACGCGGCAGGGAACCTAAGACGGGAGATATTGTAATTGCGGAAGTGGATGGCGCCTGGACAATGAAATATTTTCATAAAAAGGGGAAAGATGTTTACCTGGAGGCGGCTAATCCGAAATATCCGAGAATCACACCCGTGGCCGAAATGCGTCTGGGCGGCGTGGTCACGGCAGTCGTCAGGAAATACCACACTTAACACATCGGCCCAAAGCAAGCTATATTGACATCAGAGGAGAACTGATATGCAAGCTGAGACTACCTTTACCGAAAATACCATAGAAACAAAAGTGGCTAACCTGCCGAAGATATTCCAAACCATAAAGCCGCTTCAGAAATTGCGTCAATTCATCGAGGAGAGCAACTGGGATAAACATCTTTTAGCATTTGAAAAGCATATTAACCGGTTTTCCTGGATAATCATTATCGCAACAATTATTTATTTAACCCCCATTTGCATTTCCATTTTTATCCGTTAAAATTTTTACATGTAATAAATCATCATCCTGGTCAAATAGGCAGAACCTTTGTATTATTCTGAATTAAAATCAGCATATTATTAAAATTAAAGTTTTCCTAATAAATTGCCGATAAACTGGCCGTAAGGGTTTATCAATCGCCGATATTTTCGGCAAAAGGAGGTTTAAGATGCCTGTTGATGCTATTCAGGGTAATGCGCAAGTGCCAAGAACTGAGCAATACCAAACAGTTCGACCGCAACAACCACAGCAACCGCAGCAAGTACAAGAAAAGCCGAAGGAAGAGCCCACTGTAAAACAGCAGGGCCAGACTGAAGATAATAGTTATATTAACACGTTTGCTTAGAAAGAAGAGAAGGGGTGATCTAAATTGGCAATTTCATCAATCACAACAAATCAAGCCAATGCAGCGCCTCATGTGCAAATCGCTCAAATGACGTCTGGAGCCAAAGCTACTATAAGTGTTCAAGCAGCCAGTGGTAGCCGGAATGCTGATACTGTAACTATTTCTCAGCAAGCGCTGAAATATTCTGTCCGATCTGCCAGTGCAGAGCTTTCTGCGCAAACTGCTCAAAATCAATCAGATGCTGAAGTTAATAATACTCCAGAACCCAGCGGTAGCAGAAACTCTGATTCAGTGGCTTCTTTCCCGCTAGCTAACAATGTTGCTTTGCAAGCTGCCAAGGATGCCAAAGATGCTGCTGCATCCAGAGCTGCCAGAGCATCCCAGGCTGCTGCTGCCGCCTTGGCGGCCTCTGCCGAACAGAACATCAATGGCGCACAAGATGCCGGGGAAGAGCAATCTTCCAAACTTGCCCAAGCTGCTGCTGTTGCACTAGCTGTAGCTGCAGCACAAAATGCTAAAGCTGCCTTGGCCATCGCTGCGGCTCAAGCTGCCAATGCTGAAAGGAATTCAGCCAACACTTAAGGGGCGCAGGAGTGCGCCCAATCACGGCGTCAATAGGAATTTTGCAGATATCCATTGATATCGAATATTTAACATTTTATCTGTTCCCGGGAAGAGGTTTGGCAACAAAGGACCATACCCCTTAATTTTGAAGCTTGGGGTTTCCGTAATCATTAATTACCTCCGGTAAAAATCAGAAACAAAAACTTGTAATTAAAGCGTCATATTTTTTAGCACATTTAATCACGTATCAAATATTGTCTCCGATCCGAACTAATCTAGTTCAGCACCCACGACAATGGGCTCCTTCGGAGCCAACCATATAAAAAGCAAGAAAAAACCCGTTATTCCTAGCGGGCTTTGCACTTCTTTAGATTTTGCTCGGCTCTGCCTTGGAAGTATTGCCGCTCGCTATTCGTAAATATTAGCCACTCTTTACAAAAACAGCACGTTTGGTTATGCTATCTTTAATGACGTCCTGATCCATCCAAAAGGCAAATCGCCACAAACTTCTTCACAATACAACTATTTAACAACAACAGTCTGATTCATGTTTTTTCTTTTCAACTTTCTTTTCCGCCAATCGCATTTGCCTTCTTGAAGCTGCTTCATTGTTGCGGCATTTATCCTCTTCATTCTCCATAATCAACGGCGGCAACTGAATTGGCTTTTTTTGGGCATCCAGAGCAACATAAGTAAGATAGGCGGACCCGCTGTGGCGTACCTGCCCGGTAATCACGTTTTCCGCCTCGACGCGCACACCGACTTCCATCGAGGTCCGGCCCACGTAATTGACGGACGCTTTGAGAATAATCACATCGCCGATATAGACGGGATGATGAAAATCCAGCCTATCGATGGATGCGGTCACTACGTGCGCACGGGCATGTCGCGCGGCCGCAACACCTCCGGTCGTATCGATGAGCTTCATGATGTCGCCACCATGGACATTTCCAGACGGATTGGCATTATCCGGATTCATGACCTGTGCAATAATCACCCGACTTTCACTGACTTTTTTACCTTCCATATCCTCATCCCCAAGATAGCACTGTTACTGGTTTTTTCGAAATTACCCTCAAACATCAGCATTAGTAAAATTAAATCTTTATCTGTTTGGATTTAAAGTTGCGTGCCAGGTCGCGCCGTTCCTCGCGCTCTTTGATATCTTCACGACGGTCATATAATTTTTTACCTTTGCCAATACCGATTTCCACTTTAACCTTACCGTTTTTAAAATAAAGCTTCAGGGGCACAAGCGCCAGACCTTTTTCCCGCGACTTGCCGTAAAGTTTGCGAATTTCTCTTTTATGCAATAATAGTTTACGCGGCCTCAATGGTTCATGATTGGATCGGTTGCCATGATCATAATGGCTGATGTGCATCTCCCGCAAATAAACCTCATCATCCTTAACGACAGCATAACTATCTTTGAGGTTGGCTTTTCCCGCACGCAGCGCTTTAACTTCCGTTCCGGACAAAACCATACCGGCTTCATAAATATCGCTGATATCATAATTAAGGCGAGCAGTTTTGTTGGAGGCAATAAGCCTATTGGCAGTATTTTCTTTTGTCATGGTTGAATTTTACATTAAATTTCGTTTAAAGCCATTTATTTTTTCTTCGTTGACAGCAGATAATCCGGTTTAACATGGCTCATCGACTTGTAAATATTATCACGTACTTCCTTATTGTCCCGTTCCAATTCATTCAAAAGATTCTTAATATAGACCCGCTTCGATGTATTACTTGTCGGACAACAATTTTTGACTTTCGGAAATTGTCTCTCCCGGCTGTACTTCTTCACCAGTTCCTCTTTCAAATAAGCCAAGGGTCGGATGATGTGCAGTTTTCCATCAAATATGCTCTGGTTAGGCATCATGGTGCTTATTTCACGTCCGTAAAACATGTTTATCAAAAGCGTTTCAATAATATCGTCCCGGTGATGGGCAAACGCAATTTTGTTACATCCCTCGGCATCCGCTATTTCAAAAATCCTTTTACGCCGCAATCTCGAGCACAGGAAACAAGGATTTTTCTTGTTGTAGTCGCTGTGCGCCAATAATCCGATATCTGTTTTCTCCATCACATAGGGATAATTATTTTCCTGTAAATATTTCTCCAGCTGATTATAGGCGACATAGTCCGGAGCGAAACCCATATCGATATTGACGGCGATAAATGAAAACTTAGGCACAAAAACCATCGGCGAATCCAGTAAATCCAGCAGGGCAAAACTATCTGCACCACCGGAAACACCGATCAGCAGCCGGTCGCCTTCCTCAATCATTCTATAATCCAACACCGCTTTTTCCAGCCATTTTTTTAAATGGAGAAAAAGTTTTGTGTTTTTTCCTTTATTAACCGTTGCATTCTCCAATTTTTGTATAAAAGCCTCCTATCAGTTAAAAACGTTTTCTTCTTATCTGACTTGCTTAAACTTATCAAGGCGCTTTGATTATAGCCTTGAAATACCGGGTTCTCTCTGTTATAGAGGCAAAAAACTTTATGGAGGGGGCTTATGCCGGAAATTATCAATATTCACGCACGGGAAATCTTAGATTCCCGGGGAAACCCGACAGTGGAAGCTGAAGTCAGCACAATAGCAGGATTTACAGGAAGGGCTGCTGTACCCTCCGGCGCTTCTACCGGCGAATATGAAATGCTGGAATTACGCGACGGCAATAAAAAAAGATATAACGGCAAAGGTGTCCAGAATGCCGTCAATAATATTCTGCATAAAATCGGGCCAGAAATAATCGGTATGGATTGCCGCCGACAGCGCGATATCGACTACACGATGATAGAACTCGATGGTACACCGAATAAAGGTAAACTGGGCGCCAATGCTATGCTGGCCGTATCGCTGGCCTGTGCCAAAGTGGCGGCGGAAATATCCGGTTTGCCCCTTTACAGATACCTGGGCGGTGTCAACGCCAAAGACCTGCCTGTCCCCATGGCCAATATCTTAAACGGCGGCCAGCATGCCGACAACAATGTGGACATTCAGGAATTTATGATTATGCCGGTGGGAGCCGTCAATTTCTCCGAGGGAATCCGCATGTGCGCCGAAATCTTCCACTCCTTGAAATCAGTTCTAAAAGTCAAAGGCTACAATACAGCAGTCGGCGATGAAGGCGGATTCGCACCTAATTTGAAATCCAACGAAGAAGCGCTGAGTGTAATCATGACAGCTATTGAAAAAGCAAATTACCGCCCGGGGCAGGACATTATGATCGCTCTGGATGCTGCGGCCAGCTCATTCTACTCCAAAGGGAAATATATTCTGGCCGCCGAAGCCAAGCCGCAAAAGTCAGCAGAAGAAATGGTTAAGTTTTACGCCGATCTTGTTAAAAAATATCCCGTTATTTCCATTGAAGACGGTCTGGCGGAAGATGACTGGGCGGGCTGGAAACTGCTCACCGATGAACTGGGCGAAAGAGTACAAATTGTCGGCGATGATCTGTTTGTAACCAATGTTAAACGCCTGGAAAAAGGAATCAACATGGGCGTGGCTAATTCCGTATTGATTAAGCTCAACCAGATCGGAACGCTCACCGAAACGCTGGCAACTATCGAACGCGCCAAAGAAGCCAATTACACCTGCGTTGTCTCGCATCGCTCCGGCGAAACGGAAGATACCTTTATGGCTGATGTTACTGTAGCCACCAACTGCGGCCAGATAAAAACCGGCTCACTCTCCCGTTCGGAGCGTCTGGCCAAGTACAATCAGTTATTAAGAATTGAAGAAGATTTAGGCGATGCCGCCAACTACCGCGGCAGGACTGCTTTTTACAGCATTAAACAGGAAGTTAAGACAAAGGCGGCGAAAAAGAAATAACAAATTTATAACTCTGAACAATCTAATTCAGTATTTGCAAGAAAAAGCCTCGGGAGTTTTGCTTCCGAGGCTTTGTTTTTTTCAAGACTGTTCAAAAATGCTCAGATGCAAGGCGCGCGAAGACCGAGGAGCGGAGCGTACTAAACGTACGTGAGCCTCCGAGGGCTGAAGCGCAACGCCGCAGATGGGCGTTTTTCAACAGTCTGCTACAGGAATTTGAAGAGGCGTCTCCGCAGCACTTCCATTTCCGCTCTGTTCTCGGCAAGCGTATAGGCAGTTTCTTTCTTTCCACTTTTTTCTTCTTTGATTATGGAAGTAATAAGTTCCGCGTCGGCCAGAAACAGGATCACATTTGCATAATTGGATTGAGAAAGAGATTCCGCCCGCAAAACTTCTCCCTTGCGGTACATTCGATCACCCAAAGTCCTGATTTTCTTCAACCATTCTTTTTCCGTATGTGAAGTTTTCTTTAAATACAGGCAACTCCTCAGAACAATCCAGCATGATTCCAAATAATTATGGATCAATCCGGCAAATGGTTTGAGCTTCGTTTTACCCTTTCCCTTGACTTCAATCCAGACCTGACCTTCCCGTTCGAAGGGAACAATCATTTTCCGGGTGTGCAAATAGGCCAGCACATCGTTGACTTCATCGACATCGTCTTTGCGTTCATCAAAAATAAATTCATTCCATAAAAGACGCTTCAGGAACTTATAATCACCCATAATCCGGGTAAGCGACATGACATCTTCATTGCTGTTCACCATCGAAGTGGCGACAAAACACAAGGGTACGAAGAAATGTAAAATGTTGTTTTTGTAGTATTCCAAATTAAGTCGCTTGTCATCTTCCAGTGAGTAAACAACTTCCTGCATTTCCTCAATTTCATCCTCATCCGCTTCAATTTTAGAGATTATCTTGGACTGTGCGAAGATATTGAGGGCATCGGCAATGGCTTTTTCCTGATGAGCAAAAGTTGCAGCAAACTTTACTTTCTTAACAAATAAGTACTCATAAAACTCATTTAAAACATCTGTTAAATCTTCATGCGATATCCCCCGGCGGTCATGGCTCAAAAGTCCGGAAGCCACCATGGAAAAGGGCGTAACAACGGATACATTATTAATTTCCAGAACAATTTCATAACCGATTTTTCGATATAAGCTTTGTCTTTCTTCCTGATTCATCTGGCCTATTTGTTTTTCTCCGGTCGCCAAATAATCTTTCATAATAATAGGTTCACCGATATTGACATAAACCTTGCCAAAACGCTTGCGGAAGATATTGCCGCTCTTGATCATGTCCGCCGTGTTTTCCTGAACCTTAGGAGCTCCGGTAAGCTCCTTCAGATAAGACTTTTCCTCGACTACCCGATCATAACCGATATATACGGGAATGGCGGCAAAATTATCGCAGTATTTTTCCTGATAGGCCTGCAAAACCATAGAAAGAAGTCCGTACTTGGGTATTACCATTTTTCCGGTGCGGCTGCGGCCGCCTTCAATAAAGAATTCCAGAGGTAACCCTTCTTTTAAAAGAACAGCAATATACTTGGCAAACACTTCCGAATAAAGAGCATTACCCCGGAAGCTCCTACGCAGAAAAAAAGCGCCGGACTTACGGAAAATATACCCCAGAGGGAAAAAAGACAAATTTGCCCCGGCAGCTATGAAGGGCATCTGAACATTATGTTTATAGAAAAGATAGGATAACAAAAGATAATCGATATGACTGCGATGGCAGGGAACAATGACAAAAGGCATTTTTTTGGAAACATTTCTGATCTTGGTAAAACCTTCCATATCCAGCAGCACACCGTCATAGACAGTATTCCAAAGCCAAGTGAGCCCCTTGTCCCAAAGTTCAACAAAAGTTTCGTTGTAATCTGCGGCAATTTCGTACAGATAGCGACGGGCATCTTTTTCCACTGCTGCCCGGTCTTTTTTCTCTTTTACTGCGGACTCGGCAATAAATTGTTTGACACCCTCATCGCTCAAGACCATCCCTATTAGCTCTTCCCGGGATTTTAAGGCAGGCCCGACAATGCTCGTCTTCTCTTCTTCAATTCGGTCGATTAATTCGCCACGAAGATCGCGAACCATCATCTCCGCAGGAATATCTTTATTTTCATTTAAATAACAGGACAGATTAATCGGCTCTGCCGGAACAACGAA
>CAYXZW010000045.1:0-16286 GCA_964469905.1 uncultured Smithella sp.
ATCAGTGACCCGGACGGTGTTTTGATCCAGATAATCCAGTACGTAAAGTGAGAGGGCGGAATATTTTCTTGATTGCATCTGCCCCAGTGATATCAAAATGATACCGGGAAAGATATTATAATCCTTCCCGGTAAAAGTTCCCCTCTTTGGTCTCGTTTGTTATACCAGGTTGCATTCAAAGGATAACGCGGCGGCAAGAAGAAGGCACCGGAAGCGTATTATGCATACGCTGAGGAAGCCGACGACGCAGCCAACAAAGTTAGCCAAAGAATTCGACCTGGTATCATTCGATCTCCTCTTTGTCGAGGATAAGGCGGGCGGCGCGCCAGCCGTTGACCTGGCATGATCCTACGCCGTGCCAGGCCTGCGTCCAGTTGCTGGTGATGAATACATTGGCAATGGGTGTTGTGTTGGGCATTTTTTCCCATTGATCCGGTGTAATCTCGAAGCCGTAAACGATGCCACCCTTATTCAGGGTATAGTCCTGGATCGTCTTCGGTGTGTAGCCCTCCTTAACAATTATGTTCTTCGGGTCCTTGAGCTCGGGGATTACGTTGGACGCTAGTGCGATGAGTTCGTCCATTTTTTGTTCCTTCAGCTTGAGATAGGCCGCGCGATCCTTGGGCCAGACGGAGATGTCGGAGTAGGCATCGAGTTTAACCACTGATTTGCCTTTTGGTGCGTAAATGGGGTCGGCCAGGTTGGAGTAAACGGTGATGGATACAGCACCTTTCCCAAAGTCGCCTGTCATCATGGCTTCGTAATTCTTTGTGCTGTCGCGGTAAGTATTGAAGAAAATTTCGGTATCGCGAAAACCGCGCGCTTTGAGGTCAACGCCCAGACCAAGATAGACTCCGAACAGGGAATTGCCCGGCCTCATGGATTCCAGTTTTTTGATATAGGCCTCGGGCATGTTATCCTTGCCGATCAGTTTATAGGCCAACTGGTAGGGGTCAGTATTGGCAACGATATAACGGGCGGTATATTTCTGGCCGGTTGCCGTCCGGACACCGGTCGCCATGCCGTTTTCCATAATGATTTTTGTGACGAGCGTATGGGTTTTTACAGTTCCGCCCATTTCCCGGATGCGTGAGGCATAGCCCTCGGCAAGCGCCTGCGAGGTGCCCTTCACATGCCAGGCGCCGTCGCTCAAATAGCTCTCCGTTGCCGCCATGAAGATCAGCGCCGATTGTTTTTCGATCGGTACACCGTAATATACCCAGAGCTGAGAAACCACCGCTTTAAGATCCTCGTTTTTAAAACATAAATCCATGAGGTCTTTTACGGTCCGGTCCTTCCATGTGTAGAAAGTGTTCTGCCTCAGCGGCACCATAATCTTCGTGAATGTCCCGCGCACAGCACCATAGCGGAAGAGGTCTTTGAGCTCCATCAGATCTCCGAACAGAGCAGCGCAGAGTTTATGGAGGTTGTCTATGCCTTCGGCTTCTTCGGGCCATTTTTTCTTCAGTTCTTTTTTAAATCCATCCCAGTTTGGAGGCAGGGTAATGTCCACACCGGGGAAAACTGCGCGGTAAAAATCCGGGACTTCGTAAAGCTCTATTTTTTTGTCCACACCGGTGGCCTTGAGGAGCTGGAACAGTCCGCGGTCAAGTTTGCCGGGACCGCCGCCGGCCATTTCATGGAGGGCTGTATCGAATGTGAACTCTCCGCGCTTGAAGCTCGACGTGCTACCGCCCACGCGGTCGTGTTTTTCCAGAACCAGCACCTTTTGACCTTTCAGGGCCAGATGTGCTGCGGCAGAAAGCCCGCCCATTCCGGCGCCGATAATAATAACATCATAATCTGTTTTCTGGGTTGGCAGATTTTTCGTCGTGCAGCCGCCAATGCTGAAGGCCAGAAAGGCCATGAGCAGAATCAGCGTAAAGTATTTTATCGTTATATGCTTGCGATTCATCAGTTACCTCCCTCGAAAAGTTTGAACGGATAATTGCACAGATAGGGACTGTTTGTCAAGATACTGCAGGCAGCTTCCGGGGTTGATGCCAATTTGCCTTTGGGATCAAAAAATCAGGTTGTTTGAAAAACGGCGATTGAAGATCACTTCCTCAACCGCCGTTGCTATAAAATAATGGTGACAGCATCTTTTCCAACGATTGCTTATGATATGGTCGTCAGGTTCGGTGCTTCGGGGGAAAGGCATATTAAACCGCCTCAATATCTTCAGGCAGTGCTGCTAAACTGATCAGCAGTGTTCCTGCCTATTAAGCAGACCGAACTGCTGCAAGGCCTGACGCAGCACCTCACGGTTCTCCGGACTCAAGGGGACCAGAGGCAGCCGTACCTTGCCCGCCGGCAGCCCCATCATGGCCATGGCTTCCTTGACGGGAATGGGATTGCTTTCGATAAACAGTGCCTTGACTAACGGCAGTGTTTTAAAATGAATTTCCCGGGCTGCGTTAATCTCACCGTCAAGATAGAGATGGACCATCTCCCTGTATTGTTTCCCGACGACATGGGACACGGCCAGTATACCACCATCGCCGCCCAAAGCCATCATCGGGAAGGTCAAAGCATCTTCTCCGCAAAGGACATAAAACTTCTTTGCGTAGTGTCGGGTGGCGCGGATGATCTCCATTGTGATCATCAAGTCACCGCAGGCATCTTTCATTCCGATGATAGAGTCCATTTTGGAGAGGGCAATCATCGTTTTGGCCTCAATAAGCCGTCCTGTTCGCGAGGGAATATTATAGATGAAAAGCGGCAGATTTGTCGCCTCGGCAATTGTTGCGAAATGTTTCAACAGACCGTCCTGTGAAGGTCTGTTATAATAGGGGCATACTTGCAGGCTTGCTGAGACGCCCATATCCGCAGCCTGCCTTGTCAGCTCAATCGCCTCTTTGGTGCTGTTAGAGCCTGTACCGGCCATCACTGGCACCCGCCCTGCGACTTCATCGATTACGATTTTAATAACTCTGGTATGCTCATCATGATCCAGGGTCGGGGATTCCCCGGTCGTCCCACAGGGGACAATGCCATCACACTTCACTTCTTCGATATAGTAATTGACCAGTTGACGAAGCCCCGCCTCGTCTATGGAATAATCGTCTTTAAAGGGGGTTATGATGGGCACATGACATCCTGCCCAAGGTTGTGTTTGCATATATTCTCCTTTCTGTTGAGGTTAGCTGCTTCGTTGTTAGTTCCGATAAATGTCCTCTCCGAGCAAAAAAAAGCCACGGGGGTTACCCATGGCTTTGAAGGAAACTATATGTCGGTGATCACAAAACGAACGTCCTCAAAGCAATGGGTAGCCCCAACCGCTTTATCCCCTGTTTCTTACCAAATGTCTTTTTAGTATCCGGGAGGACGTTCATCAACTTTCCTTTTACTACTTTACTGGCGCCATAAAAACACAAGGTTCATCTCCTGTCAATTGTTTTTGTTGATATTTTTTGCCGCAAGAAGGATGGTAATTATCGGCCACTGATTATTTCTCCTTCACAGAAATTCGCTTTCAGCCTTTATGTGTATTTGATGGACTCGACGAAAGAATATTGCACGCAAGGTTATTTGGGAGTATATTCGGACATCTTTTCATTGCCATTGTCACTGTAAATTTTCATCAACAATTGATGTGAATAAAAACCATTGGTGCTTTATTATGACAAAAATACTGATCATTTATCATTCCCAAACCGGCCACACACAGCAAATGGCACAGGCCGTTGCCGCAGGCGCAAAGACTATTGAACACACGGAAGTTGCATTGAAGAAAGCCAATGAGGCAACACTCGATGATCTGCTTGCCTGCCATGGTCTGGCTATCGGCACGCCGGAGAATTTCGGCTACATGTCCGGTATGATTAAGGATTTTTTTGACCGCACTTACAACGACGCACAGGACAAAGTTTTTCGCAAACCCTATGTTGTCTTTATCAGCGCGGGCAATGACGGCACAGGCGCATTGCGGGCTATCGAGCGCATTGCCCTGGGCTACAAATTCAAAAACGTTTTCACTCCTGTCGTCGCCAAGGGTGAAATCACCTCAGATATTATCGAACAATGCCACGAGCTCGGTGCGACATTGGCCGGCGGCTGCGCAATGGGAATATATTAAGAGGCTGATATGGAAATCTTCAATAAAAATAATTCACGCAATACAGGTAAATTGGAAATACTTACTTCACATATGCTTATAAGCCCGCAAAACTCATCAAGCAGGAATCTGTCTATCCAAATATCCACAATACCCGAAGGATCGGAGCAGCCGATTCATGTCCATGATCCGGAACAATGTTACTATATAATCAAAGGAACAGGTCTTCTGATTATTGAAGAAGAGACCAGGGAAGTGACAGCGGGCGATGCAATTTATATCCCCTCGAATAAAAAACATGGGATCAAAAACATTGGAGATGTGGCTTTGGAGTATTTAACAGCAAACTCACCGGTCTTTACCAAAGATTACGAAGAATCACTTTGGCCAGTAAAGCCAGTTTGAATAATAAGGGCATGGCGGCAAATCCTGTGAACAACAAGCAGCCGTCGCTGATCGTAGCGTCATCTGAAGGATAATAAAGAATGAGAGATGCAGGCAAAACAATCGGCAATCTGATCGACAAAGCAAGTATATCCATTATCAGCTCTGTTGATGAAGATGGATATCCTAATTCCAAGGCCATGCTTCCACCAAGGAAAAGAGAAAGCATAAAGCATATTTTCTTCACGACCAATACATCCTCCATGAGAGTAGGTCAATATCTCCATAACCAGAAAGCTTGCGTATATTTCTTTGATAAACGGTTGTTCAGAGGCGTTATGCTCAAGGGCATTATGGAAGTCCTGCAAGACAGCACCTCTAAGGAAATGATCTGGAAGAAGGGCGACGAAATGTATTATCCGAAAGGAGTAACTGATCCCGATTATTGCGTACTCAGATTCACTGCCCGATATGGAAGGTACTACAGCAATTTCAAATCTGAGAGTTTTGCAGTTGAATAGAGAACCAGGCTGTCGTATAACCCGTGCGCAGTAAATTCCCTTCCCAAAATCTTCTTGACCGGCAAGATTCTTCCTTGTATATACGCCCACCAATTTAAAGGAACTCTTTATTCAATGACACAAAACAATACTAAGCTTAAGCGAGTTGACAGGGAAGCTATTTCCAACTCTGATTCATCCGCCGGTGGTCGCCGCACCCAAGTACGTGAATCGGGCGTTCACGGCAAGGGTGTTTACGCCGTCCGTCCGATTAAAGCCGGCGAAAAAGTATTGGAATACAAGGGAAGGATTATCAGCTGGCGTGAAGCACAGGATATTCATCCCCACGACCCCAGTCAGCCCAACCACACCTTTTATTTCCATCTGGATGATGGCCACGTAATAGATGCCAAACAAGGCGGCAATTCCGCCCGCTGGGTCAATCATGCCTGCGAGCCTAATATGGAAGCAAGCCAGGAAGGCAAGCGTGTATTTCTTAAAGCCCTACGCGACATCGGTGTCGGCGAAGAACTGTTTTATGATTATGGTCTGATGATCGAGGGCCGCAAGACCGCCAAGGTAAAGAAGGAACACGCCTGTCTGTGCGGCGCACGCAATTGTCGCGGCACCATGCTGGCCTGCAAATAATAATCATCAGCAATTTTGTGGTGTTTCAGGCAAAAAGCAAAACGAACTTTTCAAATAAATCTTTTTCAAAATGGTTAATCATCTCGTCTTTCATTACGCGAAGGGCTTCAAATGGCGAAAGGCTGGGTTTGTATGATCGCTTAGCTGTCAGTGCATCATAGACATCAGCGATACATCCGATACGTCCGTAAAGGTGAATTTCATTTCCGCGCAAATGGCGAGGGTAACCCTTGCCATCTTCCCGTTCGTGATGCTGAAGGGCAATGAGTCGGCATTCTTCGGATAGCTGGTTGGCTTCGGCAAGAATCTTGTAACTCTGATAAGGATGGATTCTCATCTTTTTCATTTCATCGTCTGTCAGTTTTCCCCGTTTGTTGATAATGTCCGGATCAACCCGAGTTTTGCCCAGGTCATGGAGAAAAAAGCCGGCACCCAACTCATACATATCGTGGGCATTAGTTTTTTTGAAAAGTGCTTTGGAGAGCATAATGCCCAGAAATCCGACATTGACGGAATGGGTATATGTATAAAAATCATGGGCCGTAATCGTCAACATGTGCACTGCTGTCTTATCATCGGAGATGATGACATCGACCATTTCAGCGATTCCCTTTTTAACTTCCCTAATATTCTCCATTTTGGGATCTTCCAGAAGCCGCTGCATCATCTGGACGGAGGACTGATAGATAACCATTGATTTCTTTTCTTTAGGCATTGTTTTATCTTTCAGGGCTTCCTTCAAATCAGCCGGAATTAACTGCTCGGGATTCCATGTAACGGGTGCGAGATGAGTTTTCGGAAGATGTTCCTCATTCCCGTGACTGATTATATCAACATTGGGGAAAGACAATCCCCTGGCTGTGTCAATAGATACTTCAGTAATGCCGTTGTCAATAATGCGTTTTACATCATCCGGGCTCTTAATTATGAAACTGTTCTTGAGGAAGGAATGATGCAGCCACGATGAGGGCAAAGTCACATACATCCCCACTTCAAGCTCTGACGATTTAATTGTTTTCAGCATAAGACGGCCTTGGGTTTGGTTCATGTGAAAAGCTGGATCTCTATCTACGCCCAACAAATGCCTTAAAAAGGAAGGTGACAGAGTATATAACAAAGAAAGAATGATTTCAATTATTAAAGGAAGTACTGGAAATAAGGCTGAAGGCTGAGGGGCTGACGATGATGACAAGGTAGCAAATAACGGAGGCGACAGACACGTTCAGTTGCCTGCTCTTTGAGAACGAATGAGCTCAGTAAATATTTCGGGAAGAGGTGCTAGCAAGTCCATCTCTTTTTTTGTGTGTGGGTGCAAAAAAACAAGTCGGGCGGCGTGCAATGCCTGTCGCGGCAGAATAAGGCGCTCTGCAAGATCGGCTGTCAAACCGTGCTCGATAAACGTGAGAAAAGCTGTTTCATCGCGGCCATAGAGCTTATCGCCGACAATCGGATAACCCGCGGCCAGCAGATGGGCACGTATCTGATGGAGCCTTCCTGTTTCCGGGAAACACCGGATAAGGGAAATATCTCCAGCGGTCAGGACTTTTTGCAAGCGTGTTGCGGCCGGCTCGTTTCCGCCTGGCCATGCTTTGCGCTTCTTGTTTACAGCAGATTCGCTGTCTCGTCCGAGGGGCAAGTCGATAATTATCTCCTCATCGGGGAAAGCTCCGTACACAAGAGCAAGATACTCTTTTGATCCCTTTGCCAACATTGCTGATAGTACGCCGCCGTTTTGCCCATCGAAGGCCAGCAGTATGATTCCCGATGTTTCGCGGTCGAGGCGATGCAACGGGTATACTTTCCGCCCGTAGCGTTCCTCCAGCAGGGCCACCAGTGTATTATTGAAATATCTTCCCGCAGGGTGGACCGGCAAATTACCCGTCTTATCTACGGCAACAAACCATTCGTCCTCGTAGATGATAGTTATCCTGTTGTCGACTTCCGGCTCCACAATGCAGCTGCCATCCCAGGCCATAATTTCACCGCCGCATAGCATTAGCGTGGGGTCGATGGCAACTACATCATCCAGCAATACTTTTCCCTCGGCAATTTCTTTTTGCCATTGATCCTGATTCAAGTAGGTGAACCGGCCGGCGCAGTAACTGTCCAGCGGTTGTGCGGGATGAAGAGATGGAATTATTGATGTTATGATTCGTGTTCGTGTCATGGGTTATTTCATTTCCCAATCAAGCGCTACCTTTGTTGGCATCGTTGTCGGCGTCCTCAACGCATTAAAATATACGCCTCGTCGCCTCCTCCGAGCCGCCGCGGTATCATCTATGATTTGAAAACGGAATAACATTAATTCTAAATCAAAGCACTTGTTTTGTTGTATACAACTTTTGAGAAAATGCATTTTAAAAGTTGTATACAAGTTGTCAACATTTCTGCTAGCGGGAAAATAATCGATTCTGCTTCAATGAAGGCCGTTGTTCAAAATGTAAAACCCGCTTTTCAACGGCTGACACTTAATTATGGTGATAATTTGTTCTTAACTTGGCATATGCAAAATATTAAAAGAGGAATGTTACATGTGTATATCTAAGGATTTCCCTTGTTTAATTGTTCCGCCATCTCCTGCTTTTTCATCATGATCAGCACAGCGGAGATGGCGCCTTCGGTCATGCCGGGGATGCGCTCCATCTGGCCGATGGTGGCAGGTGCGATGCGGGCGAGCTTGGCCTGCAGCTCGTTGGAGAGGCCGGGAACACAGGTGTAATCGAAGTCCGGCGGGATTTTCTTTTTTTCCTGATCTTTTAATTTTTTCGTCGCCTCGAACTGGCGCTTGATATACCCTTCATATTTAATTTCTATTTCCATCTGCTTTTTCACAAAGGGATCAGATTCATGCTCCCAGCCCGGAAATCCGGACAGATCGTCATAAGCAATTTCATAGCGTTTGAGCAGAGCGTAAAGAGTGGTGTGGTTATTCAAGGCCGGAGAGTTGAGCGCGGCCAGCTTTTCGTTTATTACCGGCACGGGTTTAATCGGTGATGCTTTCAAATGGGCAATGCCCTGCTCGATTCGGCCCATTTTATCCTGAAGATCCAAATAATGGGTGCGGTCAATCAGACCCAATGCGCAGCCTTTGCCCATCAGGCGGATGGTGGCATTGTCTTCGCGCAGAATCAACCGGTACTCCGCCCGCGACGTAAACATGCGATAGGGTTCATCAACGCCGCGCGTAACAAGATCGTCAATAAGAACTGCAATATAAGCTTCCGACCGGTCAAGAATAAACGGCGGTGCTCCCTGCAGTGCCTGCACGGCATTAATACCTGCCCAAAGGCCCTGCGCGGCCGCTTCTTCGTAACCGGAAGTGCCGTTGATTTGCCCGGCCAGATACAATCCGGAAATGAGCTTAGTCTCCAGCGTCGGTTTGAGCTGGGTCGGCTGCACAAAATCATATTCAATGGCGTAGGCCGGACGCATGATTTCGGCCTGCTCCAGCCCGCGAACACTGTTGACGATTTTTTGCTGCAACTCCAGCGGCAGGCTGTTACCTAATCCTTTAGCGTAAATTTCTTCCGTTTCCAATCCTTCATGTTCCAGCACTACAGGGTGCGATTCGCGCTCGCCGAACCTCATTACTTTATCTTCGAGAGAAGGGCAGTAGCGGGCGCCGATTCCTTTGATTGCGCCGCCATACAAGGGAGATTGGTTGATGTTTTCCCGGATCAGGCGATGCGTTTCCGCCGATGTGGCCGCAAAGTATGAAGGCAGGCGCTCGGAGCGCAATTGTTTTGTGGTAAAAGAAAAGGGCTGTGGCTCCGGATCGCTATCCTGGCGCTGCAGGCAGGAAAAATCAATAGTTGATGCTTTGAGGCGCGGCGGAGTTCCCGTTTTCATCCTTCCCGTATCAAAACCCATCTCTTTTAACTGATTGGCGAGATCCACGGAAGCCAGTTCCCCGGCGCGGCCGGATACCGTTTGCGATGTGCCGATATGGACAAGGCCGTTTAAAAAAGTTCCGGTAGTTATAATTACTTTTTTTGCGGCATAAAAATAACCGGTTTGATCCAGTACCCCTTTAATTTCTTTACCTTCAATTACAAGATGCTCCACCATGCCTTGCCGGATATGCAAATTCTTCTGCCGCTCGACAATCGCTTTCATGGCCAGACGGTATTCCTGTTTGTCACACTGTACACGGGAAGAATGGACAGCGGGGCCTTTGGAAGCATTGAGCATCCGGAAATGCAGTGCCGTCTTATCGGCAATCCGGCCCATCTCGCCGCCCAGAGCGTCAATCTCTTTAACCAGTTGCCCCTTGGCTAAGCCGCCGATAGCCGGATTGCAGGACATGAGCGCAATCGAATCCAGATTGATATTAAAAAGAAGCGTCCGGCAGCCCATGCGCGCAGCGGCCAGGGCGGCCTCGCAGCCGGCATGGCCGCCGCCCACGACTATAATATCGTAATTATCAATCAATTTTTCCCCCAAAAACAACATTGCCTTGTAGCAGGGCAAATGATATTAGCAGCTTTAATAGTATCACTACCCGAAAAACACAACAAAAAAAGAGGCTTCCTTGGCTAAACCGGAATTCTGGAAGAACAATAAACGTTATTACGATTTGAAGAGCTACTGGCGTAATCTGTTCGGCTGCACCGTGCACAAGCTATCCATTGACGCGGGATTTACCTGTCCCAACCGCGATGGACATGTGGCCGCCGGGGGCTGCATTTATTGCGACGGGCGCGGTTCCAAACTTCGGCAGGAGGGGGCGTTGCCCTCCATAACAACGCAGATTCAAAACGGTAAAAAATATTATACAGGCCATGCCGATAAATTTATTGCCTATTTCCAGACATTTACGAATACCTATGCGCCGTGTGGTCATTTAAAGCAGCTTTATGAAGAAGCATTAGGCCAACCCGATGTAATCGGTCTTTCCATCGGCACTCGTCCGGATTGCCTTGCCCCGGAAACGGTATCCTTATTAAAGCAATATGCCGGGAATTATCATGTCTGGGTGGAATTGGGGCTGCAATCAGTCCACGACAAAACCTTGCAGTTCATCAACCGGGGACATAATTTTCAGCAATTTCTGGACGCGGTCGATGCCCTGGACGGAAGCAAATTGAACATTTGTGTACACATTATTATCGGATTGCCGGGGGAAAGTGACGCTGATGTTATAAATACTGCCAAGACTCTGGCCGTCTTGCCGATCAACGGCATTAAAATTCATTCCCTGCTGGCCCTCGAGGGCACGATTATGGGTGATATGTACAAAAAGGGATCGATTCCGATGATCAGTAAAGAAAAATATGTGGAGCTGACGGCTGATGTGTTGGAGTTATTGCCGCCGGATGTGGTGATTCAAAGACTCACCGCTGATGGTTACCGGGATATCTTCCTTGCTCCGGCGTGGGCGGGCAATAAATTGGATGTTTTAAATTCGATTAATCGTGAGCTGGAGCGGCGCAACTCCTGGCAGGGGGTGAACTGGAAGTCACCATGGAATGAGACAATTAAGTGTTGATGCCCTTGATAAATCCACGAAGTTCTTTAATGTCGCTCTCCGGTATAAGTTCAATGCGGCCGGCATATTCTACAATTTGCATTTTCTGGCCCGGATGAATATTTAATGCCTCCCTGACGGTTTTTGGTATAACAACTTGATATTTTGGTGATACGGTTACTGATTGCATGCCAACACCTCGATCGATCTATTTTGTGCTACGATATCATGATCGATATGGTATTATCGATGACATTGACGCCCAGCTTGCAGATCAGCCGGAGTGTAGCGATGGGCTGAATTGCTTTTGGGCTTTATTTTTCTGTGAGTGCGAGATTCGTCCCCAAAATGGCAAAGGCAGTGGCAAAACCGCGACGAAGCCAAGTTTGCACTTGCGGAGATTCGATCACAGCCTTGCGAAATGCATGTGCGAGAAAGCCATAGACTACGAATATTATGAACGTCATGGCCATGAAAGTGGCGCTCAGCAGAAGAAGCTGGAAAAGCGGTTCAGTCGTATCTGGTTGAATAAATTGAGGCAGGAAAGCTAAAAAAAAGATGGTCAGCTTCGGATTGAGAATGTTGAGCAGGAAGGCCTTTACGACCAAACCAATGGCCGTATTTGTGGAGTTATTTTCGTCAATGGCGAACGCCGACTTGTCACGCCAAGTGGCATAGGCAACATAGAATAAGTAGGCAACGCCCGCGTACTTAAGAGTCTGGAAAGCGAGCGCGCTTGTGTGCATAACTGCAGCTAGACCCAGAATCGTAGCCATCAGGTGAGGGAGTATCCCTGCAGTGCAGCCAAGCGCGGCGAATATACTTGCCTTACGCCCTTGTATTAGACCAGTGGAGACTGTGAAGATTACCCCTGTGCCAGGCACAAGAACCACGATGAACGAAGTGATTAGGAACTCAATGCTGATCATTAAAAAAATTCTCCTTTGCAGTACGATTATGAAGCCCAACGGAAACATCACCCGGAGCGTAAGCGATCGGCTGGATTGCCGTGTTATAGATTTTTCATTTTTACGAGTTATTCAGTTATCTCTTTTATTTTCTGCCAAGTTAGATCCCATACTTTCTGCCTGACTGCTTTAGTATAAGTAAGGGAGTGCGACTTTGTTTCCTTAAAGCGATTAAAATAAAGGCCGGATTTGCCCGCCAGCTCGGGAGATAAGGCCAGATGCACAACCGGGGCGGCGCCACTCGCAGGGGAACGCATTATCAGACGAAAAATTGACATAAAGAATCTGTATAGATTCCCATTATTTTCAGAAAAAGACGTCCCTATTACGCCCGGATGTAAAGATAAAAACTGTATATCATTTTTTGGATATTGACCGGCGAACTCATAAAATCCCATTATAGCTGCCATCTTAGAGCGAGCGTATGCTTTTACACCACCAAAATTTCTTTCATAATTGAAATCTTCCAGATCTATGGGACTGAGCAAATGGGCGCCCGCGGAAACATTGATCACCCGGCAGGTTCTGCTTTTTTTAAGCAATGGCAACAGTTCGCTGGTCAAATGAATCGGAGCAAAATGATTCAACGCCATCGACCTTTCAATACCTTCGACGGTTGTTGCTCTGCTCGTGAAAACTGCGCCGGCATTTAAGATTAAAATGTCCAGCCGTTGCAGTTTTTCTTTTATTACTTGAGCCAACGCTGGGATTAACCTCTGACACTCCAAATCACCGATAAAATACGCAGGACGGATTCCAGTACTTTCCTCTATTTCCTTCACAGTTTTCCTGGCCCTATCCTCATCTCTGGCTACAATAAACACATTCAGTTGCCGCCGGGTCAGTTCCAGTGCAATCGCCTTGCCGATTCCAGATGTGGCTCCGGTGATCAATGCAATTTTATCACCTTTATCCATATGCCTGCCTCTTTTATATTCTTTATACAATAACGAAAAATCACCCAGAGCTTAGCGATCGGCTGTATTGATCTTGTTATGTTATGTTCTGTCTATATTTTTTAAAGGGCAGATTACCAACTCTCTCTACGCTGGTAAATTTAATTGGACAATCTCCCCTAGTACTATACTATTGCATATGATTTTGTGTGAGTAAATGAGACATTGCAGGTTTGCTAATCAGTTTAACGACCAGTCCAACCCGAAGTGACTTTTTTGCCCACACCACCTTGGACTTCAAACCAGTCATCTGGCATAAAGAAACTGTAAACTATTTTGAACGTCTGATTTTTCCCCATCTTGCTACTACCCTTAATCTCTTGGCCCAAGTCCACATAATAACGCATATTGCCCTTTAATAGGTGGTTACCGGAATCCGATTTCTGCCACCTTTCCATTGTTGTTGGGCATGATCCTTTAGCATTGCATATCTTGTTGATATGCTCCCCAGCTTCGATAATTTCTTCTTTTCCACTAAAATAGAATTTCATGAGATCATGCCCTGTAAAAATGTAAAACAACAAAAGAATTGAACCAATAATCAGGGTATTCACCACGTATTTTCTTTTCATATATTCTACTCCATATCTCTGAGACATAACGATAAGCTGAGCCGGAGCAGCCCAGCGGGCTGCGATCGGCTCTAGCGACAGGTTAGCGAAGCCATACACTGTATGGTTCCACAATTCTTCCCACTGCAACAATTTTACGATAACGCGATTTTATTCTATCTGGAATTACTTTCATGTCTTTTATAATTGCGCAAACAGTAGAACACCCGAGTATAAATTTAATTGGTTTATGAACGTCAAATGCTTCTGCATAATTCCATAGGTCTAAGGTTGCATCAATGTCAGTTTCTATCTTGTCAAATACAATGGAAGTTGCCGCCTTATCCAGTTTCCCTGTGACAGGGCCCAAGCCTTCAGGCAGCTGATGCCATACCTTTCCATCATTAGAATATTCCTTAGCAGCATCCTCTTTTGTAGTAGGACGAGCACCACCTTTGGTTGCTGGTTCAATAAAAATTGTGTAAGAAGGGAAAGAATTACAAACCTGTTGAACATTTGGCGGCTTTGCTTTGGGCGACCTAATTAGCCAAAAGGTTATACCTTTTCTCTGTATGTCAACTTTCTTCCGATCGAATATCGTATTCGCATCTTCACCAGCATGATCACCCATTACGCTTATTACACACTGAGGACATTTCAACGCTGATTCAATAATTGACATGTCAAGTCATCCTTTTTGCAACGCTATCAGTGTAATAGACGGAAAATATTCTATCATATCAGACTATATAGATGACCTGATTTTCCACTTATTACGCTATTAAAGGGGCAAACATGGAAAATTGCGATTATAAGCCCCACTGCCAACGCTCCCGCATTTGACGGGAAATACTACATATGTTTTTAATATTATTTGATTTTAAGCTATGAGCCCTGAAAACAAACCAAAGTTCCACCCCAATCCGCAGTTGAAATTAATGGAACAGGTCCAGGAGGTCCGTCGATATCATCACTATTCCTATCGCACGGAGCAGACCTATTGTCAATGGATACTTCGTTATATCAAGTACTTCAATCTAAAAATCCACCCCCGGGATCTCGGGGCGAAAGACGTGGAGGCATTTCTTTCGCTTTTAGCGACTACCGGAGGCCTTGCCGCATCCACCCAGCGGCAGGCACTCAATGCCCTGGTTTTCCTGTACAGGCATGTTTTGGATATTGAACTGCGGGACAAATCTCTCGTCTGGTATTTTTACTGGATTTGTCCAGTAAATTGTTACGGGTGAAAACTATTGTACATCCAGTATAAAATTTGCTAAATGCGGCAATAGATAAAAAGAGAGAAAAATTATGATTGCTATTATTGATTACAAGGCTGGAAATCTCACCTCGGTTGCCCGCGCGCTGCAAAATATCGGGCAGGATTTTATCATTACGGATGACACAAAAACGCTGGATGCCGCATCACATGTTATTTTTCCGGGTGTCGGTGCTGCTGGTGAGGCCATGGCTAATTTGCGGCAAAAGAAACTGGATGATTGGCTGAAGCATTGTTTTGTAAAGGGAAAACCTCTTATGGGCATTTGCCTCGGTACGCAAATCATTCTCGAATATAGCGAAGAAAATCAGACACCCTGTGTCGGACTGGTTGCCGGTTCCACTAAAAGATTTCCTCATAATTTAGCCGCATCCGGCCGGAATCTCAAAATCCCGCACATGGGCTGGAATTCTGTGCAGTTGCAGCGGCGGCATCCTGTTTTTCAGGATATTCCCACCTCGGCGGAATTCTATTTTGTGCATTCCTACTATCCAGCTCCAGCCGGGGAATCCGTCATCCTGGGCGTAACGGACTATGGGATTGAGTTCTGTTCAGTGCTGGCAGTAAAAAATCTGGTGGCCATGCAGTTTCACCCGGAAAAAAGCGGTAATCCCGGTCTGCAAATCCTGCAGAATTTTTGTGCCTGGAGGGGAAATGATCAGTAAAAGAATAATACCCTGCCTGGACGTCCGCGACGGAAAGCTGACCAAAGGCATTAAATTTAAAGGCAATGTCGATATCGGCGACCCGGTGGAGGCTGCCCGCGAATATTACGAACAGGGCGCTGATGAAATTGTGTTTTATGATATTACGGCTTCCTCCGATGGGCGTGATATTATGATTGATGTTGTCGACCGGGTAGCGAAGACAATTTTCATTCCTTTTTCCGTAGGCGGCGGTATTCGCAATCTGGAAGATATGCGCCGGGTGATTATGGCCGGGGCGGAAAAGGTCAGTGTTAATTCTACTGCGGTAACGAATCCCGAAATCATTGCTCAAGGCGCGCAGGCCTTCGGCAGCCAGTGCATAGTTTTAGGAATGGATGTCAAAAAAGTGGGTATATCCGAAAGGATTCCATCCGGTTATGAAATAGTCATTCACGGCGGCAGGAAATTTACCGGCATTGACGCCTTGTGGTGGGCTCGCGAGGCGGAAAAACTGGGCGCCGGTGAAATTTGCCTGAATTCGATAGATGCCGATGGAACTCAGCAAGGATACGAACTGAATTTAACGGCAATGATTTCGGAAAATGTACATATACCGGTTATTGCCTCCGGCGGTGCGGGCCTGCCTGAACACCTGGCCGATGTGCTGACAACGGGCAAAGCAGATGCGGCATTGATAGCTTCCATGGTTCATTACCGGACTTATACAATTGCCCAGATAAAACAGTATCTGCAGGAGCGAGCAATCAAGACGAGAATGCTCTGGTGATACCACTTCTCAATCAAAGCGCTATCACCAGAGCATTCTCGT
>CAYXZW010000045.1:16296-24890 GCA_964469905.1 uncultured Smithella sp.
CGTCGCCTCCTCCTAGCCGCCGCGATATCATCTTTGATTTAGAAGTGGTATAATAGTGCTAATTGTGCTTGACGAATATGGTCAAGCGTTGCATAAGTAGCGCTTATCCGGGTAATTTTTTCCGTAATTGGAATCAGGATATAAATTTTTTAATAAGTCAGGAGGCGATTTAAGTGGATAAAAAAAGGTATGAATTGAATATACAGCTGGCGCAAATGTTAAAGGGTGGCGTCATCATGGATGTAACTAATGTAGAACAGGCCAGGATTGCCGAAGATGCCGGAGCAGTAGCGGTAATGGCTCTCGAGCGTGTGCCTTCCGATATCCGTAAGGACGGCGGTGTGGCCCGTATGTCCGATCCGGCCATGATCGCCAAGATCAAAAAGGCGGTATCGATTCCGGTCATGGCCAAAGCCCGCATTGGTCATTTCGTCGAAGCGCAAATTTTGGAAGCACTGCGGATTGATTACATTGACGAGAGCGAAGTGCTCACGCCGGCGGACGAAGAATGCCATATTGATAAGACAAAATTTTCCATCCCTTTTGTCTGCGGTGCCCGTAATTTAGGGGAAGCATTACGCCGCATCGCTGAAGGTGCGGCTATGATCCGTACCAAAGGTGAGGCGGGAACCGGTAATGTAGTTGAGGCTGTCCGCCATATGAGAACAATGAACCGAGAAATCCGGCAACTGGTGCAGATGCCGGTGGAAGAAGTAACCGGTTTTGCCAAAACCAATGGCCTGCCTTATGAACTGGCGCTTAGAGTTAAGGAATTGGGGAGATTGCCGGTGGTAAATTTTGCCGCCGGGGGCATTGCCACTCCTGCCGATGCCGCCCTGATGATGCAATTAGGCTGTGACGGGGTTTTTGTCGGATCAGGTATTTTTAAATCGGCAGATCCCAAACTAAGAGCTGCTGCTATCGTTAAAGCGACAGCTTATTTTGATGATCCCAAGAAGGTATTAAAAGCATCAATGGGGATAGGAGAACCTATGCCCGGTCTGGAAATATCGCAAATTGCGCCGGAGCAACTTTTAGCCGGAAGGGGCTGGTAATAATCAGTTCTTTGAGAATGTGTTGACGATGGCAAAACTAAAGAAAAACAACTCCGGCATTATCGGTATCCTTGATTTGCAGGGCGGTGTTTATGAGCACCTGGATCATCTGCAACGATTAGCAATTAGCAGCAGAAAGGTTAAAAACTCATCCGATTTTAATGATTTGTCCGGTCTGATTATTCCCGGCGGCGAAAGCTCCTGTATTTCTCGATTGCTCGACATCTTTGCAATTAAAGAGCCATTATTGCATGCCTATGGGCGGGGAATGAAGATTTGGGGTACCTGTGCCGGTGCTATATTGCTGGCCAGAAAGGTTGTTGGCGAAGCCTCCTGTCTGGGGTTGATTGACATTGAAATAAAACGCAACAGTTTTGGCAGTCAACTGGACAGTTTTAAGAAAAAAGCCCTGATCCCGGAGGTTGCCGGCGATCCGATTCCTCTTACCTTTATCCGCGCACCTAAAATTCTGAATGCCGGCAAAGATGTTAAGGTACTGTTGAAAATTGATGATTACATTGCCGCTGCGGAAAGCAAAAATATTCTGGTGACTGTATTTCATCCTGAATTAACCGGTTCTCTGGCTTTTCACCGCTATTTTGCAATTAAGTGCGGATTGAATCCGTCGGCAAATAATCAAGAATATAGTAACGAGCAATGGAATGTTTGCAGCTGGACGCGACTTGCCCGCAGCTTCTGAAAGCAGTCCGGCAGTATTTAATTATGAGAGAGCATTAAGGGAAATGTGTTTTTATGGATGTTAGATTCATCAACCCTTTTCTATATGGTACGGCCGAAGTCCTGGAAAAAATGGCTTCTACCAAACCGCTTGCCGGTAAGCCATTTTTAAAAACGAATGATACTGCTTGCGGCGATGTCTCCGGCATCATTGGTATGACTGGAGATGCCATTGGTTCTCTGGCTATCACTTTCGATGAAGAATGTATTATTTATGTCACTAACAAAATGCTCGGTGAAAATCATACCGAAATAAACAGAGAGGTTTTATCTACCGTTGGCGAACTTACCAACATGATTTCCGGTGCTTCCCGAAAAATGATGGAAAAAGATAATCTGAAAGTCTTTGCGGCTATTCCAACAATTGTTTTCGGCAAGGGACACACTGTGCGCCATATTGTTAAGGGCCCCAGCATTGTCCTTCCGTTTCAGACCGAAAAGGGCTCATTTGTCCTGGATGTCTGCCTCCAATCCCAGTTAAAACCGGAAGAAGCAAAAAAACAGGTTCATAAAATGCCCTCAGCCAATCCTGCCTTCAATCCCCAAGCGGCAAATTCCGCCGCACCCGGCACGCCGTCGGTTAAAGCCGGTCCGGAAATATCACAGGCCAGAATTGAGCAGGATTTGGCTGTAACGAAGATATTTGACTATAAAGACGTGGGCGAAAGGCTTATTTACTTAAAACAAGTAATGACCGAAATTATTGATACACGGGATATCATGATGAAGCAGCTCAAGGAACAACCTCTGATGGATGGGATGAGAAAGCAGCGCTATAAGAATGCATTGCCTGCCTATGAGGCTAAAATTAAAAGATTGACTCTGGATATTAAAGCCGCTGAAGCAATTGCCAAGATGTCCAAGCAAGAGTTGGAAAATCCAACAATTAAACCTGATTTTCAAACTTATCCGATTAAACAAACAACTCCCCGGCCGGGGGAAAAGAAATAAATCATTCTGGCCGCAAGCCAAGTAAATAATGAATATCATTGAGTCCATCGAAGAGATTTTTTTTACCAACGGCCGTTACTGGGGCGGACTCAATTCCTCGCTTTATAACAGCGATTCAATCTGGGCCATGAATACGGGCATTCAATCTGCCGATCTCAATATGGTCTGGAATGAAAAGCCTCTGACAGACGGCAATAGCAAAGACATTCAGTATATTAAGAGGCGCTTTCAGAAAGCCGGATTGCCTTTCTGGTGGTGGGTATTCCCGAGTGCGCAATCACCGATGACCTGCGACCTGCTGAAATCGGAAGGGTTTTCTTTTGTTGAGCGTATTCCTTCGATGCTGGCCGACTTGACGGTGCTTGCCGATGTCCGGTGTGATCCCGGTATGACGATTATGCAAGTCACTAATAGAGAAGAGTTGTTTCTGTGGGAAGAGGTTTCCTTTAGCGGCTTTGATTTCCCGAGTCAAACAAGACAGCAGTATCATCAGTTTGTCGGCACATTCAATCTCCTGCCCGACTCACCGCAGAAATTCTTTCTTGCCTGGTTAAGCGGAAAACCGGTTGCCACCTCTTTGTTGTTTTTGCATAAAAAAGTGGGCGGCATTTATTTTGTTTCCACCCTGGCGGAATATAGAAAAAAAGGAATTGGACTGGACCTGACTTGTGCGACTATGAGGCAGGCAAAACAATCCGGAGCGCAATTTGCCACTTTACAGTCATCACCCGACGGCTGGCATGTCTATCAGCAGGCCGGTTTTAAAGAATACTGCCGGGTGGATGTATACAGCCTGGCAACTTCGTGATACCCATCCGCGTAGAGGAATATCAATTTTGCGGGTTTTCCGGCTTATCAGTGTCGGGAATAACCGCATTGCTTGGTTCTGTTTGTGTCAGTTCCGTTTCTTTGTGTTCAACCGGTGTTATAACCAATGGGGTTATTTTTTCCAGAGGAAATTGCATTGCCTGAATTTCGGCGACAGGTGCGGGCGGTGCTGGAATAATGTCCTGCTGGATATTTTCCGCACTAACTGTTTGTACCGGCGCCGCTGCTATAGGAGCAGCATTGTCCTGCAAGATGCTTTCCGGTTTGTCCGGGATTGCCTGATCTGCGCTGGGTGTAGCCGAAGGGCTCTCCGTTAAAGGGTTTTCGGGCCTTGTGTCTGCGTGCTTACGGCGGCGGCTGCGGTGTCGATGACGCTTTTTCTTTACCGGTATTTCCCCGACGGCAGGACTTGCCACTACCGGAATTTCCGGCGGCGCCTCCGGCGTTTCGTCTTCGAGCATTTGTTCGGTCTGGTCAGGCATTTCAGTTGCATCTGTTTCTTTTATGATCTGCTGTATTTCCAATTTATCCCAGGGCATTTCCGCGCTGCCGGAAATGTGCAGAACCAGCCCAAATGAAGATTCGAGGCTTAAAAGTTCCGTTCTTTTCTGGTTGAGAATATAGCTCGCTATTTCATGAGGCAGAATTATTCTGAGTTTGGAATAAATTCCTTTAACTGCTTCCGATTCAATTTTGCGAAATGCTCCCAGGGCCGCATATTCCAGAGAAGGTCTTAGTCCGCTGCCCTTACAATAGGGGCAGGTTGTATAGCTTATTTCCTGAATGGTTGGTTGTTTTTTTTGCCGCGACAATTCGAGAATGCCGAACTTTGAAATGCGGGCCATTTGAATCCTGGCCCGATCCAGAGTCAGCGCTTTCTTGAATGATTTTTCCACTTCCGCAACATTTTTCTTCTCCATCATATCGATAAAGTCGATTACAATTAACCCACCCAGATCACGCAGACGCAATTGGCGGGCAATTTCTTCGCAAGCTTCGGTGTTGGTTTTGAAAGCTGTCTCCTCAATGTTGCGTTTGTTGGAGCCGCGCCCGGAGTTCACATCAATTGTAATCATAGCCTCTGTCGGGTTGATGATAATATATCCGCCGGATTTAAGGTCGACACGCTCCTGATAAATTATTCTAACCTGTTCTTCCAGTTGGAAACGTTCAAAAAGAGGAGTTTTGTCCTTGTAGCTAACTATTAGTTTGACATTACGGGGGGCGACTGCTTTCATGTAGGAGCGCATCTTACGGAAGGTATCGATGTCATCAACAAATATCTCTTCAACTTCCTGGGTCAAATAGTCACGCAGCGTACGTACACCAAAGTCCGTTTCCTGATAAATCATAAGAGGTGCACTGACGTGATCTGTTTTCTTTTTAATTTCTTTCCAGAGACGCATCAGATGCTGGTAGTCGCGGTAGATTTCCTGTTTGGTCCGGTTGATGCCTGCTGTCCTGACGATAAATCCCATATTCTCCGGGATTCGAATTTGTCCCATCAGGTGTTTGATTTTTTGCCGGTCTTCTTCATCATCAATCTTGCGTGATATGCCGGTTCCCGGTTTGTTGGGCAGCAAAACAAGATACCTGCCGGGCAGAGAAATATAAGAGGTTAACAGTGCTCCTTTGTTGCCGGTTGCTTCTCTGACAGCCTGGACAATTATCTCCTGTCCGACTTTGAGTGTCTGTTTGCTGCTGCCTTGTCCGTTTTCCTGGTCGGTTAAATATTCAGGACAGACATCACGCAGTGGGAGAAAACCATCTTTGCCTGTGCCATAGTCAACAAAGGCAGCTTGCAGGCCGCGTTCAACCTTTAGGACCTTGCCTTTGTAAATGTTTCCGGTGATATGGTCTTTCATCGACATTTCAATATTGAATTCGATGAGTTTTCCTTTTTCGTCAACGGTTGCCATCCGCTTCTGTTCTTTATGAACAGCATTAATAAGCATAGTATGTTTCATAAAATGTCCTTTATTGGCTCACTGCAATCAGGTGCGTTTTTGTACGCTCAGACTATTTATTGTCGTCTGTTCTTCCAATTGGCAGTAGCCTGTATTTATATAAAAGCGCTGACATCGCCTTTTCCAATTCTTAAAATTTCTATGTTGTCGTCAACAAGACTTATTACGCTGGAAGGTTCGGGAATAATATTGCCGCCGTCGATAATCAGATCAACTAATTTACCCCAGTATTCCTCGATAATATAAGGATTGCCCAAATCTTCACCTTCTGCTGTTTTTACGCTCGTGCTGATGATTGGTTGCCCCAGTTCTCTGACCATAGCCAGACAAATGTTATTATCCGGCACTCGAATTCCTGTTGTCGGTCTCTTCGGTAAGATAATTTTCGGCACTAAGCGTGATGCTTCCAGAATGAAAGTATAAGAACCGGGCAAAAGACGCTTCATTGTTTTGTAAGCATAATCAGTTACTTTGGCGTACTGGCTTATATGCTTCAAGTCCGAGCAGATGAAACTCAGCGGTTGTTTCTTGTTTCTTCTTTTGATTTCGTAAATCTTTTCAATACCTTTTTTATTGGATAAATCACAGCCCAATCCATAAACCGTATCCGTTGGGTAAATGATAATACCACCATCACGCAATACGTCAACGGCCTTTTTAATCAGCCGCATTTGCGGGTTCTGGGTGTTGATTGACAACATGGGCCTGCTTCCTGAATTTGCTATGCAATTTTTTAACGCAACTATATATCAGGAATTGCAGGATTTGGCAATCAATGCTTATTAGCTGGATTTCAGTTCACTTTTTTTGCTTTGATCCGTTCTTGTTGCTTCTGTCTTTGCTGAGTTTGTATTCGATACTGTCAACCAGGGCCTGCCAGCTTGCCTCAATGATATTTTCCGAAACACCGATAGTGCTCCATATTTCTTGACCGTCCGTGGAGTCCAGTAGAACGCGAACACCTGCGGCTGTGCCTTCCGAACCTTCCAGCGTGCGCACTTTAAAATCAATCAGATGCATTTCTTTAATCTGCGGATAGAATTTGGTTAATGCTTTGCGTAAAGCATGATCCAGCGCATTTACCGGGCCATTTCCTTCGGCGGCAGTTAATTCCTCTTCGCCACCTACGGATATCTTAATTGTTGCCTGAGAAAGGCAGGGATTGTTTTCAGTGCGCGAAGTGACCACACTGAAACATTCCAAAGTAAATGGATCAACAAATTCACCGATTGCTTTTTTAATCAGCAGCGAAAGAGAACCATCGGCGGCGTCAAACTGAAATCCCCGATCCTCCATTAATTTAACTTCATGGACAATCTTTTTACTCAAAGAGGCGTTCTTTGCCAGGTCAATGCCCAGTTCTTTCGCTTTATATTCAACATTGCTTCGACCAGCCAGATCGGAAACAAGCACCCGACGGTGATTGCCGACAAGCTCCGGTTGCATATGCTCATAAGCGACGGAATTTTTTGCCACCGCGCTGACATGGACGCCTCCTTTGTGGGCAAAGGCGCTGCGCCCGACAAAAGGACGGGAGTTCAATGGCGGAACATTCGCTGTGTCGCTGATATAGTGGGAGAGGTTGGTAAGTTGATGGATTGATTCCGCAGGCAGGCAATATTTCCCCATTTTCAGCTGCAGATTACCGATGAGCAAAATCAGATCGGCATTGCCGCATCGTTCGCCGAAACCATTGACGGTGCCCTGGACCATTTTAACTCCCTCTTGTACAGCCGCAATGGAATTGGCTGCGGCCAGTCCGCAGTCGTTATGAGCATGGATTCCCGCCATGCTTAAGGGAATCCATGAGGAAACTTTTTTTACGATGGAGCTGACTTCATGGGGCATTGATCCGCCGTTGGTGTCGCAAAGGACGATCTGATCTGCGCCTGCGGTCAGCGCCGTCTTGATTACTTTGGCGGCATAATGCGGATTATTCTTATAGCCGTCGAAAAAATGTTCGGCATCAAAGAGCACTTCTTTGCCTATGTCTTTAAGATATTTTATGGAATCACTAACCATCTGCAAATTTTCTTCTAAATCAATTTTGAGGATGTCATGGACATGCAGATCCCACGATTTGCCGAATATGGCCACGGCCGGAGTTCCGGCCTTCACCAATGCCTTCAAGTTCGGGCAGGCTGCGGTCTTGGTATGCGGTTTGCGGGTGCTGCCGAATGCCGTTAGCCGGGAATTTTTAAATTCGATGTTTTTTGCCATTTCAAAGAAACGCATGTCTTTCGGATTAGAACCCGGCCAGCCGCCTTCGATGTAATGGAAATGAGCTTCATCGAGGCGTTGAGCAATGCGTAATTTTTCTTCGGCGGAAAAATTAATTTGTTCACCCTGCGTACCGTCTCTCAGAGTAGTGTCGTAAATTAAAACTTGATTTTTTCTCATTTTGTCCTCGCTTTCATAACCACCGCTTGTGCGGGATGATTCCGCCGTAAGCTTCGCCTACGGGATAATTCGATTAACCAATTTCAGCTTGTGACCTCGCGTGACCTTCAGGTTATCAGGTTACGCGCTATGCTTCGGAAATTGGAATCACACAAAAAAACCGCTGCTCAGGATTTCCTGGCAGCGGTTTCAAAGTATCTTTGATTTGCATTGTGGCTAATCCACGACCAGGCCTCCTATAGGGAAGCTAATTATAATGTTGCTAATTATAATCGGGCGGATTGTGATCGTTTTCATAGCACCAATAAATATCATTTTTTTTGCATACTAAATTCTCCCGGTTTGTTTGTCAATAGAAATCTATTATTTATTCTGCAATGCCAAAGAGCATTAATGTAATATAAATAGTCTGTTTACCGATATTGCCTTTTTTCAACTCTTGCTTGGATAATCTATGCTTAATCCAGATCGAATGACTTCAATTCCATCCACATTTTAGTTTAGCCCCTTGGCAAATAGAACAATATTGTAACATTATTGTTAATGTGGTTATCGGATATAATCTTCGTGTTTTCGGATGGTTGCATGTCATTTTCCTGGCTGGCATTATCCTTGCTGTATTGAATACGAAAGTAAATATTTTTATAAAGGAGGC
>CAYXZW010000046.1:0-24469 GCA_964469905.1 uncultured Smithella sp.
GTTTCATGAATACGTTGAAGTTGGAAGGGTCCAAATACAACATTAAAGTGAACACAATTGCCCCGATTGCCGCGTCCCGCCTGACCGAAGATGTTATGCCGCCGGATATGCTCCAGAAGATGAACCCTGATTATATTGCCGGGATCGTGCTTTACCTCTGCTCGGAGGAATGTTCGGAGACGGGAGCTATATTTAATGCTGCCGCCGGCTATTACAACAGGGCGGCTGTCATGACTGGTCCCGGGGTGCATCTCGGTGATGCCGATAGTGTTCCCACGCCGGAAAACATCCGCGATAACTGGGATAAAATAAACAGTATGGCGGGTGCCGTAAATTATGCGGATCTCAATTCGGCGGTCATGACATTCCTTACACCACCGGCGAAAGGCGGCGCTGAGAAAAGCAGCAGCGGCGGCGGAGAGCTCGATGTTAAGGGTATTTTTGAAAAAATGCCCTCGGTCTTCAATGCGGCTGCCGCTGCGGGCAAGGACGTAACATTTGAATTTAACATATCCGGTACTACAGGAGGGGATTGGGTAGTTACGGTGAAAGACGGTGCCTGCAAGGTTGATGTCGGCAAAGCAGAAAAGGCTACAACAACCATCGGCATGGTCGATGTTGATTTTATCGAACTTATAGCCGGACGGCTCGACGGCATGAAGGCATTCAGCGCCGGGAAGCTGAAGGTCGGCGGCGATATGATGAAGTCTCAACTCATCGGCAAATTGTTTAAATTTTAATTAATGGGGAGGTATGACCATGGCTTCAGGAATAAGAGATAAAGTCGCTATCATCGGTATGGGATGCAGCCGGTTTGGAGAGCGATGGGATGTAGGGGCCGAAGGACTCATCGTAGAGGCCTTTCAGGAAGCGATTGCCGATGCGGGCATCGAAAAAAATGATATCCAGGCTGCCTGGTATGGTGTGTGTATAGATGAGATCAATGTGGGTAAGAGCGCGACATCTCTTGGTGTGACGCTGCGCCTTCCCAATATTCCTATTACCCGAGTGGAAAACTATTGTGCCACAGGGACGGAGGCTTTCCGGGGAGCGGTTTATGGCGTGGCTTCGGGAGCCTATGACATCTGTCTGGCCCAGGGCGTAGAAAAACTCAAAGATACGGGATACGGCGGTCTTCCCGCATGGGGATCATCGGCGGGGACACTCCCTTGGCAGGTATTTCCCAATGCCACAGCACCGGGCCTCTTTGCGCAGCTGGCCTCGGCCTATGGCGCCAAATTCAAGGTCAGTAACGATGATATCAAAAGGGCAATAGCTCACGTATCGTGGAAAAGTCATCAAAACGGTGCACTGAATCCCAAAGCTCACTTGAGAAAAGCGGTGTCGATGGACCAGATTATGGCGGCGCCGATAATCGCCTGGCCGCTGGGCCTATTTGATTGCTGCGGTGTTTCCGACGGGTCGGCCTGTGCCATAGTTACAACTCCGGAGATTGCCAAGAAATTGGGCAAAAAGGACCTTGTCTCTGTCAAAGCAGTGCAGCTTTCTGTAAGCAACGGGTACGAGGGAGGATTCAATGAATGGGACGGCGAACATTTTGTTACGGCGAGCAAGTGCAGCACGGCCGCGTATAAGGAAGCAGGCATCAAGAATCCGAAGGAAGAGATAAGCATGATAGAAGTCCATGACTGTTTTTCCATCACGGAACTCGTTACGTACGAAGATCTCCACATCTCCGAACCGGGGCAGGCCTGGAAGGACGCGCTGGACGGGATGTACGACCGGGATGGAAAGACACCGTCACAGATCGACGGCGGACTCAAATGTTTCGGTCATCCCATCGGGGCGTCGGGGCTCAGGATGATTTATGAGATGTATCTTCAGCTCTTGGGTCGTGCCGGCGATCGCCAGTTGAAAGATCCCCGCTACGGTTTGACGCACAATCTTGGTGGATTCCCCCATCAGAATGTGTGTGCTATTTCCATCATCGGGAAATACGGGAAATAATCAATCCAGCTTTTTACGAACCGTCATGAGGTGAAGGGGCATGCCCTTTTACCTCATGAGGAAGGACGACGGAAGCTATTGCCGGAACATGCTTATCAGGGCATTGAATTGCGAACAATGAGTGAGACAGTTTATGGAAATTATCAAGTATACTGACGAACACAGAATATTTCGCGACAGCTTGCGGAAGTTTGTGGAGAAAGAATTGATCCCCCACCTGGAGGAATGGGAAGAGGCAGGCATTATACCCAAGAGCATTTGGAAGAAAATGGGGGATCAGGGCTATTTGGGAACAAATGTGCCCGAGGAATATGGTGGGCCGGGAGCCGATTTCCTGTATTCGGTTATTGTGATTGAAGAACTGAGTCGCGCGAATGCTTCCAGTTTTTCAACATGGCTGCACAGTGACATCGTCGTTCCCTACATCACTTCATTTGCAGACGAAGAGCAAAAAAAGAAGTATCTCCCCGGATGTGTCACCGGCGATATCATAACGGCGGTGGCGATGACGGAGCCCAATACCGGCAGTGATTTGGCGGCGATAAAGACTACGGCCATCGATGATGGCGATACGATTATCCTGAACGGTCAGAAGACTTTTATCAGCAACGGGATCAATTGTGATTTATGCATCGTGGCGGCGAAAGATCCGTCTGAAGAGAATCCCCATAAAGCAGTGGATCTCTATCTGGTCGAGGCTGGAACGCCGGGGTTCGAGAAGGGCAAGCGGATCAAAAAGGCGGGGTGTCACAGTCAGGATACGGCGGAACTGTATTTTACGGATTGCCGGATTCCACAGGCCAACCGGCTGGGTGATAAAGGCACCGGCTTCCTGAAGCTCATGCAGAAACTCCAGCAGGAACGTCTCGTTTGTGCCGTCGTGTCCATTGCCTGTGCCGAATTCATGCTTGATATTACCGGTAAGTATTGCCGCGAGCGGGTGGCTTTCGGCAAGCCCATCTCCAAGTTTCAGCATACCCAGTTCGAAATTGTAGAGATGGCCACCGAAGTCAAGCTGGGACGTACGTTCATTGACAAACTGATCATGGATCACATGGAAGGGCAGCAGGTGGTAATTGAAGTATCCATGGCCAAGTACTGGATAACGGAAATGGCCTTTAAGGTGGCCGACCGTTGTTTGCAGCTTCACGGAGGATACGGATACTGCGATGAGTATCCAATTTCACGCGCCTGGCGCGACATTCGTGCAGCCCGCATCTTTGCTGGAACGAATGAAATCATGAAAATTATTGTGGCCCGATTTTTGGGACTTTAGCACAAGCAGCCACCCTTGATTATCAGAAGAATAATAAGGAGAAGACATGACAGGACCTCTGGGGGGATTGAAAATACTGGACTTTACTACGTTGCTGCCCGGACCGTTTGCAACGATGAACCTGGCCGATCTGGGTGCGGAGGTTCTCTGTGTCATCTCGGGAAGCCGTCCGGATATGGCTCACTTCATGCCTCCCTTCATTCCTGGTACACAATTATCCGCAGCAGTTGCCTATCTGGGAAGGGGGAAACGATCTCTGACACTGAATCTCAAAGATCCCCGGGCGGGAGACATAGTCAACCGACTGCTGGCAACTCATGATATCCTGATCGAACAGTTTCGACCCGGAGTTATGGCGAAGCTCGGCCTTTCCTATGAAATGCTCCGGGAAAAGCATCCATCTCTCATTTACTGTTCCCTTACGGGTTACGGACAGACCGGGCCGATGAAGGATCGTGCCGGACATGATATCAATTATCTGGCCCGTGCAGGTCTCATGGGTTCTGCCGGCCGGCGGGAGACGGGGCCGACATTGATGTCAATGCAGATAGCCGATGTAGCGTCCGGTTCAAACAACGCGCTTATTGCCATTCTCGCCGCCGTCATTTGCCGGATGAAAAAGGGTGTGGGTCAGCATCTCGACATCTCCATGACCGACGGCGCCATTGCCTTCAATGCTATTATGGCGGCTGCTTGGCTGGTATCAGGGGAGGAGCCGGGGAGAGAGGAGTTTGCCCTCAACGGTGGTTCCCTTTACGACTTCTATGAAACGGCGGATGGGGAATATCTCAGCTTCGGCGGGCTGGAACCGCAGTTTTTTGCCGCCTTCTGTAATGCCATTGAACGGCCAGACTTGATTGCCGGTGGTGTTATGCCGCCAGAGTGTGCCGGCGTTAAAGAAGAAATCAAAGCGATAATCCGCAGTAAAACGCGGGCGGAATGGGAAACAATTTTTTCCGCCACGGATGCCTGTGTTGAACCCGTCCTTTCGCTGAAGGATGCCCTGAATAGTGACCTGGCCAGAGATAGAGGCATGGTGGTCGAAGTGCCCCTGCCCGAGGGTGGTGCCGTTTGTCAGTTGGCTCACCCCATTAAATATTCAGCAACGCCGCCGTCTTACAGATGCACGGGTGTGGCGGCAGGAACACATAACAATGATGTCTGCCGGGAAATCGGCTTCTCAGCAGACGAGATTAAAGAATTCGAGAAAACAGGATTATTTTCTTAATGAAGAAAGGGGGAAAAATGTCTGACAAATCTCCGTTCAGGGTGGAAAAGGATGGACATCTGGCCTGGCTGATTTTTGACCGGCCGGAAAAGCGAAATACGATGAGCTTCAGTTTTTTTGCGGGCTTGACGGAACACTTTGAGCAATTCGACGCTGATCCTGAAGTGCGTGTAGTCATTGTCCGCGCGGAAGGGAAAAGCTTTACAGTTGGTCTGGATCTGACAGAAGCAGCGGCGATGCTGGGTGACGGTTCGGCAGCGCAACGTGAAGATATGAAGAGAGGGATCAAGCGTTTACAGGATAATATCAGTGCCGTTGAGCGTTGCCGGAAACCGGTCATTGCAGCGATCCATGGACATTGTATCGGCGGCGGTATTGACCTGACCAGCGCCTGTGACATTCGCCTGGCTGCCCGTGACGCCATTTTTTCGATTCGGGAAACGCGGATAGGGATCATCGCCGATGTAGGCACCCTTCAGAGGTTTCCCACAATTGTCGGACAGGGACTTTTCCGGGAACTGGCGCTGACAGGACGCGATTTTACGGCCGAAGAGGCTTTTCGGATCGGGTTTATCAACCGGATATATGATGACCGCGACGCACTCTGTGTCGGAGCACGAGCGTTAGCGGAAGAGATCGCGGCGAATCCTCCTCTGACAGTTCAGGGAGTCAAAGAAGTGATTCAATACACTCGGGACAACGGCATCTATCCGAGCCTGGATTATGTGGCCCAGAAGAATGCTGCGGCCGTACCGAGCGCTGATATGATGGAGGCAGTGACGGCCTTTCTGGAAAAACGTCCGCCCCATTTTACAGGAAAGTAAGAAAATATAGTCAATTCAAAATTATAACAGGAGGGAATTATGGCAGACAAAACGAAAATAGGGATGGAGTTTCCCCCCTACACTTTCGAGGTGGAAAAGGGAAAGATTGCCGAATTTGCCATGGCCGTCTCCCAGAAGGAGACCAAAGACCAGGTGAAGTCAATTTATTGGGATACTGCAGCGGCAAAGGCGAAAGGATACAATGATATCATTCCTCCGCTAACTTTTCAGACCTGTTTTGCCCTCTGGGGCGGCGGAGGTCTGATGCCTATACTGCAATCTCTCGGCATCAATCTGGGGAGATTGCTGCACGGCGAAGAGGAATATGAATATCTTCTGCCTATTCATCCCGGGGATATAATGAAGGGAAATAGCAAAGTCGTCAGCATGTACGACAAGGAGAAGAAAGACAAACCCGGAAAGTTTATGGAGTTTACCGTCCTGGAGACGGAAATTAAAAATCAGCGCGGTGAGCTGGTAATCCGCGCCCGTACGACTTTAGTCGAGAGATAGGAGGGAGCCATGACGACAGCAATAACATACAACAGTATAAACATTGGCGACGCAATGCCCACATTTACGTCCGATCCCGTAACCCGCACCCATATGGTGCGCTATGCCGGGGCTTCGGGGGACTTCAATCCCCTGCATCACGACGATACTTTCGTCAAATTATTCGGGATGCCGCGGGTGATTTCCCACGGGATGCTTATCATGGGGATCACCGGACGAGCCGTCACGGAATGGATCGATGACAAGCATATCCGGAAATTCGGCGTCCGGTTTGCCGGTATGACGGAACCCGTCGATCTGCACGATTATGAGAATACCAAACAGCGGGCAACGATTATCGTAACCGGCAAGGTCGTCGAGAAATATGAAGAGGCCGGAGAGAAGCGTATCCGTTGTGAGATTCAGGCTGCCGATGGTCTCGGGGCTGTTAAAATAACGGGGACATTTGTAGCGGCTCTGCCTTGAAGATTGAGCGCTGCGAGGCAAAGAAATTATAGTTTTGCTGATGGGGATTCAAACAATGATAGATGAAAAATTCAGAGAACATATACCCATGCTCGAAGAAACGATTAAAATTATCAAGGCAATGGGTATCCGGATTTTGGAGATGCAGGATCGCCATGTCAAGGTTTTGCTGCCGCTGGCAAACAATATAAACCATATCGGAACCATGTATGCCGGATCTCTCTTTACCGTTGGTGAATATCTGGGCGGCCCCATATATGTCGCTTCTTTTGATCATACTAAATATTATCCCATTGTTAAATCCATGTCGATTCAGTACCGCCGTCCCGCAACAACGGATGTAACCGTGGAGGCAACGCTGAGTGCGGAAGCCGTTGACGCCGTGCAGAGAGAAGCCGATGAAAAGGGGAAAGCCGACTGGAAGATGGATCTGGAGGTCAAGGACGAATCGGGACAGGTCTGTTGTCTGATTCAAGGTGTGTGGCAGATAAGAAAAATATAAAAAAAGGAGGTAGCTGAAGATGCCTTTTGAGAGAAGCTGGCACAAATCCTATGCTTCCGGTGTTCCTGCAGAAATTAATGTGGAAAAGATTACTATGGCGGAAGTATTAACGAGGACGGCAGACACTTATCCGGAAAGAGTTGCCATCATCTACATGGGTAAAAAGATTAACTTCCGGGAGCTGGAAAAATTAGTAAACAGGTTCACACGGGCACTGGTTGACATCGGAGTAAAAGAGGGAGACAAGGTAGCAATGCTCCTGCCCAATATTCCGCAGATGATCATCGCCAATCATGCCGCATACCGTGCAGGGGCTGCAACCACTATGAACAATCCGCTTTATACAGAGCGGGAATTAACCTACCAGCTCAATGATTCCGATGCCACCGTTCTTGTAACACTGGATCTGCTGCTTCCCCGTGTACTCAAGATCAAGGGCGAAACGAAGATCAAAACAATCATAACCTGCCACATCAGTGACTATCTGCCCTTTCCCAAGAAGCAGCTCTTTCCCTATGTAAAAAAAGAAATGTTCAGAAAAGTGGAACAGCAGCCGGGTGTCTATGAATTCATGGACCTGATGGCCAAATACTCTGATGCACCGGTGGAAAACAAGGCGAAATGGGATTCGCTGGCCGCACTCATCTACACCGGAGGAACAACAGGCGTCAGCAAGGGAGCGATGCTTACCCATGCCAACATCTCATCAATAGTCCAGCAATTCTCTGTCTGGTTTCCCGATTTAAAGGGTAAATACCAGAATCTCACGGGTATTTATCCCGTGTTTCACTCGGCAGGCTATTCGGTAAGTCAGAATCTTCCCATCTGGAATGGCTGGGGCTGTACTCTGGTGCCCAAACCGGAACCGGGCGTTATTGTGGAGATGCTGGAAAAGCACCGACCGACATTTCTTACCGGTGTGCCCACTATTTATACTGCACTTCTGGGCAATGAAAAATTCCGGAAGATGGATCTTTCCTTTGTGATTGGATATTTCGGCGGGGCGGCGCCACTGCCGGAAAACACCCTGAACCAGCTGAAAGAACTTCATGGAGCAATAATCTATGATGTCTATGGCGCTACTGAGAATACGGCATTTGCAACAACCACGCCCTGGGGCGGGAAGGTAAAAATCGGGACAGTGGGACTTCCTCTTCCTAACACGGACATTAAAATTGTGGATGCTGCGACAGGCACAAAGGAGCTTCCCATCAATGAACCTGGTGAAATCTGCATTAAGGGTCCCCAGGTGATGACCGGGTACTATAAACAACCGGAAGAAACAGCGCATGCACTCAAGGATGGATGGTTTTATACCGGGGATATCGGATACTTCGATAATGATGGGTACCTGACAATATCAGACCGCAAAAAAGATGTTATCGTTGCAGCCGGCTTCAATATCTTCCCGAAAGAGATAGATGAGATACTCTTCGACCACCCCAAAATTATCGAGGCCTGCTGTATAGGTATTCCTGATGAATACAGGGGTGAAACCGTAAAGGCTTACATAGTGATTGCGCAGGGAGAGACGCTTACAAAGCAGGAGGTAATTGCCTTCTGCAAAGAGAGAATGACGGGCTATAAGGTCCCCACAGAGATAGAATTTATAGATGCACTTCCCAAGAGCGCGATAGGCAAGATCATGCGCCGCGAATTGAGGGACATGGATAAGAAAAAAAGGGAGAAAGCATCATGAGCTCGATGATTCCGGAATTTAAAACATTACTTTTTGAGGAAAAGGAGCCGCACATTGGTGTAGTGACTATGAACCGTCCCAACCAGCTCAATGCCATCAACCTCGATATGCTCCAGGATTTCGAAACGCTGTTTGGGGCATTGTCTCTCGATGATTCCATCAGAGTTCTCATCATCACGGGCGCCGGTAAGGGTTACTCCTCGGGAGCGGATCTCAATGATGCAATGATTTACAAGGATTCCGAAGTGTTTGCTGATCCGGAAAAATTCCTGAAAATCGTACAGGAGCGCTACGCTGCGCTGATTCTAGGCATGAGAAGAATTCCTCAGCCGATTATATCGGCTGTAAACGGACCGGCTGCCGGCGGAGGTTTTTCCATGACGCTGGCCAGCGACATACGGGTGGCGTCTGAGGAAGCGTATTTTGTAGCTTCGTTCATAAATCTCGGTCTTTCCGGCGGCGAACTGGGCTGTTCCTTTTTGCTGCCCCGGCTGGTGGGACTGGCACATGCTTCCGACATCCTGTTTACCGGCAGGAAGATCAGAGCCGATGAGGCGGAAAAAATAGGTCTCGTCAACAAAATGGTTCCGCGGGAGGAACTTCTGGAAACGGCGCTTTCCTATGGAAGGTTGATGGTGGGTAAAAGCGTAGGAGGGTTAAAGCTAACCAAACGGGTTCTGGGTGAAAATATGAATGCTCCCTCGCTGGAAAATGCCGTGAGTCTGGAAAACAGAAATCAGACCGTCCTTGTTTTTTCCGGCGAGTTTTTCAAGATGGTGCAGAAATTCAGCACGGGGAAATAGCCGGTTTTGTATGCTTTTTAAACGCCCTGGTCAAATGGATTTCAGAAACTAAATAAATAAATAGTATTCGTAGCAAAGGAATATGTAATGCAGAAATATCTTGTTGATCATCGTGATTTGCTCTTCACATTGTTTGAATTTCTGGAAGTAGATAAAATGAACAGCTTCCCGCGTTTTGAAAATTTTGACCGGGCTATGTATGAGGAAACAATACGCCTGGCCGAAAAAATTGCGGGAGAATGGATTTACCCGGCAAATGTAAACGGGCACAAGGAGGGGTGCCATTACGATCCGCAAACCAAAGCCGTACGACTGCCTTCGGGCTTCAAAGGCGCGGCCAAGGCACTCTTTGATGCGGGATTCCTGAGTATTTCCGATGACCCGGACATCGGAGGGGCGGGCATGCCCCTCGCTATACAGTCATGTTCCTGGGAAATATTTTGCGGAGCGGGCGGAGCACCGATGCTATTTTTTATGCTGGGGCACGGGGCCGCTCATTTAATCCATAGTTTCGGGACACCGGAACAGAAGTTCGGGTATGTGCAAAAACTCCTTTCGGGTGAATGGGCCGGGACCATGTGCCTCACGGAACCCGAAGCAGGTTCCGATGTGGGTGCTCTGAAAACAAAAGCAGTTTTACAATCCAATGGATCATATAGAATTACCGGACAAAAATGTTTCATTACCAACGGGGACCAGGACATCACCCGCCAGATTATCTATCCGGTTTTGGCGCGCATCGAGGGGGACCCGCCGGGGACAAAAGGGATTTCACTGTTCATTGTTCCCAAGTATCTGGTCAATGAAGACGGAACCCTGGGAGAAAGGAACGATGTCTTCTGCACCGGCATAGAGCATAAGATGGGTTCCCATGGATCGGCGACCTGTGCCATGTCCTTTGGTGACGATGAACGTTGCACGGGTTATCTGCTGGGCAAGCAGGGCCGGGGAATGAATATGATGTTTCAGATGCTCAATGAAACAAGGTTAGAAGTAGGCATCATGGCTCTGGGAGGCTCCTCTGCAGCTTTTCAGTATGCAGTTGATTACGCACGCAACAGGCTGCAGGGGTCTCACTTCTCCCGGATGTTCGAAGCGGATGCTCCTAAAGTTCCGATTATTGAGCATCCCGATGTCACGAGGATGCTGATGGGAATGAAAGGCTGCGTCGAAGCCGAACGGATGCTATCATATTATGTGGCCAAGCAGATCGATCTGTCCAGGCTGCTCGCAGGGGAAGAGGGCCGGGAGGCCCAGGCCCTGGTCGATATTCTCATCCCGCTGGTAAAGGCAGGCATTACCGACAATGCGTGGCAGATTACCGGCGAAGCCATCCAGGTCCACGGTGGATACGGATATTGTTCGGAATATCCCGTAGAGCAGCTGGCAGTGGATTGCAAGGTTCTCAGCATCGTCGAAGGAACAAACGGTATCCAGTCTCTGGACCTGGTTATGCGAAAAATCCTGATGAATGCGGATCAGAAGAATTACCGGGTGTTAAAATCGAGAATGTTGCAGACGATCGAAAGCTCATCCGGCGTAGTAGATAACGTCTACCGGGATATGCTCCTCTCTGGAATTGAGCGCATGGATTCCATTATAGATTATCTGATAGAGCATATGAGCGCGGGGCGATACCATGCGCTGCTCTTAAATGTCGATCCCGTGCGGAGGGCCTTTTTCGACCTGATACTTGCCTGGATGCATCTGTGGTCTCTGATGCTGGCACGCCCGAAGCTCTCCGCGCATACAGCCGATGCGCAAGGTGAAGCATTAAAGGAAGTCATCTCACGTGATACGGAGGCGGCTTTCTATTATGGCAAGGTTTGCGCATCGGAATTCTGGCTGTCAACAGAGTTCTCGAAATATTTTGGGAAGATGGATGCCATTTCCCGCTCTGCAGCGGTCGATTTCCTGCCGGGGAATGCGGCGTTTTCTTCTTGTCATTAATCATTATGGCGATGAAGAAGCCGGACCGTCACCCGGTGATTAAATGAACAAGGCATGTTAAGCTTTAATAATTGAGGAGGATGATCATGAAAACGGCAATAACGGAGATGTTTGGGATCAAGTACCCTATTATCTGTGGGGCGATGATGTGGCTTTGCAAGCCGACACTGTGCGCGGCGATTTCCAATGCAGGGGGGATGGGAAACCTTACTGCTGCGAATTATGAAACAGAAGAGGATTTCCGTAACGCTATACGAGATACCCGCAAGCTTACCGATAAGCCGTTCATGGTGGGAATCACCATTCTTCCCTCGGTACGCATTACACCGGGACATCATCAGATGTACCTGCGGGTTTGCGCGGAAGAAAAAGTGGCGGGCATCGAGGTATCCGGTGCTCCGGTGGACAAGGCGGCAGGACCCGAGTATATCGATATGCTGAAAAAAGCAGGTGTTAAGCTTTTTCATAAGGTGGGGTCGGTGCGTCATGCCCTGCATGCGGAGAAGGCTGGCTACGACGGCATTTACGCCGCCGGCATTGAAGAGGGTGGCCATCCATTGGATGACGATGTTACTACAATGGTGCTGACGCCCCGCATTGCCGAATCCGTGAAAATCCCCGTGGTGACGGTGGGAGGTATCGCTAACGGCAAGTCCCTCGCGGCAGCCCTGTTGCTGGGGGCGCAAGGGGTTATGATGGCCAGCCGTTTCATTGCTACCAAGGATTGTGTGGTCCATGAAAATATCAAACAGGAAATTGTGAAACGCCAGGAGAACGACACAACGCTGATCTGTAAAACCCTTCATCTGCAGGGTAGAGCGCTCAAGAACCAGGTGGTACGGGACATATGTGAAATCGAGGAGAAAGGAGGTGGGTTCGAGGCTCTTTATCCCCTCATCGCCGGCGAGCGAATGAAACAGGCATGGGATGATGGTGATGTGAATGCTGCTCCCATGATGGTGGGGCAGTCGATTGGACTTATCCAGGATGTGCCCACATGCAAAGAACTGATGGAACGGATGGAGAAAGAGGCACAGAAAGCGATCACGAGCGTGAGCAAGTTTTTTTAATTTCCGGCTGCAGCGGCAAGATGGTCAGAATTTATTTTGATGTTTCGGTGATATTTTCTCCAGAAGGCAAGTATATTAAACTACATTAAAGAAATCCAATCGAGTCCGGTGGTAGAGGAAAGGGAGGTCGGAAACAGAATCATCAAACCTTAAGTAGCGGCAGCTTAATTTATTTCTATTTCTTTTGAATGTTTGACCCCGTATTCATTAAATGTTGAGGGGAATTACCCCTCGCGGATACGGTAAAAATAAAAAAAGGAGGAACGCAATGATTCTGGCATCAGAAAAAATGATCCGGTATTGGACGGATGCGGGAGCATGGGGAGATAAAACATTTATTGATTACTTCAAGGAACATGTTTTAGCCGATCCCGAAAAAATCTGCCTTGTGGACCCGCTCAACAGGGAAGCTCTGGTGGGGTCGAAACCGGAAAAATTGACCTACAAGGAATTGGATAAAGCCGTTGATGCCGTTGCGGAAGGTCTGCTGGCTAAAGGCATCAAGAAAGACGACATCATTATGGTGCAGCTTCCTAATGTATGGGAACTGGCCATGCTCTATCTCGCTATCACCCGCACGGGTGGTTTGATTTCACCCATGCCTATGCAGTGGCGGATGTCCGAGTTGCAGTTTATAGCGTCCATGACTAATGCCGTGGCAATAATTACCGTTGATTCCTTCGGCGGTTTCAATCACCGGGAAATGGTTACACAACTTCAATCATCTGCTCCCTCGATCAAATCAATTATTACTCTTACAGAAATCAGAGAAATGGCCAAAGGTCCGGTCACGGGACGTCTGGATAATATCCGTATAGATGCCAATGATGTTTTCACGCTCTGCTGGTCTTCCGGGACAGAGGCACAGCCTAAAGGATGCCCGCTGAGTCATAACAACTGGTTGTTTCAGGCATCACTGTGTCTGGAGGCTGCACCGATCAAACCCGGGGATAATCTGATTACAGCTGGCCCTCTCGTGAACATGGCTTCCATCGGAACGGTCTATGTCGAATGGCTCAAAGGTGGGGGAAAGTTGGTGCTCCATCACCCCTTTGACGGTCCAACGTTCATTCTACAATTGATTACGGAAGAGATTCATTACACCCTTCTTGTACCGGCTGTCATTAATGCCCTGTTAAAGCATCCTCAGGTTGACCATTTCGATCTCAGCAAAGTGAGGGCGATTACTATTGGTTCAGCACCTCCGTCCCTGTGGTCGGTTCAGGAGTTGAAAAGACGCTGGGGAATTGAGTTTGGAAATATCTGGGGACAAAACGAAGGAACAGGCAACATAGCCGGGGCTTATAGCATTCCCGACATGGAAATGCGCATCGACAACTTTCCCCAGTATGGAAAACCGGGATCAAAATGGACAAAGGCAACCGACAAGCTCAGGTTTGTGTATATGAAAGTTGTCGATCCGGTGACAGGAAAGGAACTTACAGAAGAAGGACAAATCGGTGAACTTTTCTACAAAGGACCGAATGTGATTCCAGGATACTTTAAGCGGCCGGATATTACAGCCAAAGCCTTTGACAAGGACGGGTTTTTCAATACGGGCGATTTATTCCAGGTCAAGAAAAATGATTGTGTCGGTTTCTTCGATCGGACCAAGGATATCATTATTCGTGGCGGTTTCAATATCAGTGCTCAGGAGGTGGAAAACATGCTTCTCGGGCATCCGAAGATATTGGAGGTTGCTGCTATTGCCATGCCGGATGAGGCGATGGGCGAAAAGGTCTGTGTATATGTCGTTCCGCGGGAGGGCCAATCGGTAAATCTTGAAGATGTGGGAACCTTTATGAAGGAGTCGGGAATTGCAGTCTATAAAATTCCCGAGAGGATAGAAATCATTAATGCGATTCCCCGGAATCCTGTGGGAAAAGTGCTGAAGAATGTATTGCGGGAAGATCTTAAAAAGAAAATCGCAGTATCTTAAACAGTTTCAAGTTCAACATACCGACCTCGCAACACTGTTTCTACAGCAGCGGGGTCGGTATGTTAAAGTTTTACCTACATTAAAAAGTAATTCCGGGCAGCAAAGGCCTTATCGATAGCGGCGTTATTCGACAGCCACCGGGTAAAGATAGCAATAAGGAGAGGGGGGGAGATGGCCAGTTTGATTGTTGATGTAAGAGATCAGAAGTTTGTTCTTTATGAGTTGCTCAAAATCGAGGAACTCTGCCAGACAGAAAAATACGCTGATTTTTCACGCGAGACTTTTGACATGGTTCTGGCGGAAGGCGAAAAATTCAGCACGGAAGCGCTCTTTCCGACGATGGCGGAGGGGGATCGAGTGGGGTGTAAACTGGAAAACGGCGAGGTGAAGGTCCCCGCATGCTTCCATCGGCCCTGGAAACTTTATAAGGAAGGCGGCTGGAGTACGATGAGCGTCTCGCCGGATGCGGGCGGGCAGGGTTTTCCGCTGGTCATATCCTCCGCGGTAAAGGAATGGTTCATCCACAACTTCGGGATGTTGTGCTATCCTTTTCTCATGGAGGGGGCTGCTCACCTCATCGAGGTCTATGGCACGGAGGTCCAGAAACGCAAATACATGGACAGAATGTATGCCTGTGAATGGGGCGGCACTATGGCACTGACTGAGCCGGGGGCCGGCACCGACGTGGGCAATCTGAAAACGAAGGCTGTCCGGCATCCCGACGGGACATTCCGTCTGCAGGGAACAAAGCAGTTTATCACTGCTGCCGACCATGATCTGGTCTCCAATATTATTCACCCGGTTCTGGCCCGGATCGAGGGAGATACGGCGGGAACGGGCGGCATCTCCATTTTCCTTGTTCCCAAATATCTAGTCAACGATGACGGGTCGCTGGGACGCCGGAACGATTACACGATCGGCGCCATTGAGGAGAAGATGGGACTGCACGGTAGTGCTACGTGTGTGATGAACATGGGAGACAACGGCGATTGTTATGCCGAACTATTGGGTGAAGAGCGTCAGGGTATGAAGGTTATGTTTCAACTGATGAACGAAGCCCGTATCGGAGTTGGTGTCCAGTCGCTGGCTTTAAGCGGCATTGCCTATCTCCACGCGCTTAATTATGCGAAGGAACGCTTCCAGGGCTCGTCGCTCCTGGAAATGAAGAACGCCAATGCGCCTCGGGTACCGATTATCGAGCACGCCGATGTTCGCCGGATGCTGCTGTGGATGAAGGCCCACGTGGATGGCTTCCGGGCACTGACTTACTATACCGCCATTTGCGAAGACAGGGCGCACGCCTCAGCTGATGATACACAGCGCGAGAAATCCCACGGAATCGTCGAGGTTCTGACCCCGATTGTCAAGGCCTACTGCTCCGACATGGCGTTCAGGGTAACCGAACTTGCCATCCAGATTTACGGCGGTTATGGCTACTGTGCTGAGTACCCGGTGGAGCAGTTCCTGCGGGACGTCAAGATCGCCTCAATTTACGAAGGGGCGAACGGCATTCAGGCTTTAGATCTCGTGGGTAGAAAGATGGGCTTGAAGAAGGGGATGTATTTCATGAGCCTTCTGGGCGAGATGAATGCAACGGTAGCGGCCTACAAGGGGAATGCGGCCGTGAAAGACCTGGCGGATGACGTCGGCCAGGCGGTGAACACGCTGGCGGAGATGGCGATGTACTTTGCCGGCAGCGCCAAGGCGGGGAAGTTCCTGATTCCCATCGGCAATGCCTATCCCTTCCTGATGCTGATGGGCAAGGTGGTAATGGCCTGGATGCTATTGTGGGAAGCAGGGGTAGCCCAGGAAAAGTTCGAAGAGATCTCAGTCGTATACGGGATCGATCCGGCAGATGTCCAGAAGCGGAACGCACTGGCTAAGGAGAACAGCGACGCGGCCTTCTATATCGGTAAGCTTGCCGCCGCCCGGTACTTCATCAAGCATGTCCTGCCGGAAGTGGACGCGGCAGTAAAAGCGATTAAGAGCGAGGATCTTTCCATGATCGAGATCCCCGATGAAGGGTTTGGATCATCGTAAGTGGTCGAGGTATTGATCAGGTTGAAGGCAGACGTAAAATGACGAGCAGCATCATATCTCCATAATAAAGAAAGGAGGTTGGAAGATGGCTTTTGATAGAATATGGCATAAATCTTATGCTCCGGGAGTGCCCCCGGAAATTACAATTCAAAAGATCACCGTAGGGGATTCCCTGATACGAACCGCGAAGAAATTTCCCGACCACACAGGTTTTATCTTCATGGGACGGCGGATCACTTATCGCGAACTCGATATGCTGGTGAACCGTTTTGCGAATGCCCTGATCGACCTGGGTGTCAAGTCAGGCGATAAAGTGGGAATGATCTTGCCCAATCTGCCTCAGCTTATCATAGCCAATCACGCTGTCCATCGGCTCGGGGCGGTAACAGCGATGAACAATCCCCTTTATACGGAGCAGGAACTGGCCCACCAGTTGAACGACTGCGATGCGAAGATCATTGTCACGCTGGACCTGTTGTTGCCCCGCGCACTCGCCCTGAAGGCTAAGACGGGAGTCAAGACAATTATCACCTGCCACATCAATGATTATCTGCCCTTTCCGAAGAAGCAACTCTACCCATTCGTGAAGAAGGCCATGTACCGAAAGGTGACGCCGCAGGCAGGTGTCCATGAATTTATGGACCTGATCCGCAAATATCCGGCAACAGAGGTGCCGGACCATTCCCGCTGGGACGATCTCGGCGCCCTGATTTACACGGGCGGGACCACGGGGGTTTCGAAGGGGGCCATGCTGACCCAGGCTAATCTCTCTTCCGTAGTACAGATTGTACGAGCCTGGTACCCCGACATACAAGATGGGCAGCTGCATATGGTGGGGACCTATCCCATTTTTCATTCTGCCGGCTATATCGCCAGCCAGGAACTTATGATCTGGAGCGGCTGGACGTCGACGATCATCCCGCGGCCGGAGCCCGGTATCCTCATCGAAACTCTGAAGAAATACAAGCCCGATTTTTTACCCGGAGTGGCCTCCATTTTTGTCGGTCTGCTGGCCAACCCGGAGTTTCGTAAAATGGATCTCTCCTTTGTGAAGGGATTTTTCACCGGAGCCGCCCCCATTGCCGCCGATACGGTAAATGATCTCAAACAACTTACCGGAAGTGATGTTTATGACAACTACGGTATGACGGAAAACGTGGCGTTTGCCACGGGGATGCCCTGGCGGGGCAAGAAGAAGATAGGCACAATCGGCGTGCCCTTTCCCAATACAGACCTCAAGATCGTCGACATCGAACTCGGCGACACGGAACTTAAACCCGGCGAGATCGGCGAAATATGTATCAAGGGTCCCCAGGTCATGTCTGGTTACTACAAAAAGCCTGATGAGACGGCTTTTGCCCTCCGGGATGGCTGGCTTTACACGGGAGACATCGGTGTGATGGACGAGGAGGGACACTTCCGCATCGTTGACCGCAAAAAGGATATGATCGTGGCCGGAGGCTTCAATATCTATCCCAAGGATATCGATGAGATCCTCTTTAATCATGGGAAAATAATCGAGGCCTGCGCTATAGGCATTCCCGATAAGTATCGTGGCGAAACGGTCAAGGCTTTTGTTGTGCTCAGGGAAGGCGAGAAAATGACGGAAGACGAAGTTATCGCATACTGTCGCGAGCATCTGGCGGCATATAAGGTGCCGCAGTTCGTCGAATTCATCAGCGAGCTGCCCAAGAGCGTTGTCGGTAAAATTCTTCGCCGGGAGCTCCGGGATAGAGAGTTGAAGAAACAACAAGGCCAGGCATGAGGCAACTAATTGTTTAATATTTCTTGACAGACAGAAAACTTTTAGGATAATTAGCCGCGCTTATGACCGTAAGAACTGAATAATTCTTACGAAATATCCGGGGGAATTTATTTTGTATTTCACAAAAGAAACACAGGAATCATCTTTAAAATTGACCCAAAAATGGGATCAGGATGTGCAAAGGACAGTCCAGGATAACGCTGATCAGAAAGCTCGCTATTCTACTGTATCCGATCTGGAAATAAAGAGGCTCTATACTCCGGAAGATATCAAGGATACCAACTTTGCCGCTGATATCAGCGTGCCGGGTGAATATCCCTACTTAAGGGGTAATCAGGCGACGGGCTATCGCGGGCGTTACTGGACATTCCGCATGTTTTCGGGCATGGGCAGTGCGCAGGATACCAACGAACGCTGGCATATGCTGCTCAAACAGGGACAAACTGGTCTTAGCACCGCGTTCGATTACCCGACGCTGATGGGTTATGATAGCGATTCTCCCAAAGCGCTGGGGGAAGTGGGCAAATGCGGCGTCGCCATAGATACACTGGAAGATTTTCTTGCCTTGATGAAGGACATTCCTATGGATCAGGTCACTACTTCCATGACCATCAATCCTCCGGCCACAATTCTCTGGGCAATGTATTGCGCCGCTGCCGATATCAAGGGAGTCCCGCTGAATAAAATCGGCGGTACAATTCAAAATGATCTGCTTAAGGAATTTATTGCCCAAAAAACATTTATGTGCCCGCCGGAACCATCGGTAAAGCTGATCAGCGATACTGTGGAATTCGGCACAAAATATGTTCCCCGCTGGAATACAATCAGCATCAGCGGCTATCACATCCGCGAGGCCGGTTCGACAGCGATTCAGGAGTTGGCTTTCACCCTGCGCGACGGCATTGAATATGTCGAAGATGTTGTCCGCCGGAAGAAAATGAATGTTGACGACTTTGCGCCGCGTTTGTCTTTCTTCTTCAATTCCCATATCGATTTTTTTGAAGAAATTTGTAAAATGCGCGCCGCGCGCCGGATGTGGGCGAAAATCATGAAGGAACGTTTCGGAGCAAAAAATCCGCGTTCGTGGTGGCTGCGTTTTCACACCCAGACAGCAGGATGTTCGCTGACGGCGCAGCAGCCCTATAACAACGTTGTCCGCACCACTACGGAAGCTCTTGCGGCAATATTAGGCGGAACGCAATCCCTGCATACCAATTCGCTCGATGAAGTTCTGTGCCTGCCGTCGGAACACGCTGTGGAAATCGCCCTGCGTACCCAGCAGATTCTGGCCGAAGAAACAGGTGTGGCCAATACTATTGATCCGCTGGCCGGTTCTTACTTTATAGAATCACTGACCAACGAAATCGAGGAGAAGGCGTGGGATTACATCCATAAGATTGATGAAATGGGCGGTATGATTGCCGCTATTGAAAAGGGTTTCCCGCAAATGGAAATTGCCGAAGCCGCCTACCGGTTCCAAAGGCAATTAGATGCTAACGAAAAAATTATGGTCGGTGTAAATAAATACGCAACCGATGCCAAGCATGATATTCCACTGGTGGATATAGATGAAAAAGTCGGCGAAGAACAAATTCGAAGACTTCAGGATGTCCGCCGCAGGCGAGACAATCGTGCTGTCGGGCAGAATCTTAATGATATCAAAAAAGCCTGTAAAAAGGGAGATAACGTGATGCCGTATTGTATTGCGGCTGTAAAAAATTTGGTTACGCTTCAGGAAATATGTGATGTTTATCGCGAAGTGTACGGAGAATATCGTGATCCGGGGTTGTACTAGGGAGACTCAGATATTACAAGTATAGCGCAGTAATATCTGTAAGTCGAACTTGTCCCGCGAGCGCAGCGAAGCGGAGTTAATCAAAACAGGTTGCCTTTGAGGAGTTTATCCATATGACGGACAGAAAAATACGAGTGATGGTTGCCAAACCGGGACTCGACGGTCATGATCGCGGTGCGCGCGTTTTAGCACGCTGTTTTAGGGATGCCGGGTTTGAAGTAATATACACGGGCTGTCATCAGACCCCGGAGCAAATTGCTGCAGCGGCTATTCAGGAAGATGTCGATCTGATCGGCTTGAGTTGTCTGTCCGGTGCTCACCGCGCCCTTTTCCCTCGCGTTGTGGAACTGCTGAAAGAAAAAGACGCTGCGGATATTGCAGTTATCGGCGGGGGCATTATTCCGGAACAGGATCTTACCGCTCTGTACGAAGCAGGCATAAAAGCCATCTTTACCCCCGGCGCAGCACTCGATTCCATTGTTGAATGGATTAGAACCAACATTAAGCCCCGGGCTTAATCCTTACAGATAATCGGCGATATTTTTATGGAAAAGGTTAAAAAAATATGCATGGGCGATGTTCGCTCCGCGTCGCGGCTGATTCGGGATATTGAAGACAAGATACCTTCCGCGAAATCTCAGATTAGAAAACTTTATCCCCATACCGGTAAGTCTTTTATTGTCGGGATAACTGGTTCACCCGGCGCCGGCAAAAGTACGCTAACAGATGCTTTGATTACAGAGATGCGCAAGAGAAATAAAACAGTCGGAGTGCTGGCTGTCGATCCGACCAGCCCGTTTTCCGGCGGTGCAATTTTAGGCGATAGAGTCCGGATGCTGCGCCATGCCGAAGATGATGGTGTATTTGTCCGGTCGCTGGCAACTCGCGGCGCGTTGGGCGGTCTATCCCATGCTGTTGGTGAAGCCATACATGTTATGGAAGCCATGGGTAAAAATATAATCATTGTGGAAACAGTCGGTATTGGTCAGCAGGAAATTGACATTATTAATCATGCGCACAGTGTTATCGTTGTGCTGGTACCCGGCATGGGCGATGAAGTGCAAACAATGAAAGCCGGCATTATGGAAATTGCCGATGTCTTTGCCATCAATAAGGCTGATCGAGCCGGAACCAGACAATTGCAGACGGAATTGATGTCTATGCTCAATTGTGCACCCGACCTTCCGGATGATTGGCGGCCGCCTGTTGTATTGGTGGGGAATGTCTACGAGCCCAATGCCTTTGCGGAAAAAATTGAAGAACTAGTGCAGAAGCTGGAGGAACATTATCTCTACCTGAAGAGCAGTGGTCGGATGGCTGAACGGATCAATCGTAAAATAACCGTGGAAATAAAAGATGCCTTGCGGGCTAATATTTTAGAACCGATAGTGCGCCATTTGGAAGAAAGTGGCGAACTGCAAAGCTTGGCTAAAAAAATTAAAAGCAGAAAAGCCGACCCCTATTCCGCTGCCGAAGAAATTGCCCATCGTTATTTAAAAAATAACGCCAGCGGAAAATGAACTGTTTCCGTTGGCAGCGTATGTGGAACTTATTTGTTTTCAATATTCGACTTAACAGATAATGTGCAACTAAGTCTTGGCTTGACAATCATAACATCTACTGCTACACACTTTTGAGTTTGGAATTGGAGTGTAGATTGCCATTTCAAACAATCATAGATTCCTCATGCTACTGGCAGGAAATTACGGCTGCATAAACAATCGAGACAAACCGTGCCGCGTAAAACAAAAAGCGGTTGAATAAAATTCTCCAATCGCCGGAAAGATCATAATAGTGCAGGTATGATGTTAATTTCTATGATGAAGTTAATTCAATTTTTGATAAATGTCACATTTTCCTGATCTCTCATCAAGGACAACATGAATGTCAGTATATGGAACCGCCCATATTGTCTTTTTTTCGAGAGGAGCAGATTGGGCGGGTTGATACATTACTGCGGTAATTATAGCCAATCCTGACTGTTTATAGGAGTCACGACACGCGCTATAAGTCCAAGGAGTCACGTGGTCGTATGAGGTGGAGAAGAAATCCCAATAGAAGATATAGAAGCTTTGGCCCCCGCCTTTGCAATTATTTGTAAAACAAAGTTTTTGCCCAGCCTCGCTCGGTATTGTGAAAATCAATGTCAGGGTCAGTGCGATAATGGGCACAATCATTTTCATGCAATTTTCCAACTTCATAAGCTTATTCCTCCTTTATTTTTGATAAGATCTTCCTTTTTGTGGGGGAAGCATAGGAAGCGCGGCCTTGTATGTCAAGAAAATCTTGACCGTAGTCCATAAACGAATTTCCATTTGAAGTGTAGCATTTTCGTCGGTGCTTACATTTTGCGTATATAAGGAAGCTATACGCCTCCCTGCACCCAAAAGGAAATGATCAAAGAACCAAATTACCAAATAGCCTATTTGCCTGAACGCACCGGGAGTGCCCGAGGGTCGTCGCCGGACTGGCGAACCCAGTACCGACAGCCATCGACGAAATCGAAGCCGGCAGCCTCGGAACCGCGCGTTTCCGATGCCCAAACATACTCTGCGGTTTTCTTTATTACAGATCCATAGGCTCCGCTGTTACGCAGTTGCCCCAACTCATCAGTAGTCGGCATCCGCCAGCCGGATTTCCCGCCTCCGCTATACCCCTCACAATAGCTCTTGGCAGTAAACCAGTTAACCTCCGAACCGTTGTCGTGATCCGCCCACATCAGCCCCGTTTGCGTGTCCGTAACCGTGCCGTTTTTGTTGTTTACAAAACGATCCGCTGCCGCATCATCTGCAGAAAAAAAAGACCCCAAAAACAATACCATACAAACCAAAACGAGAATCTTTTTCATGACGTTCTCTCCTTTTCTTATCTTTACGTTCTTCATCAGTACAGCAATCTATATGCCATTTAATAATATGCAGCATTGCCGGACGTTTTCAAGTTTTATCTTTCTCGGGAGAAGTTCATTGCTGCCCACTTTGTGGGCGGTAATGCCAACTGAGTTGGCAGTTTATTAATCTACTGATTAGGGATTGTAAGATTGCATATTGAAGGATATATCATTTTCGTTGACTTCAGGAAGATTTCTTGTGGTCTGCACCTACAAGTCCTTACCGTACACCACACGATGACAGCAATGATTACGGAAAGAATGGAGACCCTTTGACCCCCTTCTCCTTCTTCAAACCAATCATTTGTTACATTGCCCGAGAGCGCCATTCTGACATTTAGACCCGTCTGTCCAGGTCGCCCCGTTCAGGAGGGCATTGGTCAGGTTTGCGCCGCTCAGGTTTGCTCCCTTAAGGTTTACCTGCAACAGGTTTGCATTACTCAGATCCGCATTGATCAGTTTTGCCCCACTCATATTTGATATCTGCAGCTGTGTCCCTACCAAGTTCGCCCCGGACAAGTTTGCCCCGCTGAGGTTCACCTTATTGAGCCATGACACTTTCAGGCTTGCTCCGGACAAGTTTGCCCCACTGAAATTTGCGCCGTTCAGGTACATACCGGATAGGTCTGCCCCACTCAGGTTTGCTTCGCTCAGGTCACAATCGGGACATTGTTTTGTTGTCGTTAGTTTCTGTACATCAGCTTGACTAAACGCATAGAGACTGGCTGTAAATAAAACAGCGCCCAGAAAAAGTGTAACCGTGATTGATAAGAATAGTTTCTTCATATGCTCGTCCTCCGCGAAAAATAATTGGCTGGTCATGTACCTGTGGTAATCGCAATATCCGTGCCTTTATTTGTATCAATCGATATCCCGGTTTAGAGCAGGCCGTGAAAGCCCCGCGGGCTTTAGTCAACTCAAAGCTGACCATCTCCACCCAGCTCGAACCCCTGCCCGTCGGGTACTTATGGAACAGCCTGAGCGTGCCGCTCACCTCGATTGCGTGGACCGAGATCGGACCAGCAAAGGGGTGTCAGGCATTAATTATATTTATTATGGATTCAAATCCAGCATTTTTATTGTGGTTTAAGTTCCGTGGATTTCAGGAAGTTTTAAATACGCCTCCCTGCATCCAAAAGAAAATAATCAAATAACCTATTTGCCTGACCGCACCGGGAGGGCCCGGATGTTGCCGACGGACTGGGGAGTCCACTTCCGAAAGCCACTGTAGGAAGGAAAGATGGCAGCCTCGGAACCGCGCGTTGCCCAAACATACCCTGCGGTTTTCTTTATTACAGATCCATAGGCGCCGCTGTTACGCAGTTGCCCCAACTCATCAGTAGTCGGCATCCGCCAGCCGGATTTCCCGCCTCCGCTATATCCCTCACAATAGCTCTTGGCATTATACCAGTCAATATTCGATCCGTTGTCACTATTCGCCCACATCAGGCCTGTTTGCGTGTCCGTAACCGTGCCGTCGTTGTTGTTTACAAAACGATCCGCTGCCGCATACTCTACAGAAACTAAAGTCCCCAAAAACAATACCAGACAAACCAAAACAAGAATCTTTTTCATGGTGCTTTCTCCGTTTCCTTTTTTATCTTTACGACTACATCATATAGCAATCTATATGCCATTTGCTAACAACCAGCATTGTCGGGTGTTTGCAAGATTTATTTTCTCTGAAGAAGTTCATGCCTGCCAACTTTGTGGGCAGGGGTGCCAACTTAGTTGGCAGTGGA
>CAYXZW010000047.1:0-23497 GCA_964469905.1 uncultured Smithella sp.
GTGCCATGTTGCTTATGTCCGCAGAAAAAGCCAAAGAACTGGGTCTGAAACCTCTTGCCCGCATTGTTGCATTTGGCCGCGGCGGTTGCCATCCATCTGTAATGGGTGTAAGTCCCGTGCCGGCACTACACGATTTGGAAGCAAGATCCGGTTTAAAGATTAAAGACTTTGAGCTGATAGAAGTCAACGAAGCTTTCGCCGGACAATATCTGGGCTGCGAAAAGGCACTGGGCATTAACAGAGAAATCACCAATGTTAACGGATCAGGCATCGGCCTGGGACACCCGGTCGGTTCCACCGGATGCCGCATAATGGTTACATTGATACATGCAATGAAGAAACGCGGCAAGAAGCTGGGATTGGCCACGCTTTGCGGCGGAGGCGGTGTTTCTATGGCCGCAGCCATTGAAATAATGTAAGCTCTGCTAAAATGAATTCATAGTGAAAAAACCGGAAGCCAGCTTAACTGCCTTCCGGTTTTTCTTTAACTTTGCTCTGGAAATAAAAACTGCCTTAGTTTAGACATGTTTTTATTGCTTCAACTCATCATTATCTATTATTTTTGATTTGTCCCTGATTCTTCTATCTTTTGTTTGTTGTCTTCCAGATCATTTTCTTTTTGTGTCTCATTAATAACTTCATCAAATTCCGGAATCACAATACCCCGGCGCACCATGATCTGATAAATTCTTTCGGATTGGTTTTCCACATATTGCGAATTTCCGTCAGGTGTATAGCGACGGGGATTAGGAAGAATTGAAGCGAGTGTTGCCGCTTCACGCGGGCTTAATTCCGCTGCGTGCTTTCCATAATGATGAAACGCTGCAGCTTCGATGCCGAAAACACCATCACCTAACTCGGCCACATTAAGATATAGCTCAATAATTCTTCTTTTAGTCAAGTTTTGCTCCAAACGCCAGGTAAGTATTGCCTCCTTTATCTTGCGAACAGGATTTTTCGATGGTGAAAGATATAGATTTTTCACCAGCTGCTGAGAAATTGTACTTCCCCCGGCCTGAAATTTCTTTTTTTTGATATCCTTTTCCAATGCCTTTTGCATCGCCTCGAAATCAAACCCTTCGTGTGACCAGAATTTATCATCCTCGGCAATAATAACAGCTTTCATCACATATGGCGAAATACGGGAAAGCGGAACCCAGGTATTTTTTATTTTTCTGTGAATGCCTTTCTTGAGCCACTGCTCTTCCCTGTGTTCCATAAACGCTGTTTTAACCGGTTTGTTTTTTCTCAACGAGGAAATATCAGGATAAATAAAATAGCGCCCGATATCGACAATGCAATATGCGGCAACCAATATAAGTACTATCAATAATGTTCTTTTTATTTTTTTCATTACTATTCCTGTCAGATTTTCTGCCCTGCCTTCTATATTGCAATGAGGCAAAATGCAAAATATAATTGACACAAGCAATTTATTTTAGTATGGCATACTTGCGAAGTTATTGGAACGTCGTAAATATTCTTCGTTTTCTGTGTGCAGTCAACCATCAGTCATCATCGGCCTTGCGTCGTTATCTGTGCACCGTTAACAAAATGGGGCCCCCCCGCAAATATTAAGGAGGTACTTCATGATGAAACGGCAGATTTTTTTAATACCATTACTTTTTATAATTTGTTTTTCATTGGGATTTGTTCCCGCCGCCGCAGCTCGACAATACGAAGTTAAAACGGGCGATAATCTCAATAGTATTGCCAAAAAAACCGGCGTCAGCATTCGTGACATCCAAGACGCTAATGGCCTTCAGGGTACCGCGCTGAAACCAAAACAGATTCTCACTATTCCCGACCGGGGAACACCTGCTCCTGCTGTCAAATCAAAAAATAAAACAGTAGCCAAAGCAAAACCGGCTGCTTACTACACAGTTAAAAAAGGTGATACCCTCGCGTTGATATCCAAGAAGACAGGAACCCCCGTAAATCAGATAATGGCCATGAATAAAATACGTCCGAAAAGTTTACGGATTGGCCAAAAACTCGCTCTGGCCAAGGCGCCGCGCAGTGTGACGGCAGCACCTGATGAACAAGCCCTCATGTCCGACGATGACGACGATGGCGATGACGACGATATAGCCGCAAACGTTGATGTTGCCGATCTGCAAAAAGAGAACGAAACCAGTGCTGAACTCCTGGGAAAATGGGGCAGCCCGGATGAACGGAAACTATTTGTTAAAGTGGCTACCGGTTTCTTGGGCGCACCTTACAGATTAGGTGGTTCAACGGTAAGAGGTATCGACTGTTCCGCATTTGTCCGCAAAATGTACCAGTTCTTTGATATATCGCTGCCCCGGACAGCGCGTGAGCAATCCAATGTTGGTCTTAGCATTGATAAAAATGAACTGATGGAAGGAGATCTTGTTTTCTTCCGTACGCGAAAACCTGTCGGGCATGTGGGCATTTACGTAGGAAACAATGAATTTGTTCACGCTTCTTCCCGGGATAAGGTTGTAAGAATTGATAACCTGGACTCACCATATTTTAATAAAAGGTTTATCCGCGCTGTTCGTGTCAAAGGATTTGATGACAAAGGCGTTTAATTTCCCATAATAATTAACGAATAACCATAGAGGGGCTTTTTTATATGCCCCTTTTTTATATTCTTTTCGGCACAGATTGACAAAACAAAATATTCATCCGCCTGATTGCTAATAATTTTAAAATTATCTTTCTGGTCCAACATTTTTTTCTAGTTTTGCTGGTTGATTATCATTACGGTTTATTATATGAACACATTAGTTGACGTTTTAATCACTGCCCTTGGTTAAGACAAACATAAGCACGGTTTTTCACTTAACCATATAAGCTTCACGCAATCTGCCACAGGGAGCATATCAATCATTTCCCAGAATAATTTATTCTCCGGAGATGATTAAAACTCATTCATAAAGAGGAGAATATTTATGAAAAAAAGAATTATTTCCTATACCTGTATTTTTATCCTGGCCATTTTTTGCAGTGGTTGTTTAGTTACCGAAGGCACATATGTAAAAAAGGTGCAGGAAGCCGATAGTTTAACCGGCCAGCTCGCCGCACTCAACGATAAGTACAAGGCTTTAACCGATGAAAACAATACCCTGAAAGAACAGATAAAGAAATTAACCGGCGACGTAACTGATATTACCGGAAAGCGCGATGAGCTGGATAAAGTTTTAAAATTAAAAACAGACGATCTGTCGAAAGCAATTTCCGAAAGCCGTCAAAAAGTGGCTGATCTGGAAGCGGATAATAAAAAGCTCAAAGACAATATTGTTCAATTGCAGACCAAATCACAGGAAGTCGAAAAACAAAGCAATACTTTTCAGGAGCTGGTGCAGGAAATGAAAGGTGAAATTGCTCAGGGGCAAATTGCGATCAGTGAACTAAAAGGTAAACTCACCATGGATGTGGTAGACAAAATTCTGTTTGCCTCCGGCGAATCGGCAGTAAAAAAAGAGGGGTTGGCTGTTCTCAAAAGAGTTGTGGAGATTTTAAAAAACGTCAAGGATAAGAATATCCGCGTCGAGGGTCATACCGATAATATTCAGATTACCAGCCGGCTGGCCAAAGTTTATCCGACAAACTGGGAGCTTTCCGCGGCACGCGCAATAAATGTAACCAAGTATTTGCAGCAGCAGGGTATGGATGCCAAGTTACTTTCGGCAACAGCATTCGGCGAGTTCCAGCCGCTGGCCGACAACAGCACTCCGGAAGGCAGATCAAAAAACCGCCGGATTGCCATCATACTTTTGCCAAAGGAATAGTTTTTAATGGGAAAAAGCATAGTTGAAAAAATTCTTGCACAACATTTAATCGCCGGCAATCTTGTACCCGGTGAAGAAATCGGCATCCGTATTGACCAAACATTAACCCAGGATGCCACGGGCACCATGGCCTATCTGCAATTGGAAGCGATGGATGTTGATAAAGTTAAAACCGATCTGTCGGTAAGCTATATCGATCATAACACTATCCAGATCGGATTTGAAAATGCCGATGACCATAGATATTTACAGAGCATCGCCAAAAAATTCGGAATTGTTCTTTCGCGCGCCGGCAATGGTATTTGTCATCAGGTTCACCTGGAAAGATTCGGTCTTCCGGGAAAAACATTAATCGGCTCAGACAGCCATACCCCTACCTGCGGAGCACTGGGCATGATAGCCATTGGTGCAGGAGGCCTTGATGTGGCGCAGGCTATGGCGGGCGAACCGTTTTATCTTGTTTGCCCCCGAGTAATTAAAATTAATCTACTGGGTCAATTGCCCCCGTGGGTTTCCGCTAAAGATGTAATTCTTAAGGTATTGGAAATATTTACAACCCGAGGAAATGTCGGCATTATTTTTGAGTATGGCGGTGACGGCGTGAGCTCTCTTACGGTACCAGAGCGAGCAACCATAACCAATATGGGTGCAGAATGCGGAGTGACCACTTCCCTCTTCCCGAGCGATGAGATGACCAGGCGTTTTTTGCGCGCCCAACAAAGAGAAGCGGATTTTGTGGAACTTACGGCGGATAACGATGCCGTATATGCGAAAATCGTGAATATTGATTTATCGAAGCTTACACCTCTGACTGCCAGACCGCACAGCCCGGACAATATCTGCACAGTCAAAAGCATGAACGATATTGCCGTCGATCAGGTCTGTCTGGGCAGCTGCACCAATTCCTCTTACAAAGATCTGGTGACTGTAGCAAAAATTTTAAAAGGGAAAGTTGTTCATCCCGATGTAAGTTTTATATTGGCGCCGGGTTCGAGACAGGTTCTGGATAACCTGGCTTGCGACGGATATCTCGCTGATTTAATTACTGCCGGTGCACGGCTGATGGAAAATGCCTGCGGTTTCTGTATTGGCAACAGCCAGAGCCCCAAGTCCGGTTCCGTATCCTTGCGTACATCCAATCGCAACTTCCCGGGACGTTCCGGAACAATGGATGCCGATGTTTATCTCGTCAGCCCCGAAACTGCAGCTGCGGCGGTAATTACAGGACACTTCACCGATCCACGCGACCTGGGCATAGCCTACCCGCGAGTGGATATGCCGGACAAGTTGCTCATTGATGACAGTATGATCATCTATCCAGCATCATCCACAGCTGCCGCCGAACCGCATTCAAAAGAATATCGAGGCGGCGAGGAAGAGGCGACGCAGTCGTATAGTACCATACGTCGAGGAGCCGATGACGAAGCCAACAAAGATAGTCGAATGAAGGCGGTTGGACATGAGGTTTATCGCGGACCCAACATAGGCGCACCGCCGAGAAATACGGCATTACCCCCTGTTGTGGCGGCTCAGGTAACGATTAAAGTCGGCGATAAAATCACCACCGACCATATTATTCCGGCGGGAGCACGCATGAAATACCGCTCGAATATACCGAAATATTCCGAGTTTGTTTTTGAAAATGTCGATTCTCATTTTGCAGAAAATGCACAAAGAATAAAGGCGGCCGGAAAACAAAATATTATTGTGGCCGGTCTTTCTTACGGGCAGGGATCATCGCGCGAACATGCCGCCATCTGTCCGATGTATCTGGGTGTCCGCGCGGTTATTGCCAAATCTTTCGAACGCATTCACTCCGCCAATCTGATTAATTTCGGGATCCTGCCGCTGACTTTTATCAACGAAGGTGATTATGATAAAATTGATCAGGGCGATAATCTGGAAATCACCGATGTACGCGAATTGATTGCCGCGGGCAGCGATTTGCCTGTTCAAAACAAAACCAAGGGTAATTCTTTTACAGTCCGCTGCATTTTGTCAGCAAGACAAAAGCAAATAGTCCTGGCGGGCGGCGCACTCAATGTTCGCAGCACTAATCAAATAATGAAATAATTTTAAACAGGAGCAAAATTTTTTTATGTCCCAGAAAATCAAAGTAAAAACTACACTCGTCGAAATGGATGGCGATGAAATGACCCGGATCATGTGGCAGATGGTTAAAGATAAATTACTTCTTCCCTATCTCGACATGAATATTGATTATTACGATTTGCATGTTAAACATCGCGACGACACTGATGATCAGGTAACAGTGAGTGCGGCCAAAGCAATAATGAAATACGGTGTCGGAATTAAATGTGCAACTATTACACCCAACGAAGACCGGGTGAAAGAATACACCCTGAAAAAAGCATGGAAAAGTCCCAACGGTACAATCCGCTCCATGCTTGATGGTACGGTATTTCGCAAACCGATTCTGGTCAACAATATTAAACCAGCTGTTTCCGCCTGGAAAAAACCGATTACCATCGGCCGTCATGCTTATGGCGATGTTTACAGTAATACGGAATTTGCCGTTCCCGCAGCAGGAAAAATCGAATTGATCTATACTCCGCGTGACGGCGGCAAACAAATCAACATTCCTGTTTTTGATTTCCCCGGCCCGGGAATCGCGCAGGTCAACCATAACCTGGAACAATCAATTATCAGCTTTGCCCGTGCCTGCTTCACGTACGCTTTGAGTGAAAAGATTGATCTTTGGTTTTCCACCAAAGACACCATCTCCAAAATATACGATGCCGGTTTCCGCGATATCTTTGACCGCGAATTCGAACAAAACTGGAAAGATAAATTTCAGGCAGCCGGAATCGAATATTTCTTCACTTTGATTGACGACGCCGTTGCCCGCATTATGAAAACCGAAGGCGGCATCCTCTGGGCGCTGAAGAATTACGATGGCGACGTTTTGTCCGACATGATCGCTTCGGCCAATGGATCACTGGCGATGATGACCTCGGTGCTTGTATCTCCAAACGGCTGGTTCGAATATGAAGCAGCACATGGAACGGTTCAGAAACATTACTACAAACACTTGAAAGGTGAAGAAACATCCAGCAATTCCATGGCGCTGATTTTTGCCTGGACCGGCGGCCTGCGCAAACGCGGCGAACTCGACCATACTCCGGCAGTAGTAGAATTTGCCGATATGCTGGAAGCGGCAGCTCTGGCAACTATTGAGGAAGGGATTATGACCGGAGATTTGCTGGCACTGGCCGAAAATAAGCAGGGAAACAGAAGAGTGAATACGGAAGGCTTCATCGATGCAATCGCCGTTAATTTGCAAAAAAAGCTCAATGGTTGAAAGCGCAATACCTGCACTGCCTAATTTACTGGATTTTACTTTAGAGGAAATGGAAGCATTCATTTCCTCCCTGGGCAAAGAGAAATTCCGCGCTCGGCAAATTCTGAAATGTCTTTACCAATCCGGCAATCGTAACTTTGCCGAGATGACAACTATCTCCCGTGAATTCCGCAGCAGACTTGCCGAAATTTCCCGCATCGCCAGACCGGAAGTTGTCAAAATACTGGAATCAACCGATGGAACAAAGAAAGCACTCCTGCGCCTGGAAGATGGTCTTTTTATTGAAAGCGTTCTCATCCCCGGCAAAAGTAATTGGACGATTTGCGTTTCCACCCAGGCCGGCTGTGCCATGGGTTGCAAATTCTGCCTAACTGCCCGTCAGGGCTTTAAAAGAAATTTGCAGCCTTCAGAAATTACCGGACAAATTATTGCTCTGCAAAAAGAAACATCCGATGGACCACTGATTAAGAACATTGTGATGATGGGCATGGGTGAGCCTTTAGCCAATTACGAGAATACCCTGAAAGCAATAAAGAATATCACGTGCGATTTCGGTTTAGGTTTCTCCAACCGCAAAATCACCGTTTCCACCTGCGGTCTGGCGCCGCAGATTGTTCAATTGGGCAAAGATATCTGCATTAATCTGGCGGTATCGCTAAACGCCCCTGATAATGAGATAAGAAACAATCTTATGCCGATTAACAAAAAGTATCCGCTGGAAATTATGCTTGATGCCTGTAAAAGATATCCGATGCCCGGCCGACGTCTGCTTACTTTTGAATATATTTTGATTGATGGCGTTAATTCATCAGCTCACGATGCCGAAAAACTGGCAAAATTATTAAAGGATCAACGCTGCAAATTAAATTTAATTGTACTCAACGAATTTCCCGGATCGCCTTACAAATCGCCCTCGAAAAAAGACGTGGCAACCTTTCAGAGCATACTGATTAACAAACACTTCACGACAATTCTACGCGCCAGCAAAGGAAGTGACATTCTTGCCGCTTGCGGACAGTTAAGCGGATCAATGAAGTCGTAAGCAAAATATAACCTTGTTAAATTCCCGTCGACGGGAAAAGGGAGGTATTGAAAATGTACGAGAGGGATGCTGATAAGGCAAAAGAGGCCATGCAGAATTTAGCTAAAAAAGTCCCGGCCAAATTGATAGTGATTGCTGGTGTTATTCTTATAATATTAATTTTCTTCAGGCCATGGGTACAGGTCGGCGCTGGCCAACGGGGTATCGTTCTAAATTTCGGCGCCGTGCAAAAGCAGGTTCTCGAGGAAGGGCTGCATCTGCGCATACCGGTGATGCAGCAGATCGCGCTTATGGATGTGAGGGTGCAGAAAGCCGAGACGGATGCAGCCGCCGCTTCGGCTGATCTACAGGACGTTACTTCCCGGGTAGCTTTAAATTATCACATTGTTCCCGATCAGGCTAATACTGTCTATCAGAAGATTGGTGTTCACTTTAAGGAGCGCATTATTGATCCCGCCATACTGGAGGTCGTCAAGGCTGTAACTGCGAAGTACACGGCAGAGGAACTCATAACCAAGAGACCGGCCGTCAGTGAGGCAATGAGACGGAATCTGTCAGAAAGACTTCTGGTAAACAATATTGCCGTTGACGCCTTTTCCATTGTGACCTTCAGCTTCTCCAAGATATTCACCGAGGCTATCGAATCCAAACAAACAGCCGAACAGCTGGCTCTGAAAGCCAAAAGGGATCTGGACCGGATTAAGATCGAGGCGCAACAAAAAATCACTGCAGCCCAGGCGGAAGCAGAGTCACTGAGGCTACAGAGGGCAAATATTTCGCCGGACTTGATTGAACTGCGGAGAATCGAAGCCAATATGAAAGCCATCGAAAAATGGAACGGGGTACTCCCGCAGGTCACCGGCGGAGGTGCCATCCCCATGATCGGCCTGGGAGGCGATGCGACTAAAAAGATCAAACCGGAAAAATAATTGATGCAGTTTGTTTTGACTGTCAATAATCTTCAGAGTATTTTTGGGAAAGACCAGCGGTAATTCAAGAGAACATTCATCCGGAGCGTATTGCCAATACGCTCCGGATGCAAATGATGGCACCGGCAAATAATTATATCAGATAACCGGTTGCCGGAATTATCAGGCTGCTTTTTTTGACTTACTCATCCTTCGTTTTCGCAGGGCAAGAATGTAAAAAACGAGATTGACAGCTATGACCACCACACCAAAAACATATTGCATTGCAGCAGTCAGGTTTTCCGGGTAAATTAGCGGCAGAAGATAGTACTCGATAAAATCACCGTGGTAAGCCGCACCACCTCCGCGCTGCCTCAGAAAATTCTCCAGCGGTGTCAGAGGACAAACCCACCCGCAGAATTCAACCGTTGCTCCCCACACTACCGCAGGCAGGTGCACCCAGGCCAACCGGGGCCGGCGAATGACGAAGATCCCGCCTGTTATAACAAACAAGATGAACAGGAAGTGCACCACAACAAGCGCATCGGCAAGTAGCTGGTACATATCGTCTCCGAAGAACATAAAATATCATGCGACTATTAATGGGAACAGCAAGCTGACCACGCGCTGACGAAATACTGCCATTGCCCCGGCTAAACAAGGCAATGACAGTATTTTATTTCGATATAATTTTTAAACCCCGCGACGCTACGTCCGGCATACGCCGGATTTCGCTTTGCGGGATAAACGAGACTAACCATTTTCAATTCACTACGTTCTTGAAAACATCAATGGTTGCGTTAACCCCGCGTCGCTACGTCCGGCATACGCCGGACTTCGCTTTGCGGGATAAACGAGACTAACAAATTTCAGCGCGCTTCGCTTCTGAAATTTGAGTCTCGTTAAAAGTTTTCGGCCAATACTTCCTGGTATGCTTGCGGATGACGGCAGGCCGGACATTCCTTCGGTGGCTCTGTCCCTTCATGGACGTATCCGCAATTGATGCAATGCCATTTTACCGGTTCTTTCTTTTTAAACACTTCGTTTTTCTCGATATTTTCAACAAGTTTCCGGTAACGGCTCTCATGAAATTTTTCAACTTTAGCTATTTGCTCGAAAGACCGTGCCACTTCCGGGTAGCCTTCTTCTTTGGCTACTTTGGCAAAGTCAGCATATATTTTAGTCCATTCCATCTGTTCTCCTGCTGCCGAGGCTTCCAGATTGGATTTGGTATCACCGACAACGCCGGCGGGATAGGCAGCGGTTATTTCTACTTCTCCTCCCTCCAGATATTTAAAAAATACTTTAGCATGCTCTTTTTCGTTTTCGGCTGTCTCCAGGAATAGGCGCGATATTTGTTCAAAACCTTCTTTCTTAGCGGCACTGGCGAAGTAGGTATAGCGGTTCCTTGCCTGCGACTCCCCGGCAAAGGCTGCCAGTAAATTCTTTTCGGTTTGAGATCCTTTGATTGATTTTCCCATGACTATCTTTATCCTCCTTTAAATATTTCCAGTAATATATGCACTGTCGTCAACAAACGCAAGAAGATCTGTTGTAACTTCTTCCTATTTTCCCCCGCTTGTTTTTTGTTCCGGAGCCTTGATACCATTGAATTTCATTGCTTTGATTGCTTCATCCATTCTTGCTGCATCCGTGGATAAATATTCACTTCTTTTTTTGGTTGCTTCCAGATTGGCATCAAGTTTAATTCTCTCGGCTTGAATATGTAACTTCTTGGATTGCAGATTGGCTTTTAATTTCAGATTATCTTCTTTTTTGCCCAGATCGGAACTGATAATTGCTTCAATTTTTACAAGATCATAATCAATTTCGGCTTCCTTTTGGAAATTGTTGGCCAAATCTTCTTCGAGGCCCGCATATTTCTTGTGACTGGCCGCAACCTCGCTTTTGATTTCGGCCAATTTTACTTTTTGTTTAGCAAGATTCAAAGCGAATTCCGCTTTGGCAAATCCTTCCTTTTTATCCGCCGGCACCTGATTAACTATTGCCGGATCGACGTTTTCCGTAATGGAACTTACTTTAGTGGTGATTGATGTCTTTAATTCCTGTGTCGTGGCACAGCCCGCAATAAATATTAGTGCTAATAATCCTAAAAAATAAATTTTAATATTACGCTTCATTTTTGCCTCCTTGATTAAATAATCTGATTATTGCTTGTGTTTCTTTGCCGGTATGCTTTTCTTATTCTTCACTGATTGCAGCTTATTTTTCTCCCTTAAAACCCGGGAAATGTCTTTTTGTCTTCGCGTAACTTTTTGTCCGCCCATAATTTACTATCCCCTGATACGGTCAATAATTCAATGATAAAAGCTCAATGACATAAAAAGGATAACTAAATATTAGACGCTTTCTTCCAGCGGCAAAGTAAATGCTTTCAAACCGGCCCGGGGATGATCAGATTTTAATCGTCTGACCAAGTCACAAAGTCCGGCAATATCATCATCCTGCACAGCTATGAACAAGGCGTTGTTTCTACCCGGCCAGCAATGTGTATCTAGCTTGGGCTCGGAACCTGGCCCCTCTCCGGTGGCACCGTGCATTTTAGTATAGGCTTTAAAGCCCGCTTCTTTAAAAGCGGCAGTGATGGTTTCGTCCGATGCTTCTGCATAAATCACTAAAAACATTTTCATACCGGAACCTCTTTCTGTTGCTATACGTTATCATTTGACTAGTGGCTCATTTTTTCTTTTTCGGCTTTTGAACTTTTCCTGCCAGTCATCGAAAATATCGTACGCGGCCGGAACAACCACCAGTGTCAGCACCAGTGATGTCAAAAGACCTCCGATGACCGCAATGCCCATGGGTGAGCGCGTTTCCGCACCTTCACCGACTGCCAGCGCTATGGGCAGCATACCGAAGACCATCGCAAAAGTGGTCATGAGAATCGGCCGCATCCGGACCGGTCCCGCATTTAATATAGCATCACGGCGCGACATACCTCTTTCGCGCAGCACGTTGGTGTAGTCCACAAGCAAAATGGCGTTTTTCTTCACCAGGCCCATCAACAATATCAACCCGATCAGACTGTATATATTGAGAGTCTTTCCCGTTATAAATAGTGCGCCGAAAGCACCGACAAATGATAGCGGCATGGAAAGCAAAACAGTAATGGGATGAACGAAGCTTTCAAATTGTGCTGCCAGGATCATATAAGCCATAATAATGCCCAGCATCAAAGCAAAAAGCAGATACCCGAAAGATTCCTGCATCGTATCGGCCATGCCCTGGTATTTGGGCACATAATCCGGCGGCAATACTTTTCCCGCAATAGCATCCAATTCATCTTTGGCCTGGCCCAGGGGTTTCGCTTCGAGATTGGCAAACAGCGTAATTGCCCGTTGCCGGTCAACTCTGTTGATAACGCTGGAGCCGCTTCCTTCATCAATTTTCACAACATTCGATAGCTCCACCAGTTTTCCGTCGCGTGCGCGCACATAGATGCGCTGCATGCTGCGGCTGCTTTCCCTATCCTCCGGATTTAATCTCACCCGAATATCATATCGTTTGCCGCGTTCTTCGTCCTTATAGCGGGCAATATCCAACTCGCCGCCGATCAGCAAATTTATTGCTTCGGCAATTGTCGCCACATCCACTCCCAAATCAGCCGCCCGATCACGATCAACTAATACCTTAAATTCCGGTTTGCCGACCTCCAATGAGGTATCTACATCGACAATCCCCGGCAGTTTGGAAAATTCATTGCTGACTTGCTTGGCGTATTTTTGCAGAGAGGCCATGTCCTGCCCGCGAATGCTGTATTGAATCGGGACCTGCCTTTGCCCGCCTCCAATTACCGATATATCTTCCGCCGATACTTTCAGACCCGGAATCTGGCGTAATTTAACGCGGGCATCTTTTTTCAAATCCTCCTGAGTTTTCTTGCGCTCCGCCTTGGGCTTCAATCCAATAATCATCAGAGCCCGGTTCGCATACCCCCCGTATCCCTGAACGAAATATACTGTCTTGACTTCCGGTATTTCCCTGATCAGGTCTTCGGTTTTTTGATAATATTTTTCCAATTTATCTATCGAATAATCTATCGGTCCTTCCATTCGGACCATAAATACTCCCTGATCTTCCGGCGGCACGAATTCTTTTCCCAGCCCGTAAATCATGATTAGCAGACTTAAAACAAAAACTCCCAGTGCCCCCACAAGCATTGATTTTCTGTATCTGAGTGAATATTCCAGAACACGGCGATAAAAGATTTCCAGTTTGTTATAATATTTTTCCAGATAATCGCTGATTCTCGTCCAGATGCGTTTCTTGCCGCCCCCACCGGCGTTTGTTCCGATGGCCAGGGGATTGGGCAGAGATTTTTTGTGAGATTTGAGAAAAATCGAAGCCATCATCGGTGTTAATGTAAAAGAAACGAGTAAAGACACCAGCACGGCAAAAACAATCGTCAGGGCAAACTGGAGAAAAAACCGACCGATGATTCCTTTCATAAAAGCAACGGGCAGAAAAATACCCACAATGGCAAATGTTGTCGCCATAACGGCCAGACCGATTTCCGATGTGGCAAAGGTAGCTGCCTCGCGTGGTTCCATACCCTCTTCCACGTGCCGGTAAATATTTTCGATGACAATAATCGCATCGTCAATAAGTAAACCCACTGATAGCGATAAAGCCAGCATGGTCATATTATTAAAGGTAAAACCGAAGGCATTGATCAAAGCGAAAGTGGAGATAACCGAAACGGGCAGTGCCACCGCGCTGATTAAAGTAGTGCGAACATTTTTCAGAAAGAGAAAAACTGCCAGAACGGCAAAAAGGCTGCCGATAATCAGGTGAAACTGTACTTCCTTAATGGACCGCACAATAAAGAGTGACTGATCCATGGCAATACTGACTTTCATTCCCGGAGGGAGAGTCTTATTAATATTTTCCACTTCCTTTTTGACCCGATTGGCAACGAGGACTGTATTTGTTCCTGATTGTTTCTGAATTCCCATGCCGACAGCCGGAATGCCGTTGAAACGCGCCAGAGACCTTTTTTCTTCCATGCCGTCTTCCGCTCTGCCAATATCTTTTAGCCGGACGGGCGCCCCTTTATAATAACTGATAATCAAAGCATTAAAATCAAGAATTTTGGAAAATTCACCTTTGATCCGGACTGTATATTCTTTTGTTTGAGTTTCTATACGGCCGCCGGGCAATTCAATATTTTCCCGTTTCAGGGCGACGACAACATCCGCGGGGGATACCTGATATGCCTGCATTTTAGCAACGTCTAGCCAGATGCGTACCTGCCGCAAACGCAGACCGTTGAGTGTAACGTCACCAACACCGTTGATTCGCTGCAATTGCTCTCTTAATACTTCATCGGCATAGGTGGAGAGATCGCGGACGGAACGGTTCCCGGAAAGATTCATCCATAGAATCGGCGACGCATCGGGATCGACTTTAGCTATTCTTGGTTCATCAATATCGGCAGGTAATTTGGTGCGAATCCCGGATACTTTTTCCCGCACATCCTGAACGGCCAGATCGATATTCCTCTCCAGCACAAATTCTATAATTGTTCGCGACGCACTTTCCGTGCTTATTGATGTGATACTCTTGACCCCGTTAATGGTGTTGACGGCACCTTCAATTCTGTCGGCAACATCGACATCCATAACATCAGGGGCGGCACCTTTAAGCGTCGTGGTAATAGTAACAATGGGGAAATCGACCTTCGGAAAGAGATCAACGCCGATGGACGGATAACTGACAATGCCCAACACTACAAGCGCCAGGATCACCATCGTGGCGAATACCGGGCGCTTAACTGATGTATCAGCGAGCCACATTGAGCTTCACCCCTTCCGACAGATTGTTCTGCCCAACCACAACAACCTGCTCGTTTACTTTCAGACCTTCGACAATTTCCACATACTCGCCGTATTTTCCGCCTGTCTTGACGATTCTTTCCCGAGCAGTATTGCCGTCTGCAATAAAAATGCGGATCGCAGCGTTGTCGTACAGAAGCGCAGTAACGGGAACGACCACAACCTCGCGCGCCGCCTGGATAAATATCTGTACCCGGGCAAAGTATCCCGGTTTTAACAAGTGATCGGCATTGGGAACAATCGCTTCCGCCTGCAGCGTTCTGGTTCTTTCTTCTACATTCGGATAAAGCAAGCTTACTTTACCCTTGAATTGCTTAGCGGGAAAAGCATCAACGGTAAACATAACTTCCTGTCCTATTTTCAATCCGGCAACGTCTTTTTCACTGATCGTAAAACTGAGCTTTAGCGGATCTGTTTTGATGAGCTGGAAAAGAGGTGAACCGTTGCGCATATAGTCACCCACTGACACCTTCTTTTCCTTCACCGCGCCGCGCAGAGATGAATATATTTTTGTTCTTGAGAGCCGTTCCTTAGAGATCGCCAAGGTAGCTTTGGCCCTTTCCAGTTCAGCTTCTGCCAGAGTCAAGCGAGTAGAAACATCATCAAACTGCTGCCTAGTAATCAGTTCTTCCTTGAATAAAGCATCTTTCCTTTTATATTCGGCCTGCGCATTGGTCAAAGAGGCCTGGGCCTGTTTTAGTGCCGCATCAGAGCGTTTCCAGTCCAACTGATAATCTGTTTCGTTGATTTCCGCCAGAAGCGTTCCGGCGCTCACGGATTTTCCCTCTTCCACGTAAATTTTTTTAATAAGTCCATCAACTTCGGAGCTGACAATTACTTGTTCATCAGCCTTCAGCGTTCCTGTTGTTTCCAGATTGGGTTGTACCTTCTCGGTTTTTGCCAACCACAACTGCACGTTGACGAGCTTTTCCGGCGGCGCCTTCTTTTCCCTGGAGCAGGACACGAGAGGCAGGCCAATGAGTACTACTATTATCATCAGGAGAAGCACTTTCACATGCTGGCTCGATGATATGTTCTTAACCAGGGAACAAATTTGATTATTTAAACTCATCAATTACAACCTCCTCGTGGTGAGCCGTCGTGGCTTATCCTTTATTTGCTGGCATTAACAAATTGCAGTAACAGGCCGCTGGCTCTCTTCAATTTGAGATTGGCCAGCTGGTAATTATAGCGCGCTTCATTCACGTTTCTTTCCGCAGAAAGCAGCAGCGAATTGGCATCCATTACATCCAGGCTGGTGGAGAGCCCATTATTAAACATCCGTATTACAGCATTATAATTATCCTCGGCAAAGATGCGTTGATCTTCTAAATAAATTAATGTCCCTTGTTGCGTCTGCCAATCCAAATAGGCGCTTTGCAGTTCTATATCTACATTCTTTTTAAAATCGTCGTAGGCCAGCTTGGCCTGTCTCTCTTTGGCGTTAGCCTCGCGAAGTTCCGCCATTCTTAAGCCGCCTTCAAAAAAAGGAAAGGTCATAGACACACCGGCCAAAACACTTTCCCTGTTTAGGGTCGGCCCGGCAGGATACTGATCTGCAGCATTATAGATCGCAAACAAACCGACACTGGGCCAGAATGCTCCCCGGGCATACTTAACCTGCTCTGCGGCCATTTTCGTCTGTATATCAAAACTCTTCAAATCCGCCCGGGTATCCCAGGCGGTATTGCGCAAATTATTCAAAGCTATCTGTTCATCCGGGAGAAGTGGTGTTTCCTTCAACTGGAAATCACCTTCTATACCGGAAATCCTGATCATCTGGGCGCGGGCCAGTTTGAACGAATTTGTCGCCTTCAGATAATCGGAACGAGCTCCGGAGAGTTCACCATCCGCCCGCAGCAGCGCTGTTCTGGTAAGCTCGCCAACCTTTACTCTCTTTTCCACGGAATCACGATATTGTGTCAGGCGCTCCATATTGGCTGCAGCGACCTCCAGAGATTTCTTGGCTTTCAGAGTATCATAATAAGCAGAGGCAACGGCCAGAACAAAATCCGATTTTGTTGCCTTCAGATCGTATTCGCTTTTGATAACATTTTGGCCGGAGAATTTTAAAGCATTTAGTTCCCGTGCGGAGAGCGAAAAAGATTCATCGGCGCGTATTCCCCAGTTACCGGACTCATAAGGCTGAATAAGTACGCCGGAGACAGATACTTTCTGTTCCGTAAAATGATTATATGTGCCAAAAGCAGTTAACCTGGGAGACAATACCGCCCAGGCCTTATCTTTACCGGTTTTGGCAATATAAAGGTTCTCTTCGGCAAATTTAATCTTTTCCGAATTCATTAAAGCCCGTTGATACAAATCACTCAATGTATATTCCGCTGCCTTTGCTCCTGGAACAAAAGCAATCATTAATGCTGATATGAACATCCCACAAAATATTGTTTTTCTCATTAGTAAATCCTTTCGCCTACCCTGCCTGTGCAAATATAAATTATCGCTTTACTCCCATCGCTCGCTCCAGTTTTGCCCTGCTGATATTGAAATCTCCCAGAGCATTGGCATATTGGGCTTTGGCTTTGGTCAGAAGAGTCTGGGCATCTAATACTTCCGTCGATGTAGCTACCCTTTCCTGAAATCGCTCCTTAGTAATACGAAAATTCTCGTCCGCCTGCTCAATAACTTTTTGGGAAACGTCAATTTGCGTTTCCGCCTCCTGTAAATTCAGATAAGCATTCTTGATTTCCAGAGCAATCAGGTCATTTAATTCCCTGGCGGCATCCAGTGCCTGGCTTTCCCGGGCCCGGCTCGCATCCACCTTGAACTTGGTTCGGCCCCATTCCCAGAAATTCCAGCTCGCCACTCCCATTACATACCAGTTTTCCGCATCTTTAAAATCACTGCCGGAAACCGAAGGATTATCGCCGGTCCGGGTGTAATTGCCGACCACGCTTAATGTAGGCAGATATTCGCTCTGTGCTGCCCGCACGATCTTTCCTGCCTGCTGCGCTTTCAGTGTCGCAATCTTCAGCTCCGGCCTGTTTTTTAAAGCAATCTCAAAACATTCATCCAGTTGCTTCTCCAAAGGCTGGTATTGCAAAACATCTGCTATCTGCACCGGGGTCAATATCTTCCGCTTCAAAATGGTATTAAAGCGGGCTTTGGAGAGCTCAACTGCATTTTTCGCCTTAATCAGAGACTGCTTGCCATTGGCCAGTTCCACCTCTGCATGCAGTAGATCATTCTTGGGGATCATCCCTACTTTAAAGTAGTTCCCGGCAACATCGCGGTGCGCACCGAGCATTTCCACCGATTGGCGGGCTGTTTCCAGAATTCTCTGGGAGCGTAAAATATCATAATAGGCAATCTTGACATCCTGTACAACATCCTGCTGTTTAGCAGTTTCTTCAGTCCTCGCGGCATCTTCGCCAATCTTACTGGCTTCATAATTGGCAATAAGGCCTCCACCGGTAAAAAGAGGCTGGCGGGCTTCTATCGCCCAGTTGTAGTTGTTTATTGTTCCGGCCGGAATTTCGGTACCGTTCAAAGCAGTAAATGGCGCCGGCATGCCCTGAAACTTGGAAAAAGGGGCTTCATTCAAACGGGTGTAATTATAGGAAGTGCTGAATTTAGGCAAAAATCCGGTAACGGCTTCGCGTTTCTGCGCAGTGGCAGCCTTCACTCCTTCCTTAGCTGAATGTATCGTTATACTGTTCTGTAATGCAATATCGATGCTTGCTTCCAGCGTTAATAATTCTGAGGCATATACTGAATTTGAAATCAAAATAAATATAACAAATGGAAGAACAACCAATGGAAGAATTTTATTTTTCATTTTTCTGCACCCCCCGTAAAAAGACTTCCATAATAAAATCTTTTTTGGAGCGAAGAGATGTCTCTGACGGAAACAACATCCAATCGATCGCCGAAAACCTGATTAATCCGAATAACACACTAGCTACTTCACGAGCCGGCAAAGAACGCAAAAAACCGTTTTTTATGCCATTTTCTATTTCATTTTCGATGAAGGTCAAATGCTGCAAATAACCATCCATAATTTTTTGGCGCAGTGCAGTCATTACCTCCGAGGGAGCAGCATTTTCACCCCGAATAAATAACTTACAAAAATCAGCGTTGTTTTCCACAAATTGAAAGTGTGAGGCAATGATCATCTCAATTTTTTCAGCAATGCCGGCAGTGGCTTTTACTTTTTCTCTAACTTCTCCATGCATCAGATCAATTTTTTCGCTGAGCATACTGCTGTAAAGATCTTCTTTGCCTTCAAAAAACTGGTAAAGCGAACCAATGGAAAAACCGGAAGCCTGAGCAATTTCCGCCATAGTGACATTATAGAAACCTTTAATGGCGAATATTTTTTCCGCTTGCTCCAGAATCTCCGCCCGTCGCACTTTAAATTCGCGCTCTTTGCGTGCTGATTTCTCCATTACGATATCCTCACTCACCACCTGAATATTGATTCATTTTTTGAATGAGCGCTCACAATATATAATAATTATTAATTGTCAAGCAGATTGTCTGTATTTTTAAGATTTTACCGATTTACAATACGGGACTCACGGATATCTAATAACTCCTAATAATAAAGCAGGAAATCCCTGAGCACCAGCAGGCAAACCAAGACATTTAATGTAAATATATCTTGCAGGTTTGATATGCTCTACTCATTGATTGCCGGTAGCGCCGGCAGGCAATTTCATTACTCAGCCAACGCTTCTTTGAGCTTCCTGGCTAATTTTTTATCTTCAAAAACTTTTTCAATGGCATCGGCCAGGGCAATATTAATTTGTTCCTCGAGGCGCGCTTCGGAAAACGAAACATGTTCGAGTGAGGTATTGCTTTCTACAGAACTCCGGTATATTATTTTACCGCTTGCCGCATCAGCAAGTACCATGGTCAACTTCATCAGCGCTTTATAGGAATCAGTAGGAAATCCCTTCCGGCAGGTCAATTCCATTTCTTCTATAGCACCACCGATAATAACCTTGCTGTTAATCTTGGGAATTGTTGTTTCCTTCAAATCCCACTGCCCGGCATCACCGGAAATTTTATATCCGGCTTTGCTTAAGTATCTTTTCATACCGGAAGCTACAGCCTGAGTAGGTCTTGAATATTTAGGCAGCACCATAGTTTTCACGCCGTCTTTCTCTACAACCCGCCCGATAACCATCGGATCATCACCTTTGCGGCTGTCAATAAATTCAGCTATTGTTATTACGGAATTACGTCCTTTATTCTCATTTTTCAAATACTCAGGGATATTAGCTTTACCGGCATCATAATTCATATTGACACTGTGGAGCCGAGATGCACAACCGGTCAATCCCAGACAGCAAACCATTAATCCCAGCACTACCATGACCAACAAATGATTTCCAGTTACTGCAAGTCTGATTTTATTCATGCTTTCTTCTCCTTTAAGCAATACATGCTTCAGCAAAACGTTTTACATTTTTGTTCTCACCCAGGGCAATAATTCTATCACCTTTGGTGATAACATAGCTGTCTTGTGGATTGAAAATCATTTTTTCCGTATCATTTTTTACAGCCACGACAATCAGGCCGTAACTCTGACGCACTTCTGATGCTTCGAGCGATTGACCGATAAGCCGCGAAGCGTCACCTACGGCAACCTCCTCCATGCGCAACTCCAGACTTTGCCGCTGAGTGGTAATTTCAATAAAATCCAGCATGGCTGGACGTAAAATGGCCATGGCCATTCGTGAACCACCCAAAGTATAAGGAGACATTACCCTGTTGGCGCCCGCCCGGATAAGACGGTGTTCTGATTCTTCTTCTTCCGACCTCGAAAGAATATATATTTCCCGGTTCAGTTCTTTCGCCGTTAAAATCACATAGAGATTTTCCGCATCAGTCGGCAAAACACAAACGATCCCTTTTGCCCGCTTAATCCCGGCTTCAATCAATATTCTATCCTGAGTCGCGTCTCCCTTGCAATAGATAAAGCCTTCATCCTGAATTTTCTGAATTGTCTCCGGATTGTTATCTACCACAACGAACGGTACCTTTTCGCCCGCTAATTCGCGGCAAATTAATAAACCGATACGCCCGCAGCCGCATATGATGTAATGATTGCTCATTCTGTTGATCATCTTCTGCAATTTCCCCCTCCCTAAGATTCTACGTAAACGGCCTTCAATGATAAGCTCTGTAATTAAACTGAACGAATAAAGCATCGTTCCCACGCCGAAAATTATAACGGCAATGGTAAATATTTTCCCGCTGGCAGTTCTCGGTGTAAAATCACCATACCCCACGGTTGCCATCGTAGTAATGGCTGTATAAAAAGAATCCAGCATACTCCAGCCTTCGACGAAATAAAACCCAAGCGTAGCGGTAATGCACACCACAGCTAATATCAAGAGCGCCAATCTCAACTTAAGCGTCAGAATCACTTATATCATCTCCCGTATCTTCCATTATGGCTTTTAAACGCGGCATCATAGAGGTCATTGCCTGGCGTCCTTCATCAATTGCTTCGGCGGCACGATTGAATTCCAGAAGACCGATCTGTGAAAGCCGCGGTGAAAGGAGCATATCCGGCGGATCACCGGCGAGCCTCTGCTTGGTCATGCGATCCTGAACAATATTCAAAGATGCAGCGATAACATTAAATATGGAATGTTCATCTTCCAATACTTTTTGCTGCGCCCCTTTCCCCCTGGGCATAAAGTTTTTACTGAAGAAGCCGGCAAACTTGCCGGTTTCTTTTTTACCGGCTCTACTGTTTTTATTTTTTAGTTTCCCGCGATTGATATACCGGGGCAAACCGACCAGGTCGGAATTAAGGTTTACGGCAATAACAACATCAGCACCCATTGCCCGGCAAAGCGATACCGGCACCGGATTAACCAAACCGCCATCAACCAGCCAATGGTCTTTATATTTACAGGGGGTGAATATACCCGGCATGGAGATACTGGCACGAACGGCATCTATTAAAGAACCATCCTGCAACCATATTTCCCTTCCGGTCATTATGTCTGTGGTCACCGCCCCGAAAGGGATGGCCAAATCTTCAATATTGGCATCGGAAAAATTCTTGCGGAAATGATTGGTGATTTTGTCTCCTTCGATAAAACCGGATCGAAGAAAAAGCAAATCCATAAAACCGATAATATCCGTCCAGGTCAGCGAGCGCACCATTTTTTCCAGGCCCGCCATATAATCTCCGGCCAGCGCACCTCCCACCAGAGCACCGACAGAGGTACCGCAGACGATATCAATGTGAACGCCAGCTTCCTGCAGGCTCTGTATGACACCGATGTGCGCCCATCCTCTGGCCGAACCACTGCCGAGCGCCAGACCCAGTTTTTTCAATCCTTATGCCTCCGGAATATTCAGATTAAGCATTGTTGTTATACCTTAACAAATCCATTTTAAGCAAATCCTTTATAATAATTCAGACCTCTTCCGGCCTTTTTATAGTGCATTTTGATAGCAGTAAACATGATAAAGAAGTGTGAGGTTAACACCGGAAGCATCATCGGCAGGTTGTTCTTGCCAATTATAAATGAGACATCATGATTTTTTTACAAAAGTGGATAAATCGGGCAGGGATGATCATCACGCAGCATTTATTATTCGCTTGCCATACTATATACTATCGAATTCCAGTAGTCTCCCGGCACTGCCGGGAGACTACTGGTGAAGAAATTATTCTTTGTAGAGACTATCCAGCATATCACCGTATTTATCCAGGACTACCTGACGCTTGAGTTTCATTGTTTGAGTAAGCATTCCATTATCCACGGTAAAATCTTCCATGATAAATGCAAATTTGTGGGGAATTTCGTAGGATCCGATTGTTTTCTTGAGATGATTCTGAATCTCAGCAGTTAACAAATCCCTAAAATTCCGGCCGGCAGGATTAGCAGGATCGAACAGGTCTTTGGGCTCAACTGATAAATTCAGCTCAGTGGCGATATTTTGCAATAATTTCAAGTCGGGCACAATCAGTCCCACGTTATAGTCACGCCCGGCCCCGGTGATTACGACATTTAAAACCCAGGGCAAAACCTTCATTTCCAACTCAATGGCATCCGGATGGATATATTTACCATTGGCAAGTTTATACTCTTCTTTAAACCGGCCGGTGATGAATAAAAATCCGTCATCATCCAATCGTCCCCGATCACCTGTGCGCACTCCGCGCATTCCGTTCATTTCGACTATTACTTCTTTGGTTTTTTCCGGTTTGTTGTGGTAACCGATCATACATTGCGGTCCAAAACAAATAATCTCGCCGTCATCGCCGGACTCTCCTGTCCGTGATCGATCAATCACGACTTTGGTTTTATTGATCGGTTTTCCTACCGATCCTAAACGATTTCCCATCAACGGAGAGTTAACGGTAATGGCCGGAGATGTTTCGCTCAAACCATAGGCATCAAAGGTCGGAATCCCCACATCAATAAAGAATTTGGCAACCTCCACGTTCATAGGGGCACTGCCCGTTACTGCACATTCCAGACAACCGCCAAAGCGTGCTCTAATCTTTTTTAAGACAATGGCATCCAGAATTTTATATTTCAAAGTCACTTCACCTGTTTCCCGCTTGAGCTTTGCCGCCGCCAGCGCTGCTTCAAAGAGCTTTAATTTTAAGCCGCCTT
>CAYXZW010000048.1:0-22988 GCA_964469905.1 uncultured Smithella sp.
ACAGCCAAAAGAAGGAATGTATATAAAATCCTTCTTTGCAATTCCGGAATTTTTGCAGCGCCGCCCAGTCCGTCTAACAATTTACATTACCTCTTCAATGGAACCACCAGCGGCGGTAATTTTTGCTTTCGCAGCTGGGCTGATTCTTGCTATCTTGACGGTAATAGGAAAACCGATTTCACCTTTGGCCAATATTTTAATACTCTCACTTTTTTTCTTCACCAGACCGCTAGCCAGAAGAGCTGCTTGATCAATCACTGCGCCTTCACTAAACTTCCGGCACAAATCGGTTAAATTTACAGCAACGAATTTCTCGCGGAAAGGATTCTTGAAACCTCTCTTGGGAATTCTGCGGGCAAGGGGCATTTGACCTCCTTCGAAGCCAGCGCGTACTTTACCGCCGGATCGCGCTTTTTGTCCCTTATCTCCTTTACCTGACGTTCCACCCTGGCCGGACGCATCGCCCCGCCCCACGCGTTTTCTTTTTTTCGTTGCACCAACCGGAGCCTTTAACGATCCCAAATCCATATGCTACTCCTTTGACTCTTCCACAGAAACCAAATGAACAACTTTATTTATCATGCCGCGAATCTGCGGAGTATCAGATAAAGTTACCGTACTATTTAATTTATTCAGGCCCAAACCACGCAAAATTTTTCTCTGTTTTTCCGGACGGCCAATTTCACTTTTTACCATCTTAATTTTTAAAATATCGCCCACGTTGCGCTACCTCGTCTAATGATTAATAAACCTACTTGCCTCTATTCGCGGCAATTTCCGCTGGATCTTTTAACTGACAAAGACCCTGAAGAGTGGCTTTGACTAAATTGTGCGGATTGTGAGACCCTAGACATTTAGTTAAAATATTGTGCACACCGGCAACTTCCAGAACCGCTCTTACTGCTCCACCGGCAATTAATCCGGTACCTGCTGATGCCGGCTTCAGCAAAACTTTACCTGCACCATAGCTGCCGATGACTTCGTAAGGAATTGTTTTATCGAGAACAGCAACTTTGACCATATTCTTCTTGGCCATTTCCATGCCCTTGCGGATAGCTTCCGGAACTTCGTGCGCCTTGCCCAAACCTGCACCTATCTTGCCCTGACCATCGCCGACAACAACAATTGCACTGAAGCGAAATCGTCTTCCCCCTTTGACAACTTTTGCCGTCCTATTTATGGCAATAACTCTGTCCAGGAGCTCCGGATCTTTCATTTCTCTCTTATCAAACGATTTTTCTCTTATCATGAGTATTGTATCCAAAAATTGAATTTAAAATTTAAGACCATTTTCCCGTGCGCCATCGGCTATAGCTTTCACGCGCCCATGATAGAGAAACCTTCCTCTATCAAAAACAACTTTATCTATGCCCAGAGTTTGTAGGCGAGTGGCTATTAACTTGCCCACCTCTTTGGCTACTTCTACCTTTTTCTTATCTTTAATTTTTTCAGTCAATTCTTTACATAAAGTAGAAGCTGTTGCCAGGGTTGTCCCCTCAGCATCGTTGATCGCTTGAGCATAAATATGTCTGTCCGACCGGAATACTGAAAGTCGCGGCTTTCCCTGAGTTCCGGCAATCTTGCCCCTTACTCTTTTTTCTCTTTTTTCTCTTATCTTAAGTGTCTTTTTGGAAGCCAATGTTCCACCTCATTTACGGCAACATTAATTTTTCTTATTATTTGCTGGCTGATTTACCAGCCTTACGCCGAATATGTTCACCGGCATATTTTATCCCCTTACCTTTGTAAGGCTCCGGTTTTTTCAATGCTCGAATTTCCGCAGCAACTTTACCCACCAGCTGCTTATCAATGCCGGAAACAAGAATGCTGGTTTGCTTATCTACCTTCAAATCTATTCCCTTGGGAATAACATATAGAACTGGGCTGGAGAAACCCAATGCCATCTTTAAGTTACTACCGTCAATTTCAGCACGATAACCAACGCCTGATATTTCCAGAGTCCTTGTAAAGCCGGAGACCACGCCTGTTACCATGTTCCCGATCAAAGTGCGGGCCAATCCATGATAAGACCGGGCAAGTCTTTCATCCGATTTTCTCTCAATTACCAGATTACCCTCGCTAAGTACCATTTTAATACCTTCCGGTAACTTCGAGGACAGAGTCCCCTTGGGGCCTTCTACTTTAACAATACCGGCGCTTTCACTGATTTTAACACCCTGGGGAACTGCAACCGGTTTTTTACCTATTCTCGACATGAGCAAGCACTCCTGCTTAATATCATTTATTTCAATTACCAAACATTACAGATAATTTCGCCACCAACGTTCAACTCTCGGGCTTCCGCATCAGTAATGACTCCGCTGGAAGTCGAAAGAACCGCTATCCCATAACCATTCAATACTTTGGGAATACTATCGGCAGCCACATAAACACGCCTTCCCGGTTTACTTATTCTTTTAATGCCGGTTATTACTGTACGTTTAGCATCCGGATATTTAAGGACGATCTTCAGCATCGAATATCCCTTTTCATCTTTCACATTTTCATAACCACTTACATAACCGGCCTTTTTCAGCACCTTGGCTATGTTCAGGTTAGTCTGCGACATGTGAACGCTAACACTCTTGAAACGAGCCTTATTCGCATTCCTAATTCTTGTAAGCATATCGGCAATAGGATCAGTCATCCCCATGCTTTTTCTCCTTAGACCAAAAAATTTACCAACTTGATTTTATTACACCCGGCAACTCTCCCTGCAGGGAAAGCTTTCGTAAACAAATTCGGCACATATCAAATTTCCGGTAATATGCCCTTGGTCTTCCGCAAATCGGACAGCGGTTATATTCCCGGACAGAAAACTTTTGTTTTCTTTTCGCTTTTGCCATTAATGACTTCTTTGCCACACCAAATTCCTCCGGACATTCCTCGATTAATTCTTAAATGGTACACCCATCAGCCTTAGTAACAATCTAGCTTCGGCATCTGTTTTCGCAGTGGTCACGATGGTGATGTTCATACCCTTGACCTTCTCCACCTTGTCGTACTCAATTTCCGGGAAGATAATCTGCTCCTGTAAACCCATGGAGAAATTCCCTCTACCATCAAATGAATTGGAGGATATGCCACGAAAATCCCTTACTTTAGGCAAGGCAACATTAACCAGGCGATCAAAAAATTCATACATCATTTCTTTTCTCAGGATCACCGAACAACCAATGGGCATTCCCTGGCGAAGCTTAAACGTAGCGATCGATTTCTTGGCCTTGGTTACAACCGGCCTCTGACCGGTAATCATTGCCAGCTCCTGTACGGCACCATCAATAATTTTTACATTTTGAATGGCTTCACCTAAACCCATGTTGACAACAATTTTGTCGAGCTTGGGTACCTGCATTGAATTCTGGTATTTAAATTCTTTTACCAGAGCAGGAACAACGTCTTTTATGTAAAATTCTTTTAATCTTGCCATTTTCATTAACCTACATTGATTACTTCATTGCATTTACTGCAGATGCGTACTTTCTTACCATCTTCAAGGACCTTGTTTCTTACCCGTACGCCCGCGTTGCACTTATTGCAGAGCAATGCAACTTTCGATACATGCAGGGATCCCTCTTTCTCCACCACGCCGCCTCTTGATTTCTGATCCGGCTTCTTATGTCTCTTAATGATATTTATTTTTTCGACAACAACCCTGGATTTTTCAGGATCAGTTTTCAGTATCTTGCCTGTCTTGCCTTTATCTTTGCCTGCAAGAACCTTGACAACATCCCCTTTTTTCAATCTGCTTAAGCTCATCTTCTTCCTCTTCGAAACAGGTTTATAAAACCTCTGGTGCCAGAGAGATAATCTTCATAAATTGTTTGGCTCTCAACTCGCGAGCAACTGGTCCAAAAATTCTTGTTCCAATGGGTTCCATCTGATTGGAAATCAAAACAGCCGAGTTGTCATCAAACTTCAGATAAGATCCGTCCGGCCTCTTCACTTCTTTGACCGTGCGCACGATGACAGCCTTCATAACGTCACCCTTTTTAACTTTGGAATTGGGAATTGCTTCCTTTACTGCAACGACAATTACGTCTCCCAAACTTGCATACCGACGCTTTGATCCGCCAAGAACCTTAATACAAGCCACTTTTTTAGCGCCAGAATTATCCGCAACATTTAGTACGGTCTGCATCTGAATCATAAATAAAACCCCATCAAAACAACTTTCTTTTCAAAACCAAGTCGTTATTTTGCCCTCTCCAGAATTTCAAGCATCCGCCAGCGTTTATCTTTACTCATCGGACGCGCCTCAACAATCAGAACCGTATCTCCCACCTTACACTGGTTTTGCTCGTCGTGGGCTTTGTATTTCACATGCTTGCGCACATACTTATGAAAAATCGAATGTTTCACCAAACGTTCCGCTCTGATGACAATCGTTTTGTCCATTTTATCACTAGTAACTACGCCCTTAATGGTGCGCTTATTCCCCTGCTCAGCCATGTTAACCTGCAGCCTCCTTTTCCTTCAACACCGTATTGACGCGGGCGATGTCTTTCCGCAGACGACTCAGCATTGCCGTTTGATCCAACTGGCTTGATGCATGACGTATCCGCAGCTTAAAAAGTTCTTCTACTAATTCACTGTTTTTTTGTTTGAGCTCGTTAATACCGAGATCTCTGATTTCTTTAATTTTCATCAGATATCTCCCTTGCTAAAAATTTAGTGGCAATCGGCAACTTGTGCGCTGCCAGTCGAAAGGCTTCCTTGGCCACATCTTTGGTCACACCTTCCATTTCATAAAGAACCGAACCGGGCTTAACTACTGCCACCCATCCTTCCGGTGCTCCCTTCCCTTTACCCATTCTTGTTTCAGCTGGCTTCCGAGTAACAGACTTATGAGGGAATATCCTGATCCAAATCTTGCCTCCACGCTTGACATGACGAGTCATTGCTATACGGGCTGCTTCAATCTGCCGTGCCGTAATCCAGCCGCATTCTGCCGCTTGCAGTCCAAACTCACCAAAAGATATCGATCCTCCTTTGGTTGCCTTGCCCCCCATGCGACCTTTATGCAGCTTCCTGTATTTCACCCTTTTAGGCATTAACATAATCTAAAACTCCTGTTGCTCATTACACGACATTACTTTTCCAAATAACAGCCGGAGAAAAACCGGCCGGAGCATTAATCACGACTTAATTGTTCTTTGCCGGCAATACTTCACCGTGGAAAATCAAAACTTTAACACCAATAAGTCCGTAGGCAGTGTGAGCTTCAATAAATCCGTAATCTATATCCGCACGCAATGTATGCAAGGGAACCCTTCCTTCGCGATACCATTCGGAACGGGCGATTTCCGATCCAGCCAACCGGCCGGAGCAGGATATCTTTATCCCTTTAGCTCCGAACTTCAGCGCATAACCTACGCACTTTTTCATTGCCCGGCGGAAAGCAACTCTTCTTTCCAACTGCATAGCTACATTTTCTGCAACAAGCTGAGCATCAACTTCCGGTTTACGCACCTCTAAAATATTGATGATTATTTCAGCCTGCGAAAATTTCTCAATCTCCGCTTTCAGCTTTTCAATTTCCGAGCCTTTTTTGCCAATAATCACGCCTGGCCGTGCCGCATAAATGTTTACTTTAGCTTTATTCGCAGCACGCTCAATCTCAATTTTCGAAATACCGGCATGATAGAGTTTTTTCTTGAGGTATTTTCTAATCTTCAAGTCTTCATGCAACATTTCACTATAGGTTCTGTCGGCAAACCAAACCGACTGCCACTTCTTAATGAAACCTAATCGTAATCCTACCGGGTTGACCTTCTGACCCAATATCGTTCCTCCTTACTTTTCATCCAAGACGACTGTAATGTGTGAACTTCTCTTCTTGATCCCTGCCGCTCTTCCCTGCGCACGCGCTCTCCAGCGCTTCAGCGCCGGCCCCTGATCGACGAATATTTCCTTAACATAAAGGATATTTTCATCAATATTGGGATTCTGTGCGGCATTTGCCGTAGCAGACTTGAGAACCTTAGAAACTATACCTGCCGCATATTTTCTGGTGTAAAGAAGAATATTTTGTGCTTCCTGCACTTTTTTCCCTCTAATTAAATCCACCACCAGTCGAACTTTCTGCGGTGACATCCTGATATATTTTACAACTGCTTTCGCTTCCATATTGTTAACCTCAAACGCATTCGTCAGAGCGTAAGTTTATTTACGGACTTTCGTTTTTCGATCACCCGAATGGGAATAAAAAGTCCTTGTCGGTGAAAACTCACCAAGCTTATGCCCCACCATGTTCTCCGTCACATAAACGGGGATGAACTTTTTCCCGTTATGCACTGCAAATGTATAGCCAATGAGTTCCGGTGTTATGGTTGAACGCCGCGACCAAGTTTTAATAACATTTTTGCTGCCTTCCGCCTCCATTTTACGGGCTTTGGCAAGCAATCTTTCCTCGATATACGGACCTTTTTTAATCGAACGTGCCACGCTTTTTTAACCCCTTCTCTTCACGATATATTTATCCGTGTTCTTGTTTTTTCTGGTTTTGTGACCTTTTGTCGGCACACCCCATGGAGTACAGGGATGCCTGCCACCAGAAGACTTGCCTTCACCGCCGCCCATCGGATGATCAACCGGGTTCATTACCACGCCACGGTTATGGGGCTTTTTACCCATCCATCTTTTCCTGCCGGCTTTGCCAATGCTAATATTTTCATGATCGTTGTTGCCCACCTGACCAATTGTAGCCATGCATTCAATAAACACCTTACGCACTTCACCGGAAGGCAGTCTCACCTGAGCATAGTCACCTTCCTTGGCCATCAATTGCCCGTAAGCCCCGGCGGAACGAATCAACTGCCCCCCCCGACCAACTTTCAATTCAACATTATGAATCAATGAGCCCAGCGGAATAAATTTTAAAGGCACAGCATTGCCGGGTTTGATATCAGCTTTTTCACCACTAACTATGACATCACCTACATTAAGTTGTGCAGGAGCAACTATATATCGCTTTTCTCCGTCCCGATAATTTAAAAGCGCAATTCTCGCCGTTCTGTTGGGATCATATTCAATGGCAGCAACTTTTGCCGGAATATCGGCCTTGTTGCGGCAAAAATCGATTATGCGATATTTTCTTTTGTGCCCGCCACCAATAAATCTGGCGGTAATACGCCCGTAACTGTTGCGACCACCCGTCCTCTTTAACGGTTTCAAAAGACTTTTTTCCGGCTCAGCGGAAGTGATTTCCGCAAAATCGGAAACGCTCTGAAATCTTCTTCCCGGTGATGTTGGTTTATACTTAATAATGCCCATTAGTCTAATCCTTAACTAGTCCTTACAAGCTTTCACTAATCTCTATGTGATTACCGGCAGTTAATGTTACGATTGCCTTTTTCCAAGAACTCTTCTGTCCCATAACTCTGCCTGTTCTTTTCTTTTTACCTAAAACATGCATTACGTGGACATCGATAACTTTGACTTTAAACAGCTTTTCCACCGCCTGGCCGATTTCTACCTTGTTGGCTTTTCGGTCAACTTCAAATATATACTTATTTGATTCTTCCCGGGCCACGGTGCTCTTTTCTGTAACCAGCAATTTTTTTATAATCTTGTATACTTCCATTATGCCAGCAATGCTCCCTCAATCTTTTTTACGGAGGGTTCAAGAAGAACTAAATGCTCACAATTTAAAATATCATAAACATTAATACCCTCTGACCTGATCATTTTAATGTTTCTTATATTACGTGAAGACTTTAACAAAACATCATCTTTACTATCTAAAACGAAAAGCACTTTTTTCAAGCCAAAGAGATCAACAACATTTTTAAATGCTTTAGTGCTTATTTTTTCCATCGGAAAATCTCTCAGGATCAACATCTTATCTTCTTTAAGTTTCATGCTCAGGACAGATATCAATGCTTTTTTCCGCACCTTTTTCGGCACATTGAAGGAGTAATCGCGCGGATGGGGACCAAAAACAATTCCGCCTCCCCGCCAAATGGGCGATCTGGTTGTTCCCGCACGGGCCCGACCTGTTCCTTTTTGCCTCCATGGCTTTTTACCGCCACCACTGACATCAGATCGCGTTTTTGTAGAAGACGTTCCGGAACGGCGCGCCGCCATTTGCATCTTTACAACATCATAAACAACTGCCTCATTGAGTTCGGCGCCAAAAACAGCATCATTTAACTCAACTTGAGCAACCTTCTTTTTTTCGATATCAAAAACATCTGCTACTGCCATGTTTATAACTCCAGATGGACTTAAACATTTAATTTCTTTGCTTGCTTAATCAGCACAAAACCGTTTTTGCTTCCCGGAATCGAGCCTTTCAATAAAATTAGATTCCTATCCGCGCGAACTTGCCATATTTGCAGATTCTGAATTGTTTTGCGAACACAGCCCATGTGACCACCCATTTTGGTACCTTTAAATACCCGCGATGGATCGGCGCTGGCGCCAATTGATCCTGGTGCCCGATGATGCATGGAACCGTGCGTGGCTCGGCCACCGCCAAAGCCATGCCTTTTGACAACACCCTGGAACCCTTTGCCTTTGGATGTTCCAACAACATCAACAAAATCACCCGCCTTAAAAATATCAGCGGTGATTTCCTGGCCAATTTCATGTATTTCGCCATCGGACTCAAATTCTTTGAGTTTTCGGAAAAATCCTTTGTTGGCTTTATTAAAATGGCCCTGTAAAGGCTTTGTTACGTTGCTCTGTTTTTTTCTACCGTAAGCAAGCTGGATAGCATCGTACCCTTCCTTGGCTTTGGTCTTCACCTGAACGACAACGGAAGGCTCAACCTCGATGGCAGTAACTCCGACTGCAGCGCCATCCTCGTCAAACACTTGAGTCATTCCCAGTTTTTTTCCAATGATTCCCTTGTTCATTATCTTCCAACTTTTTATATAATATGAAATCAATAACCTGCATTTTGAAGAATGGCGATAATTCTGACCATCTCCCAACACCCGAATCTAGAACTTACGCTTTTATTTCAACATCCACTCCGGCAGATAGATCTAATTTCATCAAGGCATCCACCGTCGCTTGCGTAGGCTCGACAATATCAATCAGTCTTTTATGTGTTCTGATTTCAAACTGTTCACGGGATTTTTTATCTACGTGAGGTGACCGATTTACGCAATACTTGTTGATCTCCGTAGGAAGAGGAATGGGACCGGCGACACGCGCGCCGGTCCTTTTTGCCGTTTCTACTATTTCTTCAACAGAACGATCCAGTAATTTATAGTCGTAAGCTCTGAGACGAATTCTAATCTTTTGGTCTTTCATTGATCGGATAACCTATTTCCTGTTTCTATTCAACAACCTTGCTTACGACACCAGCACCTACTGTCCTGCCACCTTCACGAATAGCGAATCTTAACTGTTCTTCCAAAGCGATAGGGGTAATCAGCTCTATACGCATATTAACGTTATCACCGGGCATAACCATTTCCACTCCTTCCGGTAATGTAGCAACACCGGTCACATCGGTTGTCCGGAAATAAAACTGGGGACGGTAACCGGAGAAGAACGGCGTATGGCGCCCGCCTTCTTCCTTTGTCAGGATATAAACTGCTGCTTCAAATTTCGTATGCGGAGTAATAGAACCCGGTTTGGCTATAACCTGACCTCTTTCCACTTCTTCACGCTTAATACCCCTTAAAAGCAAACCGACATCATCACCGGCACGGGCTTCATCAAGAGTCTTGCGGAACATTTCCACGCCGGTAATAACTGTTTTAAAGGTGGGACGAATACCGATAATTTCCACTTCTTCGCCTACCTTCGAGATACCCCTGTCGACACGACCCGTTACAACCGTACCGCGGCCGGAAATGGTGAAAACATCACCTACCGGCATCAGGAATGGTTTTTCGATATCACGCTTGGGTTCGGGAATATAGCTATCAACCGCATCCATCAGTTCCCAGATGGACTTGGCATCGGGTGAATTGGGATCATCAGCTTCCAATGCCTTTAACGCGGAACCACGAATGATGGGAATATCATCACCGGGGAATTCATATTGACTTAAAAGCTCTCTTAATTCGAGTTCGACCAGATCAAGGAGTTCGGGGTCATCGACAAGGTCTACTTTATTGAGGTAAACAACAATGTAAGGAACCTGAACCTGACGGGCAAGGAGGATATGTTCGCGAGTTTGCGGCATGGGACCATCAGAGGCAGCAACGACAAGAATCGTCCCATCCATATGGGCGGCGCCGGAAATCATATTTTTAATATAGTCGGCGTGCCCCGGACAATCGACGTGAGCATAATGTCTTTTATCCGTTTGATATTCCACATGACAGATGTTAATGGTAACGCCTCTTTCTTTTTCTTCAGGAGCATTATCAATCGAATCAAACGGCCGAAATTCCGCGAATCCTTTCGTGGCCAGATGTTTTGTAATCGCGGCGGTTAATGTAGTCTTACCATGATCTACGTGACCGATTGTTCCGATATTTAAATGTGGTTTCGTTCTTTCAAATTTTTTCTTTGCCATGTCAATCTACCTCCTTAACTTTGAATGGTTAGTTCTCTTGTCGTTTAAGTAATATATTCTTTAATTAAAATTTATAATGGGCGAAAGCTTTATTTGCTTCAGCCATTTTATGCACACTTTCTCTCTTTTTAATAGCTCCGCCGCGGTTGTTGGCGGCATCAATCAATTCACCGGCCAGTTTTTCGCGCATCGTTTTTTCCGTACGGTCCTGAGCATTGGTAATCAACCAGCGAATTGCCAGAGCAGTACGCCGGGCCGGAACGACTTCCGTCGGCACTTGATAAGTAGAACCGCCAACGCGTCTTGATTTAACTTCGATAACCGGTTTGACATTACTTAATGCCTTCTCGAAAAGTTCAACCGGCTGTTCTTTAACCTTCTTTTCAATAATGTCAAAAGCACCATAAAGGATACTTTCCGCCGTGCTCTTTTTACCCCTTTTTAACAGGGAATTGACAAATTTCGCGACCAGCTTGTTATTGAACTTCGGATCGGGCAAAACATCCCTTTTTACTATTTCCCGTCTTCTTGGCATTTAACTATCTCCGTCTAACTTGGCTTTTTCGCACCGTATTTTGACCTGCTCTGTTTGCGATCAGCAACACCAACAGCATCAAGTGTACCTCGAACAATATGATACCTTACACCCGGCAAATCCTTAACTCTGCCTCCGCGCACCAAAACAACCGAATGTTCCTGCAGATTATGTCCGATACCCGGTATGTAAGAAGTAACTTCATAACCACTGGTAAGACGAACGCGCGCAACTTTACGTAAAGCCGAATTAGGCTTCTTGGGGGTCGTCGTATAAACCCGGACACAAACCCCGCGCCGTTGCGGTGAAGCTCCCAGTGCCGGTGTATTTGTTTTCTTCTGTATCTTGTTTCTGCCTTTGCGAACCAATTGACTTATCGTCGGCATCTTTCCTCCAGATCTAACTTTTCCCGCTGATTTCTCAGCAGCAGCAAAGCGTTGCTAACTATCAACTCAGCGCTCAGATGTCAAGCTTTTTCTCAGCTTTATTTAACTTTATTCAACATTAATTTCCGCATTTTGTTCATCGACCACAATACCCAGCTTACGGTACATAACCAGACCGGTGCCTGCAGGTATCAGCCGACCCATAATAACGTTTTCTTTCAAGCCCCTTAGGTAATCTGTCTTACCGGAAAGAGATGCTTCGGTAAGAACTCTTGTCGTTTCCTGGAACGACGCGGCAGAAATGAAACTCTGCGTACTGAGCGATGCCTTGGTAATTCCAAGAAGCAAAGGATCACCAATGGCCGGACGACCGCCCTGAGCGACAACCTTGTCATTTTCTTCCTGGAAGCGGTAACGCTCAACCTGCTCATCAGCTATAAACAAAGTATCGCCAGGATCCGTTACCCGAACCCTGCGCAACATCTGGCGCACAATAACTTCCATATGTTTATCGTTGATCTTAACGCCCTGCAGACGGTATACTTCCTGAACTTCATCAACAAGGTATCTGGCCAGTTCTTTTTCGCCCTTAATGGACAATAAGTCATGGGGATTGTTCATACCATCCATCAAGGCATCACCCGGAGTAACACGATCGCCTTCCTGGACGCTGATATGCTTACCTTTGGGTATCAGATACTCTTTTTCTTCACCAATTTCCGGTGTAACAATTATTTTACGTTTACCTTTGGCATCTTTACCATAAGAGACTACGCCATCAATTTCACTGATTACGGCAAAATCTTTGGGTTTACGAGCCTCAAACAGCTCGGCAACACGAGGCAAACCACCTGTGATATCCTTTGTTTTAGTCGTTTCTCGCGGAATCTTAGCAATAATATCACCGGCCCGAACTTCGTCTCCTTCCGAAACCACAATATTGATTCCCACGGACAAGAGATAGCGGGCCATAGCATTGGAACCTGTTATTTTTGCCGTCTTACCCCGGGTGTCTTTGATGGAAACGCGAGGCCGTAAATCAGCGCCCTTGAACTCAACAATGACTTTCCGCGACAGACCGGTAACTTCATCCACCTGTTCCTGCATTGTTTTCCCTTCGATGATATCACCGAATTTGATTATTCCATCGACTTCTGCGAGGATTGGTATGGAGAAAGGATCCCATTCCGCAATTAATTGCCCTCGTTTTATTTTACTGTCATCACTAACTTTTAAATGAGCACCGTAAGGAACCGTATATTTACCACGGCTGCGTTGTTGTTCATCCAGAACATGAACTTCACCGTGACGGTTCATAACTACAAGGTCATTTTCTCTTGTTTTGACCGTATTTAAATTCACAAATTTGACCAAACCATCATGACGCGCTTCCAGAGTAGAATGCTCGTCAAATTTAGCTGTACCACCGATGTGGAATGTTCTCATGGTGAGCTGCGTACCCGGCTCACCAATCGATTGAGCGGCAACAATACCGACAGCCTCACCAATATTAACCAGGTGGCCATGAGCCAGATCGCGTCCGTAGCACATGGCGCAAACGCCATGCTTGGCCCGACAACTTAAAACTGATCGAATATTAACATGCTCAATGCCTGAATGATCAATTTTTTCCGCAAGAGCTTCATCAATAGCTTCATTAGCCTGAACAATAACATCACCGGTAAACGGGTCTTTTATCTCCTGCAGAGCAACTCTGCCTAATACGCGTTCGCCGGCAGTCTCAATTATTTCACCGCCCTCCATCAATGCGGAAACATAAATTCCGTCAACTGTTTCACAATCCCGTTCTGTGATTATGCAATCCTGCGCTACATCAACCAATCTGCGGGTCAAATACCCGGAGTTGGCTGTTTTTAATGCTGTATCGGCCAGACCCTTACGGGCACCATGAGTAGAAATGAAGTACTGCAGAACGGTTAATCCCTCACGGAAGTTCGCCGTGATCGGTGTCTCAATAATTGCTCCCGACGGCTTGGCCATCAATCCGCGCATACCGGCCAACTGTCTCAATTGCACACCTGAACCTCGGGCACCGGAATCAGCCATCATAAAAATTGGGTTAAAACTTTCCGCTCTCCGCTTCTTCCCGTCGGCGCCGGTAACTTCTTCCGTGCTGATGCCGTTTACCATTTCGGTTGCAATTTTCTCTGTGGATTGTGCCCAAATATCGATAACTTTATTGTAACGCTCACCGTCCGTAATTAAACCATCCATGTATTGCTTTTGAATTTTTAATACATCTTTTTCCGCCTGTAAAACAATGTTCTTTTTATTTTCCGGAATAATCATATTACCGACGGCAAAAGAAATTCCGGAAATCGTCGCATATTTGAATCCTAGATCTTTGAGCCTGTCGGCAAGCAGAACCGTGGTCTTATCACCACATAACCGGTAACAATGATCAATTAAATTAGCCAGTTCCTTCTTGTTCATCAACTTATTAACGGCATCAAAAGAAATTCCCGCAGGAACTATTTCCGCAAGAATAATTCGCCCTACCGTGGTTTCTTTTAATATGGAATCAATCCGCACTTTAATTTTAGCATGCAAATCGATTACACCGGCATCAAGAGCGCAACGTACTTCGTCCGGATCGGCAAAAATCATTCCTTCGCCTTTGACGTTGTTTTTTGCACGAGTCAAATAATAGATACCTAAAACGATGTCCTGACTGGGAATAATAATCGGCTTACCGTTGGCCGGAGACAGAATATTGTTGGTTGACATCATGAGCACACGGCACTCTGTTTGCGCTTCGATGGATAAAGGAACATGTACAGCCATTTGATCACCGTCGAAGTCGGCATTGAAAGCCGTACAAACCAGGGGATGTAAACGGATGGCCTTGCCTTCAATCAATACCGGTTCGAACGCCTGCATACCCAGACGATGCAGTGTTGGCGCGCGATTGAGCATAACAGGATATTCACGCACAACCTCGTCGAGCGCGTCCCATACTTCGGATGTTTCCCGCTCCACCATTTTCTTGGCGCTTTTTACTGTAGTAACATACCCTTTTTCCAACAGGCGATTATAGACAAATGGTTTGAAAAGCTCGAGCGCCATTTTCTTGGGCAACCCACACTGATGCAGCCTTAAATCCGGGCCCACTGTAATAACGGAACGGCCGGAATAATCAACACGTTTGCCCAGCAAATTCTGGCGGAAGCGTCCCTGCTTGCCTTTGAGCATATCCGATAGAGAGCGCAGGGGCCTTTTATTGGTGCCGGTTATAGCGCGTCCCCGGCGACCATTATCAAAAAGCACATCCACTGCTTCCTGCAGCATTCTTTTCTCGTTGCGGATAATAATTTCCGGAGCATTTAATTCCTGTAAACGCTTCAAACGATTATTCCTGTTAATGACGCGTCTATATAAATCGTTGAGATCCGATGTGGCAAAACGGCCTCCATCTAATGGAACCAAGGGGCGTAAATCCGGTGGTATGACGGGAAGAACTGTTAATATCATCCATTCCGATTTATTTCCCGACTTACGTAACGCCTCAACAACTTTAAGTCTTTTAACAATTTTCTTTTTCTTGGTCTCGGAAACAACTCCAACAACTTCAGTCCTTAATTCTTCATAAAGCTTTTCTAAATCAATTTCTTCGAGTAGTTGTCTTACTGCTTCTGCTCCGATTCCGACAACAAATCCATTCTCTCCATATTGCTCTATGCATTCGCTATACTCTTCATCGGTGAGCAGTTCTTTCTTTTTCAAAGGAGTCGCTTTGGGATCAAGCACGATCCACGATTCAAAGTAGAGAACTTTTTCCAGCTCCTTCAATGACAAATCCATGAGATTGCCGATTCGGCTGGGAAGGCTTTTCAAAAACCAGATATGGGCCACAGGAGTGGCCAGCGTAATATGTCCCATTCTTTCCCGGCGAACCTTGGACTGAATGACTTCCACGCCGCACTTTTCGCAAACCACACCCCTGTGTTTCATCCGTTTATAGCGACCGCACAGGCATTCGTAATCTTTTACCGGCCCAAATATTTTTGCACAAAAAAGCCCGTCCCTTTCCGGCTTAAATGTCCGGTAGTTGATTGTTTCCGGTTTCTTTACTTCACCATGAGACCAAGAAAGAATCTTTTCCGGCGAAGCAATAGAAATTTTCATTGCATTGAATCTGATGGGGTTTTTTGGTTTTTCAAAATAGCTGAAAACGTCTTCCACAGCTTATTCTCCTGTACGATTAAAAACTTTAGTAAAACTTCTGAGCCAATTATTGTTCTTCAACTAATTCCACGTCTAATCCGAGACTCTGGAGTTCTTTTACCAATACGTTAAAGGACTCCGGTAAACCCGGTTCAAATGTATGTTCACCCTTGACGATAGATTCGTAAATTCTTGTCCGGCCGGCCACATCATCCGATTTAACAGTAAGAAATTCCTGCAGGGTATAGGAAGCACCATAAGCTTCCATAGCCCATACTTCCATTTCACCCAAGCGTTGTCCCCCGAATTGAGCTTTACCGCCCAGGGGCTGCTGCGTTACCAGTGAGTAAGGACCAATGGACCGAGCATGAATTTTATTATCGACCAAATGGTGCAGTTTCAACATGTAGATGATACCTACCGTAACTTCCTGATCAAATGGATCACCGGTTCTTCCATCAAAAAGAACCGTCTGTCCCGTTTGCGGCAACTCCGCCATCGTTAATAAATCGCTGATCCTGCTTTCCGGACAACCATCGAAAACAGGACTCGCTACCAACATGCCTTTTTTCAGGCGGCTGACAAACTTCTTTGCATCATCAGCAGAAACCTGATCAATATACTTATCGAAATCAGGAGAAGAGTATGCTTTTTTCAGCTCACTCTTAATGCTGTTGAGATTATTATTTTTTTCTAAAAGCTCATTTAACCCTTCACCTATGGTTTTCGCCGCCCAGCCCAGGTGTGTTTCTAAAATTTGGCCGACGTTCATGCGCGAAGGAACGCCCAGAGGGTTCAAAACGATGTCTACGGTAGAACCATCGGCAAAATACGGCATATCTTCTTCGGGAAGAATTCTGGACAAGACACCTTTGTTGCCATGCCGTCCGGCCATCTTATCACCAACAGAAAGCTTCCTTTTGATAGCAACATAAATTTTAACCATCTTGATCACACCCGGAGGAAGCTCATCACTGGCTTTAATCTTTTCCAGTTTTTCTTCATAATGAGCTTGAACAAAATCAATTTTCCGCTCGAGTGCTGAAAGCAAATTGGTTAACTTTTCTTCAGACCCGTCACTTTCCGCAAGGGTAATTTCCTTCCAGTAAGTAAAAGGTATTTCCGCCCAGATTTCTTTCGTAATTTTATCACCCTTCTTGATAAGGGTTTTCTTTTTAACATCGACAACTTTTGCAGCTGCAGTCTTTCCGACAACAAGCTTCGTAATGTCTTTTCTGACCGTTTCGGTTAAAATATGTATTTCATCATCTTTATCTTTGGTTAACTGCTCGATGGCATCCGCTTCGATCGACTGTGACCGCAAGTCTCTGTCGGCTCCTTTGCGGGTAAATATCTTTACATCGACAACCGTTCCTTCGACACCAGGAGGCACTCGCAAAGATGTATCGCGGACGTCGCTGGCCTTTTCTCCAAAAATAGCCCGCAGAAGTTTTTCTTCTGCAGACAGCTGGGTTTCTCCCTTGGGAGTGATCTTGCCGACAAGAATATCGCCTTGTTTGACCGAAACTCCGATGCGGATTATGCCGCTTTCATCCAGATTGCGCAGGGATTCTTCACCTACATTAGGAATATCGCGTGTAATTTCTTCCTTACCCAGCTTTGTGTCGCGGGCCATTGTTTCAAATTCTTCAATATGGATAGATGTATAAACATCTTCCCGTACAATTCGCTCACTGACCAGAATCGAATCTTCGTAGTTGTAACCACCCCAGGACATGAAAGCAACCATTACATTGCGACCCAGAGCCAGTTCGCCATTGTCTGTAGCCGGCCCATCAGCAAGAATGTCTTTTTTGTGGACGCGCTCGCCAACATCAACAATCGGCTTTTGGTTAAAACAGGTATCCTGATTCGAACGCTGATATTTAGCCAGTGTGTAAATATCAACTCCCGTATCGATTCCATCTTCTTCGGGATGATCCGCTCTGACGATTATTCTCGAAGCATCGACGCTTTCCACAACACCTGCCCGCTTCGCCGACAAAACAGCACCGGAATCACGGGCGACAACCGCTTCCATCCCCGTACCAACAACAGGCACTTCCGGACACATCAACGGTACCGCCTGCCTCTGCATATTTGATCCCATCAGCGCCCGGTTGGCATCATCATGCTCCAGAAACGGAATCAGAGCAGCAGCCACGGAGACAAGCTGATTGGGCGACACATCCATTAACTTAATATCTTCCGGCAGAACAGAAATGAAATCATCTCCCTTTCTGACGGAAATCAGTTCTTCCATAAACTTTCCGTTTTTATCCAACGGACGGTCAGAAGGTGCTATGATTTGGTTCTCTTCTTCTATCGCCGTCATGAAACGGATTTCATCCTCAACGCGACCATTTTCCACTATTTTATATGGTGTTTCAATGAAGCCAAACTCATTAACCCGCGCATAGGTGCTTAAAGAAACTATCAATCCGATATTCGGACCTTCCGGGGTTTCCACCGGACAAATACGACCATAATGTGTATTATGAACATCACGTACTTCAAATCCCGCCCGCTCTCTCGTTAATCCTCCGGGCCCCAAAGCAGACAAGCGGCGCTTATGCGTGATTTCGGAAAGAGGATTGGTCTGATCCATAAATTGTGAAAGCTGGCTGGAGCCGTAAAACTCATTGACTACAGCAGAAACCGGTTTAGCGTTAATCAAGTCATGAGGCATCATCGTCTCGATGTCCTGCAAGCTCATTTTTTCTTTAATAGCCCGCTCCATGCGCACCAGACCAATACGATACTGGTTTTCAATGAGCTCCCCTACTGAGCGCACACGGCGGTTTCCCAAATGATCAATATCATCAACGCTGCACTCGCCAACACCATTTTTCAGATCAACGAGATATTTAACTGCCGCCAGAATATCGTCATTACGCAACACAGTAATACTTGTCGGCACATTTAAGCGCAATTTGTAATTCATCTTGGCGCGGCCGACATCCGACAAATCGTAAGTTTCCGATTCAAAGAAGAGGCTCTTGAAAAATTTCGTTGCCGTCTCCGGAGTCGGCGGATTGCTCGGACGCAACCGGCGATATATCTCCAGAATCGCATCTTCAGAGGTTTCAATTTTATCCATCAGTAAAGTATCACGAATGGAAACGTTGTCCAAATCTTCATCCAGGTGGATGAATTTCAATTCGGATATGCCCTTCTCTTTAGCAATTTCCAAACCATTGAGTGGCAGCTCTTCGTTACAACGGAAAATAATCTCTCCGGTTTGCGGATCACGAATATCAGAAGAAAGCACCTTCCCCGCAAGATCCGCTTCCTTGACGGAAACATGTTTTACACCCGCATCGATGACTTTCTTTAAAAGGGGCTTGGTCAGCTTACGCCCTTTTTTAACAATAGTCTCCGCACTTTTCGGATCCTTAATATCTTCCGGTGCTTTTTGTCCGACAAGCGACTCATCAACGGTGAAGTAAAGCTTTTCACCTTCAATGGTTATTTTCTCAATAGTATAAAAATAATTCAGAATAAATTCTGTTGAATTATTCATTGCCTTGAGTAAAATGGTGACGGGCATTTTGCGACGTCGGTCAATCCTCATATAGAGAAGATCTTTGGAATCAAACTCCAAATCCAGCCAGGAACCTCTTATGGGAATGACCCTTGCAGAATAAATTAATTTGCCACTGGCAACTGTTTTACCTTTGTCATGATCAAAGAAAATGCCGGGTGAGCGGTGTAATTGGCTTACAATTACCCGCTCCGTTCCGTTAACGATAAATGTTCCATTTTCCGTCATCAACGGAATTTCGCCAAAATAAATTTCCTGTTCCTTAATATCGCGTATCGGCTTGGTTTCATTTGCTTCCCGGTTTATCTTACCGTCATTAAGACGTTCCGTATCAAAAACAACCAGCCTGACAACAATTTTCAAAGGAGCAGCATAAGTCATTCCTTTTTGGACGCACTCCCTTACATCATACCGGACATCACCAATCTTATAACTGACAAACTCCAAAGAACATTTTCCGCTGAAATCGGAAATAGGAAAAACGCTTTTGAAGGCACCTTGCAACCCGATATCCGCCCTCTTAGTGGGTGGCACATCAATTTGCAGGAATTTTTCATAAGATCTTGTTTGGATCTCAATTAGATTGGGTATATCCAGTGCTTTTTTTACCCGGCCAAAATTTCTTCTAAAATTGCCCATAGCATCCTTAAAATAATATATTAAATATTATTATTTAATCTCAACTGTTCCGCCAACTTCTTCAATTTTCTTCTTAATGTCTGCAGCTTCATCTTTAGAAACGGCTTCTTTGATCGGCTTCGGCACACCTTCCACCAAATCTTTGGCTTCTTTCAATCCTAAACCGGTAATAGCCCGAACGACTTTGATTACCTGAATCTTCTCCGCACCAAAACCGGTGAGAACAGCATTGAATTCTGTCTGTTCTTCTACCGGAGCTGCCGCCGCTGCACCCGGGCCTGCCGCTGCCATCATCACCGGAGCTGCCGCAGACACACCAAATTTTTCCTCTAATTCTTTAACTAAAGCAGAAAGCTCTAATACGGTCATACCTGAAATAAACGCTACTACATCTTCTTTTGTAATTTGATTTGACATATTCCTATACCTCTCTGTATGTTTTATTAATTTAAGGTTTGTTTCTTATCACAATAGGCATTAAGCACTTGAACAAAATTTCTCGGCACTCCGCTTAACGCTCTTACCAGCGAAGTCGGTACCGCTGCCATGACAGAAACCAATTTCCCAAGTAGAACCTCTCTGCTGGGTAACTCCGCCAAAAGCGTAATATCAGTCTTGTTTAAGATTTTTCCATCCAGTACACCAATCTTGATTTCCAGTTCAGGATTTTTCTTGGCGAATTCAATAAGAGCCTTTGTCGGCTCTACTGGATCTTTGTAGCTTAAAACAATGGCAACGGGCCACTTGAAATGATCAGCCAGCACGCCGAATGCTGTTTCTTTTGCAGCAATGTGCAAAAGCGTGTTTTTCACAACCTTCACCTCAGCATCGGACTTGCGCAGCAGATTTCTTAGCGCTTCCATCTTCTCGACATTCATCCTGCTAAAACTGGTTAAAACGCCGAGATTGGCCTTATTGAGTTTTACCTGCAGTTCGGATACAATTTGTTCCTTAGTTCTCCGATCCAATATATCAGCCTCCTTTCAATAATTTTTATTATCATGAGGCCGGAGAATATAGCCGCATCCAGAATAAAAAACGGTAATCTTGCCTAAAAAATCCGATGCCCGTTTTTCAAAAATGTTTACCTTAAATAAAACAAAGCAACTTTTTTACTATACGAGTCTCGGCAGGCCGCATTACGTTTAAACTTCTGTACCTGCTATCTTCGACCTTATATCTTAAAATGTTAACTACTGCACATTATGCGCTTTTAATGTCGAGAGGATCAATTCTCACACCGGCACCCATTGTGCTGGAAAGAGAAACACTTTTAATATAGACCCCTTTGCTGGCGGACGGTTTTAATTTGATAATTGCTTCTATTACGGCTTGAATGTTTTCCCGTAATTTTTCAGCACCAAAAGAAACTTTCCCCACTGGAGAATGAACGATTCCGGCTTTCTCCACACGGAATTCCACTTTACCTGCTTTGAGTTCTTTTACGGCATTGCCTACGTCAAAAGTAACCGTACCGACCTTCGGATTGGGCATCAATCCACGTGGTCCTAAAATCTTACCGATTTTGCCTACCGCACCCATCATGTCCGGTGTAGCTACTACTCGGTCAAATTCAAACCAACCACCTTTTATTTTCTCAATAACTTCATCATTACCAACCAAATCGGCGCCGGCATCAAGAGCTTCTTTTTCCTTTTCACCTTTGGCAAAAACCAGCACCCTCACCGTCTTACCAAGGCCGTTGGGCAAAACAACGCTTCCCCTAACCATTTGATCGGCATGAGCAGGATTAACTCCTAAGCGAACAGCGGCATCCACTGTTTCATCAAATTTGGCGCCTGCCATCGATACAACCATTTCCGTAGCCTCTTTCAGCGTGTAACGCCGAGTAGGCTCGACTTTTGCTCTTGCTGCTAATATACGCTTGCCTCTTCTTAACATGATAAAACCTCGTTTTTATTAACCTGCAACTTCGATTCCCATCGACCTAGCCGTTCCGGCAATTATCTTGATGGCACCTTCGATATTTACGGCATTCAAATCGTTAAATTTTAATTCGGCAATTTCTTTAACCTGTTCAGCCGTAACTATTCCCACTTTTTCTCTCTTGGGATCACTTGCCCCCTTGGCAATTTTAGCTGCTTGCTTGAGCAATACTGAAGCCGGCGGAGTTTTGGTAATAAAGGTAAATGACCTATCGGCATAAACAGTAATTACAACAGGAATAATCATTCCTTCCTGCTTTTGCGTCAAAGCATTATAAGCCTTGCAAAATTCCATAATATTGACACCATGCTGTCCTAACGCCGGGCCAATCGGGGGCGATGGTGTCGCCTTTCCCGCTTTAATCTGCAATTTAATATTTGCAATAACCTTTTTTGCCATGATGATCACCTTGATCTTAAGAATTTTTCAGACTTACAATAAGCCTAAAATAAATTAATTATCCCTGCATTACCTGAATAAAATCCAACTCCACTGGTGTCGGTCGGCCAAAAATACTTACGATAACTCGCAGCTTCCCTTTTTCCGGCTTTACCTCATCAATAACACCATCAAAGTTTGTAAACGGTCCATCAATTATTTTAACATGATCTCCGACGTCAAATTTGAACTTCGGCTTGGGCTTTAAAGTTCCTTCATCAATGCGGACTTTTAAATTTTCTACATCTTTATCAGAAATGGGCGAAGGTTTGTCCTTACTGCCGATAAAACCGGTGACTTTGGGAGTATCTTTAACAATGTGCCAGGTTTCATCATTCATTTCCATGCGGACAAGAATGTAGCCGGGGAAAAATTTACGCTTGGAAGTTTTCTTTTCTCCCGAAATCAATTCCACAACGTCTTCTTCCGGAATCAAGATATCAGAAAACAAAGCCTGGGCATTAGCAAGTTCAACCCTTTCCTGCAAGCTCATTTTTACTTTGTTTTCATATCCCGAATAGGTATGAACAACGTACCATTTAAAAGCCATTTTGCTAACCTAAAATAAATTTAATCAGTTTAGCTAAACCGAAATCAACTATACCGAAATAAATCGCCATGACGAAAACGATAATTATTACGACCATTGTAGATGCCATTGTCTGCTTCTTTGATGGCCAAGTGACCCTCTTGAGTTCGGCCTTGGCATCAATCAGAAATTGCTTTATCTTTTGCAGCATCAACTTCATTTTTTCCATTTTTGAATCCTTAATCAAGGAAAAACTGGCAGGCCAGGAGGGACTTGAACCCCCAGCATCCGGATTTGGAGTC
>CAYXZW010000049.1:0-22113 GCA_964469905.1 uncultured Smithella sp.
CTGCACATCCTGCGTGATGTTATTGATCCCTATCGGTATGTAATCGGTAGATAGTAAATCTCATATTATTCGTTAACTCAATTAATATTAAGGGGTCAGGCATTTCCTGCTGACCCCTTTACCTATTGTAGATCGTGATGTGTTAAATTAAGTGACAGCTTGCCCGGTTAGTTCATTTAAAAAGAGATTAACCGCTTATGCCATAATTAATTACTACTTATTGGTTTCGCTTTTCTGTTGTAGTAGTAGCGCAGGGGAATGACAATGCCGAAGAAGGGGATCACATACATCGCGGCTACCAGTGGTTCCACGGGGCCGAAAAACTGCGAGGAAAAAACAATTACCAGGACATAATTCATGTTTCCCAGCATGATTGTGCCGGCTACTTGATTTTCCACCGAGCTATTCCGGAAAAATAAAATTCCAATTACATAATATATTATCGACAGCACAATAGCCATGACAGTGGCCATAATTATAATACCGGGTTCCTTTTTGAAAAAAGGTGCATAGCGGTAGAAAACACCAAGATTGATAACGGCAAAGAGCGCGAGAGAAATGGGAAACTGCCTTTTCATTAAAGGTGCGAGTAAGCCGGGGGTCAGACGTCGCAGCACTTCTACAGCTAAAATGGGAACAAAGATAACCAGCGCCAGCATGCGGATCATGCCGAAAAAAGAAATTTCCACTGAAGAAGCGGCGACAATTTGAATGAGGGCAGGTAACGTGAAGGGCGCCAGGGCCGAGGTGATGACAACAACAACAAGTACCAGTGAACTGTTGCCTTTTACCATATTAGAGATAAACGGGGCTACTACGCCGGTGGATACTCCAGTTAGAAGTAAAGCGGACAGAGCATATACCGGGGCAAAATAATCAAAAATAAAAAACAGAATAACAGGAAGGATGAGAAGTTTCATGATTGTGAAAGTCATAATCTGTCTGATATGGCCTTTAAGGGCATTCCAGACAGAGATAAGTTCGATGGAAAGAAAACTGAGAAAAAAATTGGCCATCAAACAATATATGGGCAGGGCTTGGAATAAAGAACCGAAATCAGGATAAATAACGGCAATAGCCATGGAAGAAAAGATCACAAAGACCAGCAGGATATCGTTTACTTGAAATGGTAGTCGCATGTGCCAGAGATAACAGAGAGAAGCTATCTTAGCAACCTGTATTTAAAGCGGATTACACAGTAAAGATTATAAGGTATTGAAAATAATCTTCTGGTTGTTGCGAGGTGCGAAGCAGTGGGAAGTTTTAAATCCTATTCTCAGTGATGGGGGCAGTGATTTCTCCCGGAGGCCGCCATTACTAAATATTGTTTGTTATCATTTGACTTGATGTTCCGTAAAAAATTTACTAAAAGAATTAACAATATGAAAAAATATCAATTATCTGCAAATGACGTCCGGCAAATTCAGGCCTCTGGCATCAGCCCTGAAGATTTGGAAGAACAGCTCGCCGTCTACCGGCGTGGTTCCAATTATTTAAAACTTAACCGCCCCTGTGTGATCAGAGATGGAATTATTGCTATTGAACCAGCACAACGAAAAAAATTGATTGATCTTTATGAGAATGAATCCCGTAAATATATATTGATTAAATTTGTGCCGGCCTCCGGTGCGGCCAGCCGCATGTTCACTGATTGGTTTTCTGCAAGCGAAAAAGGCGGTTTTGGTTCGCGGGATTTGGACCGGATGTTTTTCCTGAATTTAAAAAAATTCCCCTTTTGCCCTTTTATTGTAAAAGATAAAGTCGGAGCACAACTGCTGAAGAAAAAAGACATCAATGGTGTGCTGAAATATATTTTAACAGATGTCGGATTAAATTACGGGAATATTCCCAAGGCATTGATTCCCTTTCACCTTTATCCGGAAGGCAAGTCAAGGACTGCACTGGAAGAACATCTTAGTGAAGCACTAGGCTACGTCTTAGATGGCAATGGTGTCAGTCATTTGCATTTTACGATATCCGCGGAACACAAAAAGGACATCGCGAAATATTTGAAATATATAATGATGCAACATGAGGGGTTTAGCCGGAGAAAATATAAAGTTGCTTTATCGGTTCAATCTGTCTCAACAAACACAATAGCTGTTGATGAAACAAATCGGCCGCTTCGCGATGCTAAGGGAGAACTTGTTTTCCGTCCCGGCGGGCACGGTACATTGCTGGCTAATCTGAACGATCTCGATGCCGATATAATTTTTGTTAAAAACATTGATAATATTGTTCCGGAGAAGCTTTCCGGAAAAAATTCCCCTTTCAAAAAAATGCTGGGCGGTATGGCGCTGAAAATTATGCAGGAGAATTTTGCCTTTTTACGTACTCTGGAAGACGGGGTGCAGGATGATTCGGCGATTGATAAAATTGTTGTCCACTGTACTCAGACACTAAATATAAATTTCCCGCCAGGTTTTGTTAAGCAGGCAAAAAAGAAAAAAGTTCAAACACTATTTTCTTTATTAAATCGTCCGCTACGTATTTGCGGGATGGTGAAAAACGATGGAGAACCAGGCGGCGGACCCTTCTGGGTGGAAGAGGGCGACGGTACACAAACGCTGCAGATAGTTGAAGGCGGCCATGTGGATAAAAGTAATCCGCAACAATCGGCAATATGGCTGCAGGCTAAATATTTTAATCCGGTGGATATGGTTTGCTGCATTAAAGATTACCAGGGAGATAAATTCATTCTGGATAATTTTGTTGATAAAAATGCCTTCCTGATTACAACAAAAAACGAAAAAGGAATTCAGTTTAAAGCACTGGAGGTGCCCGGCCTCTGGAACGGCGGCATGGCCTACTGGAATACAGTATTTGTGGAACTGCCGTTAAAGGTTTTTAATCCGGTGAAGACTGTGTATGACCTGCTGCGCCCAGAACACTTGTACAACTCCTAAATAAAAGCGCTATCTTTGTTGGCGTCGCCGTCGGCTTCCTCAACGTATGCATAATACGCCTTGTCGCCTCCTCCTGGCCGCCTCGATATCATCTCTGATTTAGAAGTTGTATTATACGCGTCAAAATCGCTAAATAATCCAGCCCTCGCAATCTTCTTTTGCTGCCGCTTGGGCCATGATTTTCGTTGATGTATTTCCCTTCTGGCAAATTACCATGGCTTCCTGATCGTTCGGCGCGTCACTGTATCGAATGCAAAGAGATGCCGCAATATTTAATATTTCTTTATTGCCGCCATAAGGCACCAGAACCTGCGGGCCGGGAAAATCAGCCATAAATACAACGTAATCATCTTCCTGCACCAATGCTTGCAGAGCGTTGTTATCTGCTCTATTTCTTCCGACAATAATCTTGTAATCATCATTGATCCGGAAATGCCGGCCGTATTTGAGCAATTCGATATCACGAATATTACGGTCTTCTTCGTGAGAAAATAAATCACGCAGGCGTTTAGTAAATATCGAATCTGTAAGCAGACAGCCTCCGGCCGGTGGTGCATAGTTGGTAATGCCGAAATCAACAGCCATTTGCATTTGCGGCTTGCGGCCACGGCCCGAAATTGCCAGCAATCGGGAGCGATCAATTTTCCCTTCCCGTTCGGCTTTGATAGGATCAAGAAGATGCGCGGAGAGCGGACGCAAAATATAGTCCGGATAACCCGAGTTCTTTGCTACAACAAAAAGGGATTGCTTGCCCTGCGACATTGGCCGCTGGCCAAGCACTTCGCCGGTGAAAATGAAGTCCGCGCCGGTTTCTTCCATCTTTCGTCCGGCAAATTTCAGCATTAAAGTATGGCAGTCAATGCAGGGGTTCATGTTTTTACCATAACCGTAACGCGGCGATTTAAGCATCAATAAATGATCGGCAGTGAAGTTTTCCACTATCAACGGGAGATTAATCTGGCGGGCAGCAGCTTTTGCCTTTTCGGCATTAAAAAAAGGTGTTTCGAAAGTCAGGCATAATACTTCGATATTTTGTCGTCGGACAACCTCGGCCGCCAGTATGCTATCGAGTCCTCCGGAAAAAAGAGCGATTGCTTTAACCATGTTATATATCCATTCGGAGGTTGATAAAATAAAATGCGCCCCGGTCAACAATACGGGGCGCTAAGATAAAAAAACTGTTTTAAAATTAGTATCGGACAAAGCTGGCCTGCCATAATTCGCCAATAAGGCTGCGCAGGCCGTCGTCAATTGCAAAGTCAATGATGTATTGGTCTTTGTCAGTTTTAATTTTCGTGCCGTTAAAACCGAAGGTAAAGGGTGCCTGGTTTTTATCTACGCCGGAAAAGGAAAAATAACCGGAAGTAGAAGGGATCGCCAGGCGAGGAAAAATCTTTTCCATTATAATTTTCGGAGAATCGGAGCTATCAATGAAAATCAAGCCGTAGCCTTTTGACTTGAATACATTGATAAATTGCTCAGGAAGATTGCGCGAATAAATGATATATTTTTTATCAGCATTACTAATCAGTACGTCGGCTTTAATGGATAGATTAAACCCGTCTTTTGCCACGTTAAAGACTTTTACGTCTGCATCCTTGTTGGCACTGAAACCTAAATTCGTAACCAGGGCATAGGAAAAATCTTTAGCAGTGGAGGCAGGCAAAACAGGCATAGGGGGCAGTGAATAAATTTCATCCGGTTTACCGGCAATGCCTTTTTCTCCATCTATCTCCGTTATGATCAAACCGTTTTTCCGGGCGTAGTTTTTAATTGCTTTCGGCAATAGCGAGTTGTTTTCGTGGACAAAGCGCAATGCCTGAATTAAGGGAAGTTTCTGTTTGGAATTTGTTTTGGTAATAATCCAGTCCACAACGACATCGACCGGCGGAAGGCTGCCCGCTGATATGGGGATATCTCTCTTAGACATGCTGTAATCTTTGGTTGCAGCAATAATTTTTCTTAAGATGTCTACTAAGTCATCTTTTTTATCAACTTTAATTATCGAAAAATTTTTCCAGTTTTCGCGAATTATCTTTCTGAGATTATCATTGAGGCGGTTTTCCCAATCGAGAAATACAGTAGTTTTGTCATCAAACTCGATGACCGGAATCTTTGAACAGTCAATTGTTACCTGTCCTGCTTTGGAAATGGGAAGGTAGTAATTGCCGGAAGATGAAATGGATGCGTTCATCTCGCTTAATATTTGTTTAATTACGGCAAGCTTCGCCGTTTGCGACATAACTACTTTTTCTTTGATTTTGGTAATTTCTCCCGGTTGAGATTGACCTTCGGCCGGCGAAACAATTGCCTGCTCAATATTTTTTGCTTCTGCCGGAGCTTGAACAAGAACAGTTTTTCCGGGGAGTTTAATAACCTGACCGATATAAATTTTATTCGCGTTGGCAATGCGGGGATTCATTGCTTTGATCAGTTGGAGAGTTTTTTCGGTGTTAGACTTGATATTCAATTGCTGATGAACGATGGTGATCAGGCTATCGCCTTTTTTCACCTTATAAGTTTGCGTACCGGTGGATGGAGTAACAGGATAGGCGCTTTTACCGGGCAGTTTGATAATTTGACCGGCATAAAGTTTGTTAAGATTTTCTATGTCGGGATTGAGTTTCTTAATAATGCGGTAATTGTCCGGGATGTCATCTTCAGTAATTCCAGGCAGTCTCCTAATGATAGCCGAGATTACATCTCCCTTTTTTATTTTATAAAGGTGTATGTTTTGTTTGGAGACAGCTGTTTTTTTTAGAGATATCTGAGCCGTGTCTTCTTTAGCCAGAGCCGGTTGGCAAAAAACAGCCGCCAATATAAAAACAGCAACTAATTCTAAAGTATAAAGCTTAATCATGGGTATTTCCTGCCTGTTTAGAAGTAAGGACATAGTGGTCTAATTACTTTAATTGGCAATAAAAGTCAACTACTTATATGGCCAAAAAGCGACGGCCATGGTGAAGAAAATAAAACAGGTGGTGATATCGGCAATACATGCTGAATAAAGGTCGGGCAAATGAAGATTGCGAAACAAGTCAAATCAAATTTAAACCACTTTTTTCATTGCGGCAATAGCAACTTCAATTTGATCATCTGATGGTTCTCTGGTCGTAATCTTTTGCAGCATCAATCCCGGCCAGCTCAAGGCCTGCACCCACTGCCAATCGGAGTGTTTCCCGGTAAAGCGGATGGCTTCATAGGAGATACCGGAAACAACGGGGAGAAGAATAATTTTATAAAGGACTCGATGCAAAAAATCCGGACGGCCCAGCAGAGAAAAAATGATAATAGAAACAATCATCACAAAGAGAATAAAGCTCGTTCCGCAGCGGGGATGGCGTGTGGAGAAATCTTTAACATTTTGGACTGTTAATTCCTGGCCGTGTTCCCAGGCAAAAACTGTTTTATGCTCTGCTCCATGGTACATATAGACACGTCTCATATCCTCCATAAGCAGCGTAGCGGAAAGAAAGCAAAGAAAAAGGCCTAGACGAACACAGCCTTCCAGTATGTTCAGGAGAATCAAATTAGGAACAAACTCCTTCATTTTTGTAAAAAAGAAAGCAGGGACGATGACAAAGAAAAATAGAGCCACGGTGAAGCTGATGATGATGGAAAGTGTCATTTCCCAGCTTTTCGGTTTTCTTTCTTCTTCCGAAAGCGCTACATCCGCTGAAAACATCAAACATTTCATCCCGATGAACATCATTTCAAATAAAGTGATTGTCCCCCGGATAAACATTAACCCCAATATCTTATAACGCTTCGTCAGCGGAATATGTTCTTGCTCCAGAAAGACAATTTCTTTATCCGGCCTTCTGACCGCCGCCGCAATTTTATTTCCATGACGCATCATTACGCCTTCGATGAGGGCTTGCCCTCCGGCGATATCTTCAGGATTAGGTTTGGTTGCCATTATGTGTGTCCTACTAAGAATAAGAAATTTTGTGGAGGTTACTTATAGTATTTGAACAGAGGTGTCAAACGGTGATTTGCAGGTTTAAACAATGTTTATGTGGCTTTTGCATAATTGGTTGTTGCAAGATCGGGCTTCGATGATATAATGCCGCAGGTTTAGAAAAAGGAGGATAAAGATGGCGGCTCAGGATTTATCTGTTGCATTTATTAAGGAATATCAGGAAAGATTTGAGAAAAAACTGAAAGAAAATGAGATTGCTCTTCTGGAACACTGGAAGGCGCAATTAGATAAGATCGCCAGCCAAAGACCCGATAGCATTGCCTCTCTGCAAATGCAGGTTAAAAAAACGGCGGATATGATGGCCAACCGGATTAACGTGTTGAAGAAGAAGGATTAAGATGGATAGTATTGCCAATTTTTTATTTGAAGTGGGAATGCTCAGTAAAACGCCCCGTAGCGGATATCAATTTCTGGGCAGCGGCAAAGAATCCGTGGCCGAGCATGTTTTGCGGACGATATTTGTCGGTTATGCCCTTTGTAAGATGAATCCTTCACTCAATGAGTTTAGAGTTTTGAAAATGTGCGTACTTCATGATTTGCCGGAAGCACGTACCGGAGATATGAATTACGTCAATAAAAAGTATGTTGATGTCGATGAAGCAAAAGCGGTACGCGAATTAACAGAACATCTCTTTTTTGGGGATGACATCAAAGAATTCATTGATGAGTTTAACCTTAAAGAATCAGATGAAGCACAGACAGCCCGTGATGCCGATCAAATTGCTCTAATTCTGCAATTGAAAGAGTATGGTGATTTGGGAAATAAATATGCGGAAGAATGGATCAGCTTCGCTATGCAAAGGCTCACCACTGAAGCAGCAAAAGAGCTAGCCTCGAGAATTATTCAAACAGACTCATCAAACTGGTGGTTTAAAGAGAAGAGTGACTGGTGGGTTAATGGCAGTAATAAATAGTCATACCATTTTGTTTTATCAGGTTAGCTTTATTGGCAAAGTCTGCCCGGCGAATGCCAGGGGGATGCTTTGCATTGCCGCCTCGTTATCCGATGAATTCGTAATAGTAGAAGGTATGGAAAATCAATAGATCGGAACCAAATGAAATCTTCAAAAAATAATTATTTTTTTCCTTCAATAGTCTTTATTATTCTTCTTCAGTTCATCTCCTGTGCGCCGCAATTTGGGAAAGTGGTTATCTCCAAACCGGATGAATACAAGCACATTTATGAAGCCAATGAAAAAATCATTCTGAAAGCAGCAGCACGTATATTCCAAGAAAAGAGCATGGGAAGCAATGTCCGGATTGACATGGAAAAGAATCAAGTGGATACGGATTATATTAATCAAGGAGAGTGGCGAACAAAAAGTTCAGTAAAAGTAAAGAAGCTGAATTGGAAAGAAAGAGAAGTTGTTCTTTCTGTAATAACAGAGAAGAAAACGGAAAATGGCTGGGAAATGAGACGATTACTGGATAAGGAACAATATATTAATTTATTCGACATCATTGATTTAGCGATTTATGAAGAGATATCCAAGATAGATTAGCGAAAATATTTTATCGAAAGGATTAAATATGAATCCCACGAAAAAAGTATCCGGAATACTGGATGAGTTTAAAAATTTTGCCCTAAAAGGCAATGTGGTTGATCTGGCCATCGGTGTTATTATCGGCGCTGCTTTTGGTAAAATCGTCGATTCTCTGGTCAAACACATTATTATGCCCGTAATCAGCGTCATCATGCCCGGTGAACAGGGTTATCTGGCCTGGAAGTGGGTTATTGGCGGCAAGGAAATTCCCTACGGTCTCTTTATTGGAGAAATCGTCAACTTTTTTATTGTTGCGCTGGCCTTATATCTATTTATCGTCAAATTCCTAGGGATGATCATGAAAAGCAAGAAGGAGGAAGCAGCAGCAAAGCCGACGCTGACTAAAGACCAGGAACTGCTAGCCGAAATCCGTGATCTGCTTCGTAAAAGCAATTGAAGTAAATGCGTTGTCAAGTATATCTGAAACTAAAGAAGCTACCATTGGAAAAACTAATGTCTTTAGAAGAGGAGATCATATGGAAGCTTTTATTAATCCGCCGCAGAAAATTCCGTTTTATTTGCAGCTCGGCATCTGGATTGCCAGGAAAGTAACCGGTCAAGATCTTCTGCCGGCAAGACTTCTGGCCTGGTATCCAAAAGTGGCGATCAGTTCCGGGATTATGGAAGCACTTGTGGCGCATCATGATGGCAAACTGAATCGGCGGATACTGAAGATTGTCCGGCTGCAAGCGTCTTATTCCTTGGCGTGCCCTTTCTGTATTGATATGAATTCATACGATTATACCGATTACGGGATTACGCAAGCCGAATTGATTGCTCTGCAAGGGAATACTGAAATCACCGATGTGAAAACGTTTTCAGCAAGGGAAAAAATTGCGATTGAGTATGCCCAGCTTATATCAAGCGTGCCGCTTGCTTTCCCTCCGGTCTTTATCGAAAAGCTAAAAGCTAATTTTACCGAGCGGGAAATTGTGATTTTGGCCAGTACGGCCGCTCAAGTCAATTACTGGGCCAGATTGTTGCAAGCCATGGGTGTTCCGCCGGCAGGTTTTTCGAATTACTGTGCCCTGAAATCTCCATCTTGATAAAGCAAACTGATCACGGTTAATTAACAGTTGTTAAATGGTAACTATAAGTGAAATAAGAAATTTCATGGGTGTTTCGGCAGCTTTTTTGTTGACAGTGTTTTACCCGTCCTTATATTAAACTCCTTGAAATTATTTAGTTACGAAATACTAGAAAAATACTTGCAATTAAAAAGGATTAATCTTAATTATATCTAAATGTAGTAATTGGAAATATCAAAAAATAAAATGATGAAGTTATTCATTTGAAGGAGTGTTTTATGTGGGAATACACGGATAAAGTAAAAGATCATTTTCTCAATCCGCATAATGTAGGAGAAATTGAAAATCCGGATGGCGAAGCGGAGGTTGGTTCTCTTGCCTGCGGTGACGCATTGAAACTTACCTTCTCGCTTGATGAGAATAAGAGAATCAAAGAAGCAAAATTTAAAACGTTCGGCTGCGCCAGTGCTATTGCCACATCTTCGGCATTAACCGATATTATTAAAGGAATGACTCTGGAAGAAGCGCTGAAAGTAACTAATCAGGATATTGCGGAGTATCTGGGCGGTTTACCCCAGGAGAAAATGCACTGCTCCGTCATGGGTAAACAGGCGCTGGAAAAGGCCATCGAAAATTACAAAGGAGCTCCCTCCCTAGAACCCGGGGCCAAAATTATTTGCGAGTGTTTCGGTGTTACCGATAAGGAAATAGAGCGGACTGTCCGGGAAAACAACCTCTCGACAGTGGAAGAAGTGACAAATTATACCAAAGCAGGCGGCGGCTGCGGTAACTGTAAGGATGCCATCCAACAGATAATTGACAGCGTAAAGAGCGAAACCAAGTCGTCGCAGCAGCCACAGCTGACCAATCTCCAGAAAATCCGTTTAATTGAAGAAACTATTGAACGTGAGATCCGTCCTTCATTAAAACATGACGGTGGGGATATTGATCTGATCGATGTCATCGGTAACCGGGTAATTGTCGCGACGCGCGGAGCTTGCGCAGTTTGTAAAGCGTCGGATATTACATTGAAACATTTTGTGGAGCATCGACTTAAGGAACTTGTTTCGCCGGACATAACGGTTGAGGAGGCACCCAAATGAAGACTGTCTATCTCGATAACAATGCCACAACCAAGGTAGCCGAAGAAGTGTTGGAATCCATGCTTCCCTATTTTCGTGAATTCTATGGTAATCCTTCCAGTATGCATACTTTTGGCGGTCAGGTAGGACAGAAAATCCGGGCAGCCCGTGAACAGGTGGCACAGTTGATCGGATCCAGTCCCGATGAAATAATATTCACCAGTTGCGGGACGGAAAGCGATAATGCCGCTATACATTCAGCGCTGGCAACGCGCCCCGATAAAAAACACATTATAACCAGCCGTGTAGAACATCCTGCCATTCGCGCGTTATGTGCTCACCTGGGCGGGCAGGGCTATCGTGTTACTGAACTTCCGGTGGATAAAAATGGCGTACTGGATCTGGAAAATCTGGAAAAAAGCATGACTCCCGATACGGCTGTAGTCAGCCTGATGTGGGGCAATAATGAAACCGGAGTATTATTTCCGGTGGAAGAGGCCGCAGCAATGGCCCATGAACGGGGTATTCTTTTCCATACGGATGCCGTACAGTGTACGGGCAAGATTCCGATCAACCTGAAAAAGAATGCCATTGATATGCTTTCCATTTCCGGCCATAAGCTGCATGCGCCCAAGGGAATCGGCGTGCTTTATATTCGTAAGGGTACCAAGTTTTCACCGTTTCTAATCGGAGGACATCAGGAAAGAGAACGCCGCGGCGGAACAGAGAATACTCCCAGTATTGTTGGTTTGGGAAAGGCCTGTGAATTGGCGGCCCTAAATATGGAAAAAGAAAATACCTATGTTAAAAGTTTGCGTGATAAGCTGGAGAAGGAACTTCTGAACAGGATTCCGCAAAGCCGTGTCAATGGTGATACGGGCAATCGTCTGCCCAATACGACAAATATAAGCTTCGAGTTTGTCGAAGGGGAAGCAATCCTTCTTTTAATGAACGAGCAGGGTATTTGCGCTTCTTCCGGATCGGCCTGCACTTCCGGATCATTGCAGCCTTCGCATGTTCTGCGGGCGATGGGCGTTCCGTTCACGATGGCGCACGGTTCCATCCGATTCAGCCTGAGTATTTACAATACCGCAGAGGAGATAGACTTTGTGATCGATAAAATGCCGGCAATCATTGAACGTTTGCGGGGAATGTCGCCTTTCTGGAATTCAGGCCAACAGGCCTGTAAAACTCAATAAGGGACAATAAGAAAAGTATGCGACCGTCCGGAAATCGATGGGCAGAGAAAAAAAGTGTTACATGGCAAGTTAAGTTAAGGAGTTGATTATTAATGAAAAGTCCGTCAGAGAGAAAACAATGCAAAGAAAATCTGGAATCGGTTAAACACTCGCGGAAAGATATTCCCGGCATTGTGTATAGATTGGTAGCTTCCTGCAATAAAGAAGGTTGCTTTGATCATGTCAGCGCCGAACCGATACCATATCGTGCAGCAGTTATTGATATTTTACGGCGGGCAAGCCGTATTCTTTATCCCGGATTTTTCATTCAGACGAGACTCGATCAGACTAATGTGGAATATTATTTGGGGCAGGAAGTAACCGGATTATTTGAAGTTCTATCCGAACAGATAATTCTGGCTATACGTCACGATTGCCTGCGCCATAATCTCTCTTGTGTCAAATGCGAAGAAGCGGGACACGAAATCACAATAAATTTTCTGAATGGTTTACCCAGATTGCGGGAAATGCTGGCCAAGGATATTCTTGCGGCTTATGAAGGCGATCCGGCGGCCAAGGGTTATGATGAAATAATTTTCAGCTATCCGGGCTTAGGCGCTATAACTGTTTATCGGATAGCCCACGAATTACAAAGCATGAATGTTCCATTAATACCAAGGATAATGACCGAATATGCCCACAGCCACACCGGCATTGATATTCATCCGGGGGCTGATATCGGAGAGAGCTTTTTTATTGATCATGGCACAGGCGTAGTTATTGGTGAGACGGCATCTATCGGTAAACGTGTCCGCATATATCAAGGTGTAACTCTGGGTGCGCTCTCTTTAAGTAAAGCGGAGTGCAAGCGCCTGCGCAACAAGAAGCGTCATCCGACTCTGGAAGATGATGTTATTATTTATGCCAATGCCACGATTCTCGGCGGTGAAACGGTGGTTGGAGCCCGTTCCGTTATCGGCGGAAACGTCTGGCTTACTCACTCTGTGCCTCCCGATACGGAAGTATTTATCAAGAAGCAGGACCTGATCTTTGGTGAGAAAAAATATAAGAAGCAGGCTGTGAAAAAAAGTTTCCGGTAAGGTGAATATTAATCTTGCCCTAATGCAATTTCCGGTGCTCCGGAAATTGCATTCATCGTTCCCTTTATTCTGCCTCGAGGAAATCTGAGATCGTGGTTTGTAATTGATAATATTTTTACAACCATCCCCTTTATTTACCCTTGTCCCGTTCTGTCTTCTGAGTCTGCAAGAGGCGTCGCTCCTCTCCCGCACGGGCTAGAGCGGCCCTATTGAATTCATCAACGCGCATAAAATTATTCCGCCAGTCTTCATCAGGCCACTGGAAAGGAGTCTGTAGCGTTGTACGCGGTGCCCAGGCACGTTCGAGCAGATCAAGCGCCATGCCGACGACTGAATGTTGCATCTGGGTGTCCCATGGTTTGCCGCAAGGGTTTCCCAAAGGAAAATCAGTGAACAGAAAACGAGCAACACCGCATTCCTCCACAATGTCCCGCGCCGAGCCCATGACAACGGTAGGTATTCCGTTTTCTTCCAGATGACGACTAACCAGACACACGGTCTGGTGGCAAACAGGTCAAAGGGCTGTCAGGAGCACTGCATCGACGCCATCCTCCAAAATCCACTCCAGTATTTTAGGTGCATCTTTGAGTCTTGTTCGGCCCTGGCTGTATTCAGTAGGCACTCCATAGAACCTCTTGGAAGTAGATCCGATAAGGCCGGTGGAAGCAAATTCTGAGAGACGATTCAAAGGTAAAAAGCTCTCGAGGTCATCGGTATGCGTTGCATCTTTATCCCAAAAGAGATGCGCAGTAAACAAAAGAGCCGGGGCGGGATCGGATGGCAATGCATAGACATTTCTCTTATTCAACAGACCTTCTATGCCCGGCCCGACATCAATATCAGAGGCCGTTGTTATTAAAGCGATCCGGCACGAGGATAACGGTTTCCTCAACGGTGAAAAAGGGACGTTTTTGTGGTATGCCCAGGTATATGGCTGTTTGTATCCATGCGCAGCGTAGTATTCCCTGCTTTTATCGATGTAACTGACACAGGAGCGATGAGACCTACGTTCACTCATTGTAAACCCCCTAAATGGAATAGTTAAGGTGTATGGTTGCCTGTAATGTAATTGGTTGAAAGAGCAAAGGAGTTAGGTATTGCAATAACGGATTTCAATTCCAACTAACATTACGCTTTCTTGATGCGTAACGAATAATACTATTTTAGAAAAGTATTGCAAGAAAAAACAAATGGTGATTGCCGAGTAAAAATAAATAAAGGAGATGTCCTAATTAATGAGAACTTCCGCAAAGCCATTCCATTGCTGTATTGCGGTGTTTGAAATTTTTTAACCGCAAGCATTAAAAGATAAGATTGCCACAGTGTATTAGAGTTGACCCAAAATGAAATAATGGTGGATTAGATTCTGTATTAACGGGAAATCATCTGCCAAGATTATGTAAACTGCATCCGGTATTATTTCAATCTTTGCCCCACAGATAAGGTAAGTCCGGTTTTTCCCGCCAGCAGAATTTTCCATAATAGGCATGGTCTTTGCGCAACAGATTGGAGCGGTGAGCTGCGTGAAATTTTGCATTGCCGAACCACGGCGGATAAACAATCCTGCCGTGTATTGTCATTTCCTCCATCCGGTTTTTAAAGCCGCGGCTGATCCATTCTTCCAACGCAATATTGTAATAATGTTTTAAAGCATTGATATGTCCCCGCCACATTTTAACTGCTGGATGATTGCTGTAACCACCGCCATATTTGATCGCCCGGATAATTTGATAAGCTTCAACTCTCTGTTTGCCGAGACGGCGATAATCAAGCGTTTGTAAAGATTTTTTGAAGTCGGGGTAGGGGAGGAAAGTCTGCATAAGTCGTGTTATTTCATATCTAAATATTTTTAATATCAAACTAAGATAAATTGGCAATCTTGCAAAAGAGTCATTGTCGGGCGTGACCCGACAATCCATATATTTTTCTGTATTACCCGTTCTACCAGCATCCGCGGGTCTTCGAGTCGGGTAATGACAAGGTAAATCAAAAGTAATGTTAGGAATCAGTATTAATTCTTTACTGCTATCGCCTCGATTTCTATGGGCGCTCCTTTGGGTAAATTGCTGACTTCAATTGTCGAACGTGCCGGCGGAGACTCGGAGAAAAATTCGGCATAAATTTCATTGACAACAGGAAAGTCGGCGATGCTTTTTAAAAAAACAGTTGTCTTTACAATATCAGACATTGTTAATCCGGCTGCAGTTATTACAGATTGAATATTTTCCAGCACAAGCCTGGTGGCGTCTTTAATATCGCTGATAATCTCGCCGGTGGCGGGGTTAACCGGCAATTGACCGGATAAAAAAATGAAGCCGTTTGCTTCCACGGCGGTGGAATAAGGTCCGGCAGCAGGCAGCTTATTGGAAACAATTATTTTCCTCCCCATACTTATTGCACTCTCCCTTTAGTTATTACAAATACTGCGTTCAAAGCCAATAAATTAGGCAAAAAATGCACTGGCTTAGATTTGCCCAGATAGCAGGACTGCTCGATATGGATATTCTTCTTGAGGCAGTAATCGGTAAAATCACGGATGGTTAAAAAACGGATATTCGGTGTCTCAAACCAGTAATAAGGTAATGCTTCGTTAATCGGAGTTCTCCCGCTCAGAAGCAGCGTTATGCGTGCTTTGATGTGGGCAAAGTTGGGAAAACCGACAATTACTCGCTTTCCCACCCGCAAAGACTCCGCAATGACAAAATCAGCGGCTTTTATTTCCTGCATAATTTGATTCAAGATAACATAGTCGAAAGACTGATCGGGATAATCAACCAGTCCGCTTTCAATGTCACCGTGCAGCACTGTCAGTCCGCGTTCTACGCATGTGTGCATTTGTTCGTCGTTTAGTTCAATGCCCTGAACGCGAGCATTCTTTTCACGCGCCAAAACGGCCAGCAAATCGCCGTTCCCGCAGCCTAAATCTAAAACGTGCGCACCTTCCGTAATAATTCGGGCGATAATTTGATGGTCAAGTTTCATATAAACAAATATGTTCTTTCTTTTTTATCTTTCAGTGCCTTATGTCTGGCTGTTGTTGGCCAGAAAATTTTTAATCAACCGTGTTTCATCTTCAATTTCAATGAGAAAAGCATCATGTCCCCAGGTCGAGATTAAGTCAAAATAGGTAGTGTAAGCATGTTTCTTTTTCAAAAGACGAACAATGTCCTGTGATTGATGTGATGGATAGAGCCAGTCCGATTTAAATGAAATCACCAGAAAACGGATGTTTGTCTTTTTTACAGTAGGCATAAACTTGTCGCCGGCCAAGTCAAAGTAGTCCATCGCCTTGGTAATGTAAAGATAGGAATTGGCATCGAAGCGTTTGACAAAGTTGTAGCCGCGATAGCGTAAATAGCCTTCTACTTCAAAATCATCGATGAATTGGAAACTTAAGCTGTCATTCTTGAGTTTGCGGGAGAATTTTTCCTCCATCGACTGATCGCTCATAAATGTAATATGGCCGATCATCCGGGCAACGGCCAGCCCTTTTTCCGGTTGACCGTAATCGTAATAATTTCCCTCCCGCCAGGCGGGGTCAGCCATAATCGTCTGACGGATAACTTCGTTGAAAGCAATCTGCTGCGGCGAATGCTTCAGGGCCGTGGCAATGGGAATTGCTGTAACAATTCTTTCCGGATACTTCGATGCCCATTGCAGTGCCTGCATGCCGCCCATGGAACCGCCGATTACGCAAAGAAGTTTTTCAATTCCGAAAAAATCAATCAGTTGCTTTTGGGCATCAACCATATCTTCGATGGTAATAACCGGAAAATCTATGGCATGAGGTTTTCCAGTTGCGCCATTGATGGAAGATGGTCCTGTACTTCCCTTACATCCTCCGATAACATTGGAACAAATCACATAATATAGATTTGTGTCTAAAGCCTTGCCCGGGCCGATCATGTCGTTCCACCAGCCGGCGGTGTTGTCACCTTTGTGAAAACCTGCAGCGTGGGCATCTCCGGAAAGGGCATGGCATACCAGTATGGCGTTTGTTTTTCCGGAATTAAGGGTGCCGTAGGTCTCATAAGCTAATGTTACCGGTCCCAGGGTGCGTCCTGATTTCAGCTGCATGGTATCCGGTGGTTCGGCAAAGGTAAAATATTGTGTTTGAACAATGCCGATTGAATTTTTATGCATATATTTTATCAACCCAAATACGGTACCATTAAGCTATTTGTACCATTCTTTCGATAGCCAGCCGTGCTTTATACATAATGTCCTGCGGCACGGTAATTTCATGAGTCATGTCTGTCAGTGACCAGAGAACCTTCTCCAGAGTGGTGCGTTTCATGTTCGGGCAAACAGCCTTGTCGGATGCCGGATAAAAGTGTTTTTCCGGATTTTCTTTTTTCATCCGGTGGATTATACCGATTTCCGTGCCGATAATAAACTCCGTATCAGTCGTGCTTTTTACATATCTGCACATTCCTTCGGTAGAAGTGACAATATCGGCAAGAGCTGTCAACTCCGGGGTGCACTCCGGGTGAACTAATACTTTAGCCTGGGGATGCAGTTGTCGGGCATGCAAAATATGTTCGGGAATGATAGCGGCATGGATCGGGCAATAACCGTCCCAGACGATAAAATTACATCCGACTTTTGCAGATACATATGAGGCTAAATATTTATCGGGAACAAAGATAATCTCCTGATGTTTGGTTAAAATATGCTGGACCATTTTTTCGGCGTTAGCTGATGTGCAGCAATAATCACACTGTGCTTTTACGGCAGCCGAAGTGTTTACATAGCATAAAGCAACAGCCTGCGGATGCTTTGCTTTCAGGGCAGTCAAGCCTTCCGCATCGATCATGTCAGCCATTGGGCAGCCGGCATCTTTGTCCGGCAATAAAACTGTTTTCTGCGGTGATAATATCTTCGCCGTTTCCGCCATGAAATGAACACCGCAAAATACTATCACCTCGGCATCTGTTTTTGCCGCTTCTATGCTTAATCCCAAAGAATCACCAACAAAGTCGCCTATGTCATGAATTTCCGGCAACTCGTAGTTATGGACAAGTATAACCGCATTTTTTTCTTTTTTTAATCGATTGATTTTATCGATGATTTCCATAAACGCCACACAATTAATCCTTTATATAATGTTTAGAGCATTTTTTATTTTTTCCTTCTTCAGACGGGCAAGTTCGGCAATAGTAACGCTCTTCATGGTTTCACGAATCTTATTTCCCAGAACGCTCCAGATATCCCTGGTTGGACAAATGCTGGCACGGTTGCACGTCGATGGTTGTTTCACGCAGCGTACCAGACATGTTTCGCCTTCCAAAGCCTCTATGATATCGCACAAAGTTATTTCTCCGGGGTCTCTGGCCAATGAATATCCGCCGTGAGCGCCGCGCAGCGAGTTAATTAAACCGGCAGCTCGCAATGGAATTACAATAAGGCTCAAATATTTTCCTGATATTGCTTCGCTTGCGGCAATATCCTTGAGGAAAAGCGATTTTTCTCCATGCTCGCAGGCTAAAGCTGTCATGAGACGAACGCCGTACCTTGATTTGGTGGATAATTTCATCAATTAAACCTGAATTATACAATCGGCAAATGATAAACTTATTAAATACTATCTAATTGGTAGTAATTAATTCAGCTGATGTAAATTGTCAAGTATTTAATGCAAGATATTTATGAGGTCAAAGAAATTGCTCAAAGATATTGCTTGACGTAGAAGCAATCGCCAGCCAAAATAATCACACCAATTCTTATTTGTTATGAGGAGGGAAATGATGCTGAAGCATATTGTGCTGTTAAAATTCAAGGAATCAGTTACTGATGGGCAGATTGCCGACTTGAAAAGTTCTTTATTAGCTCTGCCGAAAACAATAAAAGAAATAAAAAGCTATGAATGTGGCTCTGATCCGCGGCCGATAAAAACATTCGACTTTGCGCTGGTTTCAACTTTTGCTTATTTTGATGCATTGAAGAGTTATCAGGTACAACCGGATCATGTAGAAGTATTAACAAAGGTCAGGAACATGAGTGCTAAGATCGAAGTAGCTGATTTCGAATACTGATCCCAATTCTCCATCGCGCGCTATCGTTGTTGGCACAGTTTGCCCCGGCGCAGGACGGGGCGTAGGCTCTAAGACCGGTGGATGTCGGTTCCTCAACATATGTGCAATACGCCCTGTCGCCTTCACCTTGCCCAAGCCAGTGCAGGATAGTTCAACTTACCAATTCCGCAATATATTGCTTTCGGAATTGGAGTTTCACAGCCGCCGCGATATCATCATTCATTTATAAATGTAATAGCGATATCGTAACAAGTGCTCGTCCTGCCCAGGAATGATTCAGAGATACCTTAGAGCTTTTCAGAGAATATTTTACAGTGGGTTCTCGGCTGCGTTTTCCTTGTCATTGGTTTTTTTCTGTTTAAGATTATTTGAAAAAATAATCAGTTTATCTCCCGGTGCCAATTTTTTACCATTGGTAATTCCATTCCAGATCATTATTGCTTTCACCGGTACGCTAAAGCGGGCAGATATATTGGATAAATTATCACCTTTTTTCGCTGTATAAGTGTATTCTTTTTTTTCGTCAGACCATTGCTGTAAAAGACTGCCGTAGCGTTCGTTAAAGCCTGTAGCGGATCCTTTGGGAACTAAAATCTGATGTTTTCCTGCCGGAATATGATAGTTTTTAAAATGCGGGTTAAGGTCCTTGATCATTTTGAAATAGGTCTTTGCCGCCTGAGCAACTAAATAAATGGGTACGGGCTGATTGCCCGATATCTCAACCTGCTCGAGTTGCAGAGGTTGGTACAGATCTTCTTTAGCCAGAGAATAACCAAATTTTTTGGGATTCGACATGATAATTTTTGCCGACAGAATGCGAAAGATATAACGCTGTGTTTCTTGGGGCAAATAAAGCTGATAATAGTTATTTGCTTTTTGCACCATCATTTCCGCTTTTAAGCCTTCTTCACCCATGTTGTAGGCGGCGGCAGCCAGAGTCCATGATCCAAAAAGCGCATAAAGGTCTTTGAGGTAAGCTATTGCGGCGTCGGTCGATCTGAAAAAATTGCGGCGTTCATCGATGTCGGTATTAATCTTCATGCCGTATCTGTTACCGGTGCCCTCAATGAATTGCCAGTAACCGACTGCTCCTTTGTTTGATGTTGCCAGAGGCCTCAGGGCACTTTCGGCAATGGCTATATACTTCAAATCGTCGGGCATGGAGTTCTTTTTTAAGACATTCTCGATATGAAAGAAAAAACGATGGGAACGTTTGAGCCACAATATTACATCATCATTATTATCCAGGGCATAAAGCAATTCTCTCTCTAATCTTTCTTTTATTTCTGCATCATTGAGAGGAACGGATTCGCCGCAAAATGAAAGCGGCTTATCAATTTTGAGGGCATTGATCAGCTCCTGTCCGACAGATGATGATGTTTTAAATAAAGACTCCTGAGCGCCGCCGGCACTGGCGGTAAAAATGATGAAAGCAGAGAAGATTATAACTATAACATAATGTTTATATTTCAAAGCGAACGCTCCTTTTGATGATTTGCTTTTCTATTACTCATGAAAGATGCTCTTGTCAAATCTTTCCGGAACAAATCTCTTGCTGCCTACCTATGGCTATACTCATTTCGGGTGGACAATATTTCGTTATTCATCCGGCAAAGGAAAAAAGAATTCCAATGATTTAATTGCTCCGCGGAGTGTTACAGGCGAGCATTTCCGGCAATTTTATTTCGGGATGATGGTAGCGTTTTTTTGTTGATGTATTATTTCCATACTGAATTGCTTCTTCCGGGCACCACTGGATGCAGGCCAGGCATTGCTCACAATGATGCTGCCACAGGGGTTTATTATCAGCAATTATAATATTCCTGGCGGGACAGATTTTTTCACAGATTTTACAACCGGTACATTTTTCATCAACCCGGAATGATTTATCCATCTGCGGAATTCGCGGCGAACCAATTTTGTAGAGCGCGGAGAGAAAGAAGTTCTGCCAGGAAGGACCCTTTTCCGGAGGTCTTGCTTCTTTGGCCAGGACAATTTCCGCAATTGATTTAATTTTGGTTGAGGACTCAGTAAACAGTTCCTGCTGCTTTTCTACAGCGATGGCACCACCCCAGGGAATATAATTACTGGGCAGACATATGGAAAATCCTGCAGAAAGAATAGCGCCTTTTTCCTGCATCATCTTTTGCAGTTGGATCAATGTGGCGGCAACCTGTCCGGCGTTTACCGCAACGGCAAAATAATATTTGGCGGAATTAGCAGGAAGTCGCCGAATAAAATCAATTACATGCAGAGGCAATCCCCACATATGCACGGGGAAAATGATGCCAACGCGTTCGGCAGCGGAAGGGATAACTGATTCCTTCTCACTTACCATGGGAATCAACTCAGTATTGCCCAAAAGCCGGGCCAAGTTCTTTGCCGTCCAGAGGGAATTGCCTGTTCCTGTATAGAAATAGATTGTATTATCCATAGTTAAGGCTTAGCCTTTAATGCTTTGTTGTAAACCATCTCCGAAAAACCATATACATGATTGTTGTTAATGATTGCAAAAGGGGCATCGTCACTATCATCAATTAACTTTCTTTTCTTAGCAGCTTCTTTATTAGTATCGGTATTGTATTCTGTGAAAGATATATTTTTTGATTTCAGGAATTCACGAGCGGTATCACAATCACTGCAGGAATCTTTTGTATACAGAACAACAGAGGGACCTTTTTTTTGCTCAGTGTTTGATATTTCCTGTTCTTCTTTTTCCTGGACAGGAGCATCTTGTTTATGGAGGCGAATATTTTTGCCGGACTTAGCGGGCGGAGGATAATCGGTAATATGGATAATGCCGTTTTCATCTTCCCACTTGTAAAGATCGGCCTGAGCCGTTCCTGCAAAAATAAAAAAAAGCGTTATGAATAGTAATATGTGTTTAGTCATAAATGCTCTCCTAAATATTATCTTGTTAATCCTATGTGCTATAAAAAGCATCCCCCGAATATTAGAAAAAGCCGATCAGTGTCTTTCTTCGCAAGCTGCCCTAAACAGTTGGAAAGAAGACTTGACGGAATTATTCAAAAGTTTAAATCATCATCGAGGGGAATGCAAGCATCATATTGTGGGCGAATTGCTTCCATAGCTTACTGATTATAACAAAAAAAGGGGTTGCAGATGATCTACTGCAACCCCTTTTCAGTTATTTTAACCTGCGATTAACACGGTAATGCAAATGTTCTTACCATGCTTTCTTGGGAGCAGGCAATGCCCGATGATAGAACGGGAATACTTTTTCTTCGGTATTGGATC
>CAYXZW010000050.1:0-22015 GCA_964469905.1 uncultured Smithella sp.
AACCAAAAACTCACTTACATGCTGGAATGGAATAACCTCACCGAGCGTGAACAAAAATGGAATGCTTTTGCAACTGATCCGGAGTGGCTCGCTGCCAAGGCAGAAACTGAGAAAAACGGTCAAATCATCGCACGTATAGAGAACTCGATCCTTGCGCCAACGGCCTACTCTAAGATGAAATAACATTGACCGGCATTCGACCTGAGAGTGATGTGGTGTCGATCGACGCGCTCACCATGAATCACGAGATCTAGAAGTCGTTGGTTGCAGCTTATTAGCATTTATGGAAGAAAGCCCACCAGCCAGAGGAAAGCATTAGGGTGCGGATTACAATGATTTTACTAATGTCTTCCTGAACTACACACATCGGCCGAGTCAGAAAAAGTTGCTGATTTGAAGTGATAAGCAGCATCTGACGGTGGCCAAGATTGCCTTGACACACAAGGCCGCGTTTCTTATACTTCACCCAACGAAAGCGAAGGCCTTATCAATAATATCAATCAATCTCGCATGCTGGTGGGCAGTATCTTTTTTAAATTAAGGATATATTTTTTCGCATAATTAGATTGTGTTAATAATACAAAATTTAGTAATTGCTTGCATAAGGGCATATTATGGGTAAAAAAGCAGAAGAATGATTCAAGCAGGCAGATTATGATTTAAAAAATGCCGATATAATGCTGGAAAACAAGCGGTATATATATGCGGTTTTTATGTGTCATTTGGCTCTTGAAAAAGCACTCAAAGGTCTTTATAACTACATATTATTTCATTGACTTTATCTTTATTGAGAGTAAAATAAGGAAAAAATGAACAGATATTAAGCTTATCTTTAGACCTACCTATTACGATATCTTTCCCGTCTGGAGGGGAGAGAAAGTTTCCAATTTCAGCCCCAGCGGACTTTGTTGACGGACTTGTCATTCTTACCAACCACCATTGTAATTTAAGAGGAAGGAAAGAATATGATCAATTTCCAGTCGTCACGCCTTTTCACCGTTCTTGTTCTTACCGCCTTTGCTGCTATTGCCCTGACCACAACCGGCTGTCAGCAGCAAAAGGCTGAAACACCGGAAAAGATCACCATTGCCTATACGATTAACTTCAATGCAATTCTTGTCCATATCGCCTTCGCGAATAATTACTTTGGGGAAGAGGGGCTGGCGGCAACACCACAGCTTCATACCTTCGGGAAACCGGCGCTCCAGTCGATGATAGAGGGTAAAGCGGATCTGGCGACCACAGCAGATACACCTATCATGTTTGCCGTCATGAATGGCAAGAAAATTTCAATACTGGCCACGATCCAGACAGACAACAAGAACTCGGGCCTTTTAGCCAGAAGGGACAGAGGCATTGCCAAACCTGTCGATCTGAAAGGGAAAAAAATCGGCCTTACGTTGGAGACAACGGGACATTTCTTTACGGATTCTTTTCTGCTGGCGCAGGGCATTGACTTAAAACAAGTCAAAATCATTGCTCTGAAACCCGATGAGATGGCCGCCGCCCTTGTTTCAGGAAAGGTGGATGCCGTCTCCATCTGGAATCCTACATTACTGCAACTGAAAAAGAAATTGGGAAACAACGGAATAATATATTTCGGTGAATCAATCTACACCGAGCACTTCTGCGTTGTTGCCTCGCAGGAATATGTAAAGAAGAATCCCGCAGCGATTAAAAAAGTTCTGCGGGCGATGATCAAGGCTGAGGCATTTGTACAACAATATCCGGAAGAATCACGGCGTCTGGTTGCCGAATTTCTCAAAATGGACAAAAGCATTATTGATGAAATCTGGGATATTTTTGACTTCAGGGTGGCGCTCGATCAGGGCCTGCTGGTGGACCTCGAAGACCAGACACGCTGGGCCATAAAAGAAAGATTAGCGGTGCACCGGGATATGCCCAATTATCTTGATTCTATTTACATGGATGGCCTTTTAGCAGTCAAACCGGAGGCAGTGCGGATTATTCATTAAGCGTCAAAAACGTGAAGCGTCCGGCATCCGCCGGATTTCATATCTCGCGCTTCACGCCGTTGGCGCTTCACAATATACGGAGAGAAACATATGAAAATCAGGACGAGACTTAAGTTCAATACATTCATTTCTCTGGGTGTAATAGCTCTTATACTGCTTTCTCTCATCTGGTCTTTTCAAGCGGCCCAGCGGGCAGATCAAAATGTACTGCTTACTGATAAAATACAAAAGGCTGCTTTTGAGCGGATCGTCTTGAGAGATAATTGGCTTTTGTATCGGGAATCTCGCCCGGCAGTTCAGTGGTATGCGAAGACCGAAGCATTAGGGAAGCTTCTGGACGCAGCATCCCGGCAACTGGCAGACAAGGAAAACATGGTCATTCTGCAAGAAATGCGGAAAGATTTTGAGATAACGGCTTCTTCATTTTCCACCATTATAGAGAAACATAAGGGTGATAAGATCACTAAAAAAGATAAATTAGCTTTTACCGAGGCGGAAACAAGATTCATCAGTCAACTTTTCTTAAAAGCCTATACCTTAAACGACCATATTGCCAGATTACGCGATAATACCTTCGCAGCAGCGCTTAAAGCCCGTAACCGATTAATCGCCCTATCTATTGTCTTTCTGTTGTGCACCTTTGCCTTGATTATAGGCAATTCATTGATTACCAACAACCTTATGACAAAACGCTTGATCGCTCTGAATAAGGGAATAGGTATAGTGGGCACCGGCAATTTAGAATACCGCATGGACGATACGGGCAATGACGAGCTGACTGATTTGGCCCGGAAAGTCAATGCGATGTCTGAAAACTTAAAACACTCATACACTTCATTAGAAAACCTGCAAAAAGAAATCGCCCGACGCGGAGATGCTGAGGCAAGCACAAAAAAGATTGCCCTGCATCAACAGGTGCTTCTTTCCGCAATCCCCGATATCATCATGGAAGTAGATGTCAATAAAATTTACACCTGGGCGAATAAACCGGGCATAGTGTTTTTTGGAAAAGACGTTATCGGCAAGTCTGCCGATTTCTATTTTTTAAGGGAGCAAAACACATTTGATATTGTCCAACCTATTTTCAAAGGCAGTGACGATATTATTTATGTGGAAAGCTGGCAGAAACGCCAGGACGGCGAGGAGAGGCTGCTCGCCTGGTGGTGCCGGGTATTGAAAGATGTGCAAGGAAATGTGACGGGGGCATTATCTTCCGCCCGCGATATTACCGAGCGCAGGCTGGCGACAGAAGAAATAAAAAGACTCAACGAAGAATTAGAACAGCGGGTTTTGCACAGGACAAAAGAACTTGCCGCCAAAAATAAAGAACTGGAGCGTATAAATAGAATATTCGTGGATCGGGAAATGCGAATGCGGGAGCTTAAAGCACGGCTTTCCGAGTTGGAGAAGAAAAAGTGATTACAGAGATGAGAGGAAATGATTAATGCGATTTAAAGGCCCGATTACTGCGATTGAAAATCGCTGTAATCCTTGTCTAAGAAGAAGTAAGGAGGCAATATGTTCAAATTAAAAATATTATCCACCATAATCACAGCAGGATTGATCGCGCTGGCCATTGTAACCGCTTGCGCGCCGTCAAAACCGCCACGGCAGTTCACTATACGCATCGGCCTCTTACCGGTAATAGACACCTTACCTTATTACGTCATGAAAGAGCGGGGATTCGCAGAGAAGAACGGCATCCAATTTGTTGAAACAACATATCCGGGTGGGGCTGCCGCTATCGAGGCCATGGCGTCCGGTAAGGTGGACGTCGGCGTAACCATAGGTACCGTGCCGATTCTTTCCGCAGCCGAGCGCGGAATGATACCGAACGCCATCATTCCAGTCGCAGCCAATGACTTTTCCGACCCGGAACATCCCGGGGGAGGTGTTCTCGTAGCCAAATCTGTAGGCAATTGGCGAGATTTGGAGGGAAAACAGATAGCCACAAACGCAAAAACCAGTATCACCACTGCTGCATTAATCGGCCGCTTTAAAGCTGAGGGGGTCCGCAACTACACCTTTGTGGAAATGACCTTCCCTAATATGGGGTTGGCGGTAGCTGGTGGTAATGTTGCCGCTGCTTCTCTGGTAGAACCATACCTGACTCAATCACTGCTCCGCGGGGATGGTAAGCTTTTAGGCTGGATCATCGGCGGACCTCCATTCGAGAGATTCGAATATACCATGATTGTCTTTAGTGCTGGCTTCTACCGCAGCCAAGCGCAGGCCGTCAAGGCGTTTTTACGCGCCTACTTGCACGCACTGCAATGGATACAGCAAAACCCGGATGAAAGCCGTCTGATTCTTGCCCGGGCGCTTAACCTCAGCCCTGAGGTCACCCAGAAGATGAAGCTGATGCGCTTCTCGCCGGATGGCCGCAATGATCCGGCCTTACTTGAGGGCATGCAGCCCTTGTTGATCGATGTCGGTTTGCTCAAGAAGCGCATCCCGGCAAATAAAATGTACGATGAGACACTGCTCAATGAGGTTCTTGCAGAGAAGCGGTAGGACATTATGATGCGACGAATGAAATTATCAATCAGATTGCCACTGCTGATCATCGTGTCGGCAAGTGTCACCATTTGCCTGATCATCCTGCTGTTGTTCTTCTTTATCCGCAACACGGTACGGGACACAGAGACGGCGGCGCTCACCAACAGCCTAAAAGGTTATGAAAGCTCCGTTGATTTCTATCTAGACGAAGTACGCTCAGTACTTGAGATAACAGCGCAGGGAAAACCACTCATTGATTATTCTCTGGCGTGGACATCAACGCCGTCGCGTGTATCAAATGCAGGAACAATGGAAGCAGACATGCACAAGGTTGCCCAATCAATCTTGAAAAACTCACGGCTCTTTGAGTATATAGTGCTCCTCAATGCTAAGGGCATGGTTTGCCAGATCGAGCCTCATAGCTTACAAACAGAACTTTCCCGCAAAGATCTTGCCTTCACCAGCTGGTATCAGAAATTGATGGATACTGGTCAAACGGTCACCAGCGACCTGCATATTTCACCGGCTACTCAACGGCCCACCGTCGTTATTGCCACACCTGTGCGCAGCGCTAGTGGCAAGATCATCGGCATATGGGCGGGTGGAATTAATCTGACGACGTTGTCGCAAATCGGCATTCCTGAGGGTTCACCCGCCAGTTTAATCACGCGATATGGCCACGTCACCGACGGCCGGGGTCTTATTGTTGCCCATCAAGGTAACCTCAAATATGTGCGGGAGCAGACCGATTTCAGCTCGGCACCATCGGTGCTAGCTGCAAGAAGCGGCAAGGAGGGTACAATGCAATACGTCAGCCCAATCGACGGGCTGGAGAAACTGGTGGCTTACATGCCTCTTACAGGCACAGGATGGACCATTGCCTATGCGGTGCCTATAAAAGTTGCTTTTGCACCAATTTATGTACTGACGCGCTATCTAGCATTAATAGGATTGCTGGCAGTCATTGTGATGGGCCTTGGTGGCCTGATCATCGCCCGGCAAGTAATCAAGCCGCTGGAACAGCTTAAAAAAGGAGCCATCACAATTGGCACCGGCAACCTAACACAACGAATGGAGAAGGCAACGGAGGATGAAATTGGCGAGCTTGCCGCCGAATTCAACCGGATGGCCGAAGCGCTGTCCGACAAAGAGACGCAACTTCTCAATTATATCACGCGGCTGGAAAATACCAACAAAGAACTGGAAGCTTTCACCTACTCTGTATCGCACGACTTGAGGGCGCCGCTGCGGCACATCAATGGGTATGTGGAACTGCTAATTAACCGCTTTCGCGTCACACTTCCCGAAAAAGGAATCCATTATCTGGACAACATCGCCGATTCCGCAAGGCAGATGGCGGCACTGATCGACGACCTGCTGCAATTCTCCAGAACCGGCCGGCAGGAGATGCGCTTATCCCATATTGACATGAACCTTGTTATTAAGGAAGTTCTGGAAATGATAAAAAACGACAACCCGGGACGCAGCATCGAGTGGTCTGTTGCGGCATTGCCCAACGTCTTTGGCGACCAGGCCATGTTAAGACAGGTCTGGTACAATCTTCTACACAACGCGGTAAAATTCACCCGGAAGAAAGAGAAAGCAACGATAGAAGTCGGATGCAAGGAAGATAATCTGGAATATGCATTTTTTGTCCGCGATGACGGTGTGGGTTTTGATATGCAATACAAGCATAAGCTGTTCGGTGTGTTTCAACGTTTGCATTCTTCGGAAGAATTTGAAGGCACCGGTATAGGGCTGGCCAATGTGCGGCGCATTATCGCCAAGCACGGCGGTCGCACGTGGGCTGAGGCTGCCTTAAATCGAGGCGCTGTTTTTTATTTTTCATTATTAAAAAACAAGGAGGAGAAATGATGATTAATTTAAAAACCATATTGCTGGCGGAAGACAACCCCAAAGATGTCGAATTAACGATTGAGGCCCTTTCCGAAAATAACCTTGCCAACCAGGTCGTTACCGTAAAAGATGGTGTGGAGGCCATGGAATATCTGCGGTATGAGGGCAATTACAAACAACGAAATCCGGGAAATCCGGCGGTTATCTTGTTGGATATTAAAATGCCGCGTATGGACGGCATTGAAGTGCTCAAAGCCGTTCGCAGCGATGACAAACTAAGAACAATACCCGTCGTCATACTGACGTCTTCACGCGAGGAACCTGATTTAAAAAAATGTTATGAGCTTAGCGTCAATGCCTATGTTGTAAAACCCGTAAATTTCAAGGATTTCATCGATGCCGTTAAAGAAATCGGCGTCTTCTGGGCACTGATCAATGAAATGCCGCCTGAACAAGGAGCATAAGATGGACGAAACAATTATACCCGGGACTGTATTGAGCGCTCTGTCACTTGAGGACTCCGTCCGTGACTTTGAGATCATCCGTGAAAACTTGATTAATGCCGGGTATCATTTGAAGATATCCCGCGTGCAAAATGAAGAAGAATTTTCAACTTCTATCCGCGTCAATAAACACGATATTATTTTGGCTGATTTCAAATTGCCCGGATTCGACGCATTTGGAGCATTGCGTTTGTGCAATGAAATATGCCCACATGTACCGTTTATCTGTGTTTCCGGGACGATCGGTGAGGAGACAGCTGTTGAACTTTTAAAACAGGGGGCAGTTGATTATATTTTAAAAGACAGAATATTAAGACTTCCCCTTGCCGTAAAAAGGGCGCTCGATGAAGCAAAGGAAAAAGAAGCCAAGCTGATGGCAGCTGAAGCACTGCTGAAGACTGAGCAGCAAACGCGGACATTCCTTGATGCAACTTCAGACATGGCTTTTCTGAAAGATGAGTGTTTTCGTCATATCATCGCAAATTCTGCTCTATGTAAGTTCTACGACAAAACACTTAGCGAGATCATCGGTAAGACCGATTTTGATCTGATGCCCGAGGAAGCTGCTGCCCAATGCAGAAAAACAGACGAACAAACGCTGCGCTCGAATGATATTCATGTCTCTGAAGAAGTTGTCGGGGATCGCATCTATGAAACGAGGAAGTTCCCTGTCGATCTTGTAGAGGGGAAAAGGGGTGTTGGTGCTTACATTCGTGACATCACCGATCACAAACATGCCGAAGAAAAGGTACGTTTGTCGCATGATCGCCTCCGGCGTTTCATCGATTCAAATATTGTTGGTGCAGTGATTGCTACTTCTGACGGGTCGATTGTTGAGACTAATGATTACTACCTGAACATGCTGGGATTTACACGAGAGGAATTTGAACAGGGCCTGGTTGATTGGCGAGCGCTTACACCGCCGGAATGGCTGCCGGCAGATGAGAATGCAATTAGTGAAATGTATGAGAAAGGAACATGCACTCCTTATGAAAAGGAATATCAGCTCCGTGACGGTTCGCGTATTTCAGTATTGCTTACAGACGCATTGCTACCGGGACCGGAGGAACAGATTGTCGCCTTTGCTTTAGACATCACCGATCGCAAGCGGGCCGACGAAGCTCTTCGTGAAAGAGAAAACCAATACCGTAATCTGGCGGACGCAGGATTTGCTCTTATCTGGACCTCGGGAACAGACAAATTATGTAATTATTTTAACCAACCATGGTTGAATTTTACCGGGCGTACGCTCGAACAGGAAATAGGCAACGGTTGGACCCAAGGAGTTTATCCCGATGATCTCGACCGTTGTGTTTCAATCTACGTCACCGCATTTGATAAACGTGAAGCGTTTGATATGGAATACCGTTTACGTCATGTCAGCGGTGAATACAAGTGGATTAGAGACTTGGGCAAACCAAACTATGACATCAAAGGAATTTTCATCGGCTACATCGGGCATTGTTTCGACATCACCGAGCGCAGGGAGGCGCAGGAAAAAATCAGCAAACTCAATGAATCCCTGGAAAAGAAAATCGAGGAGCGAACCAGCGAATTGCAGAAAACTATCGCCCTGCTGGAAGAGACGAACCGGGTGTTCGTCGGCAGAGAACTGAAAATGGCCGAACTCAAGGAGAGAATTGAGAAGCTGGAAAAGAAAGCGTGAAGCGGAAGATACGAGATACGCTTCACGAGACACGAGGTAGTTCATGATCCTGGACATGCGTACCATAGTTTTTAGTTATATTCTCACCGACATAGCCTGCCTGGTGATTATTGTGCTTCTTTGGCAGCAGACACGCCGCCGTTTCGCCGGCACGGGCTTTTTTGTGTTTGATTTTGCCTTTCAACTGACCGCTCTTTGTCTGGTTGTTTTGCGCGGCCAGATTCCGGACTGGATATCTATGGTGCTCAGCAATACCTTGGCGATGATCGGGGCGCTTTTAGGGTATATGGGCCTTTTGCGCTTTGTCGGCAAGAAAAGCTCTCAGATTCATAATTATATTCTGCTTACGGCGTTTGTTTGTATTCATGCCTATTTCGCGCTTGTTCAACCGAATCTGGCAGCAAGAAATCTCAATATATCCATAGTTATGCTGATTATCTGTTTTCAATGCGCGTGGCTTATGCTCTACAGAGTCGCACCGGGAGGGCGTCAATTGACCCGATTCGTGGGCGTTGTTTTAACGAGTTTCTGTGTAATCAGCGTAATACGGATTGGCGAATTTTTCACCGGTGCGCCCTTAACCGGCGATTATCTCCATGCCGGGATATTTGAACAGTTTGTTTTGATTTCTTATCAGATGTTTTTTATTCTGCTGACGTACAGCCTGATGCTGATGTTCAACAAGCGCCTGCTATCGGACATCACCATGCAGGAAGAAAAATTTTCCAAAGCGTTCCATTCCTCTCCTTATGCTGTAACCATTACGCGCATGTCCGACGGAAAGATCATCGAAGTTAATGAAAGTTTTTTCCGGATCACCGGTTATCAGCTGGCAGACATCCAGGGAGAAACAACGATTAACTTGAATCTCTGGAACAATGCCGAAGACCGTGCCTTTGTTGTCAGCGAACTGACAGGCAAGGGCAAGATTCGGGAGAGCGAATTTCACTTCCGGAAAAAGTCCGGCGAGATAATCACAGGGTGGTTTTCGGCGAACACTCTAGCCCTCAACAATGAAATGTGCGTTCTATCCAGTATCAATGACATCACCTCGCTCAAACTGGCAGAAGTGAATCTGCGGGAAAGCGAGGCCACCAAATCGGTGCTCAGTGAAAGACTCAATGATTCCCAGAAGGTTGGTATGATTGGCAGTTGGGAGTGGAATCTTCAGAACAATACTGTCTGGTGGTCGGAGGAGACTTATGAGATTTTCGGTGTAACTCCGCAGGATTTTGTTCCCAGTTTTGAGGCAAACGGCAAGTTCATTCATCCCGATGATTTTGCAGATTATGTCCGGTTGTTCAAACATTCTCTTCAAACCCATGAATTGCTGAATACTTATTTCAGATTGATTTCTAAAGATGAAAAGCAGAAATATTGTCAGGTCAGAGGAAAGGTTATTTTAGGCGATTCCGGACAAAAGATTCGTTTTATCGGAACCGTCATGGATATTACCGAACGCTGGCACATTGAACAGGAAAATATTCGTTTGAAAGTAAAACTGGAAAATAAGGTAATCTCGCAAACCAGAAAACTGCGCGAAACCCAACTGGCTTTGCTTAATCTCGTGGATGACCTGAACCAAGGCGCAGCAAAGATTACTTCCGTCAACCAGTCCCTGGAATCTGTCAATAAGGAACTTGCTGCTTTCAGTTATTCGGTTTCCCATGATCTGCGCGCACCGCTGCGGAGCATTGACGGCTTCAGCAACGCCTTGCTGGAGGATTGCCAGGACAAGCTCGATGCTGCCGGAAAAAGTTATTTAGCAAGAATTCGGCGGGCAACGCAAAATATGGCCCGGCTGATTGACGACATGCTGAATCTGGCAAAGGTAACACAATCCGCTTTCACCCTGGAACAGGTTGATTTGAGCATCCTCGTGCAGACGCTGGTCAAAGATATCCGTCAACATGACCCTGCCCGAAGTGTGGATATAATCATCGCCGGAAAGGTTGTAGGCTGTTGCGATAAGCGTTTAATGAAAATAGCATTGACTAATTTACTGGACAATGCCTGGAAATTTACCGGCAAAGAGCAACAGCCAAAAATTGAGTTCGGGTCGATGATTGCAGGGGGTAAGACCGTTATGTTTTTACGGGACAACGGTGTGGGCTTTGACATGGCCTATAGGGATAATATATTCGGCGCCTTTCAGCGACTGCATCGAACAGATGAATTTCCGGGCACAGGTATCGGGCTGGCAACAGTCCAGAGGATCATTAACCGCCACAAGGGAAGAATCTGGGCGGAAGGTGAAGTGGGAAAAGGCGCCACATTCTATTTCACACTGGAAGAGTGAAAAGACGCTTCACGTTTCACGAACTACGTGATATTGAAGACTTATGGAAAATAAAAACGAAAAAGAAGATACACTTGTTTTCTGCCGGGAAACGTGCAGTAAGAGCATCAAGCTGCTCCTCGGCAACCTGGTTGCCGAAGGTGTGCCGAAAGAAAAACTGGTGCGGGCATTGAAAAATACCGAAGCGGAGCTGGAAAAAATAGTTACAGCCGTTCATGATGAATGCAGTCGCAGCCAGCATAACGACCAGGAGGATAAGGCATCCAAAGCAAAGCGAAAAGACCACCTGACGAGGATAATGGTGCATTACCTCAAAGAAAACGACTCTCTGGCTACGGCCGTTTATTTTCCCCGGCAGTCCTTCAAGATATTTGCCGAGGCAGTCCGCAAATTGCTGGGGGACAAAATCATGGAGGAGAAGCAACTGGAGAGTTACGCCGTCGTTAAGGATCATCAGGATGAGAATGGCCATATCGACTGGGATAGTGTCTATGTGGACGCCCGGTCAAAACAACTCACCTGGGACATCCTGTTCCGCACCAGCATCGCCTTATCCGGACTGACCGGTGAATGGTTCAAAGAGTATATTGCCGATTACGCCAAGGCCCATGGTGGCTTCTTCGGAGAGGGTATGGCGCATTATGTTGAACAAAGGCTGGAGAGCATAGCCAAGATGTTCCCGGTAGGACGATAAGAGCGTTAAGCGCATTTAAGGAGGATTGTTATTTTCATGGCGGATACCATTAGGATTCTCATCATCGATGACGAGGAGTCTTTTACTTTTTTCGTCAAACTTAATCTGGAAACAGACCCACGTTTTAAGGTTGTTACCGCTAACCGCGGGGAAGAGGGGCTGAAACTTGCCAAGGCCGACAGACCGGATTTGATCCTTCTGGATATGATGATGCCCGGCATGTTTGGCACGGAAGTCGCGCAGAAACTGCAAGACGACAGTACCACTAAAGACATCCCCGTCATCTTTCTGACTGCAGCAATCAAGAAAGAGAAGGTCGAAAAGGAGCAAAGCATGATCGGCGGGCGACAATTACTCGCCAAGCCTATCACCAAAGATGAGCTGATCAGCCGGATCGAGACGACGCTGAAGAACGTGAAGCGCACCTCGTGAAACGTGAAGTGTGAAGCGCGAGATATGCAATCCGGCAGGGAACCCCGGCGAATGATACGGTGTCGCGATTAGAAAAAATGTCATTCCGAATGTATATGAGGAATCTTAAAGCATTGAATTTGTTGAAAACAAGATTTCTCGCTACGCTTCGAAATGACACGAAAAGGAATTGTGTCACAGTCTCGAATGCCGGTATCCAGTGAGAAAGCGAATGTAGTAGTTAGAACTAGAATTTTTGTATGATGAAATAGTTTAACAGGCTTCCGGCCTACGCCGGAATGACGAAGCGGAAGATACGAGATATGAAATCCGGTGCATGCAGGACGCTTCACGAACAACGAAAAGGAGGAACCGATGGATAAAAAAGTAATACTGCTGGTGGAAGATAATCCCGACGATGTAGAACTTACTTTAAGGGCTTTCAAACATAATAACATTTTCAATGAGGTCGTTGTAGCCAGAGACGGCTTGGAGGCGCTCGAGTACCTTATGGGCACTGGAATCTATGCCAACCGAGACATCGGCGATCTGCCGGTCGTTACTCTGCTGGATATAAAATTGCCCAAAATTGATGGTTTGGAAGTCCTGAAAAGAATTCGGGCAAATGAACTGACCAAGCTGCTGCCGGTGGTTATCCTTACCTCGTCCCTAGAGCAGGAGGATGTAATTAATGGTTATAGGCTGGGGGCAAATAGCTATGTGCGCAAACCCGTCAATTTCCAAGAGTTCATCGAGGCGATTAAATATTTGGGCCTCTACTGGCTGATCTGGAATAAACCGGCGCCCGTTCTCAAGCCGTCAAGCTTGTCTCTGGACTCGTAGTTCATTATTCGTGAAGCGTAAAATGAAAAAACCCAGATACGAAATACGCTTCACAAAGCACGAACACCGAAAAAGAGGTTAACAATGACAAACGTTAATCAATCGGCAAGAAACGAACCGAAGCCACTGCGGGTCTTGCTGATTGAGGATTCGGAAGATGATGCCCTGCTGGCCATTCGTGCCCTGAAAAAAGGTGGCTATAATCCTTGTTATAAACGTGTAGAAACAGCAACGGACATGCAAAAGGCTCTGCAGTATGAATTATGGGATGTCATTCTCAGTGATTATAGCATGCCCGGTTTCAACGGTATGGATGCTCTGGCCATACTGCGGAAAATGAACGTCGATATTCCCTTTATCATTATTTCCGGCGCCATCGGCGAAGAGACCGCAGTGGAATGCATGCGGCTGGGCGCCAAAGATTATATTATGAAGAATAACTTGTCCCGCCTCGGTTCGGCCATTGAGAGGGAGCTGGCGGAAGCAAAATCAAGGGCCAAACAAAAACTTATGGAAGAGGCCTTGCGCGAGAGCGAAGAAAAATATCGCAGCATTATCGAAAATGCCCAGGAAGGCATTTACCAATCGTCCCCTTCCGGCCATTGGATTACCATCAACCAGGCATTTGCGAATATCCTGGGCTATGAATCGCCGGAAGAAGTTATGGCGAGCATTACCAACATTGACCATCAGCTTTATGTAAATCTATCGGACCGCAAAAAATTGCTCCAACTTGTTGCAGAACATGGTTCCGTAAAGGGCTATGAGACTGAGTTCTATCGAAAAGACGGCAGCCATATCTGGGTATCCGTCAACATTCACGCCGTCAGAGACAAAAATGGCCGGCTGCTCTATTATCAGGGGATTGATCAAGATATAACCGAAAAAAAGATGATGGATGCGGAGCGCCAGCAAAACATTGATCGCTTGCGGAAATTACTGGAATCCACAATTAATGCCATGGCCGTAACTGTGGAAACAAGAGATCCTTACACTGCAGGTCATCAAAGGAGAGTGGCTGATTTGTCCCGCGCCATAGCCATCGAAATGAACCTGGATGATAATCAGATCGACGGCCTTCATCTGGCCAGCATCATCCACGATCTCGGAAAAATATCCATACCTTCCGAAATTCTCACTAAACCGACAAAGCTGATTGATCTGGAATTCAGTTTGATTAAAATACATCCTGTTTCCGGATATCATATCCTCGAGGACATTGATTTTTACTGGCCAATTGCCCGGATAGTTCTGGAGCATCACGAGCGCATGGATGGTTCGGGTTACCCGAACGGATTGATGGGTGATCAAATTCTGCCGGAATCGAAAATCATGGCTATAGCTGACGTAGTGGAGGCAATTTCTTCACACCGGCCTTACCGGGCCTCTCTGGGAATAGCTGCCGCCCTGGAAGAAATCGTTAAAAACAGGGGCATTCTCTATGAACCGGAGGCGGTCAACGCCTGTTTGCGCTTATTTGAGGAAAAGCGTTTCAGCTTTACCGCGTGAAGCGTCCGGCATGCCTGGCATTCGCCGGGGTTCCCTGCCGGATTGCATATCTCGCGCTTCACACTTCACGTTTCACGAATGATGGTTTTTTCGCTTCGCGAATAACCAGATACGCAAAAGAGGTTAAAATGGCAAAAGCTAATCAATCTGAACTGAGCGTCCCGAAACCATTGCGGGTCTTAATGATTGAGGATTCGGAAGATGATGCGCTGCTGATCATTCGCGCCCTGAAAAATGGCGGCTACGCCCCGGAATATGAAAGATTGGAAACGGCGGAGGACATGTCCAATGCTCTCCGGGAGAAGCCCTGGGATATCATCCTATGCGATTACAAGCTGCCCTCCTTCAGCGCCCCCGCAGCCATTGCCCTGTTAAAGGGAAAGAATATTGACATTCCCATCATCATTGTCTCCGGCGCCATCGGCGAAGAAACTGCCGTTGAATGTATGAAGCTGGGCGCCCATGATTATTTTGTGAAGGGCAATTTGGCCCGCCTCCCTGCCGCCATAAAGCGCGAATCGGCGGAAGCTCAATCACGTAAAGAACTTCGGCTGGCCGAGGAGACCGTCATCACCAGTGAGCTTCGTTTTCAAGAACTGTTCGAGAACATGAGCAGTTGCGCCGCCGTTTATGAAGCACTGGGTAATGGTAACGATTTTATCTTCAAGGATTTCAACCGGGCGGCGGAGAAAACGGAAAGAATAGACCGGAAAAATGTCATCGGTAAATCAGTGCTGGAGATATTTCCCGGTGCCGGAAACGAGTTATTATTGGAAGTTCTGAGGAGAGTATGGGAAACCGGACAAGCGGAACAAATTCCCCCCATTTACTATAAAGACGACCGCATTGCCGGATGGCGGGTGAATTATATTTACAAACTGCCGACCGGCGAGGTTGTAGCACTCTACAATGACATTACCGAGCGCAAAAATGCGGAAAGAACACTGTTTGAAAGCGAGGAGAAATACCGCCTGGTAGTGGAAAACAGCAGCGAAGCCATATTTATTGCCCAGGACGGTATGTTCAAATTTCTCAATAAGGCATCGCTGAAGCTGTTCGGCGCCCCCTATGAAGTAATTATCTCTAAGCCTTTTACGGAATTAATCCATCCTGACGACCGGGAAAGAGTTCTATCCTCCCATTTGAAACGGCTGAGTGGTGAGGCGGTTCCCGCCTCCTACACTTTCCGGATTATAAACGCCGCCGGGGCTATCCGTTGGGTGGAAATTCACACTACAATAGTTCCCTGGCAGGGCAGACCGGCCACGTTGAATTTTCTTGCCGACTTCACCGAACGCCAATCGGCAGAAGACAGGCTGCGGGAGAGCGAGGAACGGTATCGCTCGCTTTATGTTGACTCCAGAGATGCCATCATGGTGCTTTTGCCGGGTCAGGGATATATTGCCGCCAACCCGGCAACCATCAAAATGTTCGCCTGCCGGGACCAGCAGGACTTGATAAACAAGACACCGGAGAGCCTTTCTCCCGATTACCAGCCGGACGGCTCCGCTTCAGTCGAAAAAGCAAAGGAAATGATTCGCCTGGCCCTGGAGAAGGGTTTTCATTCCTTCGAGTGGGTGCATCGCAAGGCGGACGGGACTGATTTCCCGGCAACCGTTTTGCTCTCAAGGCTCGAAAAAAGCGGTACAAATCTTCTACAGGCCACCGTGCGCGATATCACGGAAAGTAAGCTAGCGGAAAAAGATTTGATAGAGAGCGAGAAGAAATATCGCGACCTGTACGATTTTTTACCCATCCCGGTTTATGAAATGGATTTTGAAGCTAATATTCTTTCTGCCAACCGCGCAATTTATGAAACTTTTCGAGGCACCGCAGATGATTTAAAGAAAGGATTTAAAGCATGGCAGCTCCTTGCGCCGGAAGATATTGAAAAATCCAAGAAGAATATTTTAGAGCTGTTAAAAGGAGAACAAATAGCGGGCACTGAATATAATATGATGAGGTTAGATGGTTCAGTCTTTCCGGCCATAGTAATCTCCAGTGTAATTTACAGTGATGGCAAGCCCATCGGGCTCAGAGGCGCTGTCATAGACATGACGGAGCGCAAGCAGGCAATGCAGGCAGTGTGCCAGAGTGAAGAAAAATACCGGAATATTTATGAAAATGCCCTGGAAGGTATTTTCCAGAGCACCCCCAACGGGCGCTATGTCAGCGTTAACCCTGCTTTTGCCAGAATGTTCGGTTTTGCATCTCCGGCAGAGATGATTGACCAGGTAACGAGCATCGGCAGCCAGCTTTACGTCAATCTAGCGGATAGGGAACACATTAGGGAAGCTCTTGCCTATAAGGGCTACGTTAAGGAATTTGAGGCCCAGATGCGCCGAAAGGACGGCACGATCTTCTGGACATCCATGAATGCACATACTATCTGTGATGAAAACGGTGAGTTACTATATTTAGAAGGAACCAATGTAGACGTCACCGAGCGCAAGCTGGCCGAGGAAAAGCTTCTTCATCTCAGCGCAATACAAAACCTGATCCTGGATAACAGTACGATGGGAATTGCACTGGCCCGCAACAGAATTCTCGAGTGGACAAATAACCGCTTGGCGGAAATGATCATGCTGCCACGCGAACAGATACAGGGGTCTTCCACCCGTATAATTTATCCCTCCGATGAAGCTTATGAAGAACTGGGAAGAACCGCATATCCAATACTGGCCAGGGGGGAACGCTCAGAGACTGTCCTCGAAATTAAACGCAGCGATGGCACTTTATTCTGGTGCCGCTTCATGGGCAAGGCCTTAAATCCGGCCAAGCCTCAGGACGGTTCTATCTGGATGCTCGAAGACATTACCGAACGCAAACAGGCCGAAGATGAAATACTCCGAAAGAATCAGGAACTGGAGGAAGCTTACGAAGAATTAAGAAAGAAACAGGCCATGGTCATCCAGCAGGAGAAAATGGCATCCATCGGTATGCTGGCTTCCGGCATCGCCCACGAGATCAAGAATCCCCTGGCCATCGTGCTGCAGGGCATCAACTACCTGCAGACAACAGTCAAGGACGATGCGCTGATGGCCGAGGTGGTTGACAGAATGAACACGGCGGTTCTCCGGGCCGACGTCATCGTTAAGGGCCTGCTCAGCTATGCCCGCCAGGAAGTTCTTACACTAGTTGAACAGGACATTACGGCATTAATAGATGAATCGCTGATATTGGCTGAACATGAATTCCGCAAAAAAAACTTGCGGCTGGTCAAACAGTATGCACCGGATTTGCCCAACGCTTGCGTCGATGGTGGCCAGATAAAACAGGTTTTTATCAACCTGCTCATAAATGGCAGCGACGCCATGTCCCCGGGAGGCACTTTTACCATCAGTATCCGGACAATGGAGGTTGACAACGGCAAGAAGCTCCTGGAGATTTCTTTTAAAGACACAGGGCATGGAATTCCCAGCGATAAGCTCAATAATATCTTTGATCCTTTTTATACAACAAAAACCATTGGAAACACCGGTCTGGGGCTTTCCATTTCCAAAGGAATAATTGACAGTCACGGCGGAATAATCTACGCTGAGAACCGAAAAGAACAGGGTGCGAAATTTGTTATCCTGTTGCCTATACAATAATATAATTCAGGAGGTGTCGTTGTGGGAGAACCTATTCATATACTGGCTGTTGATGATGAGGAATCATTAACCTTCTTCGTCAAGCTCAATCTGCAAAGCGATAAACATTACAATTTCAAAGTTACTACCGCCAATTCTGGAGAAGAAGGCCTGAGGCTCGCCAAGACCATCAGACCGGACTTGATTTTACTAGACATAATGATGCCCGATCTGTCCGGCACGGAAGTTGCCGAAAAACTTCTGCTCGATCCCCGGACAAAAAATATCCCCATCATCTTCATGACCGCCATAGTCCAGAAGGATGAAGTGGCGGAAGGGGGAGGCCAGATGGGCGGTCGGGAATTCATTGCCAAGCCGGTAGGGAAAGACGAGCTGATCGAGCGGATTGAAGCAACCCTTAATCTGCGCAGATAATTGCGGCGTGGGAAAAATGCAATGACCAACACTAGCAATAGAGGAATTAATCATGAATCCTGATAACCCACGTCAGCTTTTTTTAAACATTAAAGCTTACCTCCGTTGGGGCGTTGTGGTCTGGTCGATTATTATTGTTGCTTCCCTTTTTTGGAACATCTTCTATACAAAAAATCAAACTATGGCCAAGGCTGATGTAATGGCGCATCTTGCCTTTGAAAAAGATTTTGCTTTCCGCAATTGGGTGACATTCCACGGCGGTGTATATGTGCCGGTCACCGGAGAAACGCCTTCCAACCCCTATCTCAATGTTCCCGAAAAGGACGTAACATTAAAATCAGGAAAACCTTTTACTCTAATGAACCCGGCCTATGTCATGCGCCAGTACTATGAAAACATTTACACCAAGGAAGGCGTGCAGGGTCATATCACCAGCCTCAAGCCCCTGCGCCCGGAAAACAAGCCCGATCTCTGGGAGGAACAATCTCTCTTAAGTTTTGCAAACGGCAAGAAAGAGGCAACCATCATTCAAACCTTGGGCGACACGGAATACGTACGTTTGATAAAACCTCTGGTAACTGCAAAAGGATGCCTGAAATGCCATGCTCAGCAGGGATACAAAGAGGGGGAAATCCGGGGAGGCATCAGCGTATCCGTTCCCATGGCGCCTTTAAGGCATCTTGAAAAAAACCAGATCATCATGCTTTCAGGATTTCATGCGATCTTATGGTTGCTGGGGTTTGCGGGAATTTTCCTATTCGGCAAACGACTCATCAAGACTGAAAATGAACGGTCTCAAGCTGATGAGGCACTGCGGGAAACAAATCTGGCACTGGCTCAAGCCTACAAAGAGCTTCGGGAAGAACAGGACATAATTATCCAACAATCAAAGATGGCTTCCATCGGAGTGCTGGCTGCCGGTGTTGCCCACGAAATCAAGAATCCTCTAGCCATTATGCTCCAGGGGATCAGCTATCTGCAGTCAACCGGCGGCAACGATTCCATGCAGACGGAAATTCTCACCAGGCTGAACACTGCCGTTCTGCGAACCGACAAAATCGTCAAGGGGCTGATCAGTTATGCAAGCCAGAATCCGCTTACTCTCGACAAACAGGACATATTAGAGATCATCGAGGAGTCCCTGACGTTAACAGAGCATGAATTAGGCAAGAAAAATCTGCAGTTGATAAAACATTATGCACCGGATTTGCCGCCAATCTCTGTTGACGGCAACCAGATCAATCAGGTTTTTGTCAGTGTGCTTCTCAACGGTATTGATTCCATGTCCCCGGGCGGCATCTTTACCATTGACGTCAGGCAAACTGCGGATGACGCAGGCAAAAAGTTCTTGGAGGTTACCTTTAAAGATACAGGACACGGAATTCCCACCGATACGATAGATAAGATATTCGACCCGTTTTATACCACCAAACCAGTCGGAAGCACCGGCCTGGGTCTTTCTGTTTCCAAAGGGATTATCGATAAGCACGGAGGTACAATCCATGCAGAAAGCCAGGTGGAACATGGAACAAGCATAATAATTAAGCTGCCCGTATCCTTATAAGGAATCATATCCCTACGTATGGCGATAATATAACTGCTTCTCTATTTTTTTCTTCCTGAAATCTTGCTTTTTCTATTTTACCCTTTTATGCTACGTTTCGATTGGAAATAAATAGAAATGGAGGGATCAAAATGGCCTATGATTCATTAGTCGTCCTATGGACAAGCGGAGACAAGGAAGTAGCTACAAAAATGGTGTTCATGTACACATTAAATGCCAAAAAGAAAAAATGGTGGAATGCTGTCACCGTAATAGTTTGGGGACCCTCTTCAAAGCTGCTGAGTGAAGATGCTGAATTGCAAAAGAAGATAACAGAGATGAAGAACGAAGGAATTAAATTGGAAGCCTGTAAGGCTTGTGCAGATCAATATGACGTTTCAAGCATTCTTGAAAACCTTGGGATTGAAGTAAAATATATGGGAGTTCCTCTAACAGATTACATCAAAGGAGAACATCATATATTGACCTTTTAAGCGCGGGAAGAAAGCCATATTGGAGCATGCCCCCCTAAAACCGTTCCATCTTCGAGGAGAAGGCTACCTCAAAACAAAGAACTGCTTCCTGAAGTTACCAAGAATGATATATCCTCCCACATGCAAGCGTTCGATCGTTAATAAGCAAGGGAACACACTGCCCATTCCGTTTACACCACCGCCCAAATGTTGGCAGGCAGGGACATCGACAATTCAAGCGTTGTTGTAAAACGGTTTCATTTTCACACAGAAGTGTGGTATCAGAAACTTATTAAGCATTGATAAAGGGGAGGATAATGAAGAAGCTTACGGTATTTGCGGTGGCGGCCATCTTAGTATTTATTTTTTCCGCAAGTTCGCACGCGTGGACAGTTTTCATAAGCAATGGAAAGGCAGAGATCGCAATAATAGAAGTAGAAGGAGAACACCTATTTTGGCGACAGATCGATTGTACTACAAGAATTCAGCCAAAGTCGAAAGGGAAATGCATTATCCCAGGCGGTATTTGTCCTACCGCCGTTTACGTCACATATTACACTGAAAAAACAGGATATACAACCGAAAAGAGCGTATTATGTCATCTACACGCAGCATCATGTTCTAATCTAACGGCTTATATAGAAACAGGCAAGGACGGCCAAAATGCGTGTTACGCGGGCACGGCCCCATGGTAGCCTAGGCAAGACTACCAATAATTAAGCCACAGGCATCAAATCAAGATTACAGAGCGAGTCGCGTAAACAGTGCTGCCAACACCTTCCGTCACGTCAGCGACATGTTGTCGGAAGAGCGTTCTTGCGTTCGCCTCCTCTGCCTATGTTCAGACGTGTTTTAACCCACATCCAATAGCGTTTCATTCCTCCTTTTCTGCACACCAGACCAGCTGTTTCTTTTAGTAATCAACAAAAATTCAATCGTCATAATTTCATTTAGTCGTAGGTGCAGACAGCGAGCAATCCTTCCTGAAATTGATAGGCCCGGCTTTACTGGAAATCATGGAGATTATAAATGGTTATTCGTGTTTTTAATGAGTCAGGCGATCATGAAACGGTGAGGTCTCTGCTATACCTTACGCCCTATTGACTCCTCCCATTTTTTTTAGTAATCTGTTTACATGTAAAAAGCGGATCTTCATAAGCTCGTTAGGCCTGCTTATGGTGCTGTTTTTCATGTATACTGAAAATGTGGTTTCTTATCATCAATTATTCTGTTTTTGGAGGACTGCAATGAAAGTATTTCAAGCATCTACTGTATCGTTTTTGTTGCCATTATTGCTTTTGTTCAGCACTTTGGAAGCTGAAGCGGGTTTATGGGAAGTAGGCTGTAGCGCAACATGCCGATGCGACTGTCTGATAGAGGCTAACTTTGAGGGGAGGAATCCCATCATGCCTTATCCTGATATTGGTTCGGTTGATGTAGATGGCAAAAGGTGGCTATGGGGTCACGAATGCCTACCACGTGATAACAATAAAGTCTTAGCGCAGCGATTATGTGTGGAACGTTTCTTAGCCGCATGTGCGAAGATTAAGAAAGAGTTAGGAAGTCTTGGTGGCGGATTTTCGGTTAGGGCCGTCTGCCCCTAGGATTCCTGATGTCGGGATTAAAGTTCACCTGTACAACGGGTAATCCTTGCCGCAATTCTGAATCCAAAATTACGCATTTGTAGATGCTATACGTAACAAAAAGATGATTGTAACTTTGGATTAATGGGTTC
>CAYXZW010000051.1:0-21865 GCA_964469905.1 uncultured Smithella sp.
AAACCAGTCTGCCGTAATAACATCTTCTAAAGTACCGCCAAAATTAATCTGTGCCATAAAACCCCCTTTAATTGTGTGAATAAAAATTGATCAGTGTTGATCATGTTAATGTTAGTTTTCTAATTCCAACGCTACAATGCCGGTTCTGGTTATATCGGCAATACCCAGCGCCTCCAGCCGGGCCAGAGCAAAATCAATTTGCGCTTTATCGCCGGTTATTTCCAGAATTAAATAATTGTCAGCGGACACTATTACTTTCCATTTATATGTGTCAATGGCTTTTTCTATTTTTGCCCTGGTCTCTGCCTTCAAGGCCAGTTTGACCAGAACCAGTTCGCGGTGAATGGACTCTACGTTGGTTAAATCATCCACCCCGATGACATCGACGATTCTGCGCAGCTGATTTTCAATCCGCGTGATGGTAGCCTGATTGCCGATGGACGTCATAACGATTTTGGATATTTCATAGGAGGTAGTGGTGTTAACGGACAGACTTTCGATGTTATATCCTTTTCCTCCCAGCGCTCCGGCGATTCTGGCCAGCACATCCGGCTTATTATGGACCAGGATTGAAATTATGTGCTCTTTCTTTTCCATCTTTCTTTTACCCTTTCTCTTTTTTTTATACCGCTTCGCTTTCAAAGGATAACCAGGCGGCAAGGAGGAGGCTCCGCAGGCGTATTAATAATACGTTGAGGAAGCCGACGACGCTGCCAACAAAGTTAGCCTATGATCGCGGATTGGTATTGTCCTAATTAATCATTTCCCTCGTGCCCAACTTCATATCACTTATTGATGAACCCGGTCCTACCATGGGATAAACACATTCATCACGCGAAACACGGAAATCCATTAGTACCGGTTTATCAAGAGCAAGGCCTTGGCGCAAGGTCGGTTCTACTTCTTCCGGTTTGGTAGCACGTAAACCAACGATGCCGAAGGCCTCCGCCAGTTTTACAAAATCAGGCGCGTAAGTCATATCGGTGTGGGAATAGCGCTTTTCATAGAATAATTCCTGCCATTGACGCACCATTCCCAGGTAACTGTTGTTTAAAAGTACTATTTTGACGTTAATTTTATATTGAGCTGCTGTGGCTAATTCCTGGATATTCATCTGGATGCTGCCGTCGCCGGCAATATCCACAACGTGTTTATCGGGAAATGCACATTTCACCCCGATGGCGGCCGGCAGTCCATAACCCATTGTACCCAATCCGCCGGAGGTAATAAGTGTGTTGGGCCGATCGAAGGGGAAAAACTGTGCGGTCCACATCTGATTCTGGCCGACTTCGGTAGTGATAATAACATCGCCTTTTGTTACTTTATGGAGTGTTTCAATGACATGCTGCGGTTTAATTACCTTGCCATTTTGACAATAAGCCAAGGGAACCTGCTGCCTCCAGTCGGCGATTTGCTCCAGCCATTCTTTGCGTTCCACTGCCTGCGGTAGATAATTATGCTCTGCTAAAAATTTTAGAATATCCTGGAGTGTCGTCTTGGTTGCGCCGATAATCGGTAAATCAACAACGACATTCTTGTTAATAGAGGACGGATCAATATCAATTTGTACAATCTGGGCATTAGCGGCAAAAGTATCAATTGTCCCGGTTACACGGTCATCAAAACGCACCCCCACGGCGATCAGTAAATCGCAGTGGCTCACTGCCATATTGGCGTAATATGTTCCATGCATACCCAGCATGCCCAGCCAAAGTGGATCCGTTCCCGGAAATGAACCGATGCCCATTAAGGTGCCGGTAACCGGAATGTGATATTTTCTGGCCAACTCGGTGAGTTCGTTCGAGGCCTTGCCCAGAATGACGCCGCCACCGGCCATGATTAATGGCCTTTTAGCATGAGAAAGCATTTCATAAACATGTGCCATTTTCTTCGGAGCGGGTTTATGGATAGCCTCATGATTGCGAATCTGAATATTAGCGGGCTCGAAATCAATTTCCGCGGCCATTACATTCTTCGGTAAATCTACCAGGACAGGGCCGGGACGTCCGGTGCGGGCAATATGGAAAGCTTCTTTGATGGTGGAAGCCAATTCTTCGATATTACGGACAAGAAAATTATGTTTGGTGCAGGGGCGCGTGATTCCGGTAATGTCGCATTCCTGGAAAGCATCATTGCCGATTAAGGTTGTTGGAACCTGTCCGGTAAAAACGACCAGGGGTATAGAATCCATGTTGGCAGTTGCTATGCCGGTCACGGTATTGGTGGCACCAGGGCCGGAAGTGACCAAACACACGCCGACTTTTCCTGTGGCCCGGGCGTATCCATCAGCTGCATGAACCGCACCCTGTTCATGACGAACTAAAATATGTTTAAAATTAGTTTTGTGGAGTTGGTCATAAATATCAAGAACGGTACCACCCGGATAACCGAAAATGACATCCACTTTTTCGAGTTCCAGCATTTTGAGCAGAATTTGCGAACCTTTCAACTTCATTTTTTTACTACCTCCAAATGTAAAAGTCTCCGTTAATAAAAAAGCCGCTTATCTTTTTTGAAAAGCGGCTTTGTCTCTGAAATAACAAAGCCGCGGGTTTTAGGGGCCCGCGGCTTGTATCTTTAATTTTATTTCTTAAAGACACGGAGCGGCAGACCCCTGAGTACTACTACGAGTACCCTTACGTTGCTGATAATCAGGCTATTGCCGCTAACTAAATCTTTAAGATACATTGGTATATCCCATTCATTTGTTCAACTTGATTTTCCTCTTAGCGGAAAAAAAACCATTTGTCAAGGCCCATTCTAAAAAGGTGATGTTCGTCCGTCTGGAACGAACTTGTCTGGTCTGATTTTCCGCCTGTAAGTCTCATTTTCTCATTTGCGCATTTTATGCTACATTAAAAGAGGAATGCTGGAAAAATGCCCGGAGGAATGATGAACAGCAGGGGAACCAGGGATATTTTAATGGAACATGTCGGAGGTAAATGTGAGCTTTACTTAAGCTGTTGCGGCTGCTTTATTAAGTTGGGGTCTCATGGTCCTTATCCGTCCCATGAAATAGTAGATATCCAGGATGATTATGTGACCCTCAAGGCACCGGATGGAGTTTGTTGCCGTTATTCTATGGCCAGCACCTCGCTGCTCATAGAGGATTATTAAAAGCAGAAAGTGTGTAAGAAATCATTCAGACCGTTCTTCTAATATGATTGCTACCGGAATAAATCTTCCTTTTCTTCAGCTATGTCGTCGGTTTTCTCGCTGGGTTGAGCACTTTCCAGAAAGGCTTCGTAAATTGTTCCTTTGTCGGTTCCTTTAACCCGTGTGCCGGTTTTCGCGTCCACCCGGACAAATACTATACCTTGCGGTGTAGGAAATGTTTCCACCGGCGTATTTTGTAAAAACTTTTCCATGAAATAAAGCCAGATCGGAGCCGCCGCCCGTCCACCTACCTCATTCTTTCCTAATGACACTTCCTGGTCAAAGCCAACCCATACACCGGTGATTATTGAAGGAGTAAAACCAAGAAACCAGGCATCGCGGACGTCATTTGTTGTTCCGGTTTTTCCGGCAATCGGGCGACCGATACTTTTTACTCGTCTACCTGTTCCGCTTTCCACAACATCCTGCATGACATGAGTTGTCATAAAAGCGATTCGGGAATCAATAACTTGCTCGGATTGTACTTTAGCTTCTTCAAACACATTGCCGGTACGATCAACAATTTTCTTAATGAAATAGGGAGTAACTTTTTTGCCTTCGTTGGCTAATACCCCGTAGGCACGAACCAGTTCCTGCAGTGTTACGCCGGAAGTTCCCAGGGCCAGGGATAAGTTTCTGGTAAGCGGAGAAGATATCCCCATGTTCATGGCATAGGAGGCTGCGTAATCGATGCCGATGTCCTGCAAAATTTTGATCGTTACAACATTGCGGGATTGGACCAGCGCTGTTCTCATGGTTACCGGACCCAGGAATTTCTCGTCAAAATTTTTCGGCTTCCAAAGACCGTCTTCTCTCGATACATCCTCAAAAACAACGGGAGAATCTACAAAGCGAGTTGACGGATTCATGCCCTTATCAAAGGCAGCCGTATAAATTAAAGGCTTGAAAGCGGATCCCGGCTGTCTGCGTGATTGCGTTGCCCGGTTGAATTCACTTTTATTAAAATCGCGGCCGCCGACCATTGCCCGAATAGCGCCGGTCTTTACATCCATCGAATAAAGTGCACCTTGAGCGAGTCCCGGTTGATGATTTTCCCGGCTTTCCAATTCCGCCAGACCTTTTTCCATTGCGTCACGGGCATCTCTTTGCGCGGATAAATTAAGGGTTGTATAAATAGAGAGTCCTTCCTTATAAAGGACATCTGCGCCATATTTTTCCTGTACGTAGCGACGGACATGTTCTACAAAATAAGCAGCGACCTTGTCTTTCGGCTTGATTGACCGCAGTTTCAACGGAGTGGCAATTGCCAGTTTCATCTCGGCTCCCGAAATATAACCGTCTTCCATCATGCGTGTCAGAACGTAAATCTGTCTTTGCTTTGCCTTGTCATAATGCAGAAAGGGGGAATATGTAGTGGGTGCCTTAGGCAGGCCTGCCAGCAGTGCTGCTTCGGGTAAGGTCAGGGAGTGGGCGTTTTTGCCAAAGTAACCGAGTGCTGCCGATTCAATTCCATAGGTGCCGTGTCCTAAATAAATTTGATTCAAATACAAATTCAGAATCTCATCCTTGGTCAGGTATTTATCGATTTTGTAGGCGAGAATAGCTTCCTTGATTTTGCGCATATATTTTTTTTCCGGTGAAAGATACATCATTTTAGCAACTTGCTGTGTTATGGTGCTCGCACCTTGAACTATATGCCCTGCTTCAAAATTTTTCAAAATGGCGCGGAAAATACTTTGCATATCGAAGCCCTGATGCTGATAAAAGCGGGAGTCTTCGGCGGCAACAAAGGCAGAGGAAACGATTTTGGGAATATCATTAATCTTGACGATTTTACGATCTTCCAGAAAGAATTCATCGATTAGTTCGTTGTTGTCATCGTAAACTCGCGAGGCAATACTGGGACGGTAATCCTTCAGGGCGTCGATTCCGGGCAAATCCATAGTCAGAATAAAATAAGAGGCAGTGCCGGCCACTGCCAGAAATAATACCAGTACCATTAAGCTCAGGGCAAAAAAAGAAGATCGAAAAGACTTCTTTTTTTTATTTTTGGGTGTAGATTCTTTGCGTTTTGAAGGCATTATATTACCAATTATTCCTCTATTTCTTCGATAGGTGCTTTATTCTTTTCCACAAATCTTGCTAAAAATATACTTACTTCATATAAGAACATCAAAGGTATCGCCATTAATACCTGGCTCAGAGCGTCGGGAGAGGGCGTCAAAATTGCGGCGACAATAAAAATAACCAAAATTGCATAACGTCTTTGCTTGGACAACATTTGTGCATTGACTATACCCAGCTTGGCGAGAAAAAAAATGAAGACAGGTAATTCGAAGGATAAACCAAAACCAAGTAAAAAGGTCACAAAGAGCGAAAGATAATCACTAAAAGAAATCAACGCCTGTAGATATTTGTTGTTAAAGCTGACAAAAAATTCAAACGCCGGCGGCAGGGCAATAAAGTAACCGAAAAGGATGCCGCTGATAAAAAGCAGGCTGGAAGATATGACAAAGGGAACAACATATTTTTTTTCATGAGCCAGCAAGCCGGGCGAAATGAATTTCCATATTTGATAGAGAATAAAAGGGCTGGTTATGATTATGGACGCAAAAAAAGATAATTTCATGTAAACAAAAAATGCTTCCGTCAGGCCTGTGTAAATAAGATAGCTGTTTTTCGGTAAGGCGGCGGTTAAAGGTCGGGTGATAATATCGAAAATCCATTCCTTAAAATAGTAGCAGGCAAAAAAACCTATGCCCACAGCTATAAGCGCCCGGCTGAGTCTTTTGCGCAGTTCGGCTAAATGATCAGTCAGGGACATTTGCTCGTTTTCAATGTCTTCAGTATTTTCCGTATTTTCCATAAATGCCTGTTTTAATTAGCTCTAATTATGATGGTGGGCACAGATTGGTGTTATGCTTTTTTAGCAGTTTCATCGGACGCAACTGGCTTGCTTTCTTCCGGTTCTTTTTTTAATAAAAGCGAATCTTTTAAACCATTGTCCTTTGGTTTCTCATCGCTTTGCATAGTTTGCTTCAGGTCATCGGTAATTCCATCGGTTGCCTTACGGAATTCACTGAATCCCTTTCCCAGGGTTTTGGCCAGATCAGGTAATTTTTTCGGACCGACAATAAGCAATGCAATAATCGCAATAATGATTAACTCTTGGAACCCGATCCCGAACATAAAATATCAGCTCCTGCAAAATTTGAATAATTACCATATATTTCGATACCTGTTTTTGTCAATAGTTTTTGCAAGTTTGAAATCTTCGTGAGCTTATCCGGTGATTAAGGATTTCGGCCGGATGTTGTTTCCGGGGCAGGAGTTTAAGAAACATTTTGTAAAACAGAAGCCTCACCCTTCTTTCGTTGCTCAGGAAAGAAGGGTGAGGTGGATGAATTTTAAGAAACGAAACTTTCTTCTGCGATCTCCATGATGGAAAGATCGTCACTTTTGACTGCTTTGACAACAGCATCAATCTCGGGCAGGATATGCTTGATAAAATACTTGGCCGCCGTAACCTTGCCGGCGTAGAAAGCTGCATCTTTATCGGATTTGACAATTTCCGCCAGTTTCAGGGGATCATTGCACAGCGCATCCAGCTTTTCCTTGGCCACTCCGGCTTCCCAGAGGAGCAGCCAGGCCAGAACGACCTTTCCCATCATCATCAGGAAGGGATAGGCGTTGCCCACCGGCACCATGAACTTACCGCTCTTGCCGCAGGAAGCGAAATACATGGCCAGATCGGCCAGAGCATTTACGCCGTCTTGGACATCAGCGGCCATGTCCTTCAAGGCCGGATGGTCTTTATAACGGGCTACCGTAGCCCCCATTTCTCCGAGGAGACTCATGAAGTACAGGCCTTTCTTCATGCCCAGTTTGCGTCCGACGAGGTCAAGGGCCTGAATGCCGTTAGTGCCTTCATACAAGGAGGCAATCTTTTCATCGCGCATGAACTGTTCGACGGGATACTCGGCGCAAAAGCCGTAGCCGCCATAAACCTGTATGGCCTGCTCGGTTACTTTGAAACCGATATCTGAACAGTAGGCCTTGCAGATTGGCGTCAGGACTTCGAGAAGGCCGCGATACTTATCTTTCTGGGCCTCATCGGTCGCCGTATGTTCCATATCGACGCAATAGGCGGTATAGTACATCAGTGCACGCATGCCTTCGACCTGTGCTTTCATCCACAAGAGCATCCGGCGGACATCAGGGTGGGTAATTATCGGTACGCGGGGCGCATCCGGGTTCTTCATCTCCAGGAGGGAGGAGCCCTGCAATCTTTCTTTGGCGTACTGAACGGCATGCATATAAGCTATGGAACCGCTGGCCAGTCCCTGAAGTCCCACGCCGATACGGGCTTCGTTCATCATCAGGAACATGACTTTCATCCCCTGACGTTCTTCTCCCAGAAGTTCAGCATAGCACTCATTATTGTCGCCGAAATTCAGCAGGCAGGTGGAACTCCCGTGAAGGCCCATTTTGTGTTCAATGCCGTCGACCGTAAAATCGTTTCTCTTGCCGAGGCTGCCGTCATCATTGACGAGATATTTGGGTACGAGGAAAATGGAGATTCCGCCGGTGCCGGCAGGGTCGCCTTCGATGCGGGCCAGAACGGGATGGATAATATTGGAAACAAGATCATGGTCACCGGAGGTAATGAACAGCTTGGTGCCCTGGATCTTGAACGTGCCGTCCGGCTGTCGGATAGCCTTGGTTTTGAGAGCGCCGACGTCCGAACCGGCCGAGGGCTCGGTCAGGCACATTGTTCCGCCCCATTCTCCGGTATTCATTCTCTCCATATATTTTTTCTTCTGCGCTTCGGTACCGAACGCCTCGATGAGGTGTGAAGCACCTTCTGTCAACCCGGGAAAGGCAACAAAGGCAAAGTTGTGCATAAACCAGTCTTTGGCGGCGGTCGAAATGATGATAGGCAGACCCTGTCCGCCAACTTCCGGCGCTTTGCTCATCCCCATCCAGCCGCCTTCGCAATAGAGCTTATAGGGCCTGCGGAAGACCTCCGGGGCATAGACCTGTCCGTTTTCCAGCCGGCATCCCTGCTTGTCCGCTTCCGTCAGAGACGGCAATATCTCTTCGGTGGCGAATTTCTGTGCTTCATTAAGAATCATGTTGAACATGTCTTCTGAAAAATCGGCATATTGAGCCGCCTTGCAGATATTAGCAACATCCAGCATCTCATAGAGAATAAATTTCTGATCCCTTTCGTCCAATATCAAACTTGCCATCTAACTTTCCTCCTTTTTTCCTTAATTATTTAGTCGATGCGCCTGCCATCGCTGTCACTGCTAATTATTTTCATCATAACCGGAATAGACGTTTGTGAGTCTGTGTAATAACCTTAATGTAAAGAACCGGGTTAACAAAGCCATAAATATTAAGAGATACTATAATTATACTTTTTAATATAAGTCAATAAAAATACAGGAATTATTGCCGCATTTGATTGGACGGGAATCAATGTTATTGCTTGATGGCTAAGATTGCTGATAATTGGGCGCAAAAATGAAAACACTTGAGGAAAATGTTTCTTGAACCCTGAGAAGCAGGATCAATCATGTTTTGCTCTTTAGAATCATTTGTGATAAATCAGCGACAGTTCTTAATGCAGAAAAAACTTCATAAGAGGGTGGCTTGTGTCCAGGAAAACAGGCATCGTCAAAGACAGTCGGTATTTGCAGCATTCTGCCGGTTTTGCTCATCCGGAAAGCCCCGAGCGTCTGGCGGCAATTTATGAAATGCTGGACAATCCCGGCATGTCCTGGAAGTTTACAGAAATTGAACCGCGAGCGGCCACGCCAGAAGAGCTGGCGGCAATTCATTCTCCCTCTTATATTGATTATGTTGCCGGCACTGAAGGTGAAGACAGTGTTATGCTTGATCCGGACACAGTTACCAGCCCGGAAACATATCAGACAGCCAAGCTGGCGGCAGGCGGTTTCTGCAACGCCATTAATAATGTTATCACCGGTGATGTGGATAATGCATTTGCTTTTGTCCGTCCTCCCGGCCATCATGCCGAACATGATGCCGCCGCCGGTTTCTGCATTTTTAATAATGTTGCGATCGGGGCGATGCATGCCATTTTGAAACACAACATGCAAAGGGTCCTCATTGTGGATTGGGATTTGCACCACGGCAATGGCACACAGCATAGTTTTTACAATGACCCGCGAGTCTTGTATTTTTCTAGTCATCAATATCCATATTACCCGGGAACCGGTGGCATGGACGAAATTGGTCGCGGTTCGGGTAAAGGTTATACGGTTAACGTTCCTCTGGGCGGCGGTGCCGGAGACAGTGAATATGTTAAAATATTCCGCAGAATACTGGAGCCGGTAGCAATGGAGTTTAATCCGGAATTAGTGCTGCTGTCAGCCGGCTTTGATATTTATTATCAGGATCCACTGGGCGGTATGCGCGTGACGCCGCAGGGCTTTGCAGCGCTGATGCGCATTTTAATGAACATCGCTGATAGTTGTTGCCAGGGGCGATTGGTGGCTGTGCTGGAAGGGGGCTATCATGTTCAGGGATTGACAAAATCAGCGAAAGCTGTTTTGGAAGAGATGCTCGATGAAATTCATTGTTCGGAGGAGCAGCTTGCGGATTACGAGCGCAGTGCCGATGATGAAATAAACAGTGTAATCAGTCGCGTTGCTAAAACAATCGCCCCGTTCTGGAAGCTCGGTTAATATCATTTCCAATTTAATGATGATAGCGCGGCGAAGCTGATAGCGGCGCCGACAGGGCACGAGAGGTCACATAGCCCTCAGGGGTAGTTAAATAATTAGGAAACCGACATAAGGGGTCATAGCTGATACGGATATGGAGTTTCATTGGAATTGCCGGCCCCGGGAGAAGGAGAATTACTGATGATCAGCAAACAGGAAGTTGAATATGTAGCGCATCTGGCGCGTCTCGAAATTGACGATGCGCAAAAGGACAAATTTACTTCGCAGTTAAACGATATCCTGCTTTACATTGATAAACTTAATGAACTGGATACTACCGGTGTGGAGCCGATGAGTCATGCGATTGCCGTGACTAATGCGTTTCGTGAAGACAGAATTGCGGATTCTCTCGGTACGGAAAAAGCATTGGCCAATGCCCCGGATGGGCGTGGTGAATTTTTCCGCGTACCGAAAGTAATTGAATAATAAATTTATCAATTGTCATTCGTAGGGGTTGTTCGCGAACAGTCCCTACTGGAAAGAAGGATGTTATGGAGTTAAACACGCTTACGATTCATGAATTGCAGACAAAAATAAAAAACGGTCAGGCATCGGCAGCACAAATTGTCGAGTCCGTTTTCGACCGGATCGGCTCAGTAGAAGAGCGAGTACACTCTTATATTCGGCTGATGAAAGATGAAGCTCTGGCTCAAGCAAAAAAGGCCGATGAAGACATAAAAAAAGGCGCTATCAAGCCCCTTACGGGCATTCCCATCGCCCTGAAAGATATAGTTTGTACAAAAGGTATTCCCACCACCTGCGGTTCACATATTTTGCATAACTTTGTGCCGCCGTACGATGCAACAGTTGTCGAAAAACTGCGCGACGCCGGGGCTGTTTTTGTCGGCAAAGCCAATATGGACGAATTCGCCATGGGGTCGTCCACCGAAACTTCCTGGTTCGGGGTTACGCGCAATCCGTGGGACCTTACAAGAATTCCCGGCGGCTCCAGCGGCGGCTCGGCAACAGCGGTGGCCGCCGATGAATGCATTGCTTCTATTGGCTCCGATACCGGCGGTTCTATCCGCCAGCCGGCGGCACTTTGCGGGGTTGTCGGTCTGAAGCCAACGTATGGACGCGTCTCGCGTTTCGGTTTAATTGCATTTGCCTCCTCGCTGGATCAGATCGGTCCCTTCACAAAAGATGTCGAAGATTGCGCTATTATGCTAAATGTTTTAGCCGGTTACGACCCGCGCGAATCCACGTCGGTGCAGGCGGAAGTTCCTGATTACCGGCAGTTTGCAGGCCGCGATATTGCAGGCTGGAAAATAGGCATTCCCCGAGAATATTTTATTGAAGGAATTGATCCCGAAGTTGCCGCTGCAGTAAAAAAAGCCATTGCCGTAATTGAAAAATGCGGCGGCCAGTGTGTGGATATTTCTCTGCCGCACACAGAATATTGTCTGGCTGTTTATTATATTATTGCTCCGGCGGAAGCGAGCTCCAACCTGGCGCGTTATGACGGCGTGAAATATGGCCTGCGAACTTCCGCAGCCCGGGACTTGCTGGATATGTACAAAAAGACTCGCACGCAGGGATTCGGCAATGAAGTTAAAAGAAGAATAATGATAGGAACTTATGCTCTGTCTTCCGGGTATTATGATGCTTATTATAAAAAGGCTTCGCAAGTGCGCGCTTTGATCAAGCATGATTTTGCCGAAGCATTTAAAAAATGTGACGTAATTCTTACGCCGACAACACCAACTCCGGCGTTTAAAATCGGCGAGAAAATGGATGATCCTCTGCAGATGTATCTTTCCGATCTTTTTACCATTTCTTCTAATCTGGCGGGAATTCCCGGGATATCGGTGCCCTGCGGCTATACTGCGGGAGGTTTGCCCGTGGGGGTGCAGTTTTTAGCCGGACATTTTGAAGAAGGAAAGCTTATTCAAATAGCCTCTGTCTATGAGAAGAACGCTAATATTGAAAAAAGGAGGCCGCAATTATAATGGAGTTTGAAACAGTAATCGGTCTGGAAGTACATGCCCAACTTGCAACAGATACAAAAATTTTCTGCAATTGTTCGACCAAATTCGGCCAAGCTCCCAACAGCCATGCCTGTCCGGTATGCCTCGGCCTGCCCGGGGTGCTGCCGGTATTAAACAAGAAAGTCGTGGAATACGGCATGAAGATGTCACTGGCGACCAGTTGTGCCATTAATAAATCCTGCAGCTTTGCGCGGAAAAATTATTTTTATCCCGATCTGCCCAAAGGGTATCAAATATCACAATATGCTTATCCTCTTGCGGAACACGGATATGTTTTTCTGGAAGTGGACGGAGCACAAAAGAAAGTCGGTATTACCCGTATTCATATGGAAGAAGATGCCGGCAAATTGATGCATGATGAACATAATCCTGTCAGTTATGTGGATTTGAATCGCGCCGGTGTGCCGCTGATTGAAATAGTCAGTGAGCCGGATATGCGTTCACCCGAAGAAGCAGCCGATTATTTAAAGCGCCTGCACGAAATACTTGTTTATCTGGAAATCTGCGACGGCAATATGGAGGAAGGATCTTTCCGCTGTGACGCTAATGTTTCGATTCGGCCGAAGGGACAAGAGGAATTCGGCACCCGCGCCGAACTCAAAAACATGAATTCCTTCCGCAATGTGCAGCGCGCGCTGGAATATGAAGTCAAGCGCCAGCAATATATTGTCGAAAACGGCGGGCAAATTGTACAGGAAACACGTCTCTGGGATGACGCACAGGGGGTGACCAATCCCATGCGCAGCAAGGAAGAGGCGCATGACTACCGCTATTTCCCCGATCCCGATTTAGTCCCGATCATGGTGGATGACGCCTGGATAGAGGCAATTCGCAAAGAACTTCCCGAATTGCCGCGGGCCAAGCGGGAAAGATTTGTTAAAGAATATCAGATTCCGGCTTACGACGCGGGCGTACTTACCGCCGATAAAGCACTGTCCGATTATTATGAAGAAGTCGTCCGTCTTTGCTCAAGCCCCAAGGCAGCCAGTAACTGGGTGATGGGCGATGTGCTGAGATTCCTGAATGAAGAAAAACGTGACATTCGCAATTGCCCGATACCTGCGGTAAGCCTTGCGGAAATGATCAGGCTCATCGAGGACGGCACCATCAGCGGTAAAATGGCCAAAGATATAGTGGTGGAAATGTATAAAACGGGGAGCGACCCCAAGACCATCATTGCCGAAAAAGGCATGGTGCAGATCACGGATGAAGGCGCACTCATTAAAACAATTTCCGCAATAATTGATGCCAATTCCAATCAAGTGCAGGATTACCGAAGTGGCAAGGATAAGCTTTTCGGCTTTTTCGTCGGTCAGGTGATGAAGGCAACACAAGGCAAGGCTAATCCGCAAGTAGTTAATGATTTGCTCAAAAAGATGCTGGCCGGCTGATGATTAAGACTGTTATCTGGAAAAACAATACGGTTGTTCTGATTGATCAAAATGCCCTGCCGCTGGCCGAGGTCTATATTACCTGCCATCGCTATCAGGAAGTAATTTCCGCCATTAAAGATTTAACGGTGCGAGGCGCCCCGGCCATTGGCGTTGCCGCGGCCATGGCGGCAGCACTGGGCGCGACGGCACTGCCGGTAGAGCATTCAGAAAAGTTCCGCCAAAAATTTTATAAGATTTGTGACGAAATTGCGCAGTCACGCCCGACGGCACGTAATCTCTTCTGGGCACTGGAGCGCATGAAAAAATGCCTGGATAGTGCCATAGCTTCCGGCAAGAAAAAAATAGTTTCGGAATTGGTGGCCGAGGCTAAACGCATTGGTGCGGAAGATATTGCCAATAACCGGCAGATGGGAAAAAACGGCAGCGCTCTCATTGCCGATGGAGATAACATTCTGACCCACTGCAACGCCGGCGCTTTGGCGACGGCCGGTTATGGGACGGCGCTCGGTGTTTTACGGGCGGCGCGGGAGCAGGGCAAAAAGATACATGTCTATGTAGATGAAACGAGACCTGTTTTGCAGGGAGCGCGCCTTACCGCCTGGGAGTTGCAAAAAGAAAAGATCCCGGCCACCTTGATTACCGACAACATGGCCGGTTTTTTGATGCAGCAGGGCAAGATCGACAAGATTATTGTTGGCGCCGACCGCATTGCCGCCAACGGCGATACCGCCAATAAAATCGGCACTTATTCTTTAGCGGTACTGGCCTCCGTGCACAACATTCCTTTTTATGTTGCGGCTCCTCTTTCCACGATCGATGCATCTTTGCAAACGGGCCTGGAAATACCAATTGAGGAGCGGTCGGGTAAAGAAGTTACTCATTGGCGCGCACTACAAACGGCACCTGACGGCATGAAGGTTTATAATCCGGCTTTTGACATTACGCCGGCGAAATTGATATCCGCGATAATTACGGAAAAAGGAATCCTCACCAAGCCTTATCTGCGATCTATCCGCACTCTGGAGAAGGGTCAAACTGTCCGATGAAATTATTTCTTTTTGATTTTGACGGCGTGCTGGTGGAGTCACTGGATATCTATGAAAAGATCGTCAGCCTTTGCCTGCAAAAAATAAATAAGCCGCTCGCCCGCGGCCGGGAAGAATTCCTGGAATTGTTCGACGGCAATTTTTACGAATCCCTGGCAAAAAGAGGAGTCGATTTAAAGGAGTTCATGGAAGTCTCCGCCGGCCTGCTTGCCCAGGTCGATTACAAGGAGATGAGGCCGGTTACTGCCATGATTGCCGTCGTCGATCAATTGCAGAGAAATAATATTCTGCTGGTGATTTCTTCCAACAATTCGGAGACCATTGCGCTGGCACTGGAACAATTTAAATTTAACGGCTATTTTCAGGAAGTGCTCGGGTCTGATTTTCTTCTCTCCAAGAAAGAAAAGATGCTTTATGCAACAAGGAAGTATCAAATTTTACCGGAAGACATTTATTACATCGGTGATACAACCGGCGATATTGTGGAAGGCCGGGCCGCCGGAGTAAAAACCATTGGTGTGACCTGGGGCTGGCACAGTAAAGAAAAAATGGCACAGGCCCAACCGGATTATCTCGTCAACGAGCCGCAAGAACTATTGCAGCTAATGCAATGACACAATAACAGTTATATTGGTCTTGAATTAATATTTATTTTCTGTAAGCTTGATTATCATTATAATTTTATCGCAAGGCCATATTTCATCATGACACAAGGTTGCAGCAGGCTTAAGTTCGTTTCCGCCGTTTCTTTCTTTCCGCTGCGCTCGTCTCTGGCGCGGTTGGGAATTCGCTATGATCTTTCTTCCATCATCAATACCTATTATCGGGAGAAGTTTGACAATGTTCCTGCTGCCCAAAAGGCGGTTATTCTCCCTCATTGCCTGATTCATGATAAATGTCCGGCCCACTTTTCCAAAGAGGAGGGAATTCTTTGCAGTAAATGTAAAAAATGCGGCTGCGGCGAAGTTCGCATCCTTACCGAGGAGCAGGGATGGCAATTTTATATCACACCCAGTGTGGGATTTACCAAACGACTGGTAAGCAGGAAGGCAATTCGGGCTGCCGTTGGTGCGGCCTGTAATTTTGAAATCGAAAAAGGTATCCGGTCTACTCCGGTCAACACGAAAGGCGTTCATCTGCAGCGCCAGAAAGTGATCCCCCAGGTCGTCATGACAGCCCGTTACGATTGTCTGAGCAATGAGATTGACTGGGAGCAGTTGAAAAGGATTATTCGTGGGGAAATATCCGCCATCTAATCTTAATTCCATTTTCCCCTCTTGCGCAATCTTTTGGGGCTTGGTCGTCGGCTTGTTTTTTTGAGCTACTGTCGATTTGCTCTTCATAGTCAAGTTTAGTTGTTTTTTGCCGATAATTAACCCCAGGGAGGAGAAAAAAAATTATGCCGTCCGCTTTTGGTATTGCGCTGAGCGCATTAAAAGCCTTTTCCATTAAACTCGATGTAAATGCCAATAATGTCGCCAATGTGGAAACAAATAATTTTAAAAAAAGCCGGGTTGAGCTTCAGGATGCGGCCAACGGTGGTGTGAAAGTAACTATCAGCAGCGTTGATACTCCCGGCATGGAGATTGACCCCAATGCGCAAACAGGCGCTGCGCAGCAAACATCGAATGTCACCCTGGAAGAAGAAATTGCCGATCAGATTCTTACTCAATATTCCTATGAAGCCAATATCCTGACCATCAAGACCGCCACAGAAATGCAAAAAGAACTTCTCAATATCAAAGCCTGAATTACCCCCTGGCAGATATCATCGGGCGTAAGTTGTAAAAACAGGCTTTATCCTTCGTTTTCCCCCATAGTTAATTTTTACAAGGCCATCAATTTTAATGCTATAAGATTAGTCGCAGACCCTCTGCCGGTTGACCGGTATGATTTTTTCTTGGCGTGCATGGTCATGAAGTCGATCAGTCGCTGAGAAGATTGCTCTCTTTACATTTTCCGGATTATCTGTATATTCCAAATTTACGCACATATTTAGTCTGGAAACAAAGGGTCGGTTATGGATACGATAAGAAAAGACCTTCTTCAATCAGTCGAGAAGATGCCCGCCTTTCCCCAGAGCGTGCATCGGGTAATTGAGCTGACCTCTGACATCAATTCCGATCCCAGAGACCTGGTAAAAGTCATCGAGCACGATCCCGTTCTGATTACCAAGATCCTCAAAATGGTAAATTCACCTTACTTCGGCCTTGCCCAGAAAATCACTTCCGTTAACCATGCCGTGGTTTACGTCGGAATCAACACGGTTAAAAATCTGGCCCTGAGCACAGCGACTCTCGGTGTGCTTCCGCGCATGAATAATGCGGGATTCGACATGGATGCGTTTCTTATGCATTCGTTATCCACCGCCACTGTAGCCAGACTTATCGCCAAGAGATTGAAAATTCAGGAAAGGGAAGCCTTCGACTTCTTTCTATCCGGGTTATTACACGATTTCGGCAAGGTCGTTTTTGCCCACTTTATGCCCAATGATTTCAAACAGGTGCTGCAGATCGTCAAGGAGGAAGGCCTGCCTCTTTATGAGGCGGAACAGAGAATTTTCATGACCGATCACGCCCAAATCGGTTCTTTGCTCGGAGAGAAATGGAACCTTCCCTCTCACCTGATTACATGTATAAAGGATCACCACCGCCATGACGACAAAGAATCATTGATCAGAGACGTGGTCTCCGCCGCCGATCAGATCAGCAAGCAATTGAAAATCGGTTTCGGCGGTGAAAATCGGATTGAAACGCTTCACGACGGAATTCGGGAGCGCTTTGGTGCCAACTTGCAGGCGGTCATCGATTCTCTGGGAGATATCCATGCCGAAACGGAAAAGGCATTGGTATTCATCCAGAAATAAATAATTGGGGGGGTGTGCGGTTTGAAGATACGATTCTGGGGTGTCCGTGGTTCAATCCCTTCACCGGGACGCAAAACAGTGCGCTACGGCGGCAATACTACATGCATTGAGGTAGAAACCGACGACGGAGATACAATCATCCTGGATGCCGGCACCGGCATCCATCCTCTTTCCCAAAGCCTGCTGAAAAAGCTGCCCCTGTCCTGCTCGATCTTCATTACCCATACCCACTGGGATCATATTCAGGGTCTGCCATTTTTTGTTCCCATTTTCATTCCCGGCAACCACATACGTATTTACGGTGCCTTTGATCCTGTCCTGCAGAAAGATATTGGAGATGTTCTGAGCCGTCAGATGGAGTATTGCTATTTTCCTGTCCGGGAAGCAGAGCTGAAAGCGGACATACAGTATAATTCTCTCCACGAAAAGCAAACGGTTGAGATAGGTTCAGCAAAGGTTACGAACATCTTCATGAATCACCCGGTGCTCAATTTCGGCTACCGGATCGATTGTAAGGGCAAGAGTGTCTTCTTCACCGGAGATAACGAGCAATTGTATAATATTTACCAGCCCGGGGACGATTACTATGCTGAATTTGATAATCAAATCTCCAGAAAAAACGATATGCTTGCCGATTTTATCCGGGGAGTGGATGTCCTGATTGCCGACTCCGCTTATACGGAGCAGGAATATCCGGCTAAAAAGGGTTGGGGCCACGGAACTTACAATTCCTGCGTTGATATGGCGAAGAACGTCGGCGCCAAGGCTCTCTATCTCACGCATCACGAACCGCTCCGCAGTGATGATGAGTTGGATGGTATTCAAAAACAACTGAACGCAGTTGACGCGTTGCCGGTATGTTTAGCGTACGAAGGTCTGGAGATTACGCTATAATGTCGGTGCGCTCTTACTCATTATTTTTTGCTTTAATTCTTGCTTTAACTGCATTGATCAGAGGCCCGTCGGCGCGCCATGTCCAGCAGGTATCCGCCAGCATATGAATCAAGTCGGTTGTGAATCCGGCTGGCCCCTGCAGTTTGAACGCCGCATATCCTTGGATGATCGGTGCTCCCATTGCTGTCAAAAGAGCCACCAGATGATTACAGCCCTGACCAAGGCCGACCAGTTTTTTTACTTTCAAGGAGAATCCGCCGGTAACCCTCAATCCCTTGACCTGATCTATGCTGTTGATGGTATCCAGGCATTCCTGACGAGGAACGCAGGGCATCTCCACATGCAAATCTTCGATCTCCAGGGTTGTTTTTTTAACGAGTAAATGAATGATCATCTTATGCAATATACCCGGCGGCCTTTTTTCGCCTGTGGCCAGATAATATTGCTGGAAGCGATGATCAGTCAAGCACCCCTCTACGGCGAATCTCTGTTCATCGTATTCGTAAGTACTCACCTCAATGGTTCGGGTGTGATATTTTTCCCCCTTCGGTTTTCCAAATAAGCTCATCGTGTTCTGCCTCCCCGGTTTCTGATTCTTCTCCACATCGCTGCAAGGATGTATATCGATAACGGCCGTGAGAGTCAATTTAATATCAATTGCCGCAATGCGTCCGTTACAGGATGAAGCCATCATCAGGCGGCGTCATATTTTGCCTCCGGTAATTATTGTTTCTTTGGTGATAATGTTGTAGTGTTAATAATAATAATAATGAATAAATCAAGTGGAGTAGGATATGTCGGATAAATATGATTTAATTGTTGTCGGCGGCGGGCCGGGAGGGCTGGAAGCGGCAACACTGACGGCGAAAGCCGGCAAGCGGGTGCTGATCATCGAGAAAACCGGTTGGGGCGGCACCTGTACGCACCGCGGCTGCATCCCCACTAAAGCCCTGCTTACTTGCAGTAAATATTATGCGGATTTGAAAAAACTCAAGAGATTCGGAATCACCGTTGCTTCTGCCGCCTTTGATTTCTCCGCGATGAGAAAGCATCAGCAGCAGATAGTAAAAGTTGCGGCGCTGGGCGCTCAAAAAATGCTTGAAGATGCCGGAGTGGAAGCAAAAGCGGGCACGGGTGAAATTCTTTCTCCGGGGGAAGTTAAATATACGGATCAGTCCGGCCAGGCACAGTTTGTCTCGGCCGGTAGCATCCTTGTTGCCTGGGGTTCACAACCGCAGATTTTGCCCGGCATAAATTTGTCCGACCGTATTCTCACGTCCGATGGAATTCTGAAAATGGAGACCATTCCTGCCAGCATAGTCATTGTCGGTGGGAGCTTTATCGGAATCGAATTTGCAACGCTATTTGCGGAATTAGGTGTAAAGGTAACTTTAATAGAGTTATTGGAGCGCATTTTGCCTCAGGAAGACGAAGAAGCCGCAGACTTTTTAAAGCAGGAATTAATCCGCGCCGGCATCACCGTGCACAACTCCACCGGGCTTACCGGCATTAAAGAAACAACGGACGGTGTTGTCGTCCAGGCGCAAAAAAATACTGAGCAGCTGGAATGGAATGCCGATTATGTTTTGCTTTGCACCGGCCGGAAGCCGCTCTTGAATGAAGCCGAGTTAATCAATAGTGGTATCTCTTACGACCGTGCCGGTATTAAAGTTAATAAAAATATGATGACCAGTGTGCCGGGTATTTATGCCGCGGGCGATGTTGTAGGTGGCATGATGCTGGCCCATCGTGCCGCACAGCAGGGAAAAGTTGTTGCGGCTAATGTTTGCCGTTATGATGTCCCGCCGTACAATGAAAAATTTATTCCTTCTGTTGTCTATAGCCATCCGCAAATTGCCCATGTGGGATTAAGCGCAGCTCAGGCCGCGGGCGAGGGTTTGCCCCTGGAAGTTGTGAAATCCAGTTACAGCGCTAATATTATTGCCCGCACTGAATTGCTGAGACAGGGTTTTGTGAAAGCAGTATTTTGCCAGGATAAAATTATCGGCGCAACTATTGCCGGTGATAACGCCGCAGAACTCATCGTTCCGTTGAGCCTGGCGGTATCCACGGAGATGACCAGAAAGCAACTGCAAGCCTGGGTTATTCCGCACCCGACTTTGAGCGAAATATTGTTGCCTCTGCTATAAGTAAAAAGCCATATTTTCCATAAGGATAAGATAGTTAAAAAAAAGAAGAGGCTTGATAGAATCTAACAAACAGTTTATAATTAAATAAAAATGAAGAGGTTGGATTATGGGTAAAACAATAACATTGAGAATAGATGACGATACCTATGATATCTTCAAAACAGCGGCCCAGGCGCAGAGGCGGACAATATCAAACTTCATAGAATATGCTACCCTTTCCCATGTGACTGAAGAAGCGTTTGTTGACGATCGTGAAATGGCCGAGATATTGAAGAACAAAGAGCTGGTTTCATCGTTAAAAAATGCCAAGGAAGATATTAAGAAGGGGCGATATCGAATTGTTGAATAGATTTGAAATTGTGGAGACTGAAACATTCCAGCGTTCCATTTCTAAAAAAGAAGTCAGCAAAATTTACAATAAAATTAAAACATACGTTTATCCCCAACTAAGAATCAATCCTTTCTTTGGCAATAATGTTAAGAAACTCAAAGGTGAATTAAAAGATATTTACCGGTATCGAATCGGAGAATATCGCTTGTTTTATTCAGTCAATGAAAAGAAAATTGTTATTTTCATCATGGATATTTCAAAGAGGAAAGATGCCTATTAGGGAGTGGTTATTGTGCTCGCCATGTTTAGCAAAATTGTCTTTATTGGCATTAATCAATCTATGTTCTTTGACGGCATTGACAGAAGCGTATACAGTTCCGGGCTACTGAAAAATCCGGTCAACGACGCCACTCGGTACTGGAATTGTCAGTCCATCTTCAACTCCGTCCGTGTACTCCCGGTGCGTTCCTACAAATAGGTTATTTGGTTATTTAGGCTTCACTCCTCCGCGAGATAGCGTTGTTGTATACTCTGCGGCGCTTTCGCCGGCTACGTATCCGGTCGAAAAGGCGGCCTGCAAATTGTACCCGCCGGTATCGGCATCAATATCCATAACCTCACCGCAAAAATAAAGCCCTTCCACCTTTTGGGAAGCCATCGTCCGGGGATCGATTTCGGAAAGTGATACGCCGCCGGCGGTGACTATGGCGCGGGCCAGAGGCAATGATGCTTTTATATTAAACCGTAAAGATTTCAGCTGTTCGATAATTTTTTCTTTTTCCGGGGCATTAATCTGGTGAGCCTGCTTTTCCGGGTCAATGCCGGTCAGTGCCACAAAAGGTTCGATCATTTTACCGGGCAAATATTCTTTGAGAATGCCGCTGATTTTTCTTTTACCGAAATTGTTAAAATCTTTTTGCAGACGCCCCCGGAGCTGCTCGTGTGAAAGAGCCGGCTTCAAATCAATCAAAATGGATACCGGACCTTTTTCCAGAGCATCCACGACAGCCAGGCTCATCAGCAGAATAATCGGGCCACCCAGGCCAAAATGGGTGAAGAGCATTTCGCCGAAACGGCTTTCGATTACCGGCGGCGGCGCTGTTTTTTTTTCGCCCCGTCCGTAATTGATCAGCGGCGTTAAAGTTGCGTCAACTTCGGTGGTCATGCCCCGAAACGCTGTAGCCCGGACATTCCGCAAGCTTACCCCTTGCATGGATTTGGCCAGATCAATTTCCTCAACTATCAACGGAACAAGCGCCGGTTTGAGATTGACTATATTATGCCCCAATTCAGAGCTGATTTTATATCCATCACCGGTCGAACC